>NZ_QXFM01000073.1 GCF_003584015.1 Aurantiacibacter xanthus
TGGCCGCACCGCCGCCCGCTCCAGAGGCGCCTCAGGCAGAGGCATGGCAACCCGATCCATCGGTGAGCGCAGCGATTGCGGCACGCGCGGCAGCGCTCAACGGATCGCCTGCGCCAGTCGCAGAGCCCGAAGCAGCGCCCGCCAAGCCAGACAGCCGCCTCGGCGCGGACTTTCTGGACGGTATCTAGTGCCCTGAGCCACCTTGCTCCCCTCCCCTTGGGGAGGGGCTGGGGGTGGGGGCTCGACCTTGGCGTGGAACCCCCATCCCAACCCTTCCCCGACGGAAGGGCTTTGCGAGTCGATGCTATGGCATCCCGCTCTAGCTCGCTTCGAGCAGGCTCGCCGTGCGTTCGAGCTGGTCGCATACACGTGCGGCCATGTCCTTGTCGAAGCGCACCTTCGGCACCGCCACCGACAGTGACCCGACCGGCTCGCCGTCGATCGTGATCAGCCGGGCAATGCCCTCGATCCCTTGCGAGTATTCCTGATCGGTGGTGGCAAAGCCGGTCTTGCGCGCCTCTTCCAGTTGCCCGCGCAGTTCGGCCTCGTCGATCACGGTTCTGGGGGTGAACTTCTCGCGCTCGACCTCGGCGAAATAGCGGTCGAGCTCATCGGGCGAGAGCGCCGCCAGCATCACCTTGCCCGCCGCCAGCGCATGCATCGGCAGACGGCGGCCCTGCGGCACCGAATAGCGCAGCGCCTGCTCCGAACTCTCGGTGACGATGGCCTCGATTTCCCAGTCGTAGCGGACGAAGAAGCTGGTGGTCTCGTTCAGCTGCACCCTCAGTGAGCGGACCAGCGGCGCGGCCCGGTCGGCCAGCGAGAACCCGCCGCTCGACGATTGCAGCCGCGCCAGCCCCGGCCCTGCCAGATAGCGCCGCCCCTCACGGATCAGATAGCCGCGCTCGACCAGCGTCGCCAGCAGGTACGACAGGCTCGACACCGGAATGCCGAGCGCCGTCGCGATTTCCTGCGCCACCAGCGGCCGGTTGTGCGCGACGACATACTCGATGATGTCGAGCGTGCGCGTGGCCGATTTGACCTGGCTGTTCTGCGCCGGGCCAATCTGAGCTGGGGGCGAGGGTTCGGCCATGGTCAGCCGATCCGCTTCTCGGCGAGGTCGGCCCCGGCGCGCAGCGCGGCGAGCTTGGCCCAGGCCACCTTGGGGTCGATCTTGCCATAGCCGGCGAAGGTGCCGAAGCCGCAGTCGGTGCTGGCGATCACCCGGTCCTTGCCGACGATATCGGCAAACCGCATGATCCGCTGCGCGATCAGCTCGGGCGTCTCGACATAGTTCGAACAGGTGTCGACGAGACCGGGGGCGAGTACCTTCTCCTCCGGCAGGTCGGCCTGGGCCCAGACTTCCCACTCATGCTCGTGGCGCGGGTTGGCGGCCTCGAACAGGATCGTGGCGGGGCGCGCCGAGAGCACGATGTCCATGATCTTTTCGAGCGGAATGTCGTGCGTGTGCGGGCCTTCGTAGTTGCCCCAGCACACGTGCATGCGCATCTTCTCGGGCGCGATGTTGGCGGTCGCGCTGTTGAGCGCTTCCACATTGGCGGTGATCGCCTTGAGGAATTCGGCTTCGCTCATATCCTGATAGCCGGTGTGGCGGCTCATCGCGAGGTCGGGGCAGTCGAGCTGAAGCTGGAAGCCCGCATCGACGATCGCCTCGTATTCGGGCTGCATCGCCGTGGCGAGGTCGGCCAGATAGGCCTCGTGGCTGGGATAGAACTGGTTGGGCTGGAAGGCGGTGATCAGCCCCGGCGAGGCCGAGTTCATGAAGGCCTCCACGCCCTCTCCCGCCGCATCGAGCGCGGCGCGGAAGCGGCGGATATCGTCGTGCAGCGGCTCAAGGTTGACCAGCTCGACCTTGGCAATGGCGCTGGCGCGGGTGAACTCCTGCGCGCCCATGATCGCGCTCAGTTTCTTCGTCAGCTCGGGCACTTCGGCGAGGTCCCGCGCAGGCTTGCGCGGGGTGTGCCCGCCGAAGCCCGAGAGCCGCTCGATAATGTAGGTCGAGTAGCCGACCTTGCCGATCTCGCCATCGGACACCACCGAGACCCCGGCGGCAACCTGCTGGCGCACGGCCTCGGTCACGGCGGCGAGCACCAGCCGGTCGAATTCCTCGGCATCGTAGGGCTCGCCATGGTCGCGGGCGAGCAGCAGCGGGACAAGTTCAGGGCCGCGCGGAAGGCTGCCGACATGAGAGGTTTTGATCATGCAAGACGTATTTCATATATGCGAAAAGGTCGCAAGTATGAAAGAGCGCCTAGGTCAATAGCTTGGGCAGTTTCTGCCTCATGGCTCGGGGGCGGCGCGCAGGCAACAGCCAATCCGCCCCCTCAGCCCGAGAATTACACCAGCGCGCAGCCCACGCTGGCGATCTTGCCGTGATCGAGATGATAGTGGATGTACTGCCGCATCTCCTGCACCTCGCCTGCCTTGATCGGGAAGAACTGCTCCATCCCGTTGGCGTCGAGATCTTCGCGGGTGAGGTCGCGGAAGCACTCGATGCGGATCAGGCCTTCCACCGCCGCCAGCTCGTCGCTGCTGGCGAACTTCTCGATGGCTATCGTCTCGCGCACGTAGGAGTGCAGGAAGCTGTAGAATGTGCGCAGCTGCTCGCGGGTGGTGATCGTGATCCCGAAGAAGGCCATCTTCGGGGTGTCGGTGTAGAAATCGAACACCGCATCGTAGTCGCGCGCGTTGAAGGCCGCGGCATATCTCTCGTAGTCTTCGCGTGTCATTCGCTCTCCCCTTCTTGCGTCCAACCGTAACGAACGTTAGCAAGTGAAGGCAAGGAGAGAGTGATGCACGAAGCGGATACCGACTATATCGTCGTGGGCGGTGGCAGCGCGGGCTGCGTGATTGCCGCGCGGCTGAGCGAAGACCCGAAGACCAGCGTCATGCTGCTGGAGGCGGGCGGCGAGGACAGCCATCCGTTCATCCAGATGCCGCTGGGCTTCCTGCGGGCGATGATCATGCCCAGCCTCAACTGGACTTATATGACCGAGCCCGAGCCGGGCCTCGACGGACGGCAGATGCCGCTGCCGCGCGGCAAGGTGATGGGCGGATCGGGCTCGATCAACGGGATGTTCGCGATGCGCGGCCACCCGGCGGACTATGACCAGTGGGCGCAGATGGGCGCGCGCGGATGGTCCTATGCCGATTGCCTGCCCTATTTCCGCAAGATGGAGAACTCGTGGCGCGGTGAGGACGACTATCACGGCGTCGGCGGCCCCGTGACGATCCGCCCGATCGATTCGCCGCACGTGCTGCACGAGGTGATGATGGAGACCGCCGAGAACGCGGGCTTCTCCACCACCGAGGATCTCAGCGGGACCAGGCCCGAAGGCTTTGCGCGCGGCGAACAGTCGGTCGATGCGCGCGGGCGGCGGGTCTCGGGCGCGAGCGCCTATATCAAGCCCGCGCTCGGACGGCAGAACCTCGACGTGCGCACCGGTATGCAGGTGCGCCGCGTGGTGTTCGAGGGCAAGCGCGCGGTGGGCGTGGAAGTGCAGGCGGGTGAGGGCACCAGGGTGCTGCGCGCGCGGCGCGAGGTGATCCTGAGCGGCGGCACCTACAACTCGCCGCATCTGTTGATGCTCTCAGGGATCGGCCCCGCCGAGCATCTGCGCGAGCATGGCATCACCGTGCTGCACGACAGCCCCGGCGTGGGCCGCAACCTGCAGGAGCACCCGACCACCAGCCTCGAATGGGCGGCCAGGCAGAAGGTCACCTTCCTCAGGCAGCTGCGCTGGGACCGGCTTGCCTTCAACGCGGTGAAATGGGCGCTGACGGGCACCGGAACGATGGCCAGCCAGCTCAACAGCTGCAACGTGGTGGTGCGCACCGCCGACCACCTCGAACGGCCCGACATGCAGATCATGGTCAACCCGATCCGGTTCGATGCGCAGACCTGGTTCCCACTATTGAAGCCCGAGCAGGAGCACGTGTTCTGGGCCGGCGTGGTCCAGCTGCACCCCGAAAGCCGGGGTTGGGTCGAACTCAAGAGCGCCGACCCGATGGACAGCGCCGCCGTCACCCTCAACATCATGACCGAAGAGGCCGACCTCGCGCAGATGCGCCGCGCGATCCGCGCCGCGCGCCGGATCTACAATTCGGAGCCGATGGCGCAGCTGGTCGGGGCCGAACGCGCGCCCTCGGCAGGCGCGGAGACCGATGACGAGCTGAACGCGCTGATCCGCGCCACCTGCTATGTCGCGATGCACCCGACCAGCACCTGCGCGATGGGCATGGGTGAACGCAGCGTGGTAGATGCCGATTGCCGGGTGCTGGGCGTGGAAGGGCTGCGGGTGGTCGACTGCTCGGTCATGCCGACGGTGCCGGGCGGCAACACCAATATCCCGGTGATGATGCTGGCCGAAAAGGCCGCCGACCATATCAAGGGCAGCGTGCTGGCTCCGGCTGATCTGCCCAGGCAGGCCGAAGCGGCATGAGCCGCACCCCGCAGGAGGAGGCCAACCTTGCGCTGGTGATGGGCCTGTTCGAGCATGTGCTGGGGCCGATGGATTCCGCCCGCGTCGATGAGTTCGTCGCGGCGGACTATATCCAGCACAGCCAGCTCGCCCCGCCGGGACGCGATGCGCTGAAGGCCTTTCTCGACATGATCCGTGAGCAGACGCCCGAGGCCGTGCACGACGTGAAGCGCGCCTTTGTCGATGGCGACCATGTGACCGTGCACTACCACGTGCGGCGTTGGCCGGGTGATCTCGGCTGGGCGGTGATCGACATTTTCCGCGTGGAAGACGGCAAGATCGCCGAGCACTGGGACGTGTTGCAGGACGTGACCGAAGGCGGCCCCAATCCGAACGGGCCGTTCTAGGCCCAAACAACCAACCCCCGCTCGTCCTGAGCTTGTCGAAGGACTGCTTTCCTTAAGCGCGGGGCGGGAAGTAAAAACGATGCTTCGACAAGCTCAGCATGAGCGGAGGAGAGGTGAGTGATGCGATTTAAGGACAAGGTCGTTCTGGTTCTCGGTGGCAATTCTGGCATGGGCCTCGCCTCGGCGCAGGCCTTTGCAGCCGAAGGCGCGCGGGTCCACCTCACAGGTCGCAACCAGCAGACCATCGACGCGGCCGTCGCTGCGATCCCCGGCAGCACGGGCTATGCCGCCGACATCGCCGACCCCGCCGCCACCGAACGCGTGGTACAGCAGGTCGAACAAACAGACGGCCGCATCGACGTGCTCTATATCAACGCGGGCGTGGGCGGGTTCGCCCCGCTCGAAGCGATCACCGAGCAGGACTGGGACTTCGTCCATGCGATCAACCTGCGCGGTTGTGTCTTCGCCTTGCAGAAGGCGGTGCGGATCATGGGCGAGGGCGGGGCGGTGGTGGTCACCGGCTCGATCGGCGCGCATGGTCCGCTGGAAGGCAACGGCACCTATGCCGCGGCCAAGGCGGGGCTTGCGATGGCGATGAAGGTCTTTGCGAAAGAGCTGCTGCCCCGCAAGATCCGCCTGAACATGGTCTCGCCCGGCCCGATCGACACTCCGCTGCTCCACCGCAACCCCGGCATGGGACCGGAGGATGTGGAGAAGCTCAAGGAGATGATGATCCAGAACATCCCGATGCACCGCATGGGCACCAGCGACGAGGTCGCCAAGGCCGTGCTGTTCCTCGCCAGCGACGACGCAAGTTTCATCACCGGCGCCGACCTGCTGGTCGACGGCGGCCTTATCGAACTGGGGTGATCGCCCCCACCTTCCGTTCGTGTCTCGACTTCGCTCGACACGAACGGAAACCGGAGTTTAACCATGACCACCTTTTCCGACACCACCCCTTTCACCGCCCCCTTCAGCGAGCTGGACAACCCCCGGCTCGAATTCGTGATGGAGGTGCGGCTGACGTTCCCCGAGGTCTACACCATGGCCCCGCACCCCAACGGCGGGATGCGCAGCGCGGTGCTGGTCAAGGGCGGCACCTTCGAAGGCCCGCAGATCAAGGGCCGCGCCGTGCCCGGATCGGGCGGTGACTATGCCTATTTCCGCCCCGACGATGTCGCCGTGTTCGATGCCCGCTATCTGCTGGAGGAGGACGACGGCACGATCATCCTGCTCAACAACAAGGGCTTCCTGTGGGGCCGCCAGCCCGACACGATGCAGCGCCTGCGCGACTGGGCCTTCAACGACGGCGCGCCGGTGCCACATCCCGAATACTACCTGCGCGGCAACCCCACGTTCGAATGCCCGGTCGGCAAGCACGACTGGCTGACCAAGCACGTCTTCATCGGCGTGGGCGAGCGCAAGAGCGACGGCAACTGCCTGCGCTACTACGCGCTGACCTGAGGCCGCCAGAACAGGATGACATAATGCCCTTCCCCTTGGGGAAGGGTTGGGATGGGGGGGCCACGCTAGCCAACCCCCACCCCCGGCCCCTCCCCGAGGGGAGGGGAGTATGGTGGATCAGCGTAGCGTCGTCGAAATCCAGGCTTTCTGGCCCCGATCAGTCCTGAATCCCGGCCCGGCTGGAAAAGTCGGGCCGCCCGTTCCACACCAGCAGCGGCCAGTAATAACGGCGCCAGGGCCACAGCAGGATCGCGTTGAACAGCAGCGTCAGCGCGCCGAAGGTATATTCGACCATCCCCACTTCGAGCACGAAGTTCCAGTAGAGGATCACAAAGTTGATCGGCACGATGGCCGCTGCGGCCAGCGGCATCATCCGGTTGGCCAGGATCAGCAGGCCGAACATGATCTCAGCGACCTTGATCCACGCCATCAGCCCTGAAGCGATCAGCGCCAGCGTGAAGTCGATCGCGGCCTGTTCCTGCCCCAGCGGCTGCCAGCCCGGATCGAGGAAGGGCATCAGGCCCGAATAGACCCACCACCCGCCAAAGATGATGCGGCTGAGGTGGTAGATCCACTTCATCGTCGGCCCCGGAAGCTCGTCGGGCAGGTCGTCGGGAACAGTCGTCATTGTATCGCTTTGTCCGCTTGTAGGGTGGGCTCGCAGGCCAGTGCGAGCCCTATGCGCAGCGGCTTATAGCCCGCATTGCGCCACCACAAAATGCGCGGCTTACCTGACCTTCGAAGCGTCAAGCTTCGCGCGGCTGACCCAGGTGCCGTGGACCTGGCTGCGCAGGGCCAGCCCGGTCTTCACCTTGGCCACGGGGCCCTTCTCGACCGCATCGGCCTCGACCACCCAGACCTCGCTTGCATAGTCCGCCGGGTTGCCGCCGGGAGGGCCGTTGGGAATGTCGATCACGGTCAGCAGCCAGCCGCCGTGGCCTTCCTCGCTTGACGGCACGTGCGCCGGCTCGCTGATCGCGCAGCCGGGGGGCACTTCCATCATCGACACCCGGCCATTGCCCACCTCGACGCGCAAGAGGGCGTTGAAGTTCGCGCCCACCGGTCCGCCGAGCATGGGCGGGCCTTTCGCCTCAGGGTTCATGCTCAGATACCAGGCGTGGTTATAGGGGCGGCCCTGATCCTTGTCGGCCAGACGGCACAGGTCGCCCGGAGGGCCGAGCGGGCGCTCCGACAGTTCGGGCTGGTCCTTGCTCATGTCGAGTGTCCAGCGGGTGAGCGCGCCCTTGATGTCCTGCTGGTCGCGCTGGATGCCGCCCGCCTCGCGCATGAAGCTGAACGCATTGGTGTCGCTCAGGCACAGGTCGATATGGACCAGATCACCATCGTCATAGGCATTGACCTCGTGGAAGCACGAGACGCCGACCGGGCCTTCAACCCACACCATTTCCGACACGTCGCCATAGCGCGGCATGATCCCGATATAGCTCGGCTTCGACTGATCGTGCGCCCAGTGATGGCCGCCCGCCTTCAGCCGGTCGAGATCGGTCAGCGTGGGGAAGATCGGGAAGATCGCATATTTCTCGGTGATAACGAAATCGTGGATCGACGAGATATAGGGCTGCTCGAACCACTGCTCCTTCACCAGGTTGCCGTCCTTGTCGGCGATGCAATAGGCGACGTTGGGGTCGCATAGGCCGCCCGCTTCGTAGCCGAAGAAGAACATTTCGCCCGTCACCGGGTCGATGCGCGGGTGGGCGGTGAAGGTCTGGCTGCGCAGCTTGCCCTCGTAGTCCCAGCGGCCGACGGTCTCCAGGCTGTGCGGGTTGACCTCGTAGCCGCGCCCGTCCTCCTTGGTCATGAACAGGCGGCCCGCGTGCCACACCGGGGTGGTGTTGGCGACCGTACGGTCGGCGCCCTCGACGCTGGGATCGTCGGTGAACGGATTGCGATAGCGCCCGAACAGCGCGCGGCGGGCCTTCTTTTCCAGCTTGTAGCGCTCGGTCTCGACATAGCGGATGTCGAAATCCACCGCGCCGCCCTCAAAGTTGAAGCGCGCGATCATGCCATCGTGATTGAGGGCGATATCGTCTTCGAACATCGGGGCATGCGCATTGTCGGGCACCGCGCGGAAGAACGCACCTTCGATCTCGGCGGGGATGTCGCCCTCGACTTCGAGATTGCGCAGCGACATCTCTACCCGTCGCGGGGTGTTGGTGCCAATGAAATGGATCGTTTGCGGATAGCTCGCCACGTCGTTACTCCCAGGACTGATTGTGCTGATTCTTGGCGGCAACGCTAACGACTGTTACGGTGGAGGGAAAGGCCCCTCTGCCCGGCGGGCCAAGGAAAAATCGAGCCAAGAAGGGAAGCGCGTTGGTAATCTACAGGCAAGGGGCAGCAGACGAGATGGAGCGCGGCTATGTCGCTGAAAGCGATGCTGCGGCGATGCTGCACCGGTTGCTCAAGCTCACCAACCGGCTGATGGCGCCGTTCAGCACGCATCTGTCGCACCGCTATCGCATCAGTCTCAACGAGTTCCGGGTGCTGATGACCATCGGCGCGCTCAAGCGTACCGCCAGCCACGAGGTTGCCGAACTCACCGGCGTGAACGCGATGAGCATCTCGCGCGCGGTGGCCACGCTGCAGCGGAACGGGCGTATCACCGTTCTCGTCGATGAGGCGAACCGGCGGCGCAAGTGGCTGAGCCTGACCGAAGAGGGCGAGCGGCTCTACAGGCTGATGAAGCCGCAGAGCGAACTGGTCGCGCACTATCTGTTCGATGCGATCAGCCCGTCAGAACTGGCAGCCTTCGGGGATATCGTCGAGAAGCTGATCGAACGGCTCGATGCGACCGATGAGCACGGCAACTCGGTGTTCCTCGAAAGCACCAAGCCGCCGGTGGAAAGCTAGACCCGGAGAGCCGGGGCGGATAAGCCGCTGCCTATGACACACACACCCTATGGCATGGATGAAGGCAGCCGCCGCGCTGTCGAAGCGGACGTCACCCGGCTGATTCACGAATATACCTGGGCCAACGACGCGCAGGACTGGGATGCCTGCGCCAGGCTTTACACCGAGGATGCGGTGTTCCGCCGCCCCAGCGGAGGCGATCCGGTGATCGGCCGCGCGGCGATTCTGGAGAGCTTTCTCGCCCGCAAGCCGCGAGCGCAGCGTCATGCGATCGCCAATGTGCTGGTCGATGTCGAAGGCCCCGCCACGGCGCGGGCGAAAAGCGTGATCGTGCTCTACATGGGCGACGAGGCCGACGATGGCGGCCTGCCGGTGCAGGCGGCCAACAGCCCCTTGATCGGAACCTATGACGATCTCTGCGTGCTCGGCGAAGACGGCTGGCGCTTTGCCGAGCGGGTCGGCGGGCTCGACTTCAGGCCGTAACCGCCGCCGGCTCCACCCGCTGGCGCACCAGCAGCGCGCGGCTCACCAGCAGCGCCACCAGCACACAGACCAGTGCCGGGATCGCGGCTACGCCGAGGAAGGTCTGGGCGGGCACCTTGGCGGCGATCATCGCGCCGCCCAGCGGCGGCCCGGCAAAGGCCCCGAGCCGCGCCACCAGCACGCCCATGCCCACCGCGCTTGACAGCAGGCGGGCGGGGAACAGGTAGGCGCACAGGCCCGGCAGCACCATGCCGCCGGCATTGGCCCCGCCCACGCCCACCATCAGCAACAGCGTCCAGCGGGTCTGGTCGGGCGCGGTCAGCGCGATCATGGCAAAGCTTGCGGCCATGGAGCCGAACAACAGCGCCAGCGTCAGCCCCTTGTGCCAGCGGTCGAGCAGCAGGCTCGCGCCGATGCCGATGCCGAGGCCCGCCAGATTGGCCACGCCCGCCACCCGCGCCGCATCGTCGAGGCTGAGGCCAGCGCCCGGCAGCACGGTCGGCAGCCACGAGTTGAGCAGATAGAGGTTGAGCGCGTTGAACGCGAGCATCGCGGCGAACACCGCGAAGGGGAACAGCCACGGCGCGCTGAACAGCACCAGCTGTGGCAGCTTCGCCTTGGGCGCGGCGGCGTCAGCGGGTTCGCGCGCGGGCGCGCCGCCTTCGAGCGCGAGGAACAGCGTTCCGGCCAGCACCACGGCAAAGCCGCCGGGCACGAGGAACAGCCCCTGCCAGCCGAGCACGGCGATCAGCTCGGGCGCGAGCAGTCCGGCCAGCGCAAGGCCCACCGGGATGCCCGCCGAGACCACCGCCATCAGCGTGGCGCGCATCTTCTCGGGCGCAAGTTCGGAGGAGAGCGCGCTGACGTTGGGCAGGCAGGCCCCCAGCGCGAGGCCGGTAACGGTGCGCCAGAACAGGAAGTGTTCGATATCGCTCGAACTCGCGGTGCCGAGCGTTGCCAGCCCGGTGCCGAGGCAGCCGAGCACGATCAGCGTGCGTCTGCCGAAGCGGTCACCCAAGGGCGCGATCAGGGCGCCGCCAAGCCCCAGCCCGACCAGCAACGCGGTGAAGACCCAGCCGAAGCCGGCGGGATCGAGCCCCAGCGAGACTTCGAGGCGCGGCACGGCAAGGCTCATGGCGGCGATGTCGAAGCCTTCCATGATGAACACGCCTGCCAGCAAGACAAGGGCGATTATACGGCGGCTGGTCATTTATTCTCTCTCCAAACGTCCCACCCGCTCATCCTGAGCTTGTCGAAGGATCGTGCTGTCTTGTTGTGTGTGAAGCTTGATGGAAAGACGGCCCTTCGACAAGCTCAGGGCGAGCGGAAATCGGGCTCTACCCGTTGTTGTCCCACGGGCTCGGCATCCGGTAGGGCACCGTCAGAAAATCGGCCTCGATCTGCCGGATCGCCCCGTCGACGATCTTGAACGCCTCGGCCAGATAATACGAATGCGGTCGCCGCACCGGGCTTCGCGCGGGCGTGCCGTCGGTGAGCGTGTAGTCGCCGATGCGGCCCGAATGGTCGATAAAGCCATAGGCCAGCACCAGCCCCTGCTCTTCATCGATCAGCGGAAAGCGCCGCGCGCGCAGGTCATCGTCATAGCGATACCAGCCGAGCGCGAACTGCTCCTCGCAGCCGAGCCGTGCGATGGGGAGCGGGAAATCGGCGTTGTTGGTGGTCTGCACCCCGTTCTCGACCCGGTTGCAATCGGGGTGGAAGCGGGTGCGGATCGTCCCGTCGTTGCGCTCGATGGTCTCGAAATAGCCGTTGGCCAAAGCGATCAGTTCGGCGCGCGAGGCTGGCGAGGCGGGCAGGGCCATCTCGGGTTTGTCTTCGAAAAACTGTGGCCCGAAGGCAAAGCCCTCGTCCTTGTTGCGCGCGACCGCCGTTTCAACGCCGGTGATTCGGCCCCCGGCCACTTCCAGCCTGATGCAACACGGGTTCAGCGCATCCGATTCCTCGACTGCGGTGAACACGGCGACCTGCCCAGCTGCCGGATCGGCCATGCGCAACTGATAGGGATTGCGCGCCGTGATCGTGTTCCACAGCCCGTCACCCACGGCGAGCGCCACGTTGTTTTCGGTGTTGAACACTTCGCTCGCAAACGGTGCACGCGCCGGGTCGCGCGCTTCGAGCGCGGTGAGATAGACATCGAGCACGGCGTAAAGGTCGGTTCTGTCGGTCAAGTTCCTCTCCCTCTCTTGACTCGATGCCCCTCTAGAGGAAAAGTAACGCTCGTTAAAGTCGCGAACTGAGCGACGGGGAGAGAACTATGGATCCGGCAGGTAAGGTGGCGCTTGTCACCGGCGGCAACTCAGGCCTTGGCGCGGGCGCGGCCGAGCGGCTGGTTGCGCTGGGCGCAACGGTGGTGAGCTGCGATGTGGCGGGCCAGGCGCCCGAAGGTGTGGAGTTCCTCTCCTGCGACGTGTCCGACGAAGCGAGCGTAAAGGCTGCCGTCGCCGCGGTGATGGCGCGGCATGGCCGGATCGACATCTGCTGCAACAATGCGGGCGTGGGCGGCCTTGGCCCCATCGCCACGCCTGAGGGGCCGGGCAACATGGCCGATTTCGCCCGCGTGATCGGGATCAACCTGATGGGCGCGGCGCATGTGGCGGCGCACGTCGGCCACGCCATGATCGCCAACCAGCCGAGCGGCCCCGATGGCGAACGCGGGGTGATTGTGAACACCTGCTCCATCGCCAGCTTCGAGGGGCAGGAAGGCATGGGCGCCTACACCGCCGCCAAGGCCGCGCTGAAGGAGCTGACGCTGGTCTGGGCGCGCGACCTCGCGCGCCATGCGATTCGGGTGAACGCCGTCGCGCCGGGCTTCATGGCGACCCCGCTGGTGGCCATGCTGCCGCCCGAGCTGGTCGACGAACTGCTGCGCGACGTCGAGTTCCCCAAGCGTGCCGGGACCGGCGAAGACTTCGCCGCCGCCGTCGAATTTCTCATCCGCACCCCGCTGGTCAACGGCGAGGTGCTGCGGCTCGATGGCGGTGCTCGTCCGCCTGCCCGCACTCAATGGGCCTCAGGCCAGTAAGGACGCTTTAACATGGCAGACATACCCCTTCCGCCCGGCTTCACCGCCATGAAGATGGATCAGGCCCGCGCCGAGCTTGAAACGCTGCTTGGTTCGTCGAAGGTCTTCTTCGAGGATCTCGACCGGATCACCTACAAGGACAAGTTCGCGGTCAACGATGCGGGCCATCACGCCTCCGGCGCGGTCGCGCCCGAGAGCGTGGAGGAAATCCAGGCCGTGCTGCGGGTGGCGAACCAGTATCGCCTGCCGGTGTTCCCGATCGCGCGCGGCAAGAACCTCGGCTATGGCGGCACCGCCCCCACGCTCGCCGGCAGCGTGGTGATGGACCTGTCGCGGATGAAGAAGATCGAGTTCGATCCCGAACTCGGCACCGTGCTGCTCGAACCGGGCGTCGGCTTTTACGACCTTTACGACTACATCCGGCAGAACAACCTGCCCTACTGGCTTTCGACCCCCGGCAACTCGTGGGGCTCGGTCATGGGCAACGCGCTCGATCGCGGCGTCGGCTACACGCCCTATGGCGAGCACACCAAGAACATCTGCGGCCTCGAAGTGGTGCTGGCCAATGGCGAGGTGGTGCGCACCGGCATGGGCGCGTTCTCCAACGCGCCCACATGGCAGGCCTATCCGTTCGGCTTCGGCCCCGGCTGGGACCAGATGTTCGTCCAGTCGAACTTCGGGATCGTCACCAAGATGGGCATGTGGCTGATGCCCGAGCCCGAAAGCCTGATGGGCATGGATGTCGAGTTCGACAAGAAGGAAGACCTGAAGGTGATGGTTGACACCATCGCCCCGCTGCGCCGCGAACGGCTGCTGACCCAGAGCCCCTCGATCGGCAACTGGATGCGCGCCGCCGCCATACTCACCACCCGCAACGAGTGGACCGACAAGCCCGGCGCGCTCGACGACAGCGTGATCGACGCGATCCGCAAGCGCTTCAACATCGGCTGGTGGGGCGTGAGCCTGCGCCTCTATGGCCGCGAGGACGTCAACAAGGCGGCCTACAAGGTGCTGGAAGAGGCGATGGGCAACGCCGGGCCGATGTCGATCAAGCCGACCAGCTGGGTCAAGGGCCAGCCGATGGAATATACCGGCTGGACCGGCACTCCGATGACCTTCCCGATGCAGAACGTGAACTGGTATGGCGGGCGCGGCGGACATATCGGCTTCTCGCCGATCATCGAGCAGAACGGCGATAAGGCGCTGGCGCAGTTCCGCCGCACCTATGCCCGCTATCAGGAATATGGCGTCGACTATCAGGGCAGCTTCGCCTTTGGCGAGCGCCACCTCACCAACGTCAATGCGATGGTGTTCAACAAGGATGACCCGGCATTCATGGCCAAGATCGACCCGTTCTTCCGCTCGCTGGTGGCTGACGCGAAGGAGCAGGGTTATGGCGAATACCGGACCCACCTCGACTACATGGACCTGGTGGCCGACACATACGACTACAATAACAACGCCTTGCTGCGCATGAACGAGACGGTGAAGAACGCGCTCGACCCCAACGGGATCATCGCGCCGGGCAAGAGCGGCATCTGGCCCAAGGGCTTTGCACAGGAGCGCGGACAATGATCAGGCAGCCCGGAAAGACAACGCTGGCGATCACGCTGGCTGGTGCGCTGGCAGTGGCCGGATGCGTGGGTATGGCAGCGGCGCAGGAGCGTAGCGAGACGGCCGCGGCCATCGACAGCGCCCCCGCGCAACCTGCCCCTCCGCCCGGAATGCCGCAGCCGATCACGCTGGCGGACCGCCCCGGTGCGACCGGCGGCGAGGCGCTCTATGTCGACAAGTGCATCATGTGTCATGGCCCGGTGGGCATGGGTACGGGGCTGCTCGAACGCCGGGGCCGCTCGCATGCCGAGCTGGAGAAGCGCGGCGACCTCGCCGCCGCTTTCGTGGTGCTGGCCGCACGCAACGGCATCGGCAACATGCCCGCGATCCCGCGCGGCGAAGTCTCGGACGAACAGTTGCAGGAAATCGCCGACTATCTCGCGGCGGGCCCGCATGGGGGTGACCGGTGAAGCTGACCCGTCGCTCGTTCGTCGCTGCGGCTGCCGTCGCGCTGCCCACTGCCGCTTCCGCCGCCGAGATCGGCTGGAAGGACGGGCACGAGACCGTGCTGCTGTTCGACCCCGCGCTCGCCGAGGGGCGCGCCTTTGCCGATGCCGGTTCGGCCTGGAACCGCGCGGTGATCGCCATCGAGGGCGACCGCGTGCGCTTCGGGCGTGAGCTGTTCGCGCGCCGTCCGGCCATCGTACAGGGCGTGAGCCTGCACGCCGATGCGCTGATGCTCGAAGAGGTCGCGCGCGAGGCGGGCTACGAACGCGTCTCGCTTGCCCGCGAGGGGCAGGCGATGAAGTGGGTGCTGATGCCGCAGCTGCGCCGCTAAGTTACCCGCTCGCTTTCATCCGTTCGTCCTGAGGAGGGCACGAAGCCGCAGGCTGAGCGCCCGTCTCGAAGGACGGGATTCGCGCCCTGCGGCTGTGGTTCGAGACGGGGACTCGGTCTTCGACCTCGCCCCCTCCTCACCACGAACGGATTACCGGAAATTGCCTCCAGTCTACGGCATCGCGCAGGAGAAGCTCGCGGCGACATTCGGGTCGCCCGTGCCGTCATACTTCGCCACCCACGGCCAGGCGCAGAGCGGGCGCTGCATCGGCTCGCGCGGCGGGGCCGGGGGCTGTCCGGGGAAGGTGGGCGCTACCGTCGGGCGGTTGGCGAGAATGCGGTTGGGGGCCTCGCCGCCATTGGCCCATGCGTCGATAATGCCGAGGGTGTCGATCTCGCTCGGGCCGGAACCGCCCGAGCAGTGGTCCATCCCCGGCGCCATGAATAGCCTGAGCTGGCTGTCGCGCTGGGCGGCGGGCAGACTGTTGAACAGGCCATAGTGGAAGGCCAGCGTGTTGGTCGCCGGGATCAGCCCGTCGGACCAGCCGTGCGAAAGCAGCAGCTTGCCGCCGCGCTGGAAGAAGGCGCCAAGGCCGTCGCTTGGCACGTTGAGAATGTCGTTGCCGTAGGCGTAGCCATCGCGTTCATAGGTGCGGTAGTCGGTTGATTTCCAATCCCAATCGGACTTTCCGCCATAGACGAGATCGCGGAAGTAGCTCATCGCGACGGGGAAGGGCTCCTCGCCCATCACCAGCATCGCCATCTGCATTTCCGAGCCATAGGGCCAGCCGGGCAGCAGCAGGCTGCCGTCATTGGCGCGGGTGCCGCTGAACAGGTTGCTCACCGCGTGATACTGGCCCGTTGATAGACAGCCGCCCTCCTGCCCCGCGCGGCATTGCAGCTTCGCAAGGTCGGGCCGGCATTGCAGCGGCGAGGACACGATCCCGTCGGTCACGCCGTCGATCCCGTCGCAGGCGCGCAGCACTTCCGAGTGGACCAGCCCAAGCACATCGGGCGTAAGCTCCACGCCGAAGCGCACCGGCTGGAAGCCCTGCCACATGCTCTGCGTCATCAGATCGGTCATCGGGTTGGCCGGGGCCATGGCGCTGATCGCGTCGAAATCCTCGGGATAGCGGTAGGCCGCCATCAGCCCCTGCCGACCGCCGGTGGAGCACGAGTTCCAGTAGGACTTGCGCGGGGCGCTGCCATAGAGCGCGGCCACGATGCGCTTGGCCGCCTCGGTCGTGACGTGCACCGCGCGATAGCCGAAATCGACCAGCTTCTCCGGGTGGCCCACGGCCCAGCGTGCGTCCATCCCGCTGCCGACATGGCCGGTGTCGGTGGCGGCGGTGGCGTAGCCGCGGGCCAGCGCGCGGCCCATCTCGGCATAGGAGATCGAGCCCGCCCAGATGCCGTTGCCGATGCCGACATATTTGCCGTTCCAGCCCGACAGCGGCAGCCAGACCTCGCTCCTGATGTCCGAATCGCTGCTCGGCGTGAGCGTCATCTCCACCCGGCAGAAGGCGGGCACATCGGCAAAGGGGCTGGCGGCGACACCCGGCGGCGGGCCCATGCCGTTGGCGGGGGGAGTGAAGGCGCCCTTGGCCACCTCGGTCGCGGCGGTCACTTCGCCCGCGCCCAGATCGAGCCCGACAAGATCGCCGCAGGCCGCATGCGCAGGCGCGGCAAAGGCAAAGGTCGCGCTGGCAAGCGCCAGCATGGTCTTGGTGTGCATCGTCAATCCCTCCCGTTTTGACGACCAGACTAGCGCAAGCGCGCCGCCTGAAAAGTCGCCATTTGTATCAGCCGACGCGATTCCTTCGCGGGCGCGTTCTCCTGTTGAACCAACACTAACATCCGTTATGATCGTGTCCAACAAAGGAGAGGACAATTGGGCAAGATCATCGTCTCGGGCGCGTCGGGTGGGTTCGGCCATGCGGCGGCCAGCAAGCTTCTGGACATGGGCTGCGAGGTTATCGCGCTCACCCGCTCCCCCGATAAAGTGGCCGACCTCGCCGAACGCGGCGCGGAAGTGCGCGCGGCCGATTTCGACGATCTCGAAGGCCTGACCAGGGCGATGGCGGGCGGCGAGAAGCTGTTGCTCATCTCCACCCTGCGCGTGGGCACGCGAGTCGAACAGCACCGCAACGCGGTGAAGGCGGCCAAGGCCAACGGGGTGAAGCACATTGTCTATACCTCGATCGTCGGCGGCGGGATCAAGGATCATCCCGGCGTCGAGCAGACCGACCACTACGATACCGAGCGGCTGATCGAAGAATCCGGCCTCGCCTACACCCACCTGCGCAACAGCCTCTACGCCGATGCCGTGGCGACCGCGATGGCGATCCCGGCGCTGGCCTCGGGCCACAAGCCCGAGAACGGCGGCGACGGCAAGGTGGCGATGGTCGCGCGCGACGACTGCGTGAACGTGGCTGTGGGCGTGCTCACGCAGGATGGCCATGCGAACAAGGCCTATGACGTGACCGGCCCCGAAGCGATGACGATCCATCAGGCGGTCGGCATGATTGCCGAGATGGCGGGCAAGCCCATCGTGGTCGAGGATGTCGATGACGAGGGCATGTACCGGTATTTCGACTCGCTCGGCGTGACGCGCAAGGCGTCCGACATCAAGCCGGATGGACCGATTCCGTGGGCGAGCGAGGGCATGGTGACCTTCGGCCAGTCGATCCGCGAGGGGTTTATGGATGTGGTGTCCGATGTGGTCGAGAAGGTCACGGGCAGGAAGCCGCAGAGCCTCAAGTCGGTGCTGGAGGCGAACAAGGGAAGCTGGCCGCAATGATCGGGCTGCTCAAGGCCCTAATCTCCCCTCCCGCTCGCGGGAGGGGCAGTGAGACTTGGCGAACCGCAGGTGAGCCTAGTCGCAGCGGGGTGGGCCTCGGACGGTTCATTCAGCGTCGCAAGCCCACCCCCAACCCCTCCCGCCAGCGGGAGGGGAGTTTTGTGGCGCTATTCGCCGCCGCCCTCGCGCTCGCCGCCTGTTCCGACAGCGCGCCTGAGGTCGACACCTCGGTCTACGGCGCGGGCGACAACTGGGACAACCCCGGCGGCGACTGGGCCTCAAGCCACTTCTCGCGCCTCGGCGACATTACCCCGCAAAACGTCGGCGAACTGGGCCTCGCGTGGGAATATGACCTCGGCACCAAGCGCGTGCAGGAATCGACCCCCGTGGTGATCGACGGGGTCATGTATGCCTCGGGCAACCTTGGCCGCGTCTATGCGCTCGATGCGGCCACCGGCGCGCAGAAGTGGACCTTCACCCCCGAGATGGACATGCAGATCGCCCGCTCGGCCTGCTGCGACTGGGCCAACCGCGGGCTCGCCGTGGCCGATGGAAAGGTGATCACCGCCGCGCTCGACGGCAAGCTCTACGCGCTCGACGCCGCAACCGGTGCCGTGGTCTGGAGCGCCGACACCTTCGTCGACAAGGATCGCGGCTACACCATCACCGGTGCGCCCGAAGTGGCGGGCGATCTGGTGGTGATCGGCAATGCCGGGGCCGAGTTCGACACGCGCGGCTATGTCACCGCCTACAGGATTTCCGATGGCTCCGAGGCATGGCGCTTCTGGACCATCCCGCACGACCCCGCCGAAGGCCCGCAGGAAAGCCCCGAGCTGGAAGCCGCGCTGAAAACCTGGAGCAAGGACACCCGCTGGGACATCGGCGGCGGCGGCACCGCATGGGATGCGATCACCTACGATCCCGAGTTCGATCAGGTCATCGTCGGCACTGGCAACGGCGGCCCCTATCCGCAGGCGATCCGCTCGCCGGGCGGGGGCGACAACCTGTACCTGAATTCGCTCGTCGCCATCGACCGCAAGACCGGCGCGATGAAGTGGCACTTTCAGGAGACCCCGCAGGACAACTGGGATCTCACCGCCACCCAGCCGATGGTGCTGGCGCAGATGGAGGTGAACGGCGCGAGCCGTCCGGTGATCCTGCACACGCCCAAAAACGGCTTCTTCTTCGTGGTCGACCGCGAGAACGGCAAGCCGCTTGCCGCCAATGCCATCGTGCGCACCAACTGGGCCGACGGCTGGAACCTCGACACCGGCAAGCCCAATATGCGGATGGATCTGGCCGACTACACCGAGGGCCCGAAAGTGGTGTTTCCCGGCTCCCCGGGCGCGCGCAACTGGTATCCGGCGGCCTTCGATCCCACGCGGAACACCTATTTCGCCCACGTGCTTGATATGGGCAACCTGATGTTCCTCACCGGTGATCCGGCTGCTGTGAAGCACGAGAAGAAGTTCATGAACGCCGATGCGGCGATCATCTTCACCCCCGATCTCGAAGCTGCCGCGCCCACGCTGCCTGCCCCGATCCGGGAGCAGGTGGAGGCGAGCGAGGCATGGCAATGGGTGAAGGACGAGCCCTTTTCCAGCGAGCTGCGCGCGATGGACCCGCTCACCGGCAAGACCAAGTGGGCGGTGCCGAGCGCGGGCTGGCAGGACCGGCAGGGCGTGCTCGCCACGGCCAGCGGTCTGGTGTTCCACGGCAGCGTCACCGGCAAGCTGACCGCGCGCGACAGCGAGACGGGCAAGGAACTGTGGAGCGTCGACACCGGCTCCTCGATCATGGCCGCGCCAATGACCTACCGGGTGAACGGCGTGCAATATGTCGCGGTGCAGACCGGCTGGGGCGGCGGCGGCTGGGGCTTTATGCCCGGCTATGCCGCGGCCTACCGCAAGGGCAATGCCAACCGTCTGCTGGTCTACAAAGTCGGCGGCGGGCCGACCCCGCAACCGGCGGATCTGCCGCCGCTCGAACCCGCACCCGAACCGCCCGCGCAGTATCCAGATGCCACGCCCGAGATGATCGCCATGGGCAATGCGCTGTTCACCGCCAACTGCGCGATGTGCCACTCGAACCAGCCGCGCGCGCCTCTGCCCGACCTGCGGCGGATCGCGCCCAATGTGCATGCCGGGTTCGAGCAGGTGGTGCTGGGCGGGCTGTTCAAGATGAACGGCATGCCCTCGTTTGCCGACCGGCTCGACGCTTCCCAGGTGAAGGCCATCCACGCCTGGCTTATCGATACCCAAGGCAAGCTGCGCGCGCGCGAGCTGCAATTGCAGGCTGAGGGCAAACCGCTCGACAGCCGCTCGCTGACCATTCTTTCCAGTTACTGAGGAGACTTTCATGACCCCCGCAGGCGTAACCATCCAACATCCCGATAAGCTGTTCATCGGCGGCGCATGGGTCGCTGCGACCAGCGGCGCCGAGATCGAACTGATCAACCCGTTCAGCGAAGAGGTCGTGGGCCGCGTCGCCCATGCCAGCAACGCCGATATGGACAAGGCGGTCGATGCCGCCCGCGAGGCCTTCGACCACGGCCCCTGGCCGCGCCTCTCGCCCAAGGAACGCATGGCCAAGCTGATGCAGTTCTGCGACGAGCTGGAAAAGCGCGTGCCCGAACTCGCCACGGCCTGGACCGCGCAGATCGGCGGCCTCGCCACGGCGGCAGGCCCGATGCACGGCGGCGCTGTCGCTGGCCTGCGCGGGATTGCGGCGCTGGGCGAGAGCTTCGAATGGACCAGCCAGCGCAAGGGCCAGCTGGTCGATACCGTGGTCATGGCGCGCGAGCCGGTCGGCGTGGTCGCCGCCATTGCGCCGTGGAACGGGCCGTTTGCGATCATGGCCAACAAGGTGTTCTACGCGCTGATCGCGGGCTGCACCGTGATCATGAAGCCATCGCCCGAAACCCCGCTCGAAGCCTATATCATCGCCGAATGCGCCGAGGCCTGCGGCATGCCGGCCGGCACCGTGAACCTCGTGCCGTCCGACCGCGAGGCGGCCGATCACCTGATCCACTCGACCAAGCTCGACAAGATCACCTTCACCGGCTCCTCGGCGGCGGGCAAGCACATCGCCAGCGTGGCGGGTGGCAACATGACCCGCGCCACCTTCGAACTGGGCGGCAAGTCGGCGGCGATCATTCGCGACGACTTCCCCACCGAAGCGGTCGCGCAGATCCTCGGCAACACCATAACCGTGATGAGCGGGCAGGTCTGCGCGATGCTTTCGCGCGCCATCGTCCCCAAGGCGCGGCACGACGAGCTGGCCGAGGCGATTGCGGGCGTGATGAAAGGCGTGAAAATCGGCGATCCGAACGATCCCGAAACCCAGCTTGGCCCTGTGGCGATGAAGCGCCAGCTCGATCGGATCGAGATGTATATCGAGGAAGGCAGGAAGACCGCCGACCTCGTGACCGGCGGCAACCGCCCCTCGCACATGAACAAGGGCTATTTCATCGAGCCGACGCTGTTCGCCAATGTCGATAATTCCTCGCGCATCGCGCAGGAGGAGATCTTCGGCCCCGTGCTGTGCCTGATCCCGGCGGAGGACGAGGAGGACATGATCCGCATCGCCAACGACAGCGAATATGGCCTCAACGGCTCGGTCTTCACCAACGACGCGCAGGCCGCCTACGACATTGCGCGGCAGGTCCGCACCGGGGTGGTGGGCCAGAACGGCATGCGGATGGAGTGGACCGCGCCGTTCGGCGGGTTCAAGTCCTCGGGCATTGGCCGCGAGGGCGGGGAAGAGGGCCTGTGGGGCTACCTCGAAACCAAGACCATCCTCACCGACGCCAGCGTAACGGTGTGATCCCCCAAAAGCCCTTCCCCTCGGGGAAGGGTCGGGATGGGGGATCGGGCGTCAAACCCGCACCCCCGGCCCCTCCCCAAGGGGAGGGGCGTTGGACGGAATAATATTATTTCAAGCGCTCGCATTGTAAAATGCGGGCGCTTGATCTATATAGGCCTCGTTCAAACGTCGCCTGTCTTTCATCGGGTGGCCGGAAATGGCTTGCGAACCTTTATCGCGCCATCATTTCCATTTTGCACATCACCGCCTGTTTTTTGCGTCATAGTGGCGTGCGGCAGGCCCATATTTTATCGAAAGCGAGGCTCGATTTGGCGAAGGAAGAACTGCTCACCTTTGAAGGGGAAATCGAAGAGGTTTTGCCCGACGGTAGGTTCCGTGTTCTCCTCGACAACGATCATCGCCTCATCGCTTACACTGCAGGCAAGATGCGCCGTTACCGTATCCGTACGGTGGCAGGGGACCGGGTTCACGTCGAAATGACGCCCTATGACCTCTCCAAGGGTCGCATCACCTTCCGCGAACGCACGCCGGGGCAAGGCCCGGGCGGACCGCGCGGCAGGCAGTTCCGCAGGTAGGCGGCAATCGGGCAGGCGCCATGGTGGCGCCGCCCGCACAAGGATTTTAATGCATATTACGAATACCCGCGTGGCCCCTTGGTCGCGCTTTGATTTCCTGCCTGCCGATCTGTCGCAGGCCGTTATTCCCTTCACCCGCTCCGCCCAGCTGACTTCGCGCGAACTGCGCCGACTGGTGGCGGAGATGATCGACTAGGCGGATTTCCACGAGCAGTCGAAAGAGACCTTTCGGCTGCCGCCTCCCTTACAAACAGCCCCAAGTCCGCTCAGGCTGAGCGGAGGGGGCGAAGGGCGACGATGTCGCCGCTCATCACCTCACGCGTCAGTCGGCAATCCGCTGCGAGTTGGGATCGATCTTTGCGTCGTTGCGGGTCATCGGATCCCAGTGCTCGGCGATCTTGCCATCCTCGATGCGGAACATGTCGAACCATGTCGTGTAATAGGTCTGCCCCTCGGCATCGACTTCGCTGCGCACGAACGAGGTGATGACATAGTCACCCTCGGCCACGAGGTTGATCAGCGGCAGCTCGATACGGTCTTCGAGTGGGCGCTCGGGCCGGGTTGCACGCACATAGTCCATGATCCCCGCCAGCCCCTGCGCGGCATTGGGGTTGTGCTGGATATAGTCCTCGCGGATGAACTCGCCCGCGCGGCCCGCATAGCCGCCTTGCAGCACGATCCGGTACATGTCGTAAACCAGCCGCTTGTTCGCTGCCAGCCGCGGATCGTCGCTGGCGAGCAGCTTTGCGTGGTCTTCGGCGACGGCCGGAACGATGGTGGTCACAGAGGTCTCCGCTTGTTCGGTGGGCTCTTGCGCATGGGCCGTGGCACTGACAGCCACCAGCGCGGCGGTGCTGGCGATAAGCACGTTTCGCATTATTCTCTCCCTTGCCCGCTATCCTGCCATTGACGGGGTGACGCGGCAAGTCCGAGAGGCTAAGGGGCGTTTCGGACAAAATCAATCTGACGAGTTTCTGCCCCATGAAAACCTTGCTCCGCGCCAGCGCTGCTCTCCTCGCCGTTGTCGCCACCTCCGCCGCCGCGCAGGAGGCCGATGACGACGTGATCCTCGTGCTTGGCAAGGGCCTGCCCGATACCCCGGCTACGCCTGCCTATTCGACCATCACGCTCGACCGCGAGGCGATCACCACCACCGGTTCGGGCCGGCTGGAGGATGCGCTGGGCAATGTGGCGGGGTTCCAGCAGTTCCGCCGCTCGGACAGCCGCTCGTCGAACCCCACCGCGCAGGGGGCGACCCTGCGCGCGCTCGGCGGCAATGCGTCGAGCCGCGCGCTGGTGGTGCTCGACGGGGTGCCGATGGTCGATCCGTTCTTCGGCTATGTACCGTTCAGCGCCGTTGCGCCCGAAACGCTGTCGCGCATTCAGGTGACGCGCGGCGGCGGCTCCGGCCCGTTCGGCGCGGGCGCGCTGGCGGGCACGATTGCGCTCGAAAGCGCCTCGGCGCGCGAACTGGGGCTGGTCAACGCCGCCGCCTTTGTAAACGACCGCGAGGAGACCAGCCTCTCGGCCACGCTCGCGCCCGAGTTCGGCAGCGGTTACGCGGTGATCTCGGGCCGGTGGGACCGGGGCGACGGCTTCGACACCACGCCGGAAAGCCAGCGCGTCGCGGCCAGCGTGCCCGCGGCCTACGACAGCTGGACCGCCGGCGGCCGCGTGGTGCAGAAGCTCGGCGATGTCGAGGTGCAGCTGCGCGCGCTCGCCTTCGAGGACAACCGCACCTTGCGCTTTGCCGGGGCCGACAGCGCGATCGAGGGGCAGGACGTGTCGCTGCGTCTGGTCAGTCGGGGGCCGTGGCAGGTCGATGCGGTGGCCTATGGCCAGTGGCGCAACTTCTCCAACAAGGTGATGTCGTCGAACACGTTCAACCTCACGCTCGACCAGCGCGATACTCCCGCTGAGGGGCAGGGCGGCAAGATCGAGGTGCGCCCCCCGGTGGGCGGCGGACACACGCTGCGGCTGGGCGTCGATGCGCGCCGTTCGGCGGGCGACCTGGTGGAAGACGCCTATAACGCGGGCACCGGCGCGCTCACGCAGACCCGCCGCGCGGGCGGCGAGAACCGCCAGTTCGGAGCCTATGTCGAGGACGACTGGGAGCTGGGCGCGCTGACCCTTACCGGCGGCCTGCGTGCCGACCGCTATACGATCACCGATGGCTACTTCCAGCGTTACAGCCCGGCGGGCGCGCTCACTGAAGACACCAATTACGCCAGCCGGTCGGACTGGGAAGTGACCTGGCGCGCGGGCGCGCTGTTCGACGTGGCCGAAGGCGCGCGCCTGCGTGCTGCCGTCTACACCGGCTTCCGCCTGCCGACGCTGAACGAGCTTTACCGCCCCTTCGTGGTCTTCCTCGTCACCACCAACGCCAATGCCGCGCTGCTGCCCGAGCGGCTCGAAGGGCTGGAAGCGGGGATCGACCTGATGCCCGCACCGGGTGTGACCTTGCAGGCAACCTGGTTCGAGAACACGGTCAAGGACGCCATCGCCAACGTCACCGTGGGCACCAACACCCGCCAGCGCCGCAACCTCGATTCGCTCGAGGCGCGCGGGCTGGAGTTCGCCGCGCGCGCCGAAACCGGCGCGTTCAGCTTCGACGGCACGCTGGTGCTGACCGACGCCAAGGTTGTGGGCACCGGCGCGGCGCTGGAACTCGATGGCAACCGCCCGGCACAGGTGCCCGAATTCGCCGCCAGCGCCACGCTTGGCTGGCGTCCGGTGGAAGGCGCACTGCTCTCGGCCACGCTGCGCCATGTCGGCAACCAGTACGAGGACGATCAGGAAGGCGACGTGCTGCCCGCCGCGACCACGGTCGACCTCTATGCCCGAATGCCGGTAACGCGCGGTCTGTCCGCCGTGGCCCGCGTGGAAAACCTGTTCGACGAGACCATCATCACCCGCAATCAGGGCGGCTCGATGGACCTTGGAACACCGCTGACCGTGTGGCTCGGAATTAATTTCGCAATGTAATTTTTAGCATGCGATTGCTGTTGTGATCCTGTGCGGCGGCGCTAGCTTGGCGGCGCCAATGGGAGAGACAGATGGCAACAACTCAGCAGATGCTTGCCGTGCGCAATCCGCGCAGCGGCAAGGTCGATCACAAGATCGCAGTATCTTCGCGCGCGGAGGTGGCCGAGAAAGCCGCCACGCTGCGCGCGAACCAGCCCGCATGGGAGGCATTGGGCGTCGAAGGGCGCTGCGCGGTCATGGCACGCTGGCTCGGCGCGGTGAAGGCGCAGGCCATGGCCATCGGCGAGGCCGATGCGCAGGACACCGGCGGATGCCACACCAGCTACCTGCAAGGCTTTATCACCATGGGCAATATCGGCGGCTGGCTGGAGGATGCCCCGCGTGCCTTCGCCGCGCTCGACTATGACGCGATGAGCACCGCCATGCCCAGCGTGCGGGTGCAGTCGCAGGTGGTGGCCTATCCGCTTACGGGCGTGATCTCGCCGTGGAACGCGCCGCTGATGCTGGCCTTGCTCGATGCGGTGCCCGCGCTGTTTGCCGGTTCCGCCGTGCTGCTCAAGCCGAGCGAAGTGACCCCGCGCGTGATCGAGGCGCTGTTCGAAACCGTGCGGCAGGTGCCCGAGCTGGCCGGGGTGTTCGCCTACGTGACCGGTCCGGGCGAGGTCGGGCAGGCGGTGATCGAGGAGGCCGACACGATCTGCTTCACCGGCTCGGTGCCGACGGGGCGCAAGGTCGCGGTCGCCTGCGCCGAGCGACTGATCCCGTGCAACCTCGAATTGGGCGGGAAAGACCCCTGCGTGGTCACCGCCAGCGCCGATCTCGAACGCGCGGCGACGGCGGTGCTGCGCGGGGCGGTCTATGCCACGGGGCAGGTCTGCTATTCGGTCGAGCGCGTCTATGTCCACCGCTCGGTGCACGACGATTTCGTTGCGCTGCTGGTGGAGAAGGCGGCCGAGGTGCGGCTCAATGCCGACAACCCCCGCGCCGGGCATATCGGGCCGTTCACCCACCCGCCGCAGGGGGCGATTGTAGCACGTCATATCAACGATGCCGTGCGCAAGGGCGCCGTGCTGCGCAGTGGCGGCACGGTGGAGGATATTGGCGGCGGGCTCTACCTGCGCCCGACCATCCTCACCAATGTCGATCACACGATGCTGATCATGCAGGAAGAGACCTTCGGCCCCTGCCTGCCGGTGATGGCCTACGACGAGGAGGACGAGGCGGTGCGTCTCGCCAACGATACGCGCTTTGGGCTGACGGCGAGCGTGATCGCCGGGACTGCCGAGGAGGCCGAGCGCATCGGGCGGCGGCTGAACGCCGGAGGGATCTTCCTGCAGGATACCTTCCTCACCTTCGCCAAGATGCGGACCTTCGGCACCGACAGTTTCGGCTGGTCGGGCTATGGTGCACCGCGGATAGGGCCGGAAAGCCTGCGCCGGTTTCTGCGCCGCAAAAGCCTGCTGACGCAGACCGGCGAGGTGGCCGATATTCGCAACGATCATCACTTGGGGGAAGGCGCGCCATGACTCCCCTCCCCCTGGGGAGGGGCTGGGGGTGGGGGCTGGAACGTCCGCGAGGGCGGAGCACCCCCACCCAACCCTCCCCCTCAAGGGGCAGGGCTTATGGCGACGATGGGAGTTTCCTACGCCGCCCCTCATGCGCCATGCCGTGCTTATGACTCCGCCCCGATCACCCCACAGAATTTCCCCCTCAGGACAGTGTCACACCTGTCACACCTTGGCCCCTAACCCGAAGGTAGCCCCATGAAGATCACCGCCGCCCTGTCCGGCCACGGAGGCGAAGCGCCCCGGCTGGTCCAGCTCGATCAGGAGGCCCCGCGCGCTGGCGAGATGCGCATCCGCCTCGTCGCGACCGGCATCTGCCACACCGACCTGCACGAGCATCCCGGCAGGCACTCGCCGCAGCCGATCGTGCTCGGCCACGAGGGCGCGGGCGTGGTCGAGGAACTGGGCGAGGGCGTGAGCGGCTTCGCGGTGGGCGACCACGTGGTCCTCTCGGGCAGCTCCTGCGGCAAGTGCCCGAGTTGCCTCGCGGGCAGGCCGACCTATTGCGATCTCGCCATGCCGCTGTGCTTCGGCGGCAAGCGGCTCGACGGCAGCACGGCCCTATGCGGCGACGAGGGGGCGATCCACTCGCACTTCTTCGGTCAATCGAGCTTCGCCAGCCACGCGATCGTACCGCAACGAACAGCGGTGAAGATGCCCAAGGACTTGCCGCTGGAGATGCTCGGCCCGCTCGGCTGCGGGGTTGTGACCGGCGCGGGCGGGGTGATCGAGGCGCTGAAGGTGGGCTTTGGCGATAGCATCGCCGTGCTCGGCACCGGGGCGGTGGGCCTCTCCGCCGTGATGGCGGCAAAGCTGGTAGGCGCACGGCGGATCGTGGCGGTCGACCTCTCCGACGAGCGGCTCGAACTGGCGCGCGCGTTCGGCGCGACCGACACCCTGCGCGGCGACGAACCTGACCTTGCCGCCAGGCTGCGCGCGATCACCGGGCGGGGCATGGACTTCACCTTCAACACCACCAACGCCGTGGCGATCCACCGGCTCGCGCTGGAGGTGCTGGCGATGAACGGCACGGCTGGCTTCGTTGCCGCGCCGCTCGGGGGCTTCGATCCCGGCATGTTCGGCATGCTGGCGGGCGGCAAACAGCTGCGCGGTGTGCTCGGCGGCGATGCCAACCCGCAGACCTTCTTGCCCTTGCTGGCCGACTACTGGCAGCAGGGCCGCCTGCCGTTCGACCGGATGATCACCTTCTACCCCTTCGCCGAGATTGACCGCGCCTTCGCCGATGCCCATGCGGGCACGGTGATCAAGCCGGTCCTGTTGATGGAGAATGCCGCATGACCCCCGCAATCCGCGCCAGGCTGGCCGCGCTCGGCAACGACCTCTCGCCCGAGATGCTGGGCGGTTCGCTTGAACTGCTCAAGGGCATGAACCGGGGGCTGTCGCCTGACACGCAGGTCCAGCGCGACATCGCCTATGGCCCCGATCCGCGCCACCGGCTGGACCTGTTCCGGGAGAGCGCCGCCGAGGGCGCACCGGTCTTCGTGTTCGTCCACGGCGGCGGCTTCCTGATGGGTGACAAGCACACCGAAGGTTCGCCGTTCTACTCGAACATGGGCGACTTCGCCGCGCGGCACGGTATGATCGGCGTCACGCTGACCTACCGCCTCGCGCCCGAGCATCGCTTCCCCTCCGGTCCCGACGACATGGCCATGGCAGTCGACTGGCTGCGCGCGAACGTGGCAGAGCACGGCGGCGATCCGGCGAAGATCGTGCTCTCGGGCCAGTCTGCCGGGGCGGTTCACGTGGCGGGCTATCTCGCGCACCGCGCCGACCGTGCCGAGGGAATCGCCGGGGCCTGCCTGATGAGCGGCATCTACGACACCCACACCTGCGCGCCCAACGCCTCGGCCGAGGCCTACTACGGCACCGACCGGCGGCAATGGGGGGCGGCGTCGTGCATGCCGGGCCTGCTCAAGACGCCGGTGCCGGTGCAATTCTCGGTCGCCGAGTTCGATCCCGACGACTTCCAGCAGCAGGCCGCCCAGTTGGTCGAGCAATGGTATGGAGCGCGCGGGCGCTATCCCGAGATTCACTACCTCGCCGGGCACAACCACCTCAGCCCGGCGCTATCGGTCGGCAGCGACCAGACCGAGGTCGAGCGGATGCTGGCGGCGTTCGTGGCGCGGGTGACGGGCTGACACGGCTTTGGGAACCATTCGGGGCTTGGCCTTGTTAATGCACGATAACAAAGGAGTGATCGATGCGTAAACTGATGAGCTTCGCCCTGGTGGGCACCGCGGCCATGGGCCTTGCCGCCTGCGACGTTGAACAGACCAAGGAAGGCGACATGCCCGAGGTGGATGTCGACGTGAAGGAAGGCAGCCTGCCTGAATACGACGTCGATACGCCCGATGTGGACGTGAAGATGGAAGAAAAGACCGTCGAAGTACCGACGGTCGAGGTCGATGAGGCCGACGCGGGCGCCCCCGGCCCGAACTGACGCCGATCGCGATCCCGCTCGCCTCAAGGGGTGAGCGGGAGTTGCGGTATTGGCCTTCGGCTCAAGCCGGAATCCAGCTCCCGTGGAAGGCCATCGGCAGCCCGAACGGCAGCTTCACGGTGGCCAGCGGCGGACGGCTGACATCGCGTGCGTCGAGGATCAACAGCTCGGCACGGCGTTCCTCGAAGCGGTCGACCACGGTGAGGATGAAGCCGTCGCCTTCCGCGCTGTCGGCGCTGCGGGGCACGAACAGCGGCTCCTGCGCGGCAGCGCCGGTGAGCGAGTGGACTGTGAGGTCGCCGGTGTCCCAGTCGATCTGGCCCACACCCATCTCGGGGAAGGCGCGCAGAGAGAAATAGCCGGTCCGATACTTGCTCATGGCAAAGCGGTCGTCGATCCGGGGCATGTCGCCGAGCGCCCCGGTCACCGGCTCCAGCGTCACCGCTTCGTCAGCGGACTTGGAAAGATCGAAGGTGATGCGGGTGAGCTGGGTGATGGTCTCCGGCATGGTCGGCTGGTTGCCGTGCTTGTCCTTGAAGAAGCTGAAGCAGTTGCCCGGCGAACAGGGGGTGTCGACCACCACCTTGTCGCCATCGGTATAGGCATTCATGATGTGGCCGAGCACGAGGCCTGGCACGTGGAACCAACGCATGTCTGTCGCAGGATCGCCATTGCGCGGCATGATCCCCCAGGCCGAAGGGAGATCGGGGTCGTACTGGTAGTACTGCCCGCCTTCGCGCAGCCGCGCCTCGCTGGCGGTGAGCGGCATGATCGGGAACACGAGGTGTTCGCGGGTCACGCCCCAGTCGTGGCTGAGGCCGGGGAAGGGGGTGTGGAACCACTGCTCGCGCACCAGCTTACCGTGCTTGTCGAACACATGGAGCGAGGCATCGGTGGTCGGCTCGCCGCCGGCGAAGACGCCGTAGCTCCACCATTCGCCCGTGACCGGATCGATCTTCGGGTGCGCTGTGAGCGCCGTGCTCCTGAGGTCGCCCCACTGGCCCTCGCCAAGCGTTTCGAGCGTTTCGGGATCGACCCGGTAGGGCCGCGAATCCTCGCGCAGCATGAACAGCTCGCCATGGTGCGCGAAGGCATAGGTGTTGCCGGTGTTGTCGCGCTGGGGGAGGTTCGAGACGGTCGGATCGTCGGTGTGGGGGTTGCGATAGTGACCATAGAGCCGCCGCCGCGCCGCGCGCTCGGCCTGCAACCGCTCGGTCTGGACATAGCGGCTGCGGAAGCTGACGTGGCCGTTCTCGAACCGGAAGCTCGACACCAGCCCGTCGCCGTTGAGGATGATGTCGTCCTCCAGGCTCGGATACTGCCGGTCGCCCCCGGTGCGGACATAGCTGCCCTCCAGCTCCGCCGGGATTTCCCCCTCGACCTCGCATTCGAACACGTCGGCTTCGAACCGCATGGTCGGCCGCTTCTGAAGTCCGAAGCTGTCGTAGAGATGGAATATTTCCGGCACCGTATCGTCTCCCACTTGGGCTTTTCGCTGTTCCCGCTACAATTACCCTGCAGAAGCATTTTTCAAGCATTGAATGACGGGAGACGAACGAATGACCGAGACCTGCTGGCCCGATGGGGTGCCGGAAATCATGCCGGTGGCCGACCGCGCCGAGATCGAGGAACTGTTCGCCCGCTATGCCTGGGGGATCGACCTGGCCGACGAGGAACAGGCCATCGCCACCTTCGCCGAGGATGCCGAGTTCGACCACCTGTGGCAGGGCAAGGTGCAGGGCCACGAGGCGATCCGCGCCAACCTGCGCAGCCTGTGGAACGACCGCCAGCACTGGTGGTTCGGGCGCCAGCACCTGATGAACCACTTCATCATGGACCCGAAGCCCGAAGGCGCGCGGGTGCGGTGCTTCTTCCAGATCATCCAGTGGAACGCCGACTATCGCACCAACTTCGTGTTCGGCATCGGCACGCGCGACGACCGGCTGGTGAAGCGCAATGGGCGCTGGAAGTTCTATCGCCTGCACGTCAACGCCTGGACCGAGGTCGATCAGGTGCCGTGGAAGGGCGACCTCTCCATGCGCCAGCGCCCGCCCTATCGCAGCCCGCCGGCTGACACGCGCCCGTTCGACGAGCAGACCGGCGATCCGTTCTAGAGCGGGATGACATAGCATCCACTCGCAAAGCCCTTCCCCTGCGGGGAAGGGTTGGGATGAGGGCACCCAGCCAGCGTCGAGCCCCCACCCCCAGCCCCTCCCCAAGGGGAGGGGAGCAAGGTGGATCAGGGTAATGTCATCAGAGTCCAGTGAGCGGCTACTTCTTCTGGCCGGGGATCTTGGCCAGTTTGCGCTTCTTCTTCTTGCCGCCCTTCTTGGGCGACTTGCTGCTGCTCGCCTTGGCTGACTTGCTGCCGGCCTTCTTCAGTTCGGCGACATCGCCGTGCAGCGCCAGAACCGCCTCGGCCAGCCGCCGTACGGTTGATACCCGCGGGCGGAAGTCGCGCGCCAGCACGCCTTCGGCCAGCGCCGTCAATCCAAGCGCATCCTGATCGACAGTGCCGTTTTCGTTTGCCGCTTCCTGCGCGGCCAGTGCTTGCTTCGCGACCATGGTCGGGCTCGCCTCCAATCTCTTGCGCGCACCGTGCACCGGGCGCAGCGATCAGGGCAAGCCTAGCCGTCCGATTGTCACTAAAGTGTCAAGAACGGCTATTCCATGTGCCATTCGAGATCGAGCCAGCGCGCCAGCGCCTTGAGGTCGCTCTCGACGGTGCCCGAGCGCAGCTGCTCGCGCGCCGGGTCGATCCACAGCGTCAGCGCATCGTTTTCGCGGGTGAGCTTGCTGGTAAGCAGCGACAGCCGCGAGCCAGCGCCCAGGCGGCGGCACAGCCGGATCGCGAGGCCCCACCCGGCGGCGCGGCGCAGGTCTTCGCTGCTGGCCAGCTCCTTCAGCAGCGCGGTCGGCTCGGGCTTGCCGCAGGCTCCGCGCAGCGCGGAGGCGATCAGCGCCCGCCCGCGATGGTCGAGCCCGAGCCAGCGCTTGTGCAAGGCCCAGTCGGTGCAGTGGGCGAGCCGCATGTTCGGCTCGATCTGCGCGGCGGCCAGCGCCAGCATGGTGGCCGCCATGCGCAGGCGTTCGTCGTCGTTGACGCCGCCGCGAGCCACGGCGGCGGTCCAGCCCGCGATCAGTGTTGCCTGCGTGGCGGTGACGCCGCGCGGGCGGGTGAAGTGTTCCACCCCCGACAGCAGCGGGTCTTTCGCGCGTTCGAGTTCGTCGAGCTGGTTGTAGACCAGGCCCTCGCGCAGGCCCCAGGACGAGAACACCAGCGCCTGCGGCTTCAATTGCGCGGTCAGCGAGCGCAGCATGGCGCAGGCATCGGCCAGCCCTGCCGCGCGCGACGACGACACGCCGGGAATGGCGGCCAGCTCTTCGGCGCTCATCTGCGCGGCCTGCTTGGCGAAATGCTCGGCCTCTTCCGGCGAGAGCGTATAGGCGTGGGGGTCGGACAGCGGATAGTCCTGCGCGTTCATCGCGAATTTGGCGAGCGCGCGCCAGGTGCCGCCGACGAGATAGAGCGGGCCCCTGTGCTCTTCGGCCCAATGGGCCTTGGCCAGTTCCTCTTCCACGGCCTTGCGGAAGGCCGCCCCGCCTTGCTCGCGCAGGGCTGGCAGGCGCAGCGTCCCCAGCGGCAGCGAGACGCCGTGCGAACACTCGCCATCGGCAATGGCGATCAGTTCAAGGCTGCCGCCGCCCAGATCGGCGACCACGCCCCTGGCCTGCGGGAAGGCTCCGATCACGCCCATGGCGGCGGTGCGGGCCTCTTCCTCGCCCGAAATTACCCGCACATCGAGCCCCAGCGCACGCACCTGTTCTACGAATTCCGGCCCGTTCGCCGCATCGCGCACGGCGGCGGTGGCCACGGCATCGACCTTGGTCACGCCGATGTCTTCGAGGATGGCGGCAAAGCGGGCCAGCCCGCCTAGCGCAAGGTCGACCGCCTTATCGGGCATGCGGCCCGTTTCGGCGAGATCGCGGCCGAGCCGGGCGGTCACCTTCTCGTTCAGCCAGATCATCGGCGCCCGTCGCGGTCCGCCGTAAATCACCAGTCGCACCGTGTTCGAGCCGATATCGATCACGGCGCGTTCCGGCCCCGGTGCGGTGGCACCCGAGCCGCGCTTCGTAGCAGAAATCATAAGGCTCCCTTGCGCAGGGTCAGCTTGGGCACGAGGCTTTCCTTCAATGCTCCCCCACGGCCCGACAGCGAGGGGTTGGTCATGAAATAGGCGTGGCAGTTGAAGCCGGGCACACCGTTTCCGTCGGTATCCTCGGTGTCCGCGTCAATCTGCACGCGCTCGTATTCCCCGGTTTCGCCATCGAGCAGCCAGCTTTGTTCGGTGTCGAGCAGGTTGGCGAGCAGCACCTGATCGAGCACCTGATCGTGCACCGTGGGGTTCGCAATCGGCACCAGCGTTTCGACCCGGCGGTTGAGGTTGCGGTCCATCGCATCGGCGCTGGAGATGTACACCAGCGCCTTGTTCGAGGGCAGCGGCTCGCCGTTGCCGAAGGCCCAGATGCGGCTGTGTTCGAGGAACCGGCCGATGATCGACTTGACCGTGATATTGTCCGACAGGCCCGGAACGCCGGGACGCAGGCAGCAGATGCCGCGCACCACCAGCACGATCTGCACGCCCGCCTGGCTCGCCTCGTAAAGCCGGTCGATGATGCCCTGCTCGGTGATCGAGTTCATCTTGGCCCAGATCGTGGCGGGCTTGCCAGCCTGGGCAAATTCGATCTCGCGGTCGATGCACTGGTTGAGCTTCTCGCGCAGGTTCAGCGGCGAGATTGCCAGCTTCTCCATCGCCTGCGGCTCGACATAGCCGGTGATGAAGTTGAACAGCTTGGCCGCATCGCGCCCCAGCGCCGGGTCGGCGGTGAAGTAGGAGAGGTCGGTGTAGATCTTGGTCGTGATCGGGTGATAGTTGCCGGTGCCGAAGTGGCAGTAGGTGCGGTAGCCGTTGTCTTCCGCGCGCACGACCATCGAGATCTTGGCGTGGGTCTTCCAGTCGACGAAGCCGTAGATCACCTGCACGCCCGCGCGTTCCAGCTCGTTCGCCCACTTGAGGTTCTGCTCCTCGTCGAAGCGTGCCTTCAACTCGACCACGGCGGTGACCGACTTGCCGTTCTCCGCCGCCTCGATCAGCGCGTTGATCACGGGCGACTGCTGGCCTGCGCGGTAAAGCGCCTGTTTGATCGAGATGACCTTGGGGTCGCGCGCCGCCTGCCGCAGGAAATCGACCACCACCTCGAAGCTCTCGTAGGGGTGGTGGATGATGATGTCCTTCTCGCCGATGGCGGTGAAGACGTCGCCGTCGTGCTCCATCACGCGTTCGGGATAGCGCGGCGAATAGGGGGTGAACTTGAGGTCGGGCCGGTCCTCGCCCACCACGTTCGACAGCCCCGAAATGCCGAGCATCCCGAGGGTCTTGGTGACGAAGGCCTGCTTGAGGCCGAGCTTGTCGCGCAGCATCTCCTCGGCCTCGCGGTCGAAGTTCTCGTCCAGCTCGATGGCAATGACCTGCCCGCGCCGCCGCCGCTGGATCGCGCTGCGGTAGTAGCGCACTAGGTCTTCGGCCTCTTCCTCGATCTCGATGTCGCTGTCGCGCAGCAGGCGAAACGCGCCTTGGCCCTTGATGGTGAAGCCGGGGAACAGGAGGTGGGCAAAGCGCAGCACCAGACGCTCGATGGCGACGTAGACCGCTTCGCCATCCGCCGCCTCGTCGTCCACGCGGACGAAGCGCGGCAGCGCGGCGGGGATCAGCACCATCTCGATCAGCTGGCTGCCGTCGATGGTGCGTTCGAGGTTGAACAGTGCGCCGATGCCGAGGTTTGAAACGAAGGGGAACGGGTGCGCCGGGTCAATCGCCTGCGGGGTAAGCACGGGGATGATGTGCTCGATGAAATAGCGTTCGAGCCATTGCTCGGCCTTGTCGCTGGCGAGGTCGCCGCCGCGGATGTGGATGCCCTGCGCGGCGAGCAGCGGACGCAGTTCCCGCAGCGCGACCTGCTGGCGGCCTTCGATGGCGCGCATCTTTTCGGTGATGGCGGCAAGCTGCTGGCTGGCGGTCCGCCCGTCGATCGAGGTTTCCGAAATGCCCGTGCGCACCTGCCCCACAAGGCCGGCGAGGCGGATCATCGTGAACTCGTCGAGGTTGCTGCCGCAGATCGAGAGGAAGCGCAGCCGTTCGAGCAGCGGATAGGCCGGGTTGGTCGCCTCGGCCAGCACCCGCTCGTTGAATTCGAGCCACGACAGCTCGCGGTTGAAATAGCGCTCCTCTGCGGTGAGCAACGAGGGGTCGGGGGCGGCGTCGGGACTGGTAGGCGCGGTGCTCATCTGTGCTCGCTCTCATGCAAGGCCTGAGGGGTGGCCGGACAGGTTGGCGGGGTCTTAGGCAAAGCTATCATGCCTGAAAACAGTGCACAGGCCCATGTCACGAAATAGGGAAAATCACGCGATATCGGCGGCCCTCGCGATGGCCGTGATGCCGCGCTTGCCCTCCGAGCGGCCCAGCTGGACGATCACGTCGATCACGCCCGCGGCATAGGCGAGGGTGTCCGAACGGGTGAGGCCGATGCCGGTCTGCATCACCATCAGCGAAAGCTGTTCGAGCGCGCCGCGCAGGGAGTTCGCGTGGATGGTCGAGAACGAGCCGGGGTGCCCGGTGTTGATTGCGCGCAGGAACGAGACGCTCTCCGCCCCGCGCAATTCGCCCAGCACGATCCGGTCGGGCCTGAGGCGCAGGGCCGATTGCAGCAGCTCGTTGGCGGTGACTTTCGCTTCGCCCAGCTCGCCCTTCACCGCCACCAGCCCGACGGCATTGGCGCCGGGGAACTTCAGTTCGGGGGTGTCTTCCACCAGCACGACGCGCTCCTCGCGCGGGATTTCGCCGAGCATGGCGTTGAGGAAGGTGGTCTTGCCGGTCGAGGTGCCGCCCGAGACGAGGATGGTTTTGCGCGCCTTGATCGCGGCGCGCAGGAAGGCAATCGGCTCCTCGGCCGGATCGGGCATGTCCTCTTCGGCGGGAGCGCGCAGCGGGCCGTGGTCGTAGGCGTCGAGCGGGAGATCGAGCTGGCGGTGACGGCGGATCGACAGCGCCCAGTGCTTGCGCGTGGCGGGAGGGCCGCAGAACTGCACGCGCGCACCGCCATAGCCCTCGGCGGGCAGCGTCGCGCCGAGCAGCGGGTGCTCGCGGTTGATGCCCTGATGGCTGATGCGGGCGACCTGCTCGGCGAGGCGCTGCACCAGCTTGTCGGTCACTTCGGGTACTTCGATGCGCTGCATGCCGGGATGCGCTGCGTCCTCGATCCAGACCTCGCCGGGACGGTTGACGAGGATCTCGGTCACGGTGTCGCGGTCAAGCCACTGGCGCAGCGGCGCGAGATAGGCGTCGAGATAGACCGAGCCGCCGGGGATCACCGGGGCCTCGGGCGCAGGGCCTGCCAGCGAGGGCAGAGGCTCGCCGCCGAGCTGGTGGATTTCGGCGCTCATCGCGGCTTAGTTCACCTGACCGAAGTCGAGATCGCGTGCGGTGTAGACGCGCACCGGCTCGCCCATGCGCACGCGCACGGTGGGCGGGCGCTGGCCGTCCTGCTGCAAGGCGGTGGAAGCCGCGCTCTGCCCGCCGCCAAGGATCACCGAGGTGCCGCCGCTGGCGATGGTGGTCAGCCCGCCGATCACGGAAAGCAGCATGGCCGAGCCGAACCGGCTGAAGAAGTGCGAGTTGACCTTGCCTTCGAGGCCAGTGGTGCCGTCGAAGGTGGTGCTCGGCGATTGCAGCGCGACCGACACGCCGTCGGGGCGGATCAGCCGGGTCCAGACCACATAGGCGCGGGTCTGCCCGGCTTGCAGGCCCGACTGGTACTGACCGACGAGGCGGCTCGAGCGCGGGACCAGCACGCGGCTGCCGTCGTAGCTCTTCACGTCCTGGCTCACCACGGCGCGGACATAGCCGGGCACATCGGTGTTGATGGCGGTTTCCAGGATCGCCGGGATCATCGTGCCCTGCGCCACGGTGGTGGCGGGGTTGATATCCTGCCGCGCGGTGGCCGGGCCGCCCCCCACGCCGCCGATGCGGGAGGCAAAGTCGTTCGCCGCGCCGCCGCCCGCACCCGGCACCACCGAACCATCGGGCGAAGCGGTGGTGATTGCACCGGCGCTCACCGCCGCATTGGCCGCCGGGCTGCTGTCGAACACCATGGCGGGCGAGTTGTAGCGGTTGACCGCAGGCTCTTGCTGCACCTGCTGCGACATCACCGGAGCGGGGGCCGGGTCCGCCTGCGGAGCGGGCGCGACCATCGCGGCCTCGGCAGGCTCGGGCTGAAGCACGACCGGCGGTTGTGCAGGTTGCGGCGCGGGCGCGACATCCTGCGGGGCCTGCGCGCTGTCATCCATGCGGCTGGCGTTGAGGCCCCACAGCGTGGCCCCGCCGATCAGCGCGACAAAGCCGATCCCGGCGATCAGGCCGAGCGCGTCGGAGCCGCCATTGCGCGCCGCCACGGCGGGATAGGCGGTGCGGCTGGCGAGGTCGATCACCTCGGCGGACGCGGTCTCGCGCGGGTCGGCGTCGTTGGCGACACCCTTGGTCTTTTCGGGAAGGCGCATGGCAAGTTTCATTGAACGTCGCTCCGCTGCAAAGGTATCAGGCGCCGGGCGCCGGGGCATTGCTGCCCGTGTTGATCAAGGTGGCCACATCGTCACCCGAACGCAGGATGATCTCGCGCGGCACCCCGTCGAGCACCACCGTATCGCCGCGCACGGCGAAGTTCACCGGGCCTTCCATGCCATCGCGGTCTTTCACGAGGATCGCAGGCATCGGTGCGCCCGAGGGCCAGGCGAGGAAGGTCGCCGTGCCGTCGTCGTAAACCTGTTCGGGCAACAATCGCTCGACCCCGTCGCTGGTCCAGTCGAAATTGAGCGCGGCGGGGTCGACCACGGCGAGCTGGTCATGCGCGGCGGCGACTTCGAGCGCATTGGGCATCCGCGACGGGTCGCGCGGCGCGCCGTCGGCCAGCTGCGTCTGCTCAGGTGTTTCCTCCACCGGGTAGGTAAACTTGAGGACATAGACCGGCGTGCGCGTGGTGGGGCTCGCCACGAGGTCGAATAGATAGGTGCGCTTGTTGGTGACCACCGTCATGTTGGTCGCCGCGCGCGGTTCGAGCGGTTTGACGAACAGCAGGTTCGCGCGCCGGTTGGGGGTGACCTGCCAGCTCTGCGAATTGCCGATGGCGACGTTCTCGATCGCCTCGTCATCACCGAACTGGATGGTCGACTGCACGTTTACGCGACCATTGATCGTGACGACTTCGCTCTCGTTGTAAAAGCGCTCCACGAGGCGCGGATCGGCCTGCGCGGGCAGGGCGACGAGACTGGAGGCCAACAGGGCCGCGGCGATCGTCGCGCGGGGCATCATCACTTATTCTCCGTTGAGCGAATGGGGGCAGACTTGAAGCGGCTGCCGATACCGCGCGCACGGTTGCTCGTGCCTGACTGACCCGCGGCAAAAGGCGAGACCTGCGCGCCTTGCGTCACCACGCGGGTCTCGCGGGTATGGGTGGAACTGGTGCCGGTGTCGTTGGCGGCAAGCGGCATGGCCGCGGCTGTGCTGACCCGGATATCGCGCGCCTGCGCGGTGGTGGCGGCAGTGGCCGCAGCCCGGTCGGCGGCAGAGGTGGCGAGCGCCGGGTTAAGCGGGCTTTGCGCGGGGGCGGATGTGCCGCGCGCACCTTCGTCGGCCTTGTCGCTGGTGGCGAAGCCGAACACGGTCCAGCCTGCCACCATGGTCGAGGTGACCTTGAGGATCATCGCCATCAGCGCCAGATGCACCGCGCCGATCATGAAGAAGGCCATGGCCGGACGCACGTCGATCTTGCCCGGTGTCTGTTGCAACGCGGAGAGCACCGGCACCGCCAGCTCCAGCATCAGCGAGCCGCCGAGCACGGCGAACAGCGGGGCCAGCGCCATCAGCACCACGCCCTTGAGCCAGCCCACGAACAGCCCGCGCGTGCCGGTGAACAGCGCCATCACGATGAAGATCGGCCCCAGCCCCATCAGGATCGCCAGCGCGATCTTGCAGGTGGCGAGCACGCCCACCGTGCCGAGCAGCAGCATGGTGCCGCCGCTCCACAACAGCCCCGGCGGCGAGAAGATCGAGGTGTCGTTCGCCATCGCATCGCCGCCCGAGATGTCCATCAGCGCGAGCATGACCGAGTCGAGCTTGTCGGCGAAGATGGTGCTGGCCGAGCCGTGGGTGCCCATCAGCAGCGTGGCGATCTCGTCGGGCGCGCCGACCGCGAGGTTCCAGAACACGCTCTGGAACGCGACCCAGCTGGTGGCGAAGGTGATCACCAGCACCAGCGTCACCATGCGCGGGGTCAGCGAGGACAGGCCAAGCCGCGTGCGCCCGGTAATCAGCGCGAAGCCGAGGAAGGCGATCCAGATCGTCAGCATCGCCGTCAGCACCGGGCCGAGCGTGCCCTCGGCGCTGAACAGGCGGTTGAAGGCGGCCTGCGCCATGCTCGATGCCGCGCAGTCGACGCCCCGCAGGCTCGCGCCGATGCCTGCACCCACGCCGTCCATGGCGCGCATGCATTCGGTGCTCACGCTGGCGGCGGAGATGGCGAAGGCGGCGCTCATTCGGCGGCTTCCCAGCTCAGGCTTTCGGCCTCGCTCGCCTCGGCGCGGTAGTCAGCCGAGCCGGGCCACGGGCGGTTGGTGAGCGCCGGATACCACTGCGCCGGATCGTTGCCGACCGCCTCGCGCAGCAGATCGAGCCGCCGCACGGTGCTTTCGCGGCCCGACAGCATGGCGATGACCTCGGGCGCACCCGACAGATCGAGCCGCACCACCACGCTGGCATCGGGCTGGCGCACGAGGAAGCAGCGCGAGTGCGCGGGCAGGCTGCGGATCAGCGCCAGCTCGTGCTCGGTGAGGCCGAAGCCCTCGCAATAGTCCTCGGGCCGCGCGCGGCTGTTGGGCATGAACACCATGGTCGCGGTCTGCTCGACCAGCGCGGTGCTGATCTTGCTGTCGAGCGCATCGCGCGCCGACTGCGTGGCGAAACCGACCAGCGCGTTGCGTTTGCGCAGCGTCTTCAGCCAGTCGCGGATGCGCGCGGCGAAGATCTCGTCGTCGAGCGCCTTCCAGCCCTCGTCGATCAGGATCATCGTTGGCTTGCCGTCGAGCCGCTCGTCGATGCGCTGGAACAGGTACATCATCGTGGGCGTGCGCAGGCGCGGGTTGTCGAGCAGCGCGGTCATGTCGAAGCCCATCACCCGCGTGGAAAGGTCGAGCTTGTCGGCGGCGTTGTCGAACAGCCAGGCGAATTCGCCGTCCTCGATCCAGGCCGAGAGGCGGTCGGCCAGATCGCCCGGCTGCGGACGGCGGCTGCCGCTCAGCAGCTCGCGGAAATAGCGCAGACGGCGTAGGCTCGGGGCATTGCCATAGGCGGCATCGACGGCGGCGGCGATCAGGCCGTTTTCCTCCGGCCCGTCGGCCTTGAGCAGCACTGCAAGCCAGTCGCGCAGGAAGGCGCGGTTTGCCGGCGTGTCGGGCATGGCCAGCGGATTGAAGCCCGTGGGTTCGCCCGCGTGGATGCGCTCGTAAGAGCCGCCGATGCCGCGAATGAACAGCTCGGCACCGCGATCCTTGTCGAACAGGATCGTGCGCGGGGCGAACTTCTGCGCCTGTGCAGCGAGGAAGTTCATCACCACGGTCTTGCCCGAACCCGACGGCCCGATGACCGAGAAATTGCCGAGGTCGCCGTGATGGAAGTTGAAGAAGAACGGCGTGGCGCTGGTGGTTTGCAGCAGCGTGACCGCCTCGCCCCAGTGGTTGCCCTCGGCCTGCCCGAGCGCGAAGCCGTGGAACGAGCCGAAGCCCGCCATATTGGCGGTGGAGATCAGCGCGCGGCGCACGAGGTATCCTTCGTTGCCGGGGAACTGGCCCCAGAAGGCGGGTTCGAGATTGGTATCCTCGCGCACGGCAATCGCGCCAGTGTCGGCCAGCGCGGCGGCGACCGAGGCACTGGCGTCGTCGAGCCGGGCGAGGTCGCGTTCGCGCACCAGCACGGTGAGGTGATGATCGCCGAACCCGACCGAGCCTGCGCCCAGTTCGTCGCGCGCGGCCATCATGTCCAGGCGTTCTGCCTGCGCCTCCTCGTCCGCCGAGCGCAGACGGCGGATCGCAAGGTCGATCTTCTCGCGCGCGGTCTGCCGCTCCTGCGGGGCGAAGCTTTCGGTCACGACCATCTCGAACGGCAGTCGCAACATGGCGTCGAGCAGGCCGGGGCTGGTCGCCTCGGGATAGTCCTTGAGGCTGAGGATCGACGAGAAATCGGCCCCCTGCGCGCCGCGCAGTTCCATCGCGTCGAGCCCGAAGGAGGCGCGGCGATAGGGCAGCATATTGCCCACATCGGTGTCGTCCTCGGGGCGGCGCACCGGGCGCATCTCGCCATTGTAAAGCGCTGAGAGAAGTTCGAGCAGTTCGTTGTTGGTGGCCCCGCTGTGGCCGACATAGTCGCCGAGCGGCTGCGCGCCGTAATCACCCAGCGAGGCGGCCAGCGCCTGCACCGCCGCGCGCAAGCTGCGCAGGTCTTTCGGATCGACCGCCTCGGCTTCGCCCTTACGGCCCTTGAGCATTTTGCTGACCCGCTCGGCGAGACCCGCCTTGCCGCGCGCGGGACGACGCACGAGGGTGATGAACTGGTCGTTCACGAACAGCGAGCCGGACGACAGCTTCTCGCGCCACGCCTTGTCGATATGCGCCGAGAGCGGATCGGGGAACCGCGCCTCCAGCTCCACGCTCACCCTCCGGCGGATCACGTGGTGATAGAGCACAAACCGCGCATCGAGGTTCGAGCGCAGCATCACCTCGCGCGTGGCGGAATGGGCGTTAAGCGCGTCTGTGTCCTCGGTCTCGAACAGCAGGCCGGGCACCTGCAGCGCGGCCATCAGCGAACCGTCGCGCAGCAGCAGTGTGCCCGCGTCGACGAGGCGCGCATAGGGCAGGCGGTCTCCCGCCTGCGCTTCCTTCGCGCTCCATGCCGCGGCTCCCAGCCATTTGCTCATTCGTCGTCGCTCCATGCCGCCACTTGCTGGCGGGCTAAGGCGCGCTCAGGCTGCGTAGGAATTGCAGCCCCAGCGCTTGTAGTTCTTGACCCGCGGACACTTCGAAACCTTGGTCAGCCAGAGGTCGAAAATGCGCGGCTCGCGCAGGCACGCGAAATAGCCGATTGCGTGCATGATCAGCGGGATCGGCAGGATCCAGAAGCTCTTGAGGATCAGGAACGCCTCGGTGGTAACCAGCGCGTTGATCACGAAGAAGTTCAGCGTCACGCCCGCAAACATCTGCGGCCGGGTCAGCGCGCGGTGAACGCGGGAGCGGGCGAGCTGCATCAGCCTGCCGCGCCCTGAATACCGGCCACGATCGAGCCCGCGCCGAAGATGATGAACACGCCGATGATCACGGTCGCGCCGAAGCGCCAGTTCATCCGGCCCGTCAGCATCATGAAGCCGACTGCCGCCACGGCCATCACCGCCACCGTGGTCGCGACCGTGCCGAGCATGGTCTGCTGCATCCAAGAAAACGCGTTGTTGATCGGCGAGGAGCCGGCCGGGTCCTGCGCAAAGGCAGCCGAAGGAACAAGCAGGGTGGCAAGCGCGGCGATACGGGCAATGAACGACATGGTTACTCAGAACTCCGGGAATGGTTGGCGAGGCGGCCCATGATGGCGGCCACATATTGCTGCGTTTCGCGAATGCGCGGAATGCCGCCCGCGCGCATCACACGCCCCGGTCCGGCATTGTAAGCGGCGAGCGCCTTTTCGAGATTGCCGTCGAAGCGGTCGAGCTGTTCGCGCAGATAGCGCGCGCCGCCTTCGAGGTTGGCAAAGGGATCGCCCGCATCGACGCCGAGATAGCGCGCGGTGCCGGGCATCAACTGGGCAAGGCCCTGCGCGCCGACGGGGCTGCGGGCATTGGCGCGCCAGCGGCTCTCCTGCCACACCAGCGCCTCGATGAGGGCTGGGGAAAGGTCGAAACGGGCGGCCAGTTCGGCGACCTTGGCGGCATAGGCCAGCGGCACGTCATCGTCGTGCAGCGCCGGGTCTGCGACCGCGCTTTCGGGCACGAGGGCGGAAATCTCTGCAGGAACCTGCACGGGGGCGGGAACCATCGCGTAGCTCGCGGATAGATCCTGCGAAGCGGCCACGGCCATGGCAGGCCCGGCAACCCAACGCGCTTCGCCCGCTGCGCCCACTTCGAGGACGTCGGCATGGGCCGGCGCTGCACCGACCGCGATCACCAAGGCAGTTGCCGACAAAGTCAGCGCGCGCAGAATCATCCGTACCCTCCGAAGCGCCCCCAATGCTTACAATAGATGACAACCGCGTGACACAGTAAAGGCCCCTGCGGTAAATGCATCGAAAAGCCCCGCCGGGCACCATGGCACGGCGGGGCTTTTGAAGTCCGGCCGACAACTCCGCCAGGGCGGGCGTCGATACGGTATTATACAATAGCGGCTTAGTTCATCGCCACGGCGGACTGTTCGAGCGTACGCAGCGCGAGGCGTGCGGCAGCGCGCGAATCGATCCACTCGCCGTCGGCCAGTTCGAGCTGGTAACGCACATCGGAGCGGGCGGCGGCGCGATAGTAGCCGGCGGCCTTGTCCTTGTCGCCGCGCACGGCCCAGGCCGAGCCGAGGTTGATCAGTAGAGCCGGGTCTTCCGGGTTCTGCGCGAGGTTCGCTTCGAGGCGGGCGATGGCGGCATCGGTCTCGCCCTGCGTCAGCTCCTCGTAGGCGGCGTCGCGGTGTTGGTCGGTGTTCATACCGGCCATCATGGCGGCGGGGGCGGCCTGTGCCATCATCAGCGCGACGGCTGCTTGCAATACGATCATTCTCAATCTCCCAAACTGTGAATGACCGAAGAATGCGATTCGCCCGGCAGAAATGCAATGAAACTGTCATTTTGTCACAAATATGAAACCTTCGGTTTTGCGGCGGCATTTCTGGCGCATTTCTGCGGTTCGCCGGCTGCATGACGGGCCTGTCACCTGGCTGTCGTCTGACGATCACAATTTAATCGAGCCCTTTGCAAACAAACTGTCACGCGACGCTCCTAGCGAGCGAGCCGCGACTTAATTCGCACTCCTGATTCTCGGTTTTTTGAGGGGACCGTTCGCTGTGACTAACCTTTCTCGCTCGCTCATCATCGGCACCAGCGTGCTGGCTCTGGCCGCTTGCGGTCCTGAACAAATTGCTTCGCCGGGCACCGGCTCCGTCAATATCGACTATACCGACAACTCGGTGACCAACCCGACGCCGACCCCGAGCTCCTCGCCCGTCGTTGCCGCAGGCGATTGCCCGACCCTGACTGCCGACGGTTCGGTTGCCCTAACCAACGACGGTACCGTATCCGGCCCGACCGGCTCCTACCGTGTCTGCACCCTGCCGGGCCTGATCACCAAGTCGGTGACCCTGCCGAAGCTCTCGGGCGTGCTCTATCGCATGAACGGTCGCGTAAATGTCGGCTGCGACGGTGGCCCGGTCGCTCCGACCAATTACACCTCGACGACTGTCGGATGTAGCACTCCGCTGAACGCCGATACCAACGTCACGCTCACGATCGAACCCGGCGTGATTCTCTATGGTGAGAAGGGTGCGTCCTGGCTCGCCGTAAACCGCGGTAACAAGATCCACGCCGTGGGTACGCCGAGCAAGCCGATCATCTTCACCAGCTTCGAAAACGTAGCTGGTGTGAACAACGAAAACACGGGCGGCAGTCAGTGGGGTGGTGTTGTGCTGCTCGGCCGTGCGACCATTACCGATTGCGAACTCGGTACGGTCGGCGGAACCGGCGCTGGTGCATGCCAGCGCAGCACGGAAGGCTCGACAGACCCAGCGCAGTTCGGCGGCAATGACGACACCTACAATGCTGGCAGCATGGAATATGTGCAGCTCCGCTATTCGGGCTTCGCGCTTTCCACCAATAAGGAACTGCAGGCGCTGACCCCCTCGGGCGTCGGCACCGGCACCACGCTCAGCCACATTCAGTCGCACCGTTCGTCGGACGATGGTGCCGAATTCTTCGGCGGCAAGGTCAACATGAGCTACTACATCGCCACCGGCGCTGATGACGATAGCCTCGACGTCGACACCGGAGCCCGTCTGAACGTGCAGTACGCGCTGCTGCTGCCGGTCCCGGGCCAAGGCGATGCGCTGATGGAAATCGACTCCAACGGCAACGAAGGTAACACTCCGCGCACCAACCTCCAGGTCGTGAACTTCCTCGCGTATCAGCCGCAGACCAGTTCGAACAACGAAGGCAACGACAAGGCCGCAGTGCTGTTCCGCGGCAACGCGGATGTGACGCTCTACAACGGTGCGATCATCGCACCGCAGAACGAGTGCATCCGCATGACGGCGAACACCACCGCTGCCAACCGTGCCACGCTGACCGCGCGCTCGGTTGCCCTGCAGTGCTCGGGCACCGGCGATGCCAAGTACATCGGCGACGGTTCGGGCGATGCCTTCACCGCCGCTCAGGTGCGCGGCTTCATCACCGGCGATGCTTCGAACAAGGAAGACTTCACCAACACGCTGACCGGCACCTTCTTCAACGGTTCTAACGAAGATGGCGTCGCAGTCACCAGCGCAACGGGCCTGTCGTCCTTCTTCGTGGAGCTCAGCCCCAACCACATCGGTGCGGCCTGGACCGGCAATGCCGACTGGTACAAGGGCTGGACCTGCAACAGCAGCATCGCGAACTTCGGGGCTTCCTCGACGGCTTGCACCTCGCTGCCGACGACCTGAGCGGCTGCCTGACGTGAATACTGCGGGGGCAGCCGCTCTGCCGGCTGCCCCCGTTCATGCATCCAATGCACTATTGATTTCAGGAGACCTCGGATGTCCATCTCTTCGCGGCTGGTCGGTGCGCTCATCGTCACCACAGCTCTGACCCTTCCATCGCTCGCCTCTGCGCAGGAAAGCCCCGTGCCGGGCACCTCCACCACCGACGAGAGCGACCCGGTCGACGTTTCGGTTCCGGGCGGCAGCTCGGTCATCGTCGTGACCGGCCGCGTGAACCGCGATCCGGCCCAGACCTCGGCCCAGGTGACGAGCGTCCTGTCCACCGAAGACATCGCCCGTACCGGCGAAGGTGACATCGCCGGCGCCCTGTCGCGCGTGACTGGCCTGAGCGTGGTCGGCAACGGCTTCGTCTATGTGCGCGGCCTTGGCGATCGCTACTCGCTGGCGCTGCTCAACGGCTCGCCATTGCCGAGCCCGGAGCCGCTCAAGCGCGTGGTCCCGCTCGACCTGTTCCCGACCAGCGTGGTCTCCTCCTCGCTGGTGCAGAAGAGCTACTCGGTCAACTTCCCCGGCGAGTTCGGCGGCGGTGTGATCAACCTCACCACCCGCACCACGCCCGACGAGCCTTTCCTCACCATCGGCGGCAGCATCGGCGGCGATGTCGAGACGACGTTCCAGAACGGCCTGAGCTACTACGGCAGCTCGCGCGACTGGCTCGGCTACGACAACGGCGCGCGCCAGCCCGGCGGTAACGCGCTGCAATATGTCTCGACCCCTGCGACGTTGCCGGTCGGTGCAGAGACGACGCCGATCGCGGCCCAACTGGTGACATCGCAGCAGGCGGTGATCCAGCAGATCGGCGATGTGCAACCCAACCTCGGCCTGTCGCTGAGCGGCGGGACTGCGATCCAGATGCCCGATGGTCAGCTCGGCATCGTCGCCGCGGCCAGCTATTCGAACAACTGGTCGACCCGCGACACCATCCAGCAGTCGGCCTCTTCGGGCAGCCTGAACTCGATCGAAAACGACTTCCGCCAGGTCGCGACCAACCAGAACGTGCTGGTCAACGGCATGCTCGGGTTCGGTCTGGAACTGGGCGAGCACGTGATCCGCTGGACCAACGTCTACATCCACGACACGCTCAAGCGCGCCAGTTTGTCGGAAGGCACGAAGCCCGCGCAGAACGGCGACACCCGTTTCGTCAACCAGCGCACCGGCTTCTACGCGCGTCAGCTGATCGACACCCAGCTGGTGGGCGAATTCAAGTTCGGCGATCTCAGCCTCGACCTGCGTGGCAGCTATGCCAACACCAAGCGCGACGCGCCGGGCGAACTGATGTTCCCTTACCGGGAGACGCTGCTGCAGGGCGAGACGATCTACACCATGTTCTCGAACAGCGGTGACCGTCCGTCGTACACCTACTCGAAGCTGAATGAGGATCTCTACTCGGCGGGTCTCGACCTCACCTATCCGATCACCGACACCTTCAACCTGACGGTGGGCGGTGCCTGGTCGGATTCGAAGCGCTTCAGCCTGCGCCGCGAGTTCCTGTTTTCGATTCCCGCGACCGGCACGATCACCAAGGACGGCGTGACCGTGAGCAATCCGGATTTCGCTTTCGCACTGGCGACCCTGCGGCCCGACCTCTATTTCTCGCCCGAAATGGTCAACGCGCTGGGTATCACCCTGATCGACTCCGATCCGGGCACCAACGCCTTCAATGCCGGGCTCGAAAACTGGGCAGGCTATGCCAAGGCCGATCTGCTGCTGAACGACATGATCACCATCGACGCGGGCGTGCGCTACGAGAAGGCCGACCTGTCGGTCTCTCCGGCGGTCGCCAATTCGACGGTCGATCCGACCAATCTCAGCAACGACTACTTCCTGCCGGCGCTTACGGTCACCTTCGACCTCGACGACGGGATGCAGATCCGCCTCAACGGTTCGAAGACCATCGCCCGCCCGCAGTTCCGCGAACTGATCGCGCAGCCCTTCTACGATCCCGACAGCAACCGTGCCTTCCGCGGCAACCCCTATCTGCAGGACAGCGAGCTGTACAACGCCGAGGCCCGCTTCGAGTGGTACTTCGCGCGTGGACAGCGCATCTCGCTGGCCGGGTTCTACAAGAAGATCGACAAGCCGATCGAGACCTTCGTGGTCGGCAGCACCGACCTGCTGACCTCGTTCGCCAATGCGCCCGAAGCCTCGCTGTACGGTGCCGAGTTCGACGTTACCAAATACTTCGATCTCGAAAGCATGGGCGGCCTGTTCTCCAGCCGTCAGGCCGTGGTGCTCGCCAACTACACCTACACCAAGTCCGAACTGAAGGTGTCGGACGACGATCTGGTGAACGTGTTCGGCGCGCTCGGCAGCCCGGCTTCGATCTACTTCCGCGACGGCGCGCCGCTCACCGGGCAGTCGGACCATCTGGTCAACCTGCAGTTCGGGCTTGAGGATCTCGACCGCCTGTCGCAGCAGACCATTCTGGTGTCCTATGCCAGCAACCGCGTGGTCAGCCGCGGCCTCGTGGGCCAGCCCGACATCGTCGAGAAGCCGGGTGTGCGGATCGACTTCGTCTGGCGTGAAGGTTTCCGGATCGGCGGCACCGATGCTGAACTCAAGCTGGAAGCGCGCAACCTGCTCGGCACGCGCCATCAGGAGTTCCAGGACAACGGCACCGACTACATCAACGTCAACACCTATGACGTTGGCCAGTCGTTCTCGGCCGGTCTGTCGGTGACCTTCTAACCGCCCGCCACACTGGCGACGACAAAGAAGGCCTCCCGTGCGAACGGGAGGCCTTTTTCGTTATGGTGTTGGGAAGGGGGGGAGAGCGCTGGTGCTTGCCCCCGCGTCAGGGCAGGTCGAGCACGTAGCCTTTGGAATGGACGGTGCGCAGCAGGTGCCCTGCGCCTGCGCTGCGCAGCCCGAAGCGCAGCCGCTTGATCCACACGTCGACCGTGCGCAGGTAGCCCGGATCGCCAGCCTTGCCGAGCGCATCGACCAGCTCCTGCCGGCTCAGCACCCGGTTGGGGTTTTCGGCCAGAAAGCGCAGCACGCGGAACTCGTTCGGGCGCAGCGTGATCTGCTGGCCCTTCCAGCGCGCCTGCTCGCCCGCGACGTTGATTTGCAGCGCGCCCAGATCGAGCACCTGCGGCACGCTCTGCCGCCCTTCGGTGGCATAGAGCGCCAGCACCCGGTCGAGCATCGCCTTGCGGTCGAGCGGGCCGATCGCATAGTCGTCAGCCCCGGCCTTGATCGCCCGGCGGCGGTCTTCGGGGTCGTCCTCATCGAGCACCATCGTGATATGGGCATCGCGGGTGCGCGGATCGGCGCGCAGGCGGCGGCACATTTCGAGGCCCGACAAATCGTCGAGCACCCAGTCGACAAAGGCCCAGACGCTGCCTTCGACAAGCTTGTTCGGCCCGGCGGCTGCCAGTCGCTCGAACACGAATTGTGCATCGCCGTGATCGAACCGGTCATAGCCGGCCGCTTCCTCGCTGGTGGCGAAGATGGTGACGTGTTCCATCCAGTCATTCCCCAATTGGATGGGGAACTCCTGCAAGCTGGAAATGACCGTGCTATGACAAAACTGCACGCCGCGTTTGGCGCGGTCGCGATCAGGGAAAACTACCGTGAGGCGAGCGTCACCAGCACCTCGTCATAGGGCATACCGTCGCCGCCACGATTGACGACGATGTGCTGATAGCCCTGCGAACGTGAGCCGCTCGCACCATAGGCGTCGGTCTGCAACGGCTCGTCGAGCGCGATGCGATAGAAGGTGGTGCGCATGAACTCCGACAGTTCGCCCGCCGTGATCGCGCCATCGCCGTTGGCATCGGCGCTGCCTTCCATCGCCTGCTGGAGAATGTGCGAGATATAGCCGCCCGCCGCGAACTTCTGCGCCACCAGACTGGTGAGGTCGCTGTCGGAGCTGAACACGCCCATCCGCCCGGTCTGGCGGTTGACCACATCGTCGAACCCGCCCGAGAAGCACGAATCGAGCACCAGCAGCGTGCGCGCGTGAATCGGTTCGAGCATTTGCCCCAGTTCGTAGTCGGTCACGGCGGCATCGAACAGTTCGATGGTTTCGCTGGTGCCGTCGCGCTCCATGAAGCTCTCCACCGGCTGCTTGGAGCCATGGCCCGAGTAGAACAGCAGGAACAGATCGTCCGGCCCGATCGTCCCGGCGATATCGGCGATCGCTTCGATGAAGTTCGCCCGCGTCGCCTGCCGGTTGATCAGCGTGGCGCTTTGCGGGGCGAGCATGCCGGTGTGTTGCAGCGTCTGGGTGAGCTTGGTGGCGTCCTGATCGGTCATCGAGAGGTTGCTGGCACGCCCGCCGTAATCGGCCACGCCCACGCTCAGTGCGAAGATGCGGCCCCCGCTGCGTCCGGCCACCACCGGCGCAGCGCCGCCGCCCGCGCTGACGGTGGAGCTGATGGTATAACGGCCGGTCTCGCCGCCCTGATAGCTGGTCGCCACCAGCGTGTAGGCGCCGGTTTCGGGCAGGGTGACGGTGAGGCGCGAGTTGGTCTCGCCATCGCCGCCGGCGCGGTCATCGTTTGCCTCGCTGCCGCCACCGGGCATCAGCAGCGAGAGGTAGGTGTCGAACTCGGAGGAGGTCATGTCGAAGGTCACGCGCTGGCCGCGCTGGCCGTCGAAGGTGTAGGCGTCGACATATTCGCCCGAGGAGATCGTCTCGTCACCGCTGGCGAGCGAACCGTTGACCGTGCGGCCAAGCGTAAGCCGGGTGAAGCCGCCGCTCGCTGAGCTGGCCGCGCCGCTGCTGTCGAGCCGGTAGCTGCCGAGCCCGCTTTCGGAATAGCTGGCCACCACCACCCGGTAGGTGCCCGCCTGCGGCAGCGTCGTCTCGACCAGACTGTTGAGCGTGCTGCCCGCAGGGTCGTCGTCGTTTTCGACCGAGAAGCCGCCCGGTCCTTCCACGCGCAGCAGGGTGTCGAACTCGTCGGAAGCGAGGGCAAGGCGCAGGCTCTGCCCGGCATCGGCCTCGATCAGGTAGATGTCCTCGACCGAGTGCTCACCGCGCGGGTCGGATGAGGTGAGCGTGCCGGTGACGCTGCGCCCCAGTTCGAGCCGCTCGCCGCTGGCCGCGCGCGCGGAGGCGCCCGACAGGTCGGCGCGGATCGTGTAGCTGCCGGTTTCCGCCGCGGCATAGCTGGTGGCGGCGATGGTAAGCGTGCCGTCGGAAGGGATTGTCACGTCGAGCCGGCTGTTGGTGCCGCCCCCGCTCGGATCGTCGTCGTTCTCGACCGAGTAATTGTCACTACCCACCGCGGCGAGATAGGCGTCGAAGTCCGGGCTTTGCATGGTCACGGCCATCCGCGCGCCGGGATTGCCGCGCAGCGTGTAGGTATCGTAATACTCGCCGGAATCGAGCCTCGCGTCGCCTGCTGCGAGCTGGCCGCGTGTGGGGGTGCCAGGCGTGAGCGCAGTGGTCGAGCCGCTTGTTCCGCCCGAACTGCCCGAGCCCGAAGCCCTGCCGCCCGAGGTGCCACCGGCACCGAACCGCGCGCCGTTTATGCTCAGCAGGTAGCTGCCCGTCTCCCCCTGGGCGAGGCTGTTGGCGGTGATCCGGTACTGGCCGTTCTCGGTGAGGTCGAGGTCGAGGCGCGAATTGGTCGAGCCCTCCTGGCCGTCATCGTCGCTGAACATTTCCCCGCTCGGACTTTCGACGCGCAGGTAGGTGTCGAAATCGGTCGAGTTCATCAGGATGGTGACATGCTGCCCGCTGCGCCCGTCGAACGTATAGCTGTCGTAGTAGGAGCCATCGTCGAGGGTGGCATCGCTCGTCGAAAGCGTGCCCGCAGTGCTGTCGGCCAGTCCGCTGTTGCCACCTGTGCTGCGGCCTGCGGAGCTGCCGCTTCGCGTGCCCTGCAACCGGTAGGCGCCGGTTTCTCCTGCGGCATAGCTGGTGATGACGAAGCGATAGCGGCCATCTTCGGGCAGCGTGGTGATGATGCGCGAATGGGTGCCATTGCCTTCATCGGCGTCGTCGTTCTCGACCGAGAAATCGCCCTCGCTGCGGAGCATCAGATAGGGGTCGAAGTCGTTGCTGGTCAGCGTGACATCGATCTCTTCGCCCGCGCGTCCGTCGAAAGAGAAGAGGTCGTAGAATTCGCCCGAGGGCAGCTCTTCATCGCCTGAGCGCAGCTCGCCGGTCGAGTTGATCGTGCTTTGTGCCGCAGCCGGCGCGGCAAGCCCCGCGCACAGGATGGCGGCCATCGCCGTCCTGGTGAGAATTCCCGACTTCATTCGACGCCCCCGTCTGCAAAGAGATTCGCCGGACTAGTGGCATAATCCGACGTGAAAATCAGTACCGATATTACTGAATAATCCTTACCATTGAATGGGTCATTTATGGCATCATCGTTCGGACAAGGCTCGGTTGGCGGCAACGCGATTCCGCTGGTTTGCACCGGACGCATGAGCGCTATCGGCGCGGGCATGGTCGCAGGCCGTTCCTCGGCAAGAGCGCCAGCCAATGCGACAGGGCGCGAACTCGGACTATCAACCGGCGGGCGCTTCCTTTATGGCGCGCTCTCATGGAACTTCCCGCCCGCGGCCAAAGACTGGCGTTAATCGAGGACGATGGTCCACTTCGGATGCTGCTGGCCAGGTGCATCCGGGAAAATGGCTTTGAAGTGGCAAGCTTTTGCAGCGCTGCCGAGTTTGCCGCTTCAAGCCTTGCCGATCTCACTCATCTCGACCTCATCATTCTCGACATCATGCTGCCCGGCTCGAACGGGATCGATGTGTGCCGCAAGATCCGCCAGACCAGCAAGATCCCGATTATCTTCATCAGCGCGCGCGCATCGCAGACCGATCGCATCGTGGGGCTGGAAATCGGCGCCGACGACTATCTGGTCAAACCGGTCGATCCCGATGAACTCATCGCCAGAATACGCGCCGTGCTGCGCCGGGCCGATGGCCATGCCGGGCAAGACAGCGAACCGGCCGGGGCCATGCTCTATTTCGATGGCTGGCGGCTCGATCCGCGGCGGCGCGAACTGTTCGCGCCTGAGGGAGAGCGTATCTCGGTTTCGGAAGCCGAATTCGATCTGCTGGTGACCCTCGCCAGCATGCCGCAGCGCGTGGTCAGCCGGGCCTTGTTGCTCGAAAACTCGCGCGGTCGGCAATCGGGGCAGGGGGATCGCAGCGTCGATGTGCTGATCAGCCGTCTGCGCCAGAAGCTCGGCAGCGCATCCAATGGCGCGGACATGATCCGCACCGTGCGCGGCCTCGGATATGTCTTTGTGCCCGAAGTCACGCGGTGAGCCTTGGCTGGTCGGTATGGCCGCAGGGGCTGACCAGCCGGCTCGTGCTGGTTCTGGTGCTGGTGATGACCGCACAGTTTCTCGTGGCCGGGCTGCTGATCAGTGGCGACGAATCCAAAATTCAGCGCGAAGACATCGGGCGGCGGATTGCCGAGCAGGTAACCGTGGCCGAACGTCTGATCGAAAGTGTCCCCTCCGGCCAGCGACGCGAACTGGCGCAGGCGCTGTCGACGCAGCATCTTGAATTCAGGCTGGTCGATGAGCCGGTATCGCGCGCGGCGGGACGCCAATCGGAGATGCTCCGGTACCTCGAAGCGGATATCTTCGCCTGGGAACCGTCCTTGCAGGAGGCCGGGCTGTGGATCGCTCTCGAAGACCGCAAGGAGCTGAGTCTCGACAGCTATCTCACCGGATCGGTCGAGATCGGCGATGGCAGCTGGCTCGCCTTTCGGACGCGGGAGCCGGTGACGAACTGGCGCTGGGCGGCCTTTACCTTGCTGCGGGTCGGGCTGGTTGCGATCGTGATCTTCGGCACGGCGGCGGTGCTGGTGCGCACGCTTAACCGGCCTCTCGTGCGGCTGGCCGAAAGCGCCAGCCTGATCGGCACCGACGCCCGCATTCACTTCGACGAGAAAACCGGCCCGCGCGAACTGCGGCGGGTGTCGGAGGCTCTCAATGCGATGCAGGACCGGGTCGATGACGTGCTGCTACAACGCACGCGCGCCCTCGCAGCGGTGGGGCACGATATGCGCACCCCGCTGGCGCGGATCCGGCTGCGGATCGCGCGCATCGAGGACAGGGTCGAGCGCGAGGCGGCCGAGCACGATGTCGAGATCATGGGGCACATGCTGCAGGAGCTGCTCGAATATTTCGACACCGATGATCCGGCCCCGCGGACCCGAACCGACCTTGCCAGCCTGTGCCGGACGATCTGCGACGGGTTCGAGGATCTGGGCAATCCGGTCGGCTACTCCGGGCCGGACCGATTGATCGCGCAGGTTCACCACGTCGGCTTGCGCCGGGCGATCGAGAATCTGGTCGATAACGCCGTCGACCATGGCACCAGCCGGGGGATCGTCTTGCGGGCGGATGACGACATGATCCGCATCACGGTCGCCGATAACGGTCCTGGCATACCCGAGGAGGAATTCCAGCGACTGATGCGTCCGTTCGAGCGGATGGACAAGGCGCGCGGCGAAGCCAATGGCGGGATCGGTCTCGGCCTTGCCATTACGGCGCGCGTTGCCGAGCTGCACGGTGGCCGGCTGGTGCTCCGCAACCGCGAGCCGAATGGCCTTGCCGCCACCATCGAACTGCCGGTTTGCGACGAGCCGAGTGCCTAGAAACACTTTGTTACATTTCTCGGCCTGCGGGGAAACATTGGCTCGCTAGCTCCTGCATTCCAATTGACTGGATTTGCGAAGGAGCATGTCATGAACACTCTGATCGACGGCGTTGACCGCTTTATCGGAAACGTTTTCCCCACCAAGAGTGAGCGCTTCCGCGAACTGGCCCGCGAAGGCCAGAGCCCCACTACTCTGATGATCAGCTGCTCGGACAGCCGCGTGGTGCCCGAACTGATTACCCAGTCGGAGCCGGGCGAACTGTTCGTGATCCGCAATGCGGGCAACATCGTGCCGCCGTGGCAGCGCACCAATGGCGGTGTCACCAGCACGATCGAATATGCCGTGGTTGCGCTGGGCGTCACCGATATCGTGATCTGCGGCCATGCCGATTGCGGCGCGATGAAGGCCTTCTCCGCCGCTCCCGGCGCGCTCGACAAGATGCCCAGCGTCAAGGAATGGCTGAGCCATGCCGAAGCCGCCAACGCGACGGTCGAGGCCTGCTGCGGCGCGATGGAAGCCGGCGAGCGGCTGGAAAGCCTGATCGAGGAGAACGTCAAGATCCAGCTGACGCACCTGCGCTCGCACCCTTGCGTGGCCTCGGGTCTGGCGGCGGGCAAGCTGCGTCTGCACGGCTGGGTGTTCGATATCGAAACCGGTGTCATCCGCGCGCTCGATGGCGCTTCGGGCACGTACATTCCGCTGGGCGCCGATGGTGCCTACGCGGTGGCCGATTTCGGCCGCGAAACCTTGCGAGTGGGCTGAGCCCCACCCCTGGGCCCTCCATTTCCCCTCCCACTCACAAGTCAGGCGGCTCCTGCCGGGATTCCTCGATTGCCCCGCTGCAGGAGCCGCCACCCATGGAAGGTGGCTTATGACTGACAACGAATCTCTCTTTGCCAATCTCGGGCGCGATGTTCCCGCCTCGGTTGTCGTGGCGCTGGTTGCGCTGCCACTCTGCCTTGGCATCGCGCTCGCTTCGGGCGCGCCGCTGTTTTCGGGCCTGATTTCCGGCATCGTCGGTGGCGTCGTCGTTGGCGTGCTGTCGAAGTCGCAGCTCTCGGTCAGCGGTCCGGCCGCCGGCCTTACCGTGATCGTGCTCGGCGCGCTGGCCACCTTGCCCAGCTGGGAGGCCTTTCTGCTGGCGACCATGCTGGCCGGCCTGATGCAGATTGCGCTCTATTTCACCCGCTCGGGCACGCTGTCCGAATTCGTGCCCAGTTCGGTCATCACCGGCATGCTGGCGGCGATCGGCCTGATCCTCATCCTCAAGCAGATCCCGCATGCGCTTGGCTATGACGGCGATTTCGAGGGCAGCCTCAGCTTCCTGCAGCCCGATGGTCTGAACACGATCACCACGCTGTTCTATTCGTTCTGGGACTACCTGCTGTTCGGCCCGATGGTGATTGCGGCGGTCTCGATCGCGTTTCTGTTCTGGTGGGATGTGAAGCGGCCCAAGGAGGGGCCCATCCGTCTGCTGCCCGGACCGCTGGTGGTGGTGCTGTTCGGCGTGCTTGCCAACGAAGGCTTCAAGCTGTTCGCGCCCTCGCTCGCCATCGATACCACGCACCTCGTGCAGGTGCCCGTGGCCGAAACGCTGGATGGCTTCTTCTCCAACTTTTCCACTCCGGACTTCTCGCTGATCGGTCTGCCCGACGTGTGGATCGTGGCGGTGACGCTGGCCATCGTGGCGAGCCTTGAATCGCTGCTGTGCGTGAAGGCCGTGGACGAGATCGACCCGCGCCGCCGCACCTCTGACAAGAACCACGAACTGCTGGCGCAGGGTGGCGGCAACTTCGTCTCGGGCCTGATCGGCGGCCTGCCGCTGACCTCGGTGATCGTGCGTTCGAGCGCCAACGTCTCGGCCGGTGCCGTGACCAAGATGTCGGCGATCCTGCACGGCTTCTGGCTGCTGGCCAGTGTCGTCCTGATCCCGACCCTGCTGAACCTGATCCCGCTTGCCGCTCTGGCCGCGATCCTGATCCACACCGGATACAAGCTCACCACCCCGCAGATGTTCGTGCGGCGCTGGAAGCAGGGCTGGCACCAGTTCGTGCCGTTCTTCGCCACGGTGGCGGCAATCCTGCTGACGGACCTGTTGATGGGCATCGTGATCGGTCTCGCCATCGGTTTCGTCTTCGTGGTGGCGCGCAACTTCCGCAAGGCCATCACCGTGGCCAACGAAGGCGCGTTCTACCTCGTGAAGAGCCGCCGCAACCTCTACTTCATTCACAAGTACGAGTTGCAGCAGTCGCTGCAGTCGATCCCCTCCGGCTCGCAGGTGGTGATCGACCTCGACCGCTCCGAATTCGTCGATCCCGACAATATCGAGATCATCAACGCCTTCGTCAGGAATGCCGAGTTCAAGGACATCGAGGTGAGCGTTCGCCACGATCTCGAACATCTGGAAGGCAGCGGGCTGCGCGCGCCGCTGAGAAAGGTTGCCTACTCATGAAGAAGTTTCGCGAACTCCTGCTCGCCAACAAGGCCTGGTCGCACGAAATGCGCGAGCGCAAACCGGATTTCTTCGGCCAGCAGATGCGGGGGCAGAACCCCGATATCCTGTGGATCGGGTGTTCGGACAGCCGCGTCAGCCCCGAGCAGATCACCCAGACCCGGCCGGGCGAGCTGTTCATCCACCGCAACGTCGCCAACGTGGTGAGCGAGGATGACGACAACTTCGGATCGGTGCTGCAGTTCGCGGTCGAGGAACTGAAGGTCAGCCACATCGTGATCTGCGGCCACCGCGGCTGCGGCGTGGTGGAAGCGTCGGTTTCGGGCGAGACCACTGGCGCAATCGACCGCTGGCTCGGTTCGGTGCGCGAAGTCAGCCTGCGGCACGCGGAGGAGTTGGCTGCCATCTCCGATCAGGAGGAGCGGCTGGATCGTCTGGTGGAGCTCAATGTCCGGCATCAGGTGCGGCAGCTTGCCCGGATGCGCATCCTGCGTGCCGCCTTCGAGCGCGGCGAAGACATTGCGCTGCATGGTCTGGTCTATGATCTGCACACCGGCCTGGCGCGAGAGCTGGACATCGAGAGCGACCTTATCCCGGCATAGGTAACTGCCTCGCCGACCTGTCATCGGGACGGAAATGAAACGGAGCCGCCAGATGCTGGGGCTCCGTTTCTGTTATCGCGACTTGTTGCAATCAGTTGGTGAAGGTCACGGGGCCGACCGTGCAGTCGCAGCGCCGGGGGCCGTTGCGGTCGTCAACCTGCGGGCGACCGATCAGCGCTTCGCCGGCCAGACTGCCGACCACCCGATCGATGACCACTTCATCGACCTGTTCACCATCGACCGTCATCGACAGCAACACGCCTTGGGCCTGCGGGGTAAAGCCGACCGCGATGCGGTGCGTCCCGGCAGGTAGGGCAACCGGGCTACGCAGGATACGCCGTTCCTGGGCGCGGCCGCTGGGGTTGTAGATGAACTGCGGGAAGCCGTCCTCAAGCGACAACGCCCAGCCGGAGAACTTGCCCCCCTGAACCGCAATCGGCCCGCTGTCACCTTGGCCGCCGACCGTGATTTCGGCATCGGCCTGCCAGGTGTTGGTCATGATGGGGAATGCTCGTGCGGGGTAGCGGAAGTCGCTTGGGTAATAGGTGTGCGACGCGCCCTGCTGCACCCCTGTGGGACGGTACTTGGGATCGATGCGTCCGAAGAAGTCCGCCGACAGCGGGTAGATGTTGTACCGCTCCGCGGCACTGTCGAAGTCGAGCTGCAACTCTTCGAGCTTTTCCGGATACTGGCTCGAAACGTCGCGCACCTGGGTGTAGTCCTCATTGAGGTTATAAAGCTCCCAGGGTGTCTGGTACGGGTCGGTCTTGTTGGCCTCCCACGGCTTCCAGTTGACGCTTGTCGAAGCGAGCCAGCCGTCCTTGTAGTAGGCACGGCTGCCGAGCATCTCGAAATACTGCTCGCGATGCCGGGCCGGAGCATCTGCATCGTCAAAGGTATAGGCGAACGAAATGCCGTCAATCGGCTGTTGGGCAACACCGTCCACCTCTTCCGGCGGGGTGATGCCGATGGCTTCGTAGATGGTGGGCGCGATGTCGATAACATGGGTGAACTGGGTGCGCAGCGTGCCGCCATCCGTGATCCGGTCGGGCCAGGAAACCACCATGCCATCAAGCTGACCGCCGAGCTTCGAGGCCACTGTCTTGCCCCACGGGAACGGGGTGTTGAGCGCCAGGCCCCAGCCCACTGGATAGTCGCCGAACGTGTCTTCCCCGCCCAGCTCATCGAACTGGGCGAGCATCTCCTCTTCCGTCATGACAACACCGGCAAACTGGGAATAGGTGTTGGTGCTGCCATGCAGATCGTGCAGCGCCGCGCCGTTGTCGCCCTGCACATAGATAATCAGAGTGTTATCGAGTTCGCCGATTTCCTTCAGCCGGTCGAGCACGCGTCCGAACTGATAGTCCATGAAGGCGAGCTGGCCGGCGGCCACTTCCATCATCCGCGCGTAAAGGCGCTTCTGGTCGCTGGTGAGTGTGTTCCAGCGCGGAACGTCCTCGGTCATTTCGGGCATTTGCGCCGTCTGCGGGATCAGCCCCATTTCCTTTTGCCGGGCGAATATCTGCCGTTGCAGTTCATCCCAGCCCATGTCGAACTGGCCTGCAAACTTGTCGATCCATTCGCGCGGGGCCTGCTGCGGGCCGTGCACCGTGCCGGGCGCGTAGTACATGAAGAACGGCTTGTCGGGCGCGGTCCCGTGCTGGGCACTGAGCCAGCCGAGCATGTGATCGACCAGATCGCGGTCGAAGATATAGTCCTCATCGTTGGGATCGCGCCGCACGAAATTGATGTTTTCGAGCAGCGGCGGATTGAACTGGTCGGTCCCGGCGGCGTTGAAGCCATAGAAGTAGTTGAAGCCCCACCCGATCGGCCAGTTTTCGAACGACCCCATCGGCCCCAGGTCCCAGTCGGGTGTGTTGTGGTTCTTGCCGAAGAAGCCGGTGTCATAGCCATTGTCGCGCAAGACCCGCCCCAGCGTGGCTGCGCTCTTCGGAATGACCGAGGTATAGCCGGGGGCATCGATCGAGACATTGCTGATTGAGCCGTTCCCGACCGCGTGATGGTTGCGCCCGGTGAGCAGCGCTGCGCGGCTGGGCGAGCACATCGCCGTGGTGTGCAACTGGGTGTACTGGAGACCTTCTCGCGCCAGCCGGTCAAAGTTCGGCATGGCCACCGGTCCGCCAAAGGATGCTGCCGCCGAATAGCCCACGTCGTCGGTCATCACCACCAGGATGTTGGGCGCACCTTCCGGTGCTTCCGGGCGTGCCGGATAGTGTTGCCACTGTCCGTTCTCGGCGACAGGCGGCTCCTGCGCAGACTGGTTCTGAGCATAGGATGCTGGACTGGCCAGTGCCGCCGCGGCAACCGCGATTGCGGTCATCGCCGTTCCTCTTAGGCCTTTCTTGCCATATTTGCCAGATCTACCCATTACATCCTCCTGTGTTCTGTCGACTGCATTGTTCTGGCTGACTCCGCCTTTTTGCGGTTGGCCAGCGATATCGGTGCGATCCCCGCGTTGTCGTCACGTTCTCTTGCGAATGAGGTCCGCCGCCTTTTCCGCCACCATCATGACGGGCAAGTTCGTATTTCCGCCGGGAAGCAGCGGAAAGACCGAGGCATCGATGACTCTGAGGCCGCGCACGCCCCGGACCTTCAGCGCACCATCCACAACCGCCTGGCTGTCGCTCCCCATCCGGCAGGTGCCCGATGGGTGATAGGCGGTGGCCCCGGTGTTGCGCACGTGGTCGAGAATGGCCTCGTCGCTTTCGGGCTCCTCAGGCCGCGTCATCGCGCCGGTGACCTCGGCCAGAGCCGGCTGGCGGACCAGCTCGCGCAAGGTGCGATACCCGTGGATCATCTCGGCCCGGTCATGCGGATCGGACAGCAGGTTGAACGCGATGGCCGGGTGGTCGGCGGCATGCGGCGTCTTGAGGCTCAGCTTCCCCCGGCTGCGCGGATAATTCAGCGACCACATCGCGCCGAGCCGCGCGCCAAAACGCTTCTTCACGCCCGGAAACCACACCTGCGTTTCCATCGCCAGCGGCACCAGCAGGAAGTGCAGGTTCACTTCCGGGTTGCCCGCATGGCTGGCGACATTGGCGGAAATGGCCAGCGGCGGAGCGCCGACAATGCCCTTTCCGCGCACGCTCCAGTTCAGCAGCGAACGCGCGAGACGGTCAGCCCGGACCTCTTCCTCGAAGGCCCAGCGCCGGTCGAGGGCGAATTCCATCGCCGCACCGGGATGGTCTTGTAGATTGGCGCCGACCTGCGGACTGTCCACCAGCGTTTCGATGCCGAGCGCCTGCAAATCCCGCCCCGCGCCGACCCCTGACAGCATCAGCAACTGGGGTGAATTGATCGCTCCGCTCGACAGGATCACCTCACCATCGGCATAGCAGCGCCGCTCCTGCCCATCGTGCCGATAGACGACGCCTTTGGCCTCTCCCCCTTCGATAAGGACTTTCTGCACTTCAGCCCGGATTCTCACCGTCAGGTTGGTGCGATTCATGGCCGGCTTCAGATAGGCGAGCGCTGCGCTTGCCCGGCGACCACGGCGGGTGATCGTGAAATCGGGCATGCCGAAGCCATCGGGCTGCTCGCCATTGAAGTCGTCAGTGATGGGAAAGCCCATCGACCGGGCTGCCGCCGTGGCTCTGGCAAACAGTGGGCTGGGCGCCGGGTGCGGTTGTACCGAGACCGGCCCATTGCCTCCATGCAGCGCGCTCTCGCCGCGCCAGTGGCTTTCCAGCTTGCGGAAAAACGGCAACACATCGTCGTAGCCCCAGCCTGGCAGCCCCTGATCGCGCCACCGGTCATAGTCGCTGGGCTGGCCGCGAATGGCCATCATGCCGTTGAGCGAGGAGGTTCCGCCAAGCATCTTGCCACGCGCAACCTGCAACTGCCGCCCATTAAGCTCCGGCTCAGGCTCGGACAGGAAGCCCCAGGTTATCTCGGGATTTGGCCACAGCTTCGAAACGGCCAGCGGCATCGCCACGTCGACCCGCTCGCCATCGCCGCCCGCTTCTAGCAGCAGCACGCGCGACGTGCCGTCTTCGCTCAGCCGGTTGGCCAGCACACAGCCCGCCGAACCCGCGCCGACCACGATAAAATCGAAATGTTCGCTATCCATGCTCATACGACTTTCCAGTAGCGGAAGACGGACCCGGTGGGATTGCGTCGCCCGACCCCGACGAAGATCGTCCGGTTGAGCCAGTCATAGGGGCCCTCGGGCGCTTCGAAGCGGGGCGTCATGCGCATGTAGTAGCTGTGCGGATCGACCTGTTCTCCTGCCAGCAATTGCCGCACCACTTCGGGCGGGGCATGGCGCACGCCTGCGCTGCGCTTGAGGATTGTAGTGCCGTCATCGGTCTGCAGCAGATATTGCGATTCGAACCGGCCCCCGCCATCGGCGCGCACCAGCGGGAAATCGCCACCGCTCTTGGGCACGATGATGCCCGACAGGCCATCGATCCCGGCAAAGGTGCCGCCTTCGATAAGCACCGCACCGCGGGTATAGTCCTCGGCGATATGCATATGCATGCGCGCACCGAGCGAGACACGGATTTCCAGAGCAAATTCGAGTTTCATAACTAAAGGCCCTCAAACGATCTGGGCAATGGACAAGACATCAGAGCCACGCTCGCGCTCGGCGACAAAGGCTCGGGTCGCAAGCCAGGCATGAGGGCTGGCCTCATCCGCTTCGAACACGAGAGTGAGGCGAATGCCGTCGAAGGCGTTCTTTGCGCAGGCATTGCCGGTGCCGATGATGCGGATGATCGCACCGTCATCGCTGCGGATCACATAGACCGTCTCGATCGTGGTCACCTGATCCATGCGGGTGAGGCAGGTCTCGCTGCCGGAAACGACGCGCCCGTTGAGGCGCGCGCCGGAGATGGTGCCTCCCGTTACAGTGCGCATCGAACGCAGCCCGCCGGTTGCCAGCCGCCCCAGTTCCATCGGCTCGCCAAACTGTTGCTCGAGGTGAAAAGCGAGCTCCAGACCGGGCGAGGGCATGTCTTCGTGATCGTGTTGCATGATGGTGCCCTTGTCCTAGATCGCCACGGTCACGGCTTTGAGCTCGGTATAGGCTTCGATACCGGCCCGGCCATTCTCGCGCCCGCTGCCCGACTGACCCACGCCGCCCGAGGGCAGGACAAAGTCGTTCCCGCCCGCCGTATTCACCCTGACGGTGCCCGCCCGCAGGCGCTTGGTCAGGCCCAGCGCATCGCTGACATTGCGGGTCCAGACATAGGCGGCGAGCCCATAGTCGCTGTCGTTGGCGAGATCGGCGATTTCGTCGAGATCGAGCGTGTCGAAGGGCATGGTGACCAGCACCGGCCCGAAAATCTCCTCGCGCACCGCCTGCGCACTCGGGTCGAGGCCGGTCAGCACGGTTGGCGGCACGAAGTAGCCCTTGCCGCCCGGGCGCTCGCCGCCGATGGCGCAGCGGGCGCCATCGGCACGGGCCTGATCGATGTAGCCGAAGATCTTGTCGCGCTGCGCCTCGCTGATGACCGGGCCGAGCGTGGTTGCCGGATCGCTCGGTTGCCCCATGGCAAGGCCGCGCGCGAGGTCTGCGACCTTCGCGGTCACCTCGTCGATCACGGCGCTGTGCACCAGCAGCCGCGAACCGGCCGAGCAGGTCTGGCCGGAATTGAAGAAAATCCCCATGGCAATGCCGCGCGCAGCTGCATCGAGATCGGCGTCGGGCAGCACAATCACCGGCGATTTGCCGCCAAGTTCGACGGTTACGCGCTTCACATGGGCCGCTGCATCGCGCAGCACGGTCCGGCCGGTGGCAGTGGAGCCGGTGAAAGATATCTTCGCTACATCGCGGTGCGCGACGAGAGCCGCGCCCGCTTCGGCACCAAGCCCCGGAACGATGTTGATCATCCCTGCGGGAAAGCCGCATTCGTCGATCAGTTCGGCAAGGCGCAAGGCTGACACCGAAGTTTGCTCCGCTGGCTTGAGCACCACCGCGCACCCGGCTGCCAGCGCCGGTCCGATCTTCATCGCTGCCCCCATCAGCGGGTAGTTCCAGGGGATAATCTGCCCCACTACGCCGACCGGTTCGCGCAGGGTGGCGGCATACCAGTCGCCGGGGACCGACAGTTCCATCGTTTCGCCGGCAAGCTTGGTGGCCCAGCCGGCAAAGTAGCGCAAACCCGCCGCCGACTGGCGCACGTCGAGATTGCGCACATTGGTGATCGGCTTGCCGGTATCGAGCATTTCCAGCTCAGTCAGCTCCTCGGCATGCTGGTCGATCCTGTCCGCCAGTGCCAGCAGAGCATCCTGCCTCCTCGCCGGGGTCCAGCCCTGGCGCGGAGCCGCCTTCAGCGCGGCCGATGCCGCCGCAACGGCCCGGTCGATATCACCGCTTGAGGCGGCCGCGACTTCGCCCACACGCTCTTCCGTAGCCGGGTCCACGACATCGATGACCTCGCCGCTTTGTGCCTCCAGCCACTCGCCGCCGATATACAGTGCGGGGGCACGGCGCATGATTGTAGCGTTCATAGTCCTCTTTTCGTATTCTGAATCTGTTGGTTCTCCGGACCTCATCCGGATGATGCTTGCCGTCATTGCTAACCTGGCCGGAAGCGCAAAACTTGCTTCGACGTGCATTGATTAAGTGCGACAGAGCAGGATAGCCGCAGGGGCTAAAGTGGACAGATCGGCAAGGAACGCTATCTGTCACGCATCGGCGGTCTTCCGCGGTGAGGGTTGCAGATTTCGCAAGCCGTCAAATAAAATAAAGAAAACAAAAAGTAATGGGGTAATTGGGAGAGGTGGAGTGGATTATCTCAGCTTTTCGACCAGGGCCACGACCCGGCAGGAGCGGTCGGCCCAGTGGCAGATGATCACGCGCGCGCCCTCGGCCGAACTGGGGGACGATCGTGAAGCGTCGATCCGCGGTTGCGATCTGGGAGAGTTGCGCCTGTGCTCGGTTGCGATGGGCAAGCATCGCCTCGAAAACGAACGCACCTCCTTGCACGAGCCGGATGCCGGTCTCATCAAATTTGTGTTTCTCGAAGAAGGCGAGTGCCTGATCGAACAGAATGGCCGCTCGGTGTCGCTGTCTGCCGGACAATGGTGCGCACTCGACAAGACCTTACCGTTCCGGACCGAAGCGCAGGAAGCCACGCGGCAGCTTGCCCTCGCCATTCCCAAAAGACGCCTCGAAGCATGGAGCGGCTCGGCCCGTCAGTTCACCATGGCCGAGTGCTTTCTTAACGGCGCTGGCAACGTTCTGCATGAAAGCGCTGCTGCTGCGATCAGCGCGGCCACCGTTATGGGGCGGCGTGACCGCGCCCGGCTTGGCGACGTGCTGGTGCAGATGCTCAATATGGTCTGGCAGGCCGATCCGCAGATCTCGGGAGCCAGAACACATCGCGCGCGGCGCCTTGTCGTGCTCGATTTCATCGAGCGGAACCTCGCCGATCCCGATCTTTCGATTGCCTGGATTTCAGAGGCTCTGGGCTATTCGAAGCGTACCTTGCACAAGTTGTTTGCCGATGAAGCGACAACTCTCAATCGTCTGATCTGGAACCGACGGCTCGATCATTGCCGGAAGGCCTTGCTCGACCCTGCCCAGTCACGCTGTTCGATCACGGAAATCGCGCATGACTGGGGCTTCAGCGACTCCCAGCATTTCAGCCGCGCATTCAAGATGCGTTTTGGCGCATCGCCGCGCGATTACCGCAATCGCAACCTGGTGCACTGACCGGACAGATCTCTTTCGATCTTGTCCGGCTGTCCGCGCCTGCGTGTGAAGCGAGGCCGGTGGCGCTGGCAACCAAATAAAGGCGCTCCTGTCCAAGCAGCGACGGAGCGGTCTGCCCTAGATCGGCGGCGATTGAGTTCATGTGAGATCGCCGCGATGACCCCTGCAGCACGCCGAACAACTCTGTTCCTGCTAACCGTGATATACGGTTTTGGGTTCATCGACCGGATCGTCATCGCGCTGGTGGCACAGGACATCAAGGCCGATTTCGGTATTTCCGATTTCCAGATCGGTTTGCTCGGCGGCACGGCCTTTGCGGTGGTGAATACCGTGGCTGCCTTGCCTCTGGCCCGGCTGGCCGAGCGCTATCCGCGCAAATGGATCGCCTCCGTCTCGCTGCTGATAGCGTCTGTCTTTGCCGGTCTTTTCGGCTTTGCGACGAGCTTTTTTCACATGGTGCTCGCGCGTCTGGGAATGGCCGCCGGCGGTGCTGGTACCGAGGCACCGCCGCACTCGATGATCTCGGACATGTATGGCCCGGAAAAGCGCGCCTCGGCGATGTCGCTGTTCATGCTTGGCGTGCCGGTTGCCGCCTTCGTCGGCTCGATGGTCGGGGGCACAGTGGCGGCCGCCTATGGCTGGCGGGCGACCTTCTATGTCATCGGTGGGATGGGGCTGCTCGTCTCCTTCATCTCGATGATGCTTCTTCGTGAGCCGGGGCGGGGCAAGATCGACGGTGCCGCAAAGCCCGACAATGGCACTGCGCCGGGCATCCAGACCGTTTTCGGGGTGATGGTGGGTGATCGCTGCATGCGGCACATCTTGCTCGGTGTGTCGATCATCAGCTTGGGCGCGTTCGGGATGAACACGTTCCTTCCCTCGTTCTTCACCCGCAATTATGGGCTCGATATCGGTGAGGCGGGCACGCTGTTTGGCCTGCTGACCGGGGTGGCCTCGGCCGTGGGCACCATTGCCGGGGGATATGGCAGCGAATGGCTCGCGCGGCGTGATCCGCGTTGGCTGGTCGCCGTTCCCGGATTGGGCGCGATTGTCGGCGCGCCGATCTTCATAGCCGGTCTGATGCAAGACAGCCTGCCGCTCGCTTTCAGCCTCATGTTGCTAGGTTCGCTGTTCTTTTACACGGCCATGGGGCCAGCGATTGCGGCGTTGCATGGTCTGCTGGATTCCCGCAGCCGTGCGACCGGATCGGCCATCTTCCTGCTTATCATGCATCTGACCGGGCAGGGGCTTGGCCCGCCGATAGCGGGCTTTGTCAGCGATCTGGTGTCGGCCTGGGTCTATACGGGCAATGACTTTGGCGTGGCCTGTGCGGGTTCTGCGGGCCAGGTTCCCGGGTCTGCTTGTGCGAGCGCTGCCGCCACGGGCATCCGCTATGCCATCGCCTGTTTCGGCGCGTTCTATATCTGGAGCGGCCTGCATATGCTGTGGGCAGCGCGCTGGCGGCAATAGCGCGGCGCGCTGGCCGAGCGCGCCGACTGCGCGAGACAAACGTCAGAGGCGCAATGAGTCCGAAACAGGCGCTGTCATGCAAGAGACATGGCGCAGCTCTCCTTACAGGCCTCTCACCGGCGTGCTTACCGAGTGTGAGCAATCCGCCGATCCGAAAAACAATCTGCTTCTGCCCGACGGTGCGAAGATGCCTTGGTGTCAGCCAGAGATGAGAGGAGAGCAAGAGTGAGCCTTTTCAAGACGAGTCTTATGTCCTGTGCGGCGGTGGCAGCGATTGCCATTGCGCCGCCATCTTTCGCGCAAGATGCTGCTGGCACGGGACCGGCCAATCCTGACGAGATTATCGTCACCGCCCAGTTCCGTGCGCAAAACCTGCAAGACACGCCAATTGCCATTACCGCGGTCTCTGCGGATATGCTCGACGCCCGCAGCCAGACCGACATTTCGCAGGTTGCAGGTCAGGCGCCGGGGCTCAACCTGCAGCCTAACAATGCCAATTTCGGCCCCTCAATGGCTGCCTCGATCCGGGGGGTTGGGCAATACGATCCCAGCCCAGCCGTGGAGCCGGGTGTCGGTCTCTACGTCGACGATGTCTATTACCCGTCCCTGACCGGCGGCGTGTTCGATCTGCTCGATCTCGATCGGGTCGAGATCCTGCGCGGCCCACAAGGGACGCTGGCGGGGCGCAACTCGATTGGCGGTGCAATCAAGCTCTATTCGAAGAAGCCGCAGGGCGATGGATCGGGCATGGTTCAGGCCACCTATGGCAGCCGAAACCGCCTCGACTTGCGCGGCTCGGCCGACTTCGCGCTGACCAATGCCATCAGCGCCCGTATTTCCGCCGCCGCCAAGCGGCAGGACGGCTATGTCAAAGTCTATGATTACGGGTGCGTGAACCCTGTAGGCACTGCGAACAATCCCGCACAAGGCGGCATTCCCGCCATCAGACCGAGCGGCGATTGCCAGACCGGAACGATGGGCGACGTGAACTATCAGGCCGCGCGCGGCCAGTTGCGCTACAATCCGAGCGACACGCTCGATATCAATCTTTCGGCCGATTATGTGTCAGACAACCGGGCCCAGGCTGGATCGGTGCTTGTATCCGCGGACAATGCAGCGCCCGGAGCCCTGCGCGGGGACTACTACAATGTACCCTTCGATTCCCGGTTCATCTGCGGGCCTTATTGCAACTATGCTACGGACTTGATGCCCGCAGATGCGGTCAACGGGATTGCCTATGCCACGCAGCAACCGGTGACCACCAAATACGAGGGCTATGGCCTGTCTGGCACGATCGATCTTGCGCTGACTGACAATCTCCAGCTGAAATCGATCACCGGTTATCGGTCGTTCGACAGTTCTTACGGTGCGGATGCCGATCTTTCGCCTTTGCCGGTGAACGGCTCTTCGACTGACATTTCCACCGACTTTTTCAGTCAGGAACTGCGCCTTAGTGGTACTCTGGCCAACGATGCGATCGACTATACCGTTGGCGGCTACTACAGCCACATGAAGACCAGCTTCGCGAACGTGCAGGACATCCGCTACGCTAGGCTGCAATTTGCCAGTCTTGGCGATGACGTACCCGCCGAATCGCTGGCATTCTTCGCCCATGCATCCTGGGAAGTGCTGTATGGTCTCACGGTCAATGCCGGTGTGCGCCGCACGCATGAGAACAAGGATTACACCTTCTCGCGCCGTTTTGCCGATGGTTCGGTTGGTCAGCCGGTGGTGGGTCCGCTCGATGGCCTGACGGGCGAGTATAGCGAAAATCGCTGGGATTACCGGGCCAACCTTCAATACGAATGGACGCCCAGCCTGATGACCTATGTTCAATTCTCGACGGGTTACAAGGGGGGCGGGATCAATCCCCGACCTTATTTCGCAAGCCAGGTACAGCCGTTCAGTTCGGAAAGCATCAATGCCTATGAAATCGGCCTGAAGAGCGACTTTCTCGACCGTGCGGTCCGGCTCAATCTTTCAGCCTATTACAATCGCTACCGTGACATTCAAATGGTGTTGACTTCCTGCCCGGCCTTCACGCCCGGCAATGCGGTGGCACCTTGTTCGATGACCGCCAATGCGGGCGATGCCGATGTTAAAGGTTTCGAGGCGGAAACCACGATCCGCCCGCTTGCCGGCATGCTGATCGATGGATCGCTGAGTTATATTGATTTCGAGTATACCAGCATTGCGGCTGCGGCGAGTGGGCCGCAGGGTGTCAAGCTGGGTGATGTTGCGCCCTTCACCAGCGAATGGAAATGGAGCATCGGCGCACAGTACGAGGCGATGCTGCCGGGTGGTTCATCGCTCACGCCGCGGTTTGACGTGACCTATCAATCAGGCCTTTACACGGCCGCCAACAACGCCCCGAGCAACTTCATCCCTTCTTATACCCTTGCCACGGCTCGCCTCACCTGGCGCAACGGGGAAGGCGATCTGGACATTTCCCTCGCGGTCACCAATATTTTCGACAAGTATCATCTGGTGACTTCGTTCGATCAGTCCCTCGGGCAGGGATCGGTGGCTGGCCAGCCTGGCCGCCCGCGTGAATGGTCAGTGACAGCGACCAAGCGCTTTTAGCCGTATCGAGGGGAGGGGCATGCCCCTCCCCTGGAGTTGTCAGTATCTCCGTGCGGAAACCTGGGATTGGCGGCGGAAGCTGGGCCATTTGCTGTTCGTCTGCTTTCACGCGCCAGAATTGCAAAAGCGGAATGAACGGCCGCTATGCCGGCGCGTGTCGATGCGCGCAGAGTCTTCGATCAAGCTCTTCCGTTCGGGCTTACATGCCCGTCACATGGCGCCGCCGCCACTCTCGATGATTTTCCTGAGCGCACTGTGGAGCGCACGAAGCTCGGGTTCCGAAAGTGATGCGGTCAGCGCTTGATCATGGAGCGCAACCTGCCTGCGCAGTTCACCCAGTGTTCGTTGCCCCTCCGGCGTCAGGTGGATGCCTCGCGCCCGGCCATCTTCGGGTATCCGGCGACGGGCAAGGCAATCTCGCGCCTCCCAGAAATCGATGGCCAAGGTGGCGGCGGGTTTGCTCAGCCCCAGGATGGCGGCGAGCTGCGTCTGCCGCAGACCAGGGTTTGCTCCGATCACTTCGAGTGCCGAATAGCGCAACGGGGTGATCGCGCGGTCCCCGATCTCTTCTGAAAAGGTGCTGAAATCGACAATGCTTGCCCGGCGCAGGTGAAAGCCCATCAACTCGGGGAGCTGCCCGTAGTCGAAGGTGCGATCGAAAAGTGTAATTTTGGTATCAGACCGTGTCGCCAAAGGCCGCTCCTCCATTTTCAGTTGCTTTCCTTCACGCAGTTTTGGCGATTTTGCCAGTACGCCCGCCATCGATACCCAAAAAAGTAGTTATTGACGATAAGCATACTTTCTTGCAGTCAACGACATCGCGATTTGAGCGAGAGATTCAACCGCTGCAGAGGATCACGATGATGGGTACCTGGACAAAGATAGATTTCCTGTCTGGCGCAGCCATGCTGGCTCTGTCGGCTGCTGCTGCTGGCTTTGCGGGACCGGCGATGGCTCAGGGTGTGGAAAGCGAAGGTGAAGCGCGGGCGGGTGCGGCTCCGGCGCCCGAGGCCATGATCGTTGTGACCGCTCGCCGACGCGAGGAATCGTTGCAGGAAGCGCCGGTCGCGATCTCGGCCTTCTCCGCCGAAACGTTGCAGGATCGCCAGATTCAGCAGACGTCCGATCTCGAACGCATTACGCCCAGCCTGCAATTCAAGCCTGCGGGCCAGCTGTCGGGCAACAGTGCTTCCTCGGTGGTTTTCATTCGCGGTGTCGGTCAGCTCGATCCCACGGCAGCGGTTGATCCCGGCGTCGGTATCTACATCGACGAAGTCTATGTCGGCCGCGCTGTTGGCGGTACGATTGACTTCGGCGATATCGAAAGTGTCGAAGTGCTGCGCGGCCCGCAAGGCACACTCTTCGGTCGCAATACGATCGGCGGTGCGATCCTCGTCAAGACGCGCGAACCCAGGTTCAACGAACTGTCGGCTCGCGGCAGGTTCCGGATCGGAGAATATAACCTGGCGGAAGGCTTTGCGGCCTTCAACCTGCCGATTTCCGACACTGTTGCTGCACGCGTCTCCGGCGGGTTCCGCCAACGCGACGGGTACGTGATCCGCGCATTCGATGGGCTTGATCTCGGCAACGAAGACAGCGTGACCGTCAACGGGGCGCTCCGCTTCGAGCCTACGCCGGACTTCGAGCTGCAGTTAAGGGCAGACTACACCAAGCGGGATGAAAACGGCGCGCCGTTCGTATTCGCTGGCATCAACGAGAAAGCGCCGGTTGCGGCCATCGTCAGCGTTGCTGCGGGTTGTCCGGGTGCCACGATCCCGTTTGCGCCGCTGCAACCCGGCGATCCGCGTTTCGGGGCGCCGAACGTTCCCCTGATCGACGATGCACGCTGTGCCAACGACTTCCAGAACCGCGGCAATTTCATCAACGGCGGCACGGCTGACGTTCTGAGTACGTCCGAGGTCTGGGGTGTTTCCGGCACCGCCACGCTCAACGTCTCGGACAGTGTGCTCCTCAAGAGTATTACGGCCTATCGTTCAACCCAGTCGCGCGGCATCCGTGATGCGGACAACACGCCGCTCTTGCTGATCACCACCGACGTGGCCGGAGATTCCAAACAGTTCAGCCAGGAACTGCAGGTGCAGTACGACGGCGGACCGCTCAATGCCATTCTCGGGGCCTACTATTTCGACGAGGATACGTTTGAACGCGCCACGGTCCCGTTGTCGTTCCCACCGACTGAGCCGGTCATCACTTCCCTCCTCAACGGCGGGCCGGGATCGCGCGACCTGCAACTATCCGACCTCGAAACGCGTTCATGGGCGGTGTTCGGGGAAGCATCCTACGAGATTACGGATGCTCTCGAGTTGAGCGGCGGCCTGCGCTACACGGAAGACCGCAAGACCTTCCGGGGCACGGTGCTTAACCTGTTCCCGGCGACGCTGCCCGATCCCGACCCGTTGCCTGACACGGCGATCCCCGACGGTGGGCCATTGTTCATCTACCCCACGCCCAATCAGGAGACATTCAACGCCCTCACTGGCTCGGCCAGTCTGGCCTACAAGGTCGCACCCTGGCTCAACACCTATCTTTCCTACGCGCGCAGTTTCAAGTCGGGCGGGTTCAACACGCGCTACAACGCGCCGCCGCCGGGCTTCGAGCCCGTGCCGTTCGATGAAGAAACGGTCGACAGCTATGAAATCGGGGCCAAGATCGAGGTGGGCGACTTCCGTCTCAACATGGCCGCATTCCAGGCGGACTACGGCAACATTCAGCTGGTTTTCCGACAGGGCGTCGTACCGCTGCTGTTCAATGCCGGTGAGGCGCGCATTCGCGGGTTCGAGGCCGAGGCAAGCTATCGCCCGTTCGAAAGCGGCGTGTTCATCGACGCTGGCATCAGCATTCTCGATGACGAGATACTGTCGATTACCGAGGTGCCCGGTGCGACGGCGACGGTCCAGCCGGGAGACGAATTGCCGCTGACCCCGTCCTTCCAGGGCAACGTCGCCATCGGTTACGACATCGAGATCGGAAATGGTTTCGTGCTCACGCCGCAGTTTGACGGGTCGTACACATCTGACGTGGTGTTCATCACCGGCAGCGTGCCGGAAATCGAGCAGGAGGGCTACTTCGTGGCCAACGCATCTGTACGGCTGAAGATCAACGATCGCTTTGGGTTGCAGGCCGGCGTCATCAACCTGTTCGACAAGGAGTACATGATCCAGGGCAATGCTTCGCTCGGCACTCTCGGCTATGCGGAGAAGATCTACGCTCGGCCGCAGAACTGGTATCTGCAGGTTTCTGCGGAATTCTGAGGCTGTCTTTACGCGCAGTTCGCAGGGCGAGCAGACCTGCAGGGCCGGGCTGTCGCCACGATTGATGGAGGGATGAGCTGCCGCGTTGCGGCGGCTCATTTCGGGTTAGCCTATCGCGCGCGATCCGAGGGCGGCACCCTGCCTTTGTACATGGTCAGGCCGTTGCCAAACCTCGCGGCGGTGACCGGCATTCAGGCATGATCGAAACGCAGCGCGATTGAATTGGAAATCCGTTCGCAGAGCAGTGTATCTTGAGAGGCAGAGGTTTACGCGAACGTAAGTATCTCTGCGCAAGATGGTTCCGGAGCCAGCCGCGCCCAAAGCGGCCTCTTCCGACGGGACCATCATCGCACATATGCCTCAGGCCATTCTGCCTATCCTGACCAATATGCTGGTCGCCGTGATGTTCATCGGGGCCTTCCTGGTCATCGCGCAAACCTATCCGATGGTCCGGCGCGCTCGCTGGTTCGCACTCTCCTATACGTTTGGCGTGCTTGATCCGCTGGCGAACCTTGGCATCTGGCTTGGCGGAAACGTCGCGGTCATGCAAGCCGTCGGCTTCATCGGCTTTCTGGCCGCGTTGGTCACGATGGCGCTGGCCTTGTCGCATTATCATCGGCGTCGACCGATGTGGGCGATCGCGATCGCGATTCTGGTCAGCGGTTGCATCTGGCGTATCGCGACGATCGATGCGCCGCGCGATGCCATCTGGTACCAGCTATCCTTTCAGAGCTGGTTTGCACTTGGTTCGGCACTGTGTGCCGCGGCGTTGCGACGGCATGCGCCGCCATCACTGCTCAATCGATGTCTTGTAGCGGTGTTCATCGTAACGGCCCTGCATTTCTGGGCGAAGGCGGCCTTTGCCATCACGCTCGGAACGGGCGCGACCGAAGAGGACTTTGCAGGCACGATCTATGCCGTCATCTCGCAGACCAGCAGCGGTCTGTTGATGATTGCCGCCGGCCTGCTGGTCGTCGCCAGTTTCCTGCATTCTGTCGTCAGGGCCACCCAGACCGAGGCATTGTCGGATCCGCTCACCGGCCTGCCCAATCGCCGGGCGTTCGATCGGTGGCTGGACGCGGCACAGGATGACGACATGCAGCTTCCGCTCAGTGTCGCGATCATCGACGTCGATCATTTCAAGCGTTTCAACGACCGGTTCGGCCACGCCGTCGGCGACGAGGTGCTACGCGAAGTCGCCGCCTGTATCGAGCGCCACCGGCCCTCTGCGGGCCGTGCAGCGCGTCTGGGCGGCGAGGAATTCGTCCTGCTGTTGCGGCTGGAGCGGTGTATGGCCCTTCTCGTGGTCGAGAGCATACGCCTGGCAATTGCTCAGCTCGCTTACAAGGACACTGATGCCATCACCGTGAGCATTGGCATGGCGACGATGGAGAAAGGTGAAACGACAAGCGAGCTTCTGCGCCGCGCCGACCGCGCGTTGTACCGCGCCAAGGCGGCTGGCCGCGACCGGTGCGAGGTCGACATACCGGACGAAGAGGTCGTGTCATCGGTCGCGCGTCCGGCTCTCAAAGTGGTCGCGCGGCACTGACCGGGCGGTAGAATCACCAGCTGCGATCCACAGGCGTGCGGCGAAGAACCGCTCTTTTCAGTGATGATCCCTTCACCGTTTCTTCGACCGTTTGATGAGATCCATGCCGTAACGACGAGTGAACTCGATAAGCTTGTGGAATCGGCCAATTTGCCCCGTGATCCTTTGCGGGAAAGGAATGAACCGCGCCGGGTTTGCCGGAGGCTCGAACTCCTGAGAAGGTGGGGCCAGTATGGGCGCGACAACGAACAAGTTTGCACCGGAGGTCCGCGATCGTGCTGTGCGGATGGTGAGCGATCACGAGCGCGATTATCCTTCCCGCTGGGCCACGGTGGTGTCGATCGCGGAGAAGATTGGCTGCGCACCGCAGACATTGTATGAGTGAGTAAAGAAAACCGAGGTCGACAGCGGCAAGCGTGCTGGTGTCCCGACCGAGGTTGCGCATTGTACGGTCGCGCGGCTGATGCGCGAGGTGGGGTTGCTTGGGGTGATCCGGGGCAAGCCAGTACGCACGACGATCAGCGACAAGGCCGCACCGTGTCCGCTCGATCACGTCAACCGCCCGTTCTATGCGCCAGCGCCGAACATGCAGTGGCTGTCGGACTTCACCTACGCCGCCTTCGTCACCGATACTTACGTCAGGAGGATCGTCGGCCTTCCACAAGGTGGGCGAAGATTTTTTGGGATTCACGGGCTTACCGTGAAAAAGCGAGCGCCATCTTTCTTTCATGTTGCATTACCAATCTCGTTAATTATGCTATTGCGAAATGTTTGCAATAGCATAATGGGGCGCGTCGGTGAAGGAGTATGGAATGCGGCGACAATGGGGTGGGATTGAACGCGCGGTTCGTGGCCATTTATCGAAGTTATTGGCAGGCGGCGTCCTGATGACGATGCCGTCAGTCGTTTACGCTGAGAGCGCACAGGACGCTTCCGTAGGCGCAGAGGCTGACACGACAGACGCGGATATCGTCGTTCTTGGTAGGGCGCAGAACTATTATCGCGTGCGGGAAACAATGATCGGCAAAGTACCCGCCGACCCTCTCAACATCCCGCAGACAGTGACCATCGTGAACGCGGAACTGATCGAGGATCAGGGCGCGCGGCAGATCACCGAGCTCTATCGCAACGTCGCAGGTGTGAGTAACTTTTCCTATGCAGGCGTGACCTTCCGTGGCTTCCGCCAGATTGGCGGGGCCTATTACGACGGATTGAGGGGAGACGTCTTCTCCGGCTTTTCTGCGCCCCAACTGTTCAATGTCGAGCGTGTCGAGTTTCTGAAGGGTCCGGCAGGGATGCTTTATGGCCCCGGTGCACCGGGCGGAACGATCAACTATGTGACCAAGAAACCGAGCGAGACATTCTCTGCCAACCTCCGGGGCATCGTCGGCAACTATGATCGCTACGGCGCATCCGGGGATATAACAGGGTCTCTGACCAGCGATGGCGGCATCGCTGGTCGGGCTAGCCTGTTTTACGAACATTACGATGAGTTCCGGGACCACGCCGAAAGCAAGACGTTCGTCGCGGATGGGGGGCTGACGTTCAAACTGGGGGAACGCAGCAAGCTGACAGCGCAGGCGACCTACTATGATCAGGACCTGCCAGGCGCGTTGCTGCGGGGCATACCCACAGACATGGCCGGCAATTTTCTTGCCAGTATCAACTGGAATCACAACGAGCCGACTGATTTCGTCAAGCTGAATGCCCAGGTCTATCAGGCGCAGTTGGAAACAGAGTTGAGCGATGCCATCTCGGCCAATGTGTCCAGCCGGTGGTTCCAATACAACGAGCATCAGAATTATCATCAGACCGGCGCACCCTATGACAGCGACGGGGATAATGTCGTCGACAAGGTGATCCGCCAGTATCGCGATAATACGATGGATATCACGGGTCTTTCCTTCGCCGGCAATCTGGTCGGGCGGGCTGAACTGGCGGGCATGGCGCATACTATCCTGATCGGCGGTGACTGGAATCGGCAAACCACGGATTACGAGGACTTGCGAATCAATCCGGAGGAGCTTGGCGGCCCGGTGCCGGGCTTGTCGCTGCGGAACCCCGTCTATGGCCTGACCGGGCCCGCGGATTATGGCCGGGCATCGCTATCCTATGATCTGAGCAGTGTGCGTGGGACCCGTTACGGCCTCTATGCGCAAGACCAGATTGTCATTGCGGACCGGTTCATCCTGGTCGGCGGCGTCCGCCACGACTGGTTCAAGGATAGCAATTATCCGGGCAATGAAGCCGCAAGCGGGGACGCCACCACATGGCGGGCCGGGGCGATATACAAACCGCGTCCCGACATCTCCGTCTATGTGAATTGGTCCGATACGTTCGAACCGCAGAGTGCGGGCAATCAGCGCGCCATTGTTGGCGGACCTTTCGCCCCTGTTACCGGTGCCCAAATTGAGGGTGGCGTGAAGACCGCCTTGCTGGACGGCAAGATCCAGACCGACTTTGCTGTCTACCAGATCGTGCGCGAGAACGTGCTCCAGGTCGACACATCGCTGCCCCAGGTGAGCGGTGAGGATCAGCTCGCTCCGCTTGGCGAAGTGACCAGCAAGGGCTTCGAGTTCAGCATATCGGCGGACATAACCCCGGACTGGGTTGCACTGGCGAACTACGGCTACAACGATACCAAAATCACCGGCACGGCACCGGGCCAATCGATCAGCAATGCGGTGGGCAATCGCTTTGTCAATGCGCCCCGCCATCAGGCCGGTTTCTGGACCCGCTATAATGTCCGCGCGATCGACACATCCTTCGCCTTTGGTGGGCAATATGTATCGGAACAGCTGGGCTTCGATGGCGAACGGGTGAAGCCTTTCACCGTGTTTGATGGTTCGATCACCAAGAAGTTGGCGTTTGTCGACATCATGCTGCGGGTGGAGAATATCTTCGACAAATACTATGCCGTGTCCGGTTTTGGACTTGCCAACGGTGCTTTCCCTGGGCGACCAAGAACCGCCTTCGTTGAAGTGCGCAGGTATTTCTAACCAACCATGAGCAAGGCGAAGGGGCGATCAATCTGGTGGCGTATTCATGCGTGGGCGGGCCTCAAGCTCAGCCTGCTTCTGGCCGCCATTCTGGCAACCGGAACCTTCGCCACCATCTCCACGGAACTGGACTGGCTGGCCACGCCCGCAATGCGTGTGGCGCCAGCATCGACCCCACACGCATCATGGGGCCAACTCGCCATGTCCGCGCAATCTGCCCTGCCAGAGAGCACGATCCGTTCAATCGTAGCTCCGCCCAATAGCCGGTTCGCGGCCGAAGCATGGGTGGAGCAGCCCGATGGCGAGCTCATGCGCATATGGTTGAACCCCTATAACGCGCGGGTGCAAGGCATAGGCCCGTGGACGAACATCCAGGTCATGCTCTGCGAGATTCACCGCCGCCTTCTGCTTCCCAATTTCATCGGGATCAGGCTGGTCAGCGCATTTTCGCTTTTGCTGACGGTCTTGGTGGTGACAGGGCTGGTCTCCTACCGGCGCTTCTGGCGGGGCTTCTTTAGATGGCCCAAACGCAGGCGAGGGAACAACCGACAGTTGCTCGGCGATGTTCACCGCCTGCTTGGATTGTGGTCGCTATGGTTCGTAGCGCTGATCGCGATGACCGGCTTTTGGTATCTCATCGAATCCTTGGGCGCTGATGCTCCCGCCGCTTCTTACACAGGCAAGGCCGTTGCGCAGATGCAGGGTTTTTCCCAGCTTGATGCGCAGGTTGCGGCGGCCAAAGCGCATAATCCGTTGCTCGAGATTCGTGAGATCCGGCTGCCGGGCCGCGCCGGGGCGCCCGTCGCGATCATGGGGCAGGCCGACGCTATTCTGGTTCGCGACCGGGCTAACACCGTGTGGATCGATCCGGCCAGCAATCGCGTGCTGGATTCGATCCGCGGCGAAGACCTTTCGGTCCATCAACGCATTTCCGAAATGGCGGATCCGCTGCATTTCGGCACATGGGGCGGGTTGAGTACGAAGCTGCTCTGGTTCTGTTTCGGGCTGATGCTGACCGGTCTTTCTGTCGCGGGCATCATAGTGTCCAGCCTGCGCCTGCATCGGGAAGCTTGCGCAGGCCGACAGGATAGCTCTTCGGGCCTGGGCCGGGTCTGGCTTCAGGGGATGGGGCCATGGGCCTATCCCGCCTTGGCGCTCCTGACTTTCGTCGGCGTGCTGGTGATCGGATATCTTGTCGGCCTTGCACCGTCGGCGGCGATTGAATGGTAGATCTGATGCCTCGATCAAACGAGCCAAGATGAGTGTTTAGAGGTCGGGTGGAACACGTCGTGTCCGGTTTAACTGCAATCGGTCGTTCACTTGCCTGTGACGGAACGGCTTAAGCTGGTCGGAGCACGAACCGCTGCGCGGATGGGTGCTTGGGGCGCGGTTGAGGTAGAACAGCAGCTCTCGGGCTTGCTGAGCCAGATCTGGGCAAGGACATTGCGCATCATCGGCCCGGTGATGTCGTTCACCTGCTGATTGCCGATGTGCGGGAAGACATACGTCTCAAGCGTCCGCAGCCACTGATGCTCGTGCTTCGCATTGCGCCAGGTCTTGCGGTGCTGCGCGAGCACCTTGGCCGCCGCCTCGCGAAAAGTCGGAATGCCGGCAGCCTTGCGCCGCTCGAAGACAGGATCGAGGCCCATCTCGACCCGGGTGCGGATTTCATGCGCGCGCTCTCGCGCCAGCTTCAGTGATATCGTCTTCGCGCTGCCGAGTCCAAAGTCCCGGCGGTTGCCATTTTTCGCACCCGACAGACCCAGCTCTTCGTTCCGCTCGGCTGGTTATTGTGAGCCGAATCCGACGGCTCAGAGAACTACAGATACGCTATAGCCCTCCGAAACTGAAGAATGGGCTTGCGTCCATTCTGCTGCTGAAGGCTTTTCGGCAACTGTCGTGGCCAAGCTGACATTTGCATCGGGTTTCGCTACTTTCATCGTGGCGAGACAGATGGTCGTCCTTCATCATACCGCCTCCTCATAGTCGACTTCCAGAAGCGCCCCTGAGGCCGGAGCGCAGGCAATGCGTTCGTCTGTCAGACCGATCCGGGCCGTGGTTACGAACAAAGTCCGGCCATCTCCGCCAAAAGAGCAACTCGTCGGGCGCGGCACAGGGAGAGGGATCAGACGCTCAAGAGAGCCGTCAGGAGCAATGCGGGCGATGGCCGATCCGTCGAACAGAACACTGAGAAGATGGCCGGTACTGTCCATCGTCAAGCCATCGGGCTTTCCCTCCTTGGGGTCCATGCCGAAGAACAGGCGGCGGTTGCTGATTTCGCCTGTGGCCGGATCGAAGTCGTAGGCGTAGATCTCCCCCTTGTGCGAGTCCGTGTAATAGAGTGTCTGGCCATCCCGGCTCCATTCCAGGCCATTGGGCAGATCGAAGCCGGTATCGGCTATATGCCACGTTCCATCCGGATCGAACCGGTAAAGGATACCGACGCCCTTCTGTCCTTCCTTGTTCATTAGCCCGGTCCACAGGCGACCCTGGCGATCATATTTCCCGTCGTTGAACCGGAATGCCTGATCGGCATTTGGGGCGCGTGCGAAGCGTTCGATGCGGCCATCCGCTCCAAGGCTTGCCAGCTCGCAGCCCAGGCCCAGAACGATCTGGCCCGTGGCGCTCTCTGCCAGCAGGCCGACATCGCCCGGAACGTCGATGATGTCATCATGCCCGGTTGCCGGGTCGTAGCTGTGGACCTGCCTGCCCATTATGTCGACCCACAGCAACCGGTTGCGCCGCGCGCTCCAGATGGGACTTTCGCCAATGATCGCGTTCGTTCTGACTGCAATCTTGAAATCGGGGGCGGCGGTCATGATCGCGGCTCCTGCGCAAGGACGGCAATCTGATCCCATGCCGTAGCCACTTCGGCTGGAGTGCCGGCATGGACCGCGCGCAGGTCGCGCGGATAATCCATCCCCTCGGCCTCAACCAAGCGAGTTGCATGGAACTGCCCGTTCGCGGCCCGCAGTATCCAGCCTCCTTCTGAACATGCGGCGGAGGCAAGGAAGGCTACACCCGGCGCGACGGCTTCGGGCTTCAGTTCGTCCGGTTCGCCCTCCACGCCCCACATCCGGGTCTTCGCAACCGGAGAAACCGCATTGACGATAATGCCATGCGCAGCCCCTTCGTCCGCCAGCACGTTCATGATGCCGACGGCGGCCATCTTGGCGGCGGCGTAGGAAGCAAGACCCTTCTGGACATATTGCGGATAAAGAGCGCGGCAGGAAGTCGTCAGCACGATCCGGCCGTAGCCAGCCTCACGCATGCCGGGCCATGCGGCTTGAGCGATCCATAACGGCGCCTTCGCCGTGACCGTCATCATGTGGTCGAAGGAGGCATCCTGAATATCCTCGATCCGCTCGTAGCCCACCCAGCCGGCATTATGGATCACCGCATCAAGGCATCCGCTTACGGTCAGGCAATTGCGCACCAGCGTATGGCAATCATCGCGCGTGTTTATGGGGGTGTGGAAGGGGTGCGCGGTGATCCCTTCCAAGGAAAGGCTTGCGGCGGCGTTTTCCGCAATCGCCGGCTCGGTGCCGGTTCCATCCGTATCCGCGCCGACATCGTGCAGCAGAACAGTCGCGCCGAGCTTTCCGACCGCTCTCGCATAGGCGAGGCCCAAGCCCCGGCCCGCTCCGGTTATGAGGACAGTGCGTCCGCGAAAATCCACTTGGCTCATCATGGCCTCCTTCGTTGCGCGGAGGATGGCCAAAGCGCTACGATACGTCCAATAGTGAATAAATAGGATTACGATATGTATAATATATCACGAGCGCCGCTTGCGTCGGGCCGCGGTATGATCGACCTGCGCAAGATGGAGCAGTTCGTCGCCGTCGCGGAGGAGCGGCATTTTCATCGGGCGGCTCACCGCCTCGGCATGTCCCAGCCGCCGTTGACGGTTGCGATCAAACGGTTGGAAGAGGATCTGGGCGTCGGTCTGATCGAGCGTGGCGGCAACCGGATTCTGGGCCTGACCGCCGCAGGTCATGCCTTTCTCCGTGAAGCGCGTGAGACGCTTCGTCAGGCGCATTACGCGATCCGCATGGCGCAGGAGACCGCAGCCGGCCTCACCGGCCTTGTCCGGCTGGGCTATGTCGGCAGCGCGCTCTATGGACGATTGCCCGATACGGTAAGAGCGTTTCGTCAGGCGCGGCCTGATGTGCGCCTGGAATTGCGAGAGGCGACCACGGCAACCCAGATCGTCGGTCTTCTGAACGGTACCCTGGATGCCGCGATCATCATTCCCCCGCTGACCGATGCGGAGGGGATCGAACTGCACGGCTTCGATCACGACCGGCTTTGCATGGCCCTGCCGATTGACCATCCTCTGTCGAGGCAAGACAGGCTGACGCTTGCAGACCTTGCGGATGAGGCATTCATTCTATGGCCGATGATCGAGGGGCGTGGCTTTCATCTTCAGGTGATCCGCTTGTGCGCTGACGCCGGTTTTGCGCCGAGGATCATGCAGGAGGCGCATGGCATGCATGCTGTCCTGTCGCTTGTCGCGGTGGGCGCAGGCGTGTCCATAGTCCCCGAGAGCATGGCGGACTTTCGGCCGGATCGCATTACATATCGCGCAATAGCCGCGCCGGAAGCCGCTTTCGAACTGTCTCTGGCGGTCCGCGAGCCAACCCCGGCGACCAGGGCATTTGTGATGATAGCTACGGAGCCGCCAGCTAGCACTACTTTGGCAGATTTTCTGGTGTCGGGTCAGATATGCAGCGACCGCAGTGCGGGCATGGCCGATCCGGTGGCTTGGAGAAGCGGTCAATGATGGCCTGTCTGATCGCTGGTAAGCTCGGCTGTGGAGGCGGACCGGCAGTCCTTTTTTTCCCCCTTGGCCTGCTTGAGGCGCTGGGTCTGCAAGAAGGCCAGGGCGATCATGGACATCAGCGCGTGTCGGTGCAGCCCCTTCCATGATCTACCCTCGAAGTGATCGAGGCCGAGTTCTTCCTTGAGTTGCTGATGCCCCTGCTCACAGACCCAGCGGGCCTTGATGGCGCCGGCAAGCTGCCTGATTGGCGTGCTGGCAGGCAGGTTGGAGAGGTAGTATTTGCGCTCGCCAGTCGAGCGATGCTCCCCGACCAACCACACCTCCTCGCCGGGCAGATGTTGCGCACCCATGTCCCGGATGCGCTGGGGCGGACCATCGGCGACACGCACGCGAACGGCAGCGAACCGCGCCGAGAGTGGCCCTTTGGTCCCGCGCCGCCAACTCACCTTGCGCCACCTTGCCATCTCCAGCATTGCCTTGGCGGATATCGATTTTGCGTCGGGGATGGCGTTCTTGCGAGGGCGACCTCTTCCAGCGATCGGGAAGATCATCCCAACATCGGCGGGGTAGACCTTCTGTCTGAAAGGTATGCCCACCGCCCATGCAAGCCCGCGCTCACTCAGCCCCTGTCGGAACGGTGCGGACATGCCATAGCCCGCATCCGCCAGGACACAGCCGAAACGAACACCCGCAGCGCCGACCCGATCGATCTCAGCGAGCGCGATCTCGGGCTTGGTCCTGTAGGGGCAGCAATCGAGAGGAACTCCAGTCCGTTCCAGGCGGGCCACGTCTCCGGTCCAGCTCTCGGGCAGGAACAGGCGCAGGCCGACCATGATGGGGACTTCGCCAGATGCCAGCGTCACCGACACCAGCGTCTGGCAGTTGGCATTCTTGCCCAGTGCCGACGCATATTGCGGCGCCACGCCGACGGAATGGCGCCCCTTCTTGGGCAGCGCCGTGTCGTCGATGATCAGCCAGGCCTTCTCGCCGCCTACCTGCCGGTCGGCCTCGGCGAGCAGAGCTGCCTCCAGCGGTGCTTCGTCCCACACGCCGCTGGCGATGAAATGATGCAGCCGATCGTAGCTGACATCATCTGTCCGGGCGGCCATCGGCTGTATGCTTTTGCGATCCCCCGGGCCGATCAGTCCCGCGATATACGCCGGACACATCCGGCCACGCGTCTTGTGTCGCAACGCCGCTACAAACGGTGCCAACCACTCGTCCAGTTCGCCACGCCAATCCGTATCCATCGCCAGCCCCTTCGAAAAGCTGGCTCCCTATGAATCACTGGAATCCCACCTTGGGAATCCCAAAAATCAGATTTCTGCCAAAGTAGTGCTA
>NZ_QXFM01000074.1 GCF_003584015.1 Aurantiacibacter xanthus
GGCCGTGTTGGCCGAGCCCGAGTGGCGCGCGCTGTTCGGCCCCGAGGCGCTGGCCGAGGTGCCGCTTGCCGCCGTGGTAGGGAGCGAGGTGGTCGCGGGCACGGTCGACCGGCTGCTGGTGACGCCCGAGCGCATTGTTGTCGCCGATTTCAAGACCGCGCGCCGTCCGCCCTCGGAATTGGCCGAGGTGCCGCAGGCGACGCTTGCGCAGATGGCGGCCTATGTCGCGGCGCTGGAGGTGATCTATCCGGGGCGCAGCGTGGAGGCCGCCGTGCTCTATACACAGGTTCCGCGCCTGATCGCCTTGCCCGAGGCGGTGCTGGCAGCGCACAAGCCCGGCTTCGCGGGCACCGAATAAAGCTATGCCCCGTGCTTATTGTCCCGCCACGGGCAATGACTAGATTGCACGAAAGACAAGGAGATTTTCGATGGCAACCAAAGCAGTGACCGACGCCAGCTTCCAGTCCGACGTGCTCGAGGCCGACAAGCCCGTGCTGGTGGACTTCTGGGCCGACTGGTGCGGCCCGTGCAAGATGATCGCCCCGGCGCTCGAAGAGATTTCAGACGAACTCGCCGGCAAGGTCGAGATCGTGAAGATGGACATCATGGAGAACCCAGATGTCGCCGGGCAGATGGGCGTGCAGTCGATCCCGTTCCTGGCGCTGTTCTCGGGCGGCAAGGTGGTCGCGCACCAGATGGGCGCGGCGCCGAAGAACGCGCTCAAGAACTGGCTTGAGAGCAACCTCTGATTTGACCCGTCGGCCCGGGTCAATTGCGGGCTAGAGCGCGCAAAGCCCTTCCCCTTGGGGAAGGGTTGGGATGGGGGTTCCGAGCGAGCCAGCGTCGAGCCCCCACCCCCCAGCCCCTCCCCAAGGGGAGGGGAGCATGATGGTCAGGGCAGGGCAGAGAGCCGTTCGGCCATGTCGTCCCACAGCGCGGGCGAGGCGGCGCCGATCAGGCCTTTGCGCTCCCATTGGTCGACCCGGTAGGCCGAGCCATCGGGCCGCGCGGCCTTTCCGCCCGCTTCGTTGAGCCACAGCGCCCCGGCGGCATGGTCCCATGCCAAGGTGCGCTCGAAGATCGACACATCGTTGGTCCCCAGCGCAAGCCGCGGATATTGTTCGGCGGCGCAGTAGGGCACGTCGACGAGGCGGTAGTGCGGGGCGATATGATCGGTCATCGCCGCGCGTTTGGCTTCGTCCATGAACAGCAGCGAGATCGCCGCGACGGGCGGTGTTTCACCGGTGCGGAGGGCAGTGATCCGTTCGCCGTTCACGAAGGCGCCCTTGCCCTTGTGCGCCACGCACAGGCGACCGGAAAGGCAGTCGTAGATCCACCCCGTGTGCGCTTCTCCGCCTGAGGCCATCGCGAGCAGGATGCCGAACGGCGGCTTACCGGCGGCAAAGTTGCGGGTGCCGTCGATGGGGTCGATGATCCAGCAGTCGCTCTTGAGCCCTTCGAGCACCTGCGGATCGGCATGGGCCGCCTCTTCGCCGACAATGGCGAGGCCGGGCATGATCTGCGCCAGACCTTCGGCCAGCATTTCCTCGCTCTGTTTGTCGGCCACGGTGACCGGGTCGTTGCCGCCCTTGTCCTCGACCTCGCCCTCGGCAAGGTTGCGGAAGCGCGGGAGGATGGCGCGTTCGGTCACGTCGCGCAGCAGGGCTTCTACCTCTGCATGTAAGGCCATAATGTCGCTCAAAACTCCCCTCCCGCTTGCGGGAGGGGCTGGGGGTGGGATTGGGCCGCCAGGCCCACCCCGCTGCGACTAGCAAGCAAGCTTGCAAGTCTCGCTGCCCCTCTCGTGAACGGGAGGGGAGTATTACGAGCGGTAATCGGCATTGATTGCGATATAACCGTGGGTGAGATCGCAGGTCCACACGGTGGCGGTCCCCTCGCCAAGGCCGAGATCGACAGTCAGGTCCACTTCGTCGCCCTTCAGGTGCTCGGCAACCGGGGTTTCGTCATAGTCGGCCAAGGGCAGGCCGTCCTTCGCCGCCCAGACCCCGCCGAACGCAATGCCGAGCTTGTCGCGGTCTGCCGGCTCGCCCGCCTTGCCGACCGCCATCACCACGCGGCCCCAGTTGGCATCGCCGCCCGCGATGGCGGTCTTCACCAAGGGCGAGTTCGCAATCGCCAGCCCGACCTTGCGCGCGCTCTCATCCGATACCGCGCCCTCGACGGTCACGGCGATGAACTTGCTCGCGCCTTCGCCGTCACGCACCACCAGATGGGCGAGCTGGCGGCAGACATCGTGCAGCGCGGCGGCAAAGGCGTCGGCCCCCGCGTCATCGCCATGCGCGAGCGGGGCATTGCCCGCCTTGCCGGTCGCGAAGGCGAGCACCGTGTCGCTGGTCGAGGTATCGCTGTCGACCGTGATGCAGTTGAAGGTCGGCTCGCTGGCGGCAGAGAGACAAGCCTGCAGGAAGGCAGGCTCCACCGCCGCATCGGTGAAGATATAGCCGAGCATCGTCGCCATATCGGGCGCAATCATGCCCGAGCCCTTGATGATGCCGTTGATCGTAACCTTTGTCTCGCCGATCATCGCCGTGGCGCTGGCGCCCTTGGCGAAGGTGTCGGTGGTGCCGATGGTTTCGGCCGCCGCCTCGAACGAGCACGGCTCGGCGGTGAGTGCGGCAGCGACGCCCGCTTCGGCCTTGTCCTTGGGCAGCGGCACCCCGATCACTCCGGTGGAGGAGACGAACACCTCCGCAGGCTGGCAACCCAGATGCGCGGCGACCTGCGCCATGATCTGCTCCACCGCATCGCGCCCGCGATAGCCGGTGAAGGCGTTCGAATTGCCCGCATTGACCACCAGCGCCCGCGCGTGCCCCAGCTTCACCTGCTCGCGCCCCAGCTCGACCTCGGACGAACAGCAGACATTGCGCGTGAATACGCCCGCAACGGCGGTGCCTTCGGCGAGTTCGGCATAGGTCAGGTCGCAGCGGTCCCACGTCTTGTAATGCGCACGCGCCACGCGCAGCGTGACGCCGGCGACAGGCTCCATGGCGGGGAAGGGTTTTGCGAGCGGCGAAGTGGCGATGTCCATGCGAGGCCAGTAATTTAACAGCGAGGCAGCTTCAACAACGAACAGAAAGGCCGCGAAGTACTTTACCGGAAAGTCTCGCGACGTTACCGCTTGGCAATGCGGAAAATTGCAGGATATTGCGCTGGACCGGCGCTTGTAGTGGGCACCTTGCTTGCAACGCCATTGCAGGCGAGGGACGAAGTCCCGTCCGACCCGGTGCCTGTCGGTGACAGATCGACATGGGTTACCTCGGAAGATTGGCCTCCGGACCTGTATCAGCATGAGACCGGAGGTATTGTTCGCGCAGAGCTTGCTATTGACGCCGATGGACAAGTCAAAAACTGCCGCATTGTCGAAACGAGCGGCTATGCTCCGATGGACGAAGTCGTATGCGTGAGGCTGACACAGCGGGGGAAGTTCAAGCCGGCCCGCGATGTCAACGGCCGGCCTGTAAACGGGCTTCACCGCACGAGCGTGGTATTTGGTTTCGACGATTCCTTGCCGTCCGTGCCCGAGCCGGGATCGGTCACAATGGAAGTGACTTTGGGTGCCGATGGCACGGTAAGCGATTGCGCGTTAGTAGGCACTATGCCTGCCGCTGTGACACAGCCGCGGTGTCCCGCTGGCGTTGCCTTCGAGCCCGTTCGTGATGCCGAAGGCAATGCCGTGCGCGCTGTGATCCGCACGACAATTACAGTCGAGCACCAGATCCTGCAGGATTAGTGTTCCGCACCCCGGCATTGCGCAAAAGCAGCGCCTGGTGATGGACTTCGCCTCAACAATCGCTATTTGAACCCATAATGCTTCGCCGTCTTTTGACCCTGCTTGCCGTGATGTCGGGCTTTGCGCTTGTCGCAGAGCCTGCGCGTGCGGTGGAGGCGGGCGTCGTCTCGATGGCGGAAGCCGCAGACAGCGGCGACTGCTCGACTATCGTTGCAGCACCGCTCGAATTGTCGGCCGGCAAGGCGGCCCGGGTTCCGATGGCGCGTCCGTGCGCCGGGCGTCCGGTCGTCGTGTGGAGCCCCACGGTCCAGCTTCAGGCAGACCGCGCGCTGGAATAGCGCCTCCCGCGCTTCGGCGCGCCCTTTACCGCACGCGTTTTCCGCCGCGCCGCTTGCCCGCGCGGCTCCTCCATATTCACAGTCAGGAATCCACCCCATGTGGCAGTCTATCGCCAAGTCCCTGTTCGGCTCCTCCAACGACCGGTACATCAAGCAGCTTGAGAAAATCGTCGCCCGAATCAATGGTCTGGAAGAGCAGCTGGTCGATTTCTCCGACGACGAGCTGCGTGCGCAAACCGCAAAGTTCCGTCAGAAACTCGAAGAGGGCCAGTCGCTTGACGACCTGATGCCCGAGGCCTTCGCCACCGTGCGCGAAGCCTCGAAGCGCGTTTATGGGATGCGCCATTTCGATGTGCAGCTGATCGGCGGCATCGTGCTTCATCGCGGCCAGATCGCCGAGATGAAGACCGGCGAAGGCAAGACCCTGATGGCAACGCTTGCGACCTACCTCAACGCCATCGAGGGCAAGGGCGTCCACGTCGTCACCGTCAACGATTACCTCGCCCGCCGCGACGCCGAGGAGATGGGCAAGCTCTACGAGTTCCTCGGCCTGAGCGTGGGCGTGATCGTGCCCAACCTGCCCGAGCACGCCCGCCGCGAGGCCTATGCCGCCGACATCACCTACTCGACCAACAACGAGCTGGGCTTCGACTACCTGCGCGATAACATGAAGCATTCGCGCAGCCAGATGGTGCAGCGGCCCTTCAACTTCGCCATCGTCGACGAGGTCGACTCGATCCTGATCGACGAGGCGCGCACCCCGCTGATCATCTCCGGCCAGACCGAGGACAAGTCCGAGCTGTATCTCGCCATCGACGCCGTGGTGAAGCAGCTTGAGGAAGAGTACTACGAGACCGACGAAAAGGCCCGCAGCGTCCAGCTGACCGAGGACGGCGTCGAGATCATGGAGCAGCGCCTGCTCGCCGCCGGGCTGCTGGCGACCGACAATCTTTACGATGTCGAGAACACCCAGGTCGTCCACCATCTCGACCAGGCCCTGCGCGCGGTAAAGATGTTCAAGAAGGACACCGACTACATCGTCAAGGACGACAAGGTCGTCATCATCGACGAGTTCACCGGGCGCATGATGGACGGCCGCCGCTGGTCGAACGGTCTGCATCAGGCGGTCGAGGCGAAGGAGGGCGTGGAGATCCAGCCCGAGAACCAGACCATGGCCTCGATCACCTTCCAGAACTACTTCCGCATGTACCCCAAGCTTTCGGGCATGACCGGCACCGCCGCCACCGAGGCGGCCGAGTTCTTCGATATCTACAAGCTCGACGTGGCCGAGATCCCGACCAACCTGCCGATCGCGCGCGTCGACGAGGAAGACCAGTTCTACAAGAACACGCTCGACAAGTTCGCCGCCATCGCCAAGGCGATCAAGGAGAAGCAGGAAATCGGCCAGCCGGTGCTGGTCGGCACGGTCTCGATCGAGAAGAGTGAGCTGCTCAGCCAGTTCCTCGACAAGGAGGGCGTGAAGCACAACGTCCTCAACGCCCGTATGCATGAGCAGGAAGCGCATATCGTGGCGCAGGCGGGGCGTTTCGGCGCCGTCACCATCGCCACCAACATGGCCGGGCGCGGCACCGACATTCAGCTCGGCGGCAACCTCGATTTCCGCATCGGCGATGAGCTGAGCCATCTCGAAGACGGCCCCGAGAAGGACGCCGCCATTGCCCGGATCAAGGAAGAGATCGCCGCCGAAAAGGCGCGGGTGAAGGAAGCGGGCGGTCTGTTCGTGCTCGGCACCGAGCGCCACGAAAGCCGCCGCATCGACAACCAGCTGCGTGGCCGTTCGGGCCGTCAGGGCGACCCCGGCCTGTCGCGTTTCTACCTCTGTCTGGAGGACGACCTCCTGCGCATCTTCGGGCCGGATACGCTGTTCGCCAAGATGATGAATTCGAACCTCGAAGACGGCGAGGCGATCGGCTCGAAGTGGCTTTCGAAGGCCATCGAGACCGCGCAGAAGAAGGTCGAGGCGCGCAACTACGAGATGCGCAAGCAGGTCGTGCAATACGACGACGTGATGAACGACCAGCGCACCGTGGTCTACGACCAGCGCGCCGAGATCATGGACTCCGAGAAGGTCGATGACGTGGTCGAGGAAATGCGCCGCGACGCGATCAATGCCATCGTGGCGGGTGCCTGCCCGCCGGGCTCTTATCCCGAGCAGTGGGACATCGAGACACTGAAGGCCAAGGTTGAGGACGTGATGGGCGAAACCCCGCCGTTCGACGAATGGCTGGAGGAAGAGCACGTCGACCCCGAGCTGATCGAGGAACGCCTGCAAACAATCGCCGAGCAAAAGCTCGCCGAGCGTGTGGCGCAGTTCGACACGGAGGTGTGGCACGCCAACGAGAAGGGTATCCTGCTTGAACGGCTCGACCATCACTGGAAGGAACACCTCGCCACGCTCGACGCGCTGCGGCAAGTGGTGTTCCTGCGCGCCTATGCGCAGAAGACGCCGATCAACGAGTACAAGCAGGAAGCCTTCGGCCTGTTCGAGAACATGCTCGATACGCTGCGCGAGGATGTAACTCGCGTGCTGCTGACTGCGCAGTTCCGGGTTGCACAGCCCGCCCAGCAGGCGGCGCTGCCCGAATTGCCCGATTTCCTCACCGGCCATATCGACCCGTTCTCGGGCGAGGACAATTCGAACGACGGCGACGGATCGGCCCGGTTTGCGCCGCTGTTCGGCTCGCTGGCGGGTTCGCCCGTGGCGGCCGTCGGCCCCGGCGGCGCGGAGACGAGCGATCCCTACAAGGACCAGAACATCAACCGCAACGCGCCGTGTCCGTGCGGCTCGGGCAACAAGTACAAACACTGTCACGGCGCCGTCTGAGCAGCAGGTACTTGTTATAATCGTAACGCTCGTTAGTAACCTCTCGCGAGAGAGGAGAGGGCGATGCGAATTTCGAGGTTGGACCTGCCGCGCTGTCAGGTGGGCGAGGGGCCCTTGTGGGACGTGGCCGAACAGGCCTTGTTCTACATCGATATCCTCGCGCAGAAGGTGTTTCGCTGGCATCCGGCCTCGGGCGATCACCGGCAGTGGGATGTCCCCGACATGATCGGCTCGATGGCCTTGCGCGAGCAGGGCGGGGCTATCGTGGCGCTGGTTAACGGGGTGCATAGCCTCGACTTCGCCACCGGCGCGGTCGAGCCGCTGGCGCTGATCGATCCGGCCAATCCGGCCATCCAGCTTGCCGATGGCAAGGTCGACCGGGCGGGCCGCTTCATCTTCGGCACCAGCCACCGCAAGGCGAGCGAGCCAGTGGGCGGGCTGTTCGCGCTCGATCGGGGCACGATCCGTCAGCTCGATAGCGGGCTGACGCTCGGCAATGGCCCGTGCTGGTCGCCCGATGGCGCCACGCTCTATCACGCCGACAGCATGGCGCATCTGATCTACGCCTACGACTACGACATGGCGAGCGGCACAGCCACGAACCGGCGCGCGTTCTTCGACACCAGCGACTATGGCCCGATCCCCGATGGCTGCACCGTGTCCGCCGATGGCGACCTGTGGACGGCGATCTGCGAGGGCGGCGTGGTGCTGCGCCTGTCGCCCGAGGGCGAGGTGAAGCAGGTGATCGAAATGCCCACCAGGCTACCCGCCAGCTGCATGTTCTTCGGCGAGAAGCTCGACCGGCTGTTCGTGCCCAGCATCGACCCATCGTTCCTTGGCCGCGAGCCGGAGGAGGGTGACGGGTGGAACTATGTGATCGACGACCTTGGTGTCACTGGCCTTTCGGAGCCGCGCTATCATGGATAAGCGCCTTCCCCCGCTGCTGGTGGCAGTGTTCATCAACATCGCCGGGTTCAGCCTGATTCTGCCGTTGCTGCCGTTTTACGGGCAGGTGTTCTCGGCCAGCTCGTTCGAGATCGCGCTGCTGTTTGCGGCCTATTCGTTCGGCAACGTGTTCGGCGAGATCCACTGGGGCCGCCAGTCCGATAGCTGGGGGCGGCGCAAGGTGTTCTACGTCACCACGTTTATCGCCGGGCTGACCTATATCGCTTTCGCCTTCGCGCCCAACCTGTGGGCGGCCATCGCCATCCGTATCGTCAGCGGGTTCTTCTCGGGCACGCTCAGCGTGGCGCAGGGCTTTATCGCCGACGTTTCTCCGCCTGAGCGGCGGGCCAAGACGATGGGCTATTTCGGCGCGGCCTTCTCGCTCGGCTTTGCCTTCGGGCCGGTGCTGGGCGGGCTGTTCGCGGGCGAGGAAGTGGCGGCACAAAGCTTCCACGCGCCGATCCTGATCGCCGGGGCGCTGTCGATCATGGCGAGCATCTGGTGCTTTATCGTGCTGCGCGATGCGGTCGAGCCATCGGGCAAGGGGCGGCCGCTGCCGAAGTATTCGGAGGCTTTCGCCTTTGTCTCGGCCGAGCCGTTGCTGGCGCGGCTGTTCGTGATCTCGTTCTTCGGCATCGCCGCCTTTGCCTCGATGGAGGCGATCTACGGCCTGTGGAGCGAGGCGAACTTCGGATGGAGCGCGAAGGATCTGGGCTGGGCCTTCCTCGCCATCGGCGGCGGCGGACTGTTCGCGCAGCTGGTGCTGATCGGCCCGCTGGTCGCGCGCTTTGGCGAGGCGCGGGTAATCATGATCGGGCTCGCCTGCCTGGTGCTGGCGATGCTGCTGCAGCCGATCATCCGCACGCCCTTCACTGGCGTTGCGCTGATGGGCCTGCTGATGACCGGGCACAGCCTCGCCTTTCCCTCTGCCGGGGCGCTGCTCAGCCGCAATACCCCGCCCGAGCGGCAGGGCAGCACCATGGGGCTGCTGATGGCCTCCAACGCCATCGGGCGCATTCTCGCCCCGCCGGCTTTCGGCGCGCTGTTCGCGCTGAACATGGATCTGCCGTGGTATGCGGGCGCGGGCATGATCGCACTCGCCGCGCTGATCGCGTTGCAGGCGGTGCGCCTGCTCGATGCGAAGCTTGCAGCGGCTACCTGAAGTCTGCTGCCACTTGCTCCCCTCCCCTTGGGGAGGGGCCGGGGGTGGGCCCGAACACTGGTTGGCGTGGAACCCCCATCCCAACCCTTCCCCACGGGGAAGGGCTTTATCTAGCGGTAGCGCGCTGGCGCTTGCAGCACGGCGTTGGCGATCAGCAGGTCGAGCCCGTCGAGATAGCCGCGCGTGCTCGGGTCTTGCGCGAAGCCGACTACCAGACCGTCGCCGTGTTCCTGCGCCATCAGGTAGGGCTTGAACGCCATCTGCCGCCGGTTCTCGTCCCAGATGTAGCCGCTGGCAAGCAGCTCCTCGGGCGCGGCATAGCGCACCGCGTTGGTGCCCGTTCCGCGCGCGAGCGGGGTGAAGATGAGGTTGCCGCTGGCGTTGACCACCGGACCCGCCTCGTAGCCTGCCGAAAGGATGGTGTCGGGATCGACGGCGGTGTTGAGCAAGGCGCCGGGAATGATGTCGGGCATGGCATCGGGGTTGCCGATCAGATTGCGATAGTCGGCCAGCGTGGCGATCTCGGTGCCGGGCGCGGTGGCACCCTCGGGGGAGGGCTTTTCCTTGGCGTTCCGCATGGCGGCGGCGCTCTCGGGCCGGGTCGCCAGCAGCGGCTCGTCGCCGCGGTTGAGCGCCATGATCGAACGACCGATGGCGACCAGCAAGCCCCCCTCCTCGGCAAAGCGCGACAGCGCGGAGACACCGCTCGCCCCAAGCGCGCGGGCCGGGTTGCCATCGGGCACCAGCACCACGTCATAGTGGCTCAGATCGGCTTCGCTCACCTTGCCGGTGCGGATCGCCGCGACGGGCATGGCGAGCCGCTGCTCGATCACATAGCGCAGCGCCCCGGCAGACAGCGGCGAAACGCCATCGTCCCACAGCATCGCGATGCGTGGGGCAGTGAGCACGGCGGTGCTGTCGCTGCCGAGATTGGGGCCGTCCTCGACCCAGCCATTGGCGAGCGCGCGGGTTTCCGCGCCGATGGTGCGCGCGAGCGCGTTCAGCTCGCCGAGCTTGCCCGCATTGGCGGCGGCGGTGAACACCACCGAGCCGCGCGGATAGGTGCGCCCGCCCGCCGTGAAGGCTTCGGAGCTGGAGCGACCCGTCAGACCGGCGCGCAAGGCTTCGGCCACCAGACGGACCTGCCCGCTGTCGCTCCACGGAACGGCGAGCCCGAACGCGCCTGGCGCTTCGGTGCGGTCGGGCAGGGGGGTGTCGGCAGCGAGCGCCACACCGCCAGCGGCATTGCCGCACAGCGACACGTCCACGCCCGACATCAGCCCGAGCGACCACGCGGTCGAATCGTAAAGTTCGTGCGGCAGGTCGCGGCTGCGGCGGTCCTCCTGCTCGGCGACGAAGAAGGCGGGCAGGTCGGTCTGCTCATCGAGCAGCGCGCGCACCAGACGGCCGGTGCCCTGCTCGCGCGGCACCGCGAGATAGCCTTGCGGATGGCTCTTGCCGCACGCGCTCGCCGGGCCGCCCACCTGCCGCACGGCAATGCCCTGCAAGGCGAGGCGGCGGCCAAGCTGCTCGGCGTTCCAGCGGCGCGAGGCAAGGTCGATCAGATAGCTGCCGCGCCCGGCCTCGCCCGTGGCGGCGCTGCGGCGATAGTCGGCATAGTCGGTGAGGAAGCGGCGCGCGTTGGTGGCGACAGTGTAGGCCGTGGCAAGCGTCGTGGTGAAGTGGTTGCGCACCGTGTCGCGGTAGGTCAGCAAGCTGCCGTCGGGCCGCTCGTAGACGAGGCCGCGCGAGCTGGCCTGTTCGAAGGTCATGCCGATGGACCCGTTCAGCATCGGCCAGCTGTCGCCATAGCCTGGGTAGAAGGCGTCGAACACTTCGCGAGTGTAATAAGGCTGGCCGATGGCATCGAGCGCGGCGGCGTTGTTGCGGCCCAGAAGCTCCTGCGCGGCGATCTGGTTGGTGGTGATGTTCGGATTGATGGGGTTCGCCACCGGCGGCATGAAGTAGGTGCTTTCGCCGCCCATCTCGTGCGCATCGACGAAGACCACCGGCTGCCAGTCGCGCAGGGCAGCAACCTTGCCGCGCGTTTCGGGCTGGGTCAGCGCGAACCAGTCGCGGTTGAGGTCGAACAGGTAATGGTTCACGCGTCCGCCGGGCCAGGGCTGGTCGTGCTCGGCGGTATCGGGATCGGCCTGCGGCACCAGTCCGCGCGCTGCCATGGTGCTCTGAACGAAGCGGTTGCGGCCATCGGGGTTTTGTGAGGGGTCGATGATGACGACGCTGTTGGCAAGGATCGTATCGACCGCCGCGTCGCGCTCGGAGGCGAGCAGGTGATAGGCGAGGGCAAGGGCCGCATCGGTGGAGGAAATCTCGTCACCGTGAACGCCGTAGGAGAGCCAGGTGACGGGCACGGTGCGTTCGATAATCGCGCTGGCGGCGGCAGGCGCGAGGCCGCGTGACAGCTCGCCCATATCGGCCTTGATCGCATCAATCCGGGCCATGTTGGCGGGGCTGGCAATCACCGCATAGACCAGCGGACGGCCTTCCCAGCTTTGCGCATATTCGATCAGGTGCACCCGGTCAGGAGCCGCCGCGGCAAGCGCCTGCATATAGGTGAGGACATCGGCGGGCGCGGTGATCTCATCGCCGGGGGCATGGCCCACTACCGTACGCAGTTCGGGGATCGCCGGGTCGAACGTGCCGGGAAGGATCGACTGCGCGGCCAGCGGAGTGGAGGCGAGCAGGCTGGCAGCGCCGAGCAGTGCGGCGCGGACGATAGCGTGGCGGATCATCGAGGTTCCCTGTCCTGTTATGGCAGGCAGGATGAGCGGAGGAGCGGCTTTAGGCAAGCGACTGCGCACAAGCTTTGCCAAAAAGGTAATACCGCGCTGGGGCGCAGGCCTTCAGGCTGAGTTATCGCACTTAGATGAAGTGGAAAATGGCTCCCCGAGTAGGATTCGAACCTACGGCCAAGTGATTAACAGTCACCTACTCTACCGCTGAGCTATCGGGGAGCAACCCTGAGGCAGGTGAGCGCCTATATGGGGGTGATTCTGGTTTGGCAAGGCCTGTTTTCGGCTTTCTGACAGGGCTTCGAAAAAAGTGCCAAGGGAATGCGCATTTACGCCAAAAACGGCGCAAAGGCGGAGCGAACCGCCGCGAGGACGCCAGCCCGGATGGGCCGACGGAGCGAGAATCAATGCGCGAATTGCTCGGACACGATCCGTTCGTCGAGCGCCTGACCGGGATCGAACAGCATGACCATTTCCTTGTCGCGCGCGATCGCCATCTTCACCTCGGCCACGTCGCGCACTTCCTTCTGGTCGGCCACCACCGCCACCGGGCGTTTGGCCGGCTCGTTCACGCGGAAGGTGACGGTCATCCAGTCGGGCAGGATCGCGCCCGACCAGCGGCGCGGGCGGAACGGACTGATCGGCGTCAGCGCCAGCATATGCGAATCGAGCGGCAGAATCGGCCCGTTGGCCGAAAGGTTGTAAGCTGTCGAGCCGACCGGGGTGGCGAGCAAAACGCCATCGCCCACCAGTTCGGGGATGCGCACGCGCTCGTTCACCAGAATTTCGATCTTGGCGGTCTGGCGCGTTTCGCGCAGCAGACTGACCTCGTTGATCGCATAGTAGCTGGTGGTGTCGCCGCTCTGGGTCGTGGCGGTCATGCTGAGCGGGGCGACGCGCATCATCTTGGCGCGGTTGATATGGTCGACAAGGCTGCTGGCCCCGTGCCAGCGGTTCATCAGAAAGCCGACCGTGCCGAGATTCATCCCGTAAACCGGCAACTTGCGTCCGGTATCGAGCATATGGTGCAACGCATCGAGCATCGAGCCATCGCCGCCCAGCGCAACGACGCAATCGGCCTCGTCCACCGGCACGAAAGCGATCTTCTCGCGCAGATCGCGCGCGACCTCGGCGGCGCGGTCGGTCTGCGCGTGGAGCAGCGCCAGCTTGGTGAATTCGTGCTCGGCCATATGAACGGTCCCTGCGGAAAAGCAGCGGCAGTACTATGAAGCGGCGTCCCGATTTGCAACGTAGTCAATTGCGCGCGCGCATTCCGCGCCGGTTTGGCGCAAGGGGCGGCGGCGATGGAATTACATGAGACCGATGGTCAGGACCGGCTGACCGGCGTATTCAACGCCCACGCAGCCATACAACAGTTGGGCGAATGGCAGGCAGGCGCAGATCCGGGGCAGGTTGCCCCGATCCACGCCATGCTGCTGTCGCTGAAGCGCTTCTCCGCCGTCAACCTGGCCTATGGCAAGGCGGCGGGTGATCGCGCTCTGGTCGAGATTGCAGGCCGCATCACTGCCTTTGCCCGCACCGAATTCGACCGCGAGTGGCTGGTCGCGCGCGTCACCGGCAGCACCTTTCTGATCGCCGCGATGGAAGCCTCCAGCCGCGAACGCTGGCAGTGGCTGGCCGAGGAACTGGCGCTCGACATCGCGCGCCCGCTCGCCAGCATCGAGGCACCGGCACCTGTCCGTCTGTGGCCGCGCATGGCGCTGCTGCGCGCCGTGGCCGGGGAAAGCCCCGAGCGGATGGTGACGCGGCTGGGCGAGGCGCTGGAGAGCGGACGGCACAATCCCGGCAAACGGTTCTGCTGGGTCGATGGCACACGCTCGCTGCCCGACCGCAGCGCGCACGAACTTGAGGCCGACCTCATTTCGGCGCTCGGCCGCGACGAGATCGCCATCGTCTATCAACCGCAGTTCTGCACCGAGACCGGCGCAATGGTTGGTGCCGAGGCGCTCGCGCGGTGGGAGCATCCGACGCTTGGACGGGTCGGCGCGGGGGCGATGCTGGCGATTGCCGAGCGGGCCGATCACATCGGCCAGCTCTCGCGCCATATCGTGCGCAAGGCGCTGCTCGGCGCGCGCGACTGGCCGCAGCACCTCAATATCTCGCTCAACGTCACGAGTACGGATCTCGCCGCCAGCGATTTCGCCGAAGTGCTGGCCGAGGCGGCCAATGAGGCGGGGATCGCGCCCGAGCGGATCATTCTGGAAATCACCGAACAGGCGCTGGTGATCGAGCTGGATCGCTCGGCTCAGCGGTTGCAGGAACTGGCCGACTGCGGAATGCAGGTGGTGCTCGACGATTTCGGCGCGGGCTTCTGCAACTTCCGTTACCTCACCATGCTGCCGCTGACGGGCCTGAAGCTCGATCGCTCGATGATCGAAAATCTGGCCGACGACCCCCGCGACCTCGCGGTGTTGCGCGGCATTGTCGCGATGGCGCGGGCGCTCGATCTCTATGTCCTCGCCGAGGGGGTGGAGACCGAGGCGCAAAAGGAGATTGTCGCGGCCGAGGGCTGTTTGAAGTGGCAGGGCTTCCTTGGGGCGCGGCCCATGTCGTCGGGTGATCTGGCTTCCTTTACGATGCGCTGACCGCTACGAGCGCGCACCTGTTCTGAACTTTTGAAGAGGTGCCGCCGTGCGAAAGCTCGATCCCAGCCAGACATATCCGATGGTCCTGCCCGATGGCACCGAGGTGAAGACCGTGGTGCACCTCAATCAGGTGATCGACCACCCGCGCATCGAGATCGGCGACTTCACCTATTTCGGCCACCTTGAGGCGCTGGATGACTATGCGGCGTTCCTCGCGCCGTACATCTATCCGCCGAGCAAGGAGAAGCTGGTGATCGGCAAGTTCTGCCAGATCGCGCACGGGGTGCGGATCATCACCAGCTCGGCTAACCACGACACCTCCGGTTTCTCGACCTATCCGTTTACCAACTTCATGCTCGATAGCAGCATGGAGATGGCCGACGTGGTCAAGCTGATGGACCTGCCCGACCGCAAGGGCGACACGGTGATCGGCAACGACGTGTGGATCGGCATGAACGCGATCATCATGCCGGGCGTCACCATCGGCGACGGGGCGATCATTTCGGCCGGTGCCGTGGTGGTGAAGGACGTCGCACCTTACACCGTGGCGGGCGGCAACCCGGCGCGTGAGCTGAAGGCGCGCTTCGATGCGGAGACTACCGCCGCCTTGCTCGACATCGCCTGGTGGGACTGGCCCTACGATGTGATCAGCGCCAATTTCGCCGCCATCACCGGGGGCGATATCGCCGCCATGCGCGCGGTGAACCCGGTCTAGCCGCCGATGACATTACCCTGACCCACCTTGCTCCCCTCCCCGCGGGGAGGGGCTGGGGGTGGGGGCTCGACGCTGGCGTGGAACCCCCATCCCAACCCTTCCCCAAGGGGAAGGGCTTTGCGAGTCGGTGCTTTGTCCTCGCGCGCTAGGCCTTCTTCGCCGCCTTGCGGGCGATCCCGCTCAGGCCCTTGGTCAGCTGGAACAGCCCGTTGAGCCTGCTCTCCGGGTTGCCCCAGGCGCGCTCGATCACGAGCTTCATGTCGGGCCGCAGGCGCGCCGTGCCTTGCAGGCGCTCGACATAGGCGAGCAGGCCCGCGGGATCGGGGAAATCGTCCTTGTGGAAGGTGACCAGCGTGCCGCGCGCGCCGACGTCGATCTTGGCGATGTTGGCGGTGATCGCCTGCTGCTTCACCTCGATCAGGCGAATGAGGTTCTTGGTGGCTGCGGGCAGGTCGCCGAAACGGTCGATCATCTCGGCGGCCATGGCGTCGAGGTCGCCCTTGTTCTCGGCCTGGTTGAGGCGGCGATAGAGCGCCATGCGCACCGCCAGATCGGGCACGTAATCCTCGGGGATCATGATCGGCGCATCGACCGTGATCTGCGGTGACAGGCCGGTGCTGTCGCGCTCCAGTCCGACATCGCCCGCCTTGGCGGCCATAATCGCGTCTTCGAGCATCGACTGGTAGAGTTCGAACCCGACCTCGCGGATATGGCCCGATTGCTCGTCACCGAGCAGGTTGCCCGCGCCGCGGATATCGAGATCGTGGCTCGCCAGCTGGAACCCGGCACCCAGCGAATCGAGGTCGCCCAGCACCTTCAGCCGCTTCTCCGCGACTTCGGACAGCGCGGTGTTCTCGGGTGTGGTGAGATAGGCGTAGGCGCGGATCTTCGAGCGGCCCACGCGCCCGCGCAGCTGGTACAGCTGGGCGAGGCCAAAGCGGTCGGCGCGGTGGATGATGATGGTGTTCGCGCTAGGCAGGTCGAGCCCGCTTTCCACGATCGTGGTCGAGAGCAGCACATCGTACTTCTTCTCGTAGAACGCGCTCATGCGTTCCTCGATCTCGCTCGGCGCCATCTGGCCGTGCGCGGTGACGTATTTCACTTCCGGCACCGTCTTGTGCAGCCAGTCCTCGATCTCGGCCATGTCGGAGATGCGGGGCACGACGATAAAGCTCTGACCGCCGCGATGGTGTTCGCGCAGCAAGGCCTCGCGCACGACCATCTCGTCCCACTCCATCACATAGGTGCGCACGGCGAGGCGGTCGACCGGCGGGGTCTGGATGGTGGAGAGTTCGCGCAAGCCGCTCATCGCCATCTGCAAGGTGCGCGGGATCGGCGTGGCGGTCAGCGTCAGCACATGGACGTCGGCGCGCAGCTGCTTGAGCTTTTCCTTGTGGTTGACCCCGAAGCGCTGCTCCTCGTCGACCAGCACCAGGCCGAGGTTCTTGAACTTCGTGTTCTTGGAGAGGATCGCGTGGGTGCCGATCACCACGTCCATCGTGCCCGCCGCCAGCGCATCGCGCGTGTCCTTGGCCTCCTTCGCCCCGACCAGACGCGAGAGGCGACCGATGCGCAGCGGGAACCCGGCAAAGCGCTCGCAGAAGTTCTGGTAGTGCTGGCGCGCGAGCAGGGTGGTGGGGGCCACCATCACCACCTGCTGGCCCGCCATGGCCGCCACAAAAGCGGCGCGCAGCGCGACCTCGGTCTTGCCGAAACCGACATCGCCGCAGACCAGCCGGTCCATCGGCTTGCCGCTTTCGAGGTCGCCCAGCACATCGGCGATGGCCTGATCCTGATCCTCGGTCTCTTCCCAGGGGAAGCGGTCGAGGAACTGGTTGTAGCTCGCCTCGTCGACCGGCAGCACCGGGGCCTTGCGCAAGGCGCGCTGGGCGGCGACCAGCATCAGCTCGCCCGCGATGGCGCGGATGCGCTCCTTCAGGCGGGCGCGGCGCTTCTGCCAGGCCTCGCCGCCGAGCCTGTCGAGCGGCGCGCCTTCCTCGCTGCTGCCATAGCGCGAAAGCACGTCGATGTTCTCTACCGGGATGTAGAGCTTGTCGCCGCCGGCATATTCCAGCATCACGCAATCGTGCTGGCTCTTGCCCACGGCGATGGGTTCGAGGCCGAGGTACTTGCCGATCCCGTGGTCGACATGGACCACCAGATCGCCCCGCCGCAGCGCCTGCAATTCGGCGAGGAAGGCGTCGGCGTCCTTCTTTTTCTTGCGGCGGCGCACGAGCCGGTCGCCGAGCAGGTCCTGCTCGGTGATCAGCTCGATGTCGTCATTGGCAAAGCCGGTGTCGAGCGGCAGGACCATCGCCGCGAGCCGCCCCTTGGCGGATTGACCCAGCGCCTCCTGCCAGCTCGCGGCGAGCGTGGCGGGGGCTCCGGCCTCCTCAAGGATCGAGACGATCCGCGCGCGCGAGCCTTGCGAATAGGCGGCCAGCAGCGGGCGCTTGCCCTGCTTGCCGACGGCGGTGAGATGCTTGGCCGCCGCCTCGTAAACGTTCTCGCCGCGCGAGCGTTCGGGCGTGAAGTCGCGCGCCGAGCGGAAGCCGAAGTCGAGCGACTTTGCGTCCTCGGGGCGGGCGAACTGGTCGGCCACATGGGCGGGCCACCTGGCGAACAGGCCGGACGCTTCGTCGGGCGCCAGATAGAGGTCGGCGGTGGCGAGCGGGCGGTAGCTGCCCTTGGCCTGGCCTGCCACTTCGCCGCGCTGGCGGTGATAGTCGGCAATGTCCTTGAGCCGCTCTTCCATCGCGGACACCGCGCCTGCCTCCATCACCAGCACGTCGGCGGGGGCGAGGTGGTCGAACAGCGTGGCGAGCCGGTCTTCGAACAGCGGCAGCCAATGCTCCATCCCGGCGAGCCTGCGGCCCTCGCTGACCGCCTCGTAGAGCGGGTCTTGGGTGGCGGCGGCGCCGAAGCGTTCGCGGTAGCGGCTGCGGAAGCGCTTGATCGTATCGTCGTCGAGCAGCGCCTCGCTGGCGGGGAGCAGGAGGTGGCTGTCCACCACCTCGGTGGTGCGCTGGGTGCTCGGATCGAACAGGCGCAGGCTTTCCAGCTCGTCGCCGAAGAAGTCGAGCCTGAGGCCCGCTTCGAGCCCGCTCGGGTAGATATCGAAGATCGACCCGCGCACCGCGAACTCGCCGGTATCCACCACCGTATCGGTGCGCGAATAGCCTTGCCGTTGGAGCAGCGCGGCGAGGCTCTCGTGGCCGATGCTCACGCCCGGTTTCAGCTCGCGCACCGCCTCGCGGATGCGGAACGGGGTGAGCACGCGCTGCAGCACGGCGTTGATCGTGGTGACCAGCAATTGCGTGCCCGGCTTGCCCTGTTGCAGCCGGTACAGCGCCGACAACCGCCGCGCGCTGACCGAGAGGGCGGGGCTGGCGCGGTCATAAGGAAGGCAGTCCCACGCGGGGAACTCGATCACCTCCAGCTCGGGCGCGAAATATTGCGCGGCATCGGCCACGGCGCGCATCGCCGCATCGTCGGGCGCGACGAACACCGCGCGGCCTTTGGAGGCGCGCGTGAGGTCCGCAAGCACCAGCGGCTGCGCCCCGCGCACCAGCGAGGACAGCGTGAGCGGTGTGTCCGCCGAGAGGATGCGGGAGATGTCGGGCATGAGGCGTTACGCGATCGGCTGCGGCGGAGAAGGGCGCTCAGATGCGCACGTAATCCAGTTTGCGCAAGGCCTCCAGTTGGGGGCCGTGAAACTCGGCCGGAGCCTCGGCGGTGCCCAGCGCCCAGGCGAGGATGTCGACGTCTTCCGCATCGAGCAGCTTTTCGAACCATATGAGCTGCGCTTCGTCCCAGCCTTCGTGGAAGGTGTCGAAGAAGCAACCGATGGTGTAGTCGGCCTCGCGGGTGCCCCGGTGCCAGGCGCGGAACTTCGCGCGGGCGAGGCGGGTGGAATGGTCCGGATTGCTCATAGCCGCCTCCTAACGGGAAAATCCTCCCCTGCAAGGGGAGGGGGACCGCCCGCAGGGTGGTGGAGGGGCAGGTTCGGTCTGGTCCTCGCCTGCCCCTCCACCATGCTGTGCATGGTCCCCCTCCCCGTTTCGGGGAGGATCGGCTAGAGGCTCATCCATGCGCCCTGAAGAGCTGAACCCCCTGTTTGCCGAGATCGACAGCCTCGATGGCATCGGCCCCAAGCTGAAGAAACCGCTCGAACGGCTCGGGCTGGAGCGGGTGCGTGACGTGCTCTATCATCTTCCCGAGCGGTTCGTGGCGCGGCGCAGCGTGGCCGATCTGGATGAGGCGCTGGTGGGCGAACAGATCGTCGTCGCGCTTACCCCCACCGAGCACCGCGCACCGCGCAATCCGGGGCGCGGGCCGTACCGGGTGCTGGCCGCCGACGCCAAGGGCAATATCTGCGCGCTGACCTACTTCGGGCGCGCCAGCTACAATGCGAAAAAGCAGCTCCCGGTGGGCGAGAAGCGCTGGGTCGCCGGGCGGCTCGATCAATACGGCGACATGCTCCAGATCGTGCACCCCGACCATGTTGCCGAAGACAGCGCCGGGGCGATGGGCCGCCTGATCGAGCCGATCTACCGCCTTGCCGAGGGGCTGACCCAGCCGCGCGTGGGCGCGATGGTCGAGCAGGCGCTGGCGCGGATGCCCGAGCTTGCCGAATGGATCGAGCCGGGCCTGCTGTCCCGCCAGGGCTGGCCCGCGTGGGCCGAGGCGTTGAAACTTGCGCATGCGGGCGAGGCGGCCAAGGCGCGCGACCGGCTCGCCTATGACGAGCTGTTCGCCAATGCGCTCGCGCTGATGCTGGTGCGGCAGAGCAACAAGGCGCGCAAGGGCCAGAGCCTGCAAGGCGACGGAACCCTGCGCGACAAGCTCGCGCTGCCGTTCCCACTCACCGGCGCGCAGAAACGCTCGATTGCCGAGATCACCGGCGACATGGCGCAGGCGAGCCCGATGCTGCGGCTGCTGCAAGGCGATGTCGGCGCGGGCAAGACCGTGGTGGCGCTGGAGGCGATGCTGGCGGCGGTCGAGGCGGGGGCGCAAGCCGCGCTGCTCGCACCGACCGAGATCCTCGCGCGCCAGCACTTCGAAACGCTGCGCAAGATGGCCGCGCCCACCGGGGTCGCCATCGAACTGCTGACCGGCCGCGACAAGGGCAAGGCGCGCGAGGGCATCCTGATGGGGCTGGTCGACGGCTCGGTGCAGATCCTCGTCGGCACCCACGCCATTTTCCAGCCCACGGTCAGCTACCGCAATCTCGGGCTGGTGGTGATCGACGAGCAGCACCGCTTCGGCGTCTCGCAGCGGCTGATGCTGACGCAGAAGGGCCGCGTCACCCCGCATACCCTCGCCATGACCGCCACGCCGATCCCGCGCACCCTGGTGCTGGCGCAATATGGCGAGATGGACGTCAGCCGCCTCGACGAGATGCCGCCCGGACGCCAGCCGATCGACACCCGCGTGGTCGCGCTCGACCGGCTCAGCGATGTGGTCGAGGGTGTGGCGCGACATGTTGCATCCGGGCAACAGGCCTACTGGGTCTGCCCGATGGTGCGCGACAGCGACACCGCCAGTGACGACCTCGCCGCCGCCGAAGCGCGCTTCGCCTCGCTAAGGGAGCGGTTCGGTGAGGACGTGGTGCTGGTCCACGGCCAGCTCGCGCCCGAGCAGAAGGATGCCGCCATGGCGCGCTTCGCTGCTGGCGAGGCCAAGCTGCTGGTGGCGACCACCGTGATCGAGGTCGGGGTCGACGTGCCGAGTTCCACCCTCATGGTGATCGAACAGGCCGAGCGATTCGGCCTCGCCCAGTTGCACCAGTTGCGGGGACGGGTGGGGCGCGGGTCCGAAAGGTCGGTCTGCCTGCTCCTGCGCAGCGGCGAGCTGTCCGAAGTCGGCAAGCAGCGTCTCGCCCTGATGCGCGAGAGCCAGGACGGGTTCTACCTCGCCGAGCAGGATCTCGAACTGCGCGGCGGCGGCGAACTGCTCGGCACGCGGCAGAGCGGCGAGGAGGGGTTTTCCATCGCCAGCCTCGAACAGGTTCAAAAGTATGGTGAAATGGCCAACGACGATGCCCGCCTGCTGGTCGAACGCGATGGCGGCCTCGACGGGCCTCGGGGCAAAGCGGCCCGCACATTGCTGTATCTGCTGGAGCGCGACTGGGGCGTACAAATGCTACGCGGCGGGTAATTGGTAGCAGGCTAGATAATTGTTGTATTAAGGCAACATCGCGGCTTAATCCGTGCCACATCGCGACTGCGCATTGTATAATCTTTGCTTCATATCAAATGCGGCTTCTCTGAAATTTGCCAGCTGCCGCTGTGCAATCAGTGTTTCAGGAAGAGGAAGTTTGATGACACCCAGGAATTTCGCCCGCGCGGCCGGTCTCGGCACCGTATCGCTTGTCGCTCTTGCTGTCGCCGCTCCGGCGCTGGCACAGGATGCGGCCAAGGCCAACGATGACATGATCATCGTTACCGCCAACAAGCGCGCGCAGGACATGCAGGACGTCTCGGTGGCCGTGTCGGCCGTCGGCGGTGAACTGCTCGCCGATCGCGGCATCTCCAACCTGTCCGATATCCAGGCCGCCGTGCCGTCGGTCACCTTCGGCAACGACTTCAACCAGGCCAAGGTGTTCATCCGCGGCGTGGGCGCCAACACCTCGACCACCGGGTCGAGCACCGGTGTCGCCATGCACGTCGATGGCGCCTATGTCGCCCGCGCCGAAGCGCAGCTGACCTCGATGTTCGATCTTGAGCGCGTCGAAGTGCTGCGCGGCCCGCAGGGCAGCCTCTATGGCCGCAACGCGGTTGGCGGCTCGATCAACCTCATCACCAAGAAGCCGACCGACTACCTGACGGTCGATGCCCAGTTCACGCTCGGCAACTATGAGACGAAGTCGGCGGAAGTCGGCATCGGCGGCCCGATCACCGATGGCATCATGTTCCGTCTGGCCGGCCGCGTCGATGAGCGTGCCGGTTACGGCGTCGATCCGGTCCATGGCTGGGACGTCGACGACAGCTCGCGCAAGATGGTTCGCGGACAGCTGCTGTTCGACTTCGATCAGGGCTGGGACCTGCTGCTCAGCGCCGAGTATTTCGCTCAGGACGACAACTCGGGCGCGGTGCACTATTTCGCGCCTGCCTTCCCCGGTGTGGCGCGTCTTGCCCCGATCGGCACCGGCGGCTTTGCGGCCAACCCGCGCGATCTTTCGAGCGACGAGCCGCCCTCGGTCAATACCGAAACCTATTCGCTCAGCGCCAACCTCGGCATCGATCTGAGCGACAGCCTGCGGCTGACCAACCTTGCCAACTATCGCAAGTTCGACAGCCAGCTGATCCAGGATCTGGATACCTCGGCCGTGGTGAACCAGCTCCCGAACGCCACCACCATGCAGGTCCGCACGATCGATGCCGAGCAGTTCTCGAACGAACTGCAGCTGGCGATCGATACCGACTTCGTCACCGGTGTGGCCGGGCTCTACTACTTCAACGAGCGCCAGAAGCCGCGTGACACTGTCGGCTTCTCGAGCACGACCGGCATGCCCGGCAACATCAACACGCTGGCCACGCGCCCGGTCGGGTTGGACGGGGCTCCGCCCAGCGCCGCCCTGATCGGCTCGGTCTCGCTGGCCGATGCGCTCTATATGTGCGGCTTCCGGCCCGGTGCCTCGCCCAACCGCGTGTGCCTGCGCTCGAACCTCGGCACCGAAGCCTATGCGGCCTTCGGTCAGCTGAACTTCGACATGGGCAAGTTCGGCCTCGATGGCGTGTCGATCAAGCTCGGTGGTCGCTGGAGCCATGAAGAGGTCGACAGCCGCAACCCGTCGATCATCCTCACCGCCAATGCCAACCCGGCTGCGGCGGCGGTCATCGTCACCACCAACGAGGGCACTTTCCGCGAGCGGACCTTCGAGGACTTTACCCCCGAAGCCGGCATCAGCTGGGCGCCGAACACGGACATGCTGTTCTATTACACCTATTCGGAAGGCTTCAAGGCCGGCTCGGGTGAGAACGCCGCCGGTTCGACCACCATTGTCGACCCCGAAAGCGTGGTGAACCACGAAATCGGCGCCAAGCTGCAGCTGTTCGACCGCATGCTGACGCTGAACCTTGCCGGTTACACCTACAATCTGAAGGGTCTGCAGATCAACAAGACCGTGGGTGGCGGCCCCGCCGGCTTCAAGACGATCTTCGAGAACGCTGCCGAAACCAGCGCGACCGGGTTCGAAGCCGATTTCTCGTTCCGTCCGGTGGATATCTTCCGCCTGTCGGGCGGTCTGAGCTACACCGACAGCAAGTACGACGATTTCGTCACGCAAGACCCGCTCGATCCGCGCAACGTGGAGCAGCCGGGTCAGGCAAACTACGATCCGGTGACGAATCCCGACCCGACCGCTTTCGGCGCCCCGTGTTCGCCGGACGCGCTCAACGCGAACGGCCCCTGCAACATCCAGCTGGCCGGCAACCCGACGCGCAATACGCCCGAATGGTCGTATAACCTGCGCGCCGAGCTTGATGCCTCGCAGGATCTGATGGGCGGTACGCTCACCATCGCTGGTGACATGTATGGCCGTTCGGACGTGTTCTTCACCGAGTTCCACCGTCTGGTGGAAGGCTCGGAGGCCTACACGATGTTCGACGCCTCGCTGCGTTGGGAGGACAACAACGGCGGGCTCTACGCGCTGGCCTATGTCCGCAACATCGGCGACACGCTGCGCCGGTCGAGCACCTTCGCGCTGTCGACGGGCCGCGTGATCGGCGCGACTTACCTGCCGCCGCGCACCTATGGCCTGACGCTGGGCTATCGCTTCTAAGCGAGTTGCTGCCGGGGTGGGCGACCATCCCGGCGCACAGCAAAAAGGCGCTCCCTCACCAGGGGGCGCCTTTTTCGCGTCCGGGGCCAGCAGTCGGTGGCGACGTGGCTCTTGCCAGCATGGCGCTGCGGCCCCACATGGGCGGACAAAATCAACCGGAAGAGAGAGCCCGATGACCACCCAGCCAACCGCCGCCGATCTTGCCGCCGATATCCAGCGCGTGTTCGCCGCGCAGCAGGAGCACCAGTGGGAGGTCAAGGCGTCAAGCGCCGAGACACGCAAGGCCAAGCTGGCGAAGCTGAAAGAGGTGATCGGCGCGCGGGCGGAGGAGATCATCGCCGCCGTGCGCGAGGACACCCGCAAGCCCGAAGGCGAAATCCGGGTGACCGAGGTGCTCAACATCCTCGGCAATATCCAGCGCAACATCGACAGCCTCGACGACTGGATGAAACCGACCGAGGTCGGCTCCTCCTCCAACCCCGACGACAAGGCCGAGATTATCTATGAGGCGCGCGGGGTGTGCCTGATCCTCGGCCCGTGGAATTTTCCGCTCGGCCTCACCTTCGGCCCGCTGGCAGCGGCGGTGGCAGCGGGCAACGTGTGTATGCTCAAGTTGACCGACCTCTGCCCGGCGACGGCAAGGATCGCCAAGTCCATTGTCGAAGAGGTGTTCGACGAGAACGAAGCCGCCGTGTTCGAAGGCGATGTGAGCGTGGCCGAGGCACTGCTCGATCTGCCGTTCAACCACATCTTCTTCACCGGCAGCACAAAGGTCGGCAGGATCGTGATGGCGGCAGCGGCCAAGAACCTTGCCAGCATTACGCTGGAGCTGGGCGGCAAGTCGCCGGTCATCATCGACGAGGGTGCCGATGTCGCCGCCATCGGCGCGGCGCTGGCCGGAGCCAAGCAGTTCAACGGCGGGCAGGCCTGCATCTGCCCCGACTACGTGTTCGTGAAGGAAGCGCAGAAGCAGGCGCTGGTCGAAGCCTTCGCCAGCAATGTGCAGAACAACCTCTACGAGGACGGCGAGATCAGGCACGAGGCCATCGCGCAGGTCGTCAACAAGGGCAACTTCGCGCGGGTGAAAGGCCTGTTCGACGATGCCCTGGCCAAGGGCGCCAAGGTCGCCGTGGGCGGCACGTTCGAGGAGGACACGCTGACCGTCCACCCGACCATGCTCACCGACGTGACCCCGCAGATGACGATCCTGCAGGAGGAAATCTTCGCCCCGCTGCTGCCGGTGATGACCTACGACACTCTCGATCAGGCGATCGGCTACATCGAGGCGCGCGACAAGCCGCTCGCGCTCTATGTGTTCAGCCCGAATGACGAAACGGTCGAGAAGGTGCTCCAGCGCACCAGCTCGGGCGGGGTGACGGTGAACGGGGTGTTCTCGCACTATCTGGAAAACAACCTGCCGTTCGGCGGGGTGAATGCCAGCGGCACGGGCTCGTATCACGGCTATTTCGGGTTCAAGGCCTTCAGCCACGAGCGCGCGGTCTATCGCCATATGCCCTCTGCCTGATCCGGCGCATAGTGGCCGCAAGGCCCGGCTTTTCCATTGCGGGGGCCGGGCTTGCGGCCTAGACGCTTGGTAACTCCTCAATCTAACAGAAACCTGGCCCCTTGATCCTAAGCCCTTTCGAATGGACCGTCGCCAAGCGCTACATGCTGCCCGGTCGCGGTGAAGCCGTGATTGCGCTGGTGGCGGGCATTTCCATCACCGTCGTGATGCTGTCGGTCGCCATGCTGGTGATCGTGATGAGCGTGATGAACGGTTTCCGCGCCGAGCTGCTCGACCGCATCACCGGGCTCAATGGCCATGCCGTGATCCAGGGCTATGGCGACAAGATCGACGACTGGCAGCAGGTGCTCGAAGTGGTGCGCGAGACCAAGGGCGTGACCAAGGCCTCGCCCATGATCGAGAAGCCGCTGCTGGCAAGCTACGAAGGGCGGGCCGACGCGGTGTTCGTGCGCGGGAACACGCCCGAAGACATCGCCGAGATGAAGGAAAATCTCGTCGCCGGTTCGCTCGACGACCTGAAGCCGGGCGAGCGCAACGTGGCCATCGGCTCGCGGCTGGCGTTTAACCTCGGGCTGCGGCTGGGCGATACGATCACGATCATCAATCCGCAGGGCCGCACCACGCCGTTCGGCACCTATCCTCGGCAGGTCGGCTATACCGTCACCGGCATCTTCGAGGTCGGGCTTTACGACTTCGACGAGCGCTTCATCATCATGCCGATCCCCAATGCGCAGACGCTGCTGTTGACGGGCGACACCATCGGCATGATCGAGGTGCAGGTCGACGATCCCGACAAGGTGGACCAGATCCTCGCTCTGGTGCAGCAGGCGATCTCGGGCCGCGCGGTGCTGACCGACTGGAAGAGCCTCAACGCCTCGCTGTTCGAGGCCTTGCAGGTCGAGCGGGTGGCCATGGCCTTCGCGCTGTCGATCATCGTGCTGGTGGCGGCGTTCAACATCCTGTCGTCGCTGGTGATGCTGGTGCGCTCGAAAACGCGCGACATTGCGATCATGCGGACGATGGGCGCGCGGCGCAACTCGCTGATGAAGATCTTTGTCACCACCGGCTCGGCCATCGGCGTGATCGGCACCATGGCGGGGCTGACGCTCGGCTTCGTGGTGCTCTATTTCCGCCAGTCGATCGTGAAGGTGATCGAGGTGGTGACGGGCCAGAACCTGTGGGACCCGCAAATCCGCTTCCTGTCCGAACTGCCATCGCGCACCGATCCGTTCGAGGTGATCGCGATTGCCGGCATGGCAATGGGCCTGTCGTTCCTCGCCACGCTTTACCCGGCCTATCGTGCGGCCAACACCGATCCGGTCGAGGTGCTGCGCTATGAGTAATCCGGTTGTTCGCCTCACGTCGCTGGCCCGCAATTTCGAGCAGGGCGGCGAGGTTATCGAGGTTCTGCGCGGGGTCGACCTGACGATCCAGCCTGGCGAGATCGTGGCGCTGCTTGGCCCCTCGGGTTCGGGCAAGTCGACCATGTTGCAGGCGGTCGGCCTGCTCGAAGGCGGTTTCTCGGGCCGGATCGAGCTGGCCGGGACCGATGCCAGCAAGGCCAATGCCGCGGAGCGCACCACGCTGCGGCGCGAAAACCTTGGCTTTGTGTACCAGTTCCACCACCTGCTGCCGGATTTCTCCGCCGAGGAGAACGTGATCCTGCCGCAATTGCTGCTCGGCGTGAGCCGCAGCGATGCCGAAGTCCGCGCCCGCGAATTGCTCGGGGCGCTCGGCCTCGCGCACCGTCTCACCCACCGTCCGAGCCAGCTTTCGGGTGGCGAACAGCAACGTGTGGCAGTGGCCCGCGCATTGGCGAACAAGCCGCGGCTGGTGCTGGCCGACGAGCCGACCGGCAACCTCGATGAGGTCACTGCGGACAAGGTCTTTGCCGAGTTCCTCGGGCTGGTGCGCGGGCAGGGCAGTTCTGCCTTGGTGGCCACCCACAACGAGCGGCTCGCGGCGCGGATGGACCGGGTGGTGCGCCTGTCCGAAGGGCGGCTGATTTAGCCATTTTGCGCGGAAACCCGCCGCCTGCTCATGCGTTCATGCAGCAAGACATAGGAGGGTTTGTGCATGGTCGATTTTCCCAGCAGCTATAAGGCCGAGGGCACCAACCGCGTTGGCATCCAGTGGGATGATCGCGCCTTTCTTCATGCGGTGGGCGACGGCGACGGTGTGCTCGATCGCGCCAAGTCGATCAGGAGCGGAACCTTCGCCGAACTGGTGGGGCAGATCGCATCGCTGCCCGAGGATGAGCGCCGCGGGTACTATATCCAGAAGGCCGGCGACCGCGAGTTCCATGCCGACGAGATCGCCGCGCTTGCCGCGCGGGAGGATTTTCCGCGCAAGTGATTGATCGCCTGCCGCGATCCTCTAGGTTAGCGGCAGGTGCCCAATAAAGCGCGCCAAAGGTAGCGGAGTTGCGCGTGCTGGCATCATTCAACGACTGGTTCCTCGGTCTTGGCGCGCAATACGGCGTCAATCCCTACATCTTCGGCGCGATCTATATCGGCGCGATCCCGTTCTTCCTCGCCTCGATTGGCTGGCTGGTGAAGCGCGCGCGGGCTGGGCGTTCCACCGTCGCGCCGACGATGCTGGCGGGGTTCTTCTTCGTCTCGGCCTATCTCTACCTCGCCGTGTTCGGGCAGGACATCCCGGTCTGGGTGTGGATGTTCCTCGCCGCGCTTATTGCCTACGGCGCATGGTCGACGATCCGCGACACCCGCCGCAAGATCGCCGCCAGGCCTGACGAGGACTAGATGTTGGCCTGATCCCCCTCACTTCCCTCCCCGTGGGGAGGGGCTGGGGGATGGGGGCTCGACAGTGGTTGGCGTGGAACCCCCAATCCCAACCCTTCCCCCACAGGGAAAGGGCTTTCTTTAGTCGTTCGGCTTCTCGACCTGGATGTTCACCTTCTCGCCATCCGGCCCGGTGATCGTCATGGTCGTGCCGTCCGCGCTCGTGTGCATCGAGCCAAGGCCGCCCATGTCCATCGACATCCGATCCTGTGCATCGGCAGCGGCAATCATCGATGGTGCGGTGATGGCAGTCGAGATCGCTCCGGCGATGAGCATGATGATGAAGGCCGCGATCACCGTCACCAGAGTGTAGACGGGCACCTTGTCCGTCGCCACGCCCATCACCGGGACAGCGCCCTTGTAAAACAGGTACAGGCTGTAGATCGCGAACAGCAGGCCGATGATCCCCAGCGCCGGGACCAGCCCGACGATGCCGCCGACCATGTTCGCGGTCATCGCATAGGCGACGAGGCGGAAGGCGGCGGGATAGTCGTCCTTGCCGCCGAACTTGGGACTGAGAAAATTGGCCACGAAAGCCACCAGCCACACGCCTGCCAGCGCCATCACATAGCCGGTGACCATGGTCGCGATGCCGGTCATCAGGCTGGGCCGGTAGGTGAACCCCAGCGCGCCGTAGCCGAACACCTGCCCGCCGATGAATGCGGCTACCGGCCCGATGGCGGCGAGCGGCACCACATAACGAAGGAAGACCTCCCTGGGCGAATCGCTCTCACCGGCGATGGTTTGCCATTCGGCCGCAGGGGCCGTCAAAATGGCCCTGGCGCGCGCTACAAGTGGCGAAGATCCTGACTGGACTGGTGTGTCATTCATGTATTCGTCCCCCAACGAAACCTGATGTTGGCCAAGTTGAACATGAATTTTTGGCTGTAGCAAGATTATTGGGCTTTTTCCCCAAGCCCGGGCGCTGAGCCCTTGATCGGCGCGGCCGCGCTCCGCACATTCACCGGCCCATGCCATATGCCCCCTTTGTCCCCTTGCGAGTCTTCTCCAGCTTCTCGATGCTGGAGGCCGCGATCGACCCCAAGCAGATCGCCAAACTGGCGAAAGAGCGCGGCTTTCCCGCCGTGGCCATCTGCGACCGCAACGGGCTTTACGGTTCCTCCGCCTTTGCGGGCGCCTGCAAGGGCGAGGGGGTGCAACCGCTGATCGGCACGCTGCTGGGCGTCGCGCGGGATGAGACCGGGGAAGTGGTCGATTATCTGCCGCTGTTCGCGCAGGGCGAGGAGGGGTGGAACAACCTGTGCCACCTCGTCAGCCGCGCGCACCTCGACCGTCCGCTGGAGCGAGACCCGCATGTGCAGATGACTGACCTCAAGGGCCACACCGGCGACCTCATTGCGCTGACCGGCGCGGGCGAGGGCGCGCTGGCGCGGCTGCTGGCCGACGGCAAGGCGGCGCGCGCGGGCGAGCTGCTCGACCGGCTTCAGGCGCTGTTCCCCGGCAAGCTCTACATCGAGTTGGCGCGGCGCGGCGATCCGGTGGAGGAGGCCGCCGAGGGCGCGCTGATCGACCTCGCCTATGCCCGCGACCTGCCGCTGGTGGCGACCAACCCCGCGCACTATGGCGAGCCGCATATGCACAAGGCGCACGACGCCATGCTGTGCATCGCCAACTCGTCGCAGCTCGACAGCGCCGACCGGCCCACCTCGAACGCCGAGACCTACATCAAGCCTGCCAGCATGATGGAGGAGCTGTTCGCCGATCTGCCCGAGGCTTTGGCCAACACGCTGGTGGTGGCGCAGCGCTGCGCCTTCGCGCCGCCCAAGCGCAAGCCGATCCTGCCCAGCCTCGCGGGCGATCAGGAGGGCGAGGCACGGATGCTGGAGGAGGACGCGCGCGACGGGCTCATCGCCCGCCTTAAACCGCTTTACCCTGAGGCCGCTCAGGCTGAGCTTGTCGAAGCCCTGTCTTTTTCTTCCGCCGAGGCGCTGGAGAAGGAAGAACAGTCCTTCGACAAGCTCAGGACGAGCGGGATCTGGGACGAGGTGCTGGAGTACAAGAAACGCCTCGATTTCGAGGTCGGGATCATCAAGCGGATGGGCTTTCCCGGCTACTTCCTGATCGTTGCCGACTTCATCAAGTGGGCCAAATCACAGGGCATTCCGGTGGGGCCGGGACGCGGCTCGGGTGCGGGCTCGCTGGTGGCCTGGGCGCTCACCATCACCGATCTCGATCCGATCCGGCTCGGGCTGCTGTTCGAACGTTTCCTCAACCCCGAACGCGTCTCCATGCCCGACTTCGACATCGACTTCTGCGAAACGCGGCGCGGCGAGGTGATCCGCTATGTGCAGGCCAAATATGGCCACGACCATGTCGCGCAGATCATCACCTTCGGCAAGATGAAGGCCCGCGCGGTGCTGCGCGATTGCGGGCGCATCCTGCAAATGCCCTATGGTCAGGTCGACCGGCTGACCAAGATGGTGCCCAACCACCCGACCGACCCCTGGACCCTGCCGCGCACCCTCAACGGCGCCGCGGACTTCAAGCGCGAATATTCGAACGACAACGAGGTCAAACGGCTCGTCGATCTGGCGATGCAGCTGGAGGGTTTCCCGCGCAACTCCTCCACCCACGCGGCGGGCGTGGTGATCGGCGACCGTCCGCTGAGCCAATTGGTCCCGCTTTACCGCGATCCGCGCTCGGACATGCCGGTGACGCAGTTCGACATGAAGCACGTGGAAGACAGCGGGCTGGTCAAGTTCGACTTCCTCGGCCTCAAGACGCTGTCGGTGCTGCGCAAGGCGGTCGACCTTCTCGCGCGGCGCGGGATCGCGGTGGAACTGGACAAGCTCGCCTGGGACGATCCGGCGGTGTTCGAACTGTTGAAGCGCGGCGATACGGTCGGCGTGTTCCAGCTCGAATCGGAAGGCATGCGCCGCACGCTGACTGCGGTAAAGCCCACAAAATTCGAGGATATTATCGCGCTGGTGTCGCTTTACCGCCCCGGCCCGATGGACAACATCCCGAGCTTCGGCAGGCGCAAGGCGGGCGAAGAGGAGATCATCTACCCGCACGAAAAGCTGAAGGGCATCTTGGAAGAGACCTACGGCATTTTCGTCTATCAGGAACAGGTGATGCAGGCCGCGCAGATCCTCGCGGGCTATTCGCTCGGCGACGCCGACCTGCTGCGCCGCGCCATGGGCAAGAAGATCCAGGCCGAGATGGACGCCCAGCGCCTGCGCTTCTGCGAGGGCTGCAAGGAGGTCTCGGGCATCGAGAAGGCCGAGGCCAACGCGCTGTTCGACTTGATCGACAAGTTCGCGGGCTATGGCTTCAACAAGTCGCACGCCGCCGCCTATGCGCTGCTCGCCTATCAGACCGCATGGCTGAAGGCGCATTACCCGGAGGAGTTCTACGCCGGGTCGATGTGCTTCGACATGCACCAGTCGGAAAAGCTGGCAGTCTTCGTCGACGACCTGCGGCGCAACGGGCTGAAGCTGCTCGGCCCCTGCATCAACCATTCGGAGGCCGAGTTCCACGTCGAGCAGACCGACGAGGGCTATGCCGTGCGCTTTGCCTTAGCGGGCCTCAGGAACGTGGGCGAAAAGGCGATGGAGCAGGTGGTGGCCGAGCGCGAGGCGCGCGGGGCCTTCACCAGCCTCACCGACGTGTTCGAGCGCATGCCCGCAGGCGCGATGAACCGCCGCCAGCTCGAAAGCCTTGCTGCCTCGGGGGCCTTCGATGTGCTCGAACCCAACCGCGCCAAGGTGCTCGCCAATGCCGACATGCTGATGGCGGTCGCCGATGCCGCGAGCCGCGAGCGTTCAAGCGGGCAGGCGGGCCTGTTCGGCGGCGATGACCATGCCGAGCCCGAGGTGCGTCTGGTGGAGGCAAAACCATGGCCGCGCGCCGAGCAGATGGCGGCCGAGCGCGAGAACTTCGGGTTCTACTTCGCCGCCCACCCGGTCGAGCAATTCCGCCACGCCGCCTCGGCGCAGGGGGCGCGGACCTATGCCTCGCTGATGACCGGCGGCGTGCGCGGCGGACGCGAGAACGCGGTGGTCGCGGCGATGGTCGAGGGCGCGAGCAAGGGCCGCACGAAGCGCGGTGCCGAATTCATCCGGGCGGACTTCTCCGACAGCACCGGCAACTTCTCCGCCGCCTGCTTCGAGGAGGGGCTGGTCGAAAGCTTCCAGCGCTGGGCCTCGGAGGGCACCTGCGTGCTGCTCAACGTCGAACTCGACAGCCCGAGCCCCGACGAACCGCCACGCGTCACCGTGCGTGGCGCGAAGCCGCTGGCCGAGGTGACCGGCTCGGCCAAGATGATCCTGCGCGCCGACGTCTACGACGAGGCGGGCCTTGCCACCTTGCGGGCGATGCTCGAACCGGGGCAGGTGGGGCACGGCGAGGTGCTGGTGCGCCTGCGCATCGGCGAGGAGCAGGAGCCAAGCGTGCTCCTGGGCCGCGACTTCGCGCTCGATGGCTCGCTGGTTGACAAGCTGGCCAATGTGGCGGGCCTTGGCGGGGTGAGCCTCGCGCCGATCCGGGGGATCGGGCACCTGCGACTGGTGGCTTAGCTCAGGCAGGCCAGATCAGCGCGGGCAGGGTCGAGCCGAGCAGCAGCGCGGCCATCACGAAGTTGAACGCGCGCAGGTGGCTCTCCTTGCGCAGCACTCGTTCGATCCCGCGCCCGGCTACCAGCCACGCGACGGCGCACGGAATGTTCACCACCAGAAACACGCCGGTGAGCACGGCAACGTCGGTGTACGAGCCACCGGGCGCAAACAGCGCACTGGCGGCGATAGCCACGACCCACGCCTTGGCGTTGATGAACTGCAGGCTCAACGCCTCGAAAAAGCCGACTGGTTTGCCCGGCGCAGCGCGCGCCGTTGACGGGCTGCTGCGGGCCAGCTTCCACGCCAGCCACAGCACCACGAGGGCACATCCTGCGCGGAATGCGACAGCAGCCTCTGGGTGAGCCAGCAGGATGGCGGCAGCGCCAAGACCTGACAGCGCGATGAGCATGGGAAAGCCCACGATAATGCCGAGCGCCAGCGGCAGTGACCGGCGCAGACCGAAGTTCGCACCCGATGTCATCAGCATGATATTGTTCGGGCCGGGCGTGATTGAGCCGACAAGCGCAAACAGGGCAAGGCTGGCGAAGCTTGAATCCATGCCGGCAATATTACGTTGCTTCGCACGCAATATCCTTGCGAGATTGGCGGACTGGCGGGTATCACTGCAATATATGCCGAAGAATGACGAGATTGACCGCAGGATACTGCGCGAGCTTCAGCGCCATGCCCGACTCACAAATGTCGAGCTGGCTGAGCGGGTGGGCCTGTCAGCATCGGCCTGCTTGCGCCGGGTGCAGGATCTGGAGCGTTCGGGTGTCATCTCGGGCTACCATGCGCGGGTCGATCCGCTGGCGGGCGGGGCCGGGTTCATTGCCTATGTCACCGTGGCCCTTTCATCGCATACCAAGGAAAACCTCGAAGCGTTCGAACGCACCGTGGCTGCCGCGCCGCAGGTGGTGGAGTGCCACAATATCACCGGTGCGACCTCCTATCTGCTGCGCGTCGAAGTCGCCGGATTGCAGCAGTACAAGAAGTTCCACACCGAGACGCTCGCCGCCGTGCCCGGAGTGGCGCAGATCACCACCCACGTATTGCTGGCGACGACCAAGCACCGGTTCGACTGAGCGCAGACAACAAAAAGGCCCGGCAGGATCGCTCCTGCCGGGCCTCAATGTGTCTGGCCCT
>NZ_QXFM01000075.1 GCF_003584015.1 Aurantiacibacter xanthus
CCACGGCCTTTGCCGACTTCGCGCGCAGTTCGCCGTTGCCGGTGGCTGCCGCGGCCAATGCGGTGGACATCACCGCGATCGACATTCCGCGCGAACGCCCGGCACCGCCGCCTCCTCCGCCGCCGCCCCCACCACCCGCGCATCCCTCGCGCCAGTGGGTGCAGGTGGCGACCGGGCAGGACACCGCTGCCTTCCGTTACGACTGGCGGCGCATCAAACGCTCGGCCGAGGGGCTGCTCGACGATGCCAAGGCCTTCACCACCCGTTGGGGTGAAACCAACCGGCTGCTCACCGGCCCCTTCGCCAATGCGCGCGAGGCGCAGGAGTTCGTGTCCGAACTGGGCAAGGCGGGGATCGACAGCTTCCGCTTCACCAGCGATGCGGGGCAGGAAGTCAAGCCGCTGTAGGGGTCTGGCAAGGCGGCTGCGGGTTCTGCACGCCTTTCTTTATGCACATGCTACGAACAGCCCATTGCAGTTTTGCACGGGCGACTTCGCTGCGGCGATTGCACGCGGGCCGACAGGTCAGCCATTAAGCATGGCATGACGAGGACACAGGCTCTATGCGAATGAATACCAACCGCGAGACCATCGACGCGACCGAGGATGCCGCCCCCGTGGACATGCTCGCCGCCGTGTTCGAGGCGCACGGCTGGACTCATGATTTCGTCGGCGATGACGAGATTTGCGGCGAAATCCCCGGTTCCTGGACAACCTATCAGCTGCGCGCGATCTGGCGTGAGGAAGACCGGGTCCTGCAACTGCTCTGTCTGCCCGAAGTGCGCGTGACGGAGGGGCGGCTGCGCGAAGCGCAGGAATTGCTCGCCATGGTCAACGAGCAGCTCTGGCTCGGCCATTTCGATATCTGGTCGCAAGGCTCGGTGCTGCTCTATCGCCATGGGCTGCTGCTGGGCGACGATGGCATGATCAGCCTCGATATGGCGCAACTGGCGCTCGATACGGCGGTGTCCGAATGCGACCGGTTCTATCCCGCATTCCAGTTCGTGCTGTGGGGCGACAAGAGCCCGCGCGAGGCGTTGGCGGCGGCCATGGTCGATGCGGCGGGCGAGGCCTGACAGGGCGGGGCGCGCAACCTTGGGGGTTGAAATTTCGCGCATAACCCAAACTTGGTAAGGCCGACTGGCGCTTACGGCGAAGGATCTAATTTATGGCATTCGAATCAACCCTCCTCGTTGGCTGCGGCAATATGGCCGGAGCGATGCTCGAAGGCTGGCTCGCGGCGGGGGCTTCGCCGGACAGCTTCACCATCGTCGATCCCGCGCGCGAGACCGCGCCGGGCGGGATCGAGCTGCTGCGCGAATTGCCGACAGGTCGTACGTTCGATGCGATCCTGCTCGGGATCAAGCCGCAGATGCTGGGCGACCTCGCCCCGCAGATCGAGCCGCTTGCCGGGCCTGAGTGCACCGTGCTGTCGATGCTGGCCGGGGTCGAGCTGTCGACGCTGAGGGACAAGTTCCCGCGCTCGGCGGCGCAGGTGCGGGTGATGCCCAACCTCGCGGTGGCGCTCGGCAAGGCGCCGGTCGCGCTGGCGCAGTCAGGGCTGGACGAGGCGGCGCAAGGCTCGCTGGTCGAATGGATGGGCGCGCTCGGCTATGCCGAATGGGTGGCCGAGGACAAGTTTGACCTCGTCACCGCGCTGGCGGGCAGCGGGCCGGCCTTCGTCTATCGCTTTATCGACGCGCTCGCCAATGCCTCGGTGCGGCTCGGCCTGCCCGAGCACAAGGCGCAGCAGTTCGCGCTGGCGATGGTGGAGGGCGCAGCGGCGCTGGCCGCCCAGTCCGAGCATACGCCGGGCAAGCTCGCCGACATGGTGGCGAGCAAGGGCGGGGTGACGCGCGCCGGGCTCGATGCGCTGGATGAGGATGAGGCCTTGTCACATCTCATCACCAAGACGCTGCGCTCGGCGCGCGATCGCAGCGTGGAAATGGCCCGTGAGGCGCGCAATCAGGGTTAATAAGGCATCTGCCGGTTTCGCTTGAAATCGCAGGCTTTGATCGCGATATTATGTCTAGCCCGGCCCGCCCCTCAGAGGCCGGACAGAGGAGTTTGCAAGAAAATGGCGAATTGGAACGACAACCGCCCCCAGACTGGCTTTGGCCAGCAAGGCTTCGGCGCGTCGCCGGGCCAGACGCGTGATCTGTCGGGTGGCACCACCTTCGATGCCGGCCTGCGCACGCACATGCTTTCGATTTACAACTACATGGCCTCGGGCGTGCTGTTGACCGGTGTGGTCGCTGCGCTGACGGCCAACATGGGCTGGGCCTATGCCTTTGCCTCGGGTCCGCTGATGTGGATCGTGGCACTGTCGCCGCTCGCCATCGTGTTCGCGATGAGCTTCGGGCGCGACAAGTTCTCGACCTCCACGTTGCAGGCGATGTTCTGGGGCTTCGCGGTCCTGATGGGCCTGTCGCTGTCGACGATTTTCCTCGTCTACACCTCGGGTTCGATTGCGGTGACCTTCTTTGCCACGGCGGCGGCCTTCGCTGGCCTCAGCCTGTTCGGCTACACCACGGGCAAGGATCTGTCGGGCTTCGGCACCTTCCTGATCATGGGTGTGGTCGGCATCCTGATCGCCTCGCTGCTGAACATGTGGTTGCAGTCGCCGGGCCTGATGTGGGCCATCAGCGCGCTGGGCGTGCTGATCTTCGCTGGCCTCACTGCTTATGACACGCAGCGTCTGAAGCAGGAATATCTGGCCATCAACCACTTGAAGGTGACCAATCCCTCGGTGGCTGCTGCCTACCCGCTGGGCAAGATGGTGATCATGGGGGCGCTCAGCCTCTACCTCGACTTCATCAACATGTTCCTGTTCCTGCTGCGTTTCATGGGCGCCTCGCGCGACTGAGACTCGGTTCAGCGTGCGCCTGAAACATGTGGTGCAATAGTTGCCCGGCGACGCTTCTCGCGTTGCCGGGCAAAGTGTATTAGCTATCAGCGGAGAAGCGCCATCCCTCATTCAGGCGCGCCGTTTTACGATCGAACGTCATTGCGACGGAGAGGACCGACACTTGCGAATCGAATTGACGCCCCGCAGGCTTTGCAACGCCGCATTGACTGCCCTGCTGCTGACCTGTGCCGCCTGTAGCACACCCGCACCTCCGCCCCCGCCGCCTCCGCCGCCGCCACCTCCGCCACCGGTGGTGGAAGCCGTGCCGTTCCGCCCGCTGCCGCCGCCTCAGGCCGCCTACGACCTGCAGATCCCGCGGGTCGATGCCGCTGGCGTGCGGCAGACGGTCAACACCGGCCTCGATGAGAACGAAACGCTGTGGCACTTCCGTTCGGGCTGGAACGTGGCGGCGCTCAATTGCCAGCTTGCGGCGGACGATCCGATCCTGACCGGCTACAGCGCGCTGCTGACTTCGCAGTCGCGCGCCTTGTCGCGGGCGAACACGGCCATCGACCGCAAGTTCCGCCAGAACGAGCGGACCGACCGGGCTGCTCTGCTCGCGCGCGAGACCCATTCGACCGGTGTCTACAACTATTTCGCCAACCCTTCGGCGCGGGCCGATTTCTGCGCCGCCGCACGCGAAGTGGCGAGCGAGTTCCTTGCCACCCCGCCTCAGGACATTGCGGCCTTCGCTACGGCGGGTCTCCAGCGTTACGAGCAGGCGTTCAACCGCTTTTACGTTGCCTACGAGCAGTACGAGCAGCTGTCGGCCGAGTGGGACCGCAAGTGGGGCGCGCAATATGGCCCGTCGCAGCCGGGCTGGGTGGCGCTCTATGGCGATGGCACCCGCACACCGCCGGGTGAGGTAACGGCGGAAGCCACCGGCTTTGTGCTCGACCCCGATAGTGGGGCCGAGGTTCCCGTCATTCCGGTAGACGAGACCGTCGCCGCCACCCCGGTGGTGCAACCGGTCCCGACCGACGCGCAATAGCGCCGGCTCATTTTTTCCTTTTCGGAAGGGCGGCTTGGCGTTAAGAGCCGCCCTCCCAAGCCGAGGCGGATTCGATTCCGTGTTCGGCGAACCTGGTAACGGGGCCGTAGCTCAGTTGGGAGAGCGCGTCGTTCGCAATGACGAGGTCAGCGGTTCGATCCCGCTCGGCTCCACCAGTTTGTTTTGCGATCGCGCATCCGCGCGATCGTCCTCGGTGCAATTCCCTCCACTTGGCTGACGCCTTCGTTTCGGGGCACCTGCGGGCGGCCGGTCGGCCTTGCGGGCGCAACACGCCCGTTTGAGCGTCCGGCGTTTTAGGGTAAGTTGACGCCATGCATTTTCTCGATCAGTCCAAGATCTTTCTGAGGTCCGGCGCGGGCGGCCCCGGCGCGGTGAGCTTCCGGCGCGAAAAGTTCATCCAGTACGGCGGGCCCGATGGCGGCAACGGCGGCAAGGGCGGCGATGTGATCTTTCGCGCCGTGCCCGGCCTCAACACCCTGATCGACTTCCGCTATTCGCAGCACTTCAAGGCCAAGCGCGGCGGGCATGGCATGGGCCGCAACCGCACCGGCGCTGCCGCCGAAGACCTCATTATCGAGGTGCCGGTGGGCACGCAGGTGTTCGATGAAGAGCGCGAGGAACTGCTCGCCGACTTCACCGAAGAGGGGCAGGAAGTGACCCTGCTCGAAGGCGGCATGGGCGGGCGCGGTAACGCCAGCTACAAGACCAGCACCAACCGCGCCCCGCGCCAGCATCAGCCCGGCGAAGCCGCGCAGGAGATGTGGGTGTGGCTGCGGCTGAAACTGCTCGCCGACGTAGGCCTGCTCGGGCTGCCGAACGCTGGCAAGTCGACCTTCATCAACGCCGTCTCCAATGCGCGGGCCAAGGTCGGGGCCTATGCCTTCACCACGCTGGTGCCCAAGCTTGGCGTGGTCCACCACAAGGGCCGCGAGTTCGTGATCGCCGACATCCCCGGCCTGATCGAAGGCGCGGCGGACGGTGCAGGAATTGGCGACCGCTTCCTTGGCCATATCGAGCGGTGCCGGGTGCTGATCCACCTGATCGACATCGCCGGCACCGACCCGGTCGAAGCCATGCGTATCGTCGAAGACGAACTGGCCGCTTATGACGACGAACTGGCGGGCAAGCCGCGTCTGGTCGTGCTCAACAAGGTCGATCAGGCCGATGACGAGCTGGTCAAAGCCTTCTCGGAAGAATTGCTCGCGGCGGGGGCAGACCGGGTGTTCGCGATCTCGGGGATGAGCGGTGACGGCATCGACAGGTTGCTCGATGCGCTGTTGAGCTATCTGCCGCTGCGCACCTCGACCGAGACCAAGGCTGCCCCGGTGCTGGCCGAGGAAGAAACGAACGAGCCCGCAAAGCCGTGGAATCCGCTCGGCTGACGCGCTAAGTCGCCGCGCATGAGCATTACATGCCTTCGCGAAATTGCCGACAGCGCGCTTGCGCCGCTGGTCGTGCTCAAGGTTGGTTCCTCGCTGCTGGTCGGCAAGGACGGGCAGCCACGGCGCGCCTGGCTCGCCGGGTTGACCGGCGAGATCGCGCGGCTGCGTGGCGGCGGGCAGAAGGTGATCGTGGTCAGTTCGGGCTCGATCGCGCTGGGTGCGGCGCGGCTGGGCATGGCGCGCGGCGGGCGCGGGAGCCTTGCCGACGCACAGGCCTCTGCCGCGGTGGGCCAGATCGCGCTGGGTGGGCTGTGGGCCGAACTGCTCGGCCAGCACGACCTGATCGCGGCGCAGATGCTGCTCACGCTCGACGACCTTGAAGACCGCCGCCGCTATCTGAACGCCTCGGCCACGATCGGGCGGCTGCTCAAGGCGGGCGTGGTGCCGGTAATCAACGAAAACGATTCGGTCGCCACCGAGGAAATCCGCTTCGGCGACAACGACCGGCTCGCCGCGCGCGTGGCGCAGGCGGCGGGGGCCGATGCGGTGGTGCTGCTGTCGGATATCGACGGGCTTTACGACCGCGACCCGCGCGAGGCGGGGGCGCGACTGCTGCCGCTGGTGGAGGGCGTTACGCCCGAGATTCACGCGATGGCCAGCCCCGGCTCGGGCTCGGGTATGGGCTCGGGCGGGATGACCTCCAAGTTGCAGGCCGCCGAGATTGCCGAGCGGGCGGGTATCGCGCTCGCCATTATCAACGGCACCTATGACCTGCCGCTGGCGCGTGCGCTCGATGGCGACATCGGGACATTGTTCCGACCGCAGCGCAACGACGGCGCGCGCAAGGCATGGCTGGGCGCGCGGCAGAAGATCGAGGGGCAGCTGGTGGTCGATGCCGGATGTGCCGAGGCGCTGCGCGGCGGAGGCAGCTTGCTGGCGGCGGGGATTGTCTCGGTGAGCGGGAGCTTCGGGCGCGGCGATCCGGTCGAGGTGTGTGACGAGAATGGCATGGTGTTGGCGCAGGGGCTGAGCGAGTACCAGAGCGCCGAGGTTGCGGCGATCAAAGGGCTGCGACGCGAGCATATCGAGCCGGTGCTCGGTTATTCGCCGCGCTCGGCGGTGATCCACCGCGACCATCTGGTGATGCTGTGACCGGGCCTGTCGCCATCACGGGGGCCACGGGCTTCGTGGGGCAGGCGGTGATGGACGAGGCGGCGCGGCGCGGCATTGCCCTGCGCGCGCTCACCCGGCGCGAGCAGAAGCCGCGCGACAACGTGACCTGGGTGCGCGGCGACCTTGCCGACCACGCAGCGCTGGCCGAGCTGGCGCGCGGGGCGAGGGCGCTGGTGCACATCGCGGGCGTGGTCAACGGCGCGGACGCCGCCGCCTTCGAGGCAGGCAATGTCGAGGGCACCCGCGCGGTGGTCGCCGCAGGGCAGGCGGAAGGCGTGGCGCGGTTCGTCTGCGTCTCCTCCATCGCCGCGCGCGAGCCGGAGCTGTCGGACTACTGCCGCACCAAGCGCAAGGCCGAGGAGCTGGCCAAGGCCAGCGGGCTCGACTGGACCGTGGTGCGTCCGCCCGCCGTCTATGGCCCGCGCGATACCGAGATCTTCGAGGTGTTCCGCGCCGCTGCGCTCAGGGTCATGCCGATGCCGCCCGAGGGTCGCGCCTCGATGATCCATGTCGGCGATCTGGCCCGCCTGCTGCTCGACGTGGTTCCAGGGGGCGAGGGTCTGTCCGGACAGATCTTCGAGCCCGACGATGGCCGCGCGGGCGGCTGGCGGCATGTCGATATGGCGCGCGCTATCGGGGCGGCGATGGGCTTTCGGGTGTGGCCGCTGTCGATGCCGGGGGCGGTGCTGGCCTTGGGCGGGCGGCTCGACCGGCTCTTGCGCGGTTCGCGCGCCAAGCTGACGCCCGACCGCGCCCGCTACATGTGCCATCCGAACTGGGTGAGCGATCCGGCGCGTGCGGTCCCTCCCACCTTGTGGCAACCGCAGATCGCCACGCCCGAGGGGTTGGCGCAGACTGCTGCATGGTATCGCGCGCAGGGCTGGCTCTGACCGCAGCATTTCGGGCAGAAAAAAAGCCCGGCACGAATGCCGGGCTTTGAAAGTCTTGGGAGAGGATGCCTGAAAGGCCTGTTCCTTATGCGGATCGGGGCCGATTCCCGCAAACGAGCTTACTGCAAGACCTGTTGCGCAATTTGCAACGAACTATTGCACCGCGTTTGATCCCGCGCATTGCGCGTGGTTGGCCGGCTTCGTGCAAGAGGTGAACACTGTGCCCTCATCATTGGGCAGAAAAAAAGCCCGGCGCGAGGCCGGGCTTTGAAAGTCTTGGGAGAGGATGCCTGAAAGGCCCGTTCCTTATGCGGAGCCGGAGCCCTTTGCACAAACGCCATAAGTGCAAGACCTGTTGCGTAATTTGCAACCGACTGGTTGCGCATTGTCAAAGACCTGTCATCTGCGGCTTATGTCGCCCTACTGTAATCGCTCTCCGAAATAAAAATTATGTTAAAAAACAGGTTCGTATCCTGCCGGAAGGTCGCCATCGTCGTCCTTGCCGGGGAGCGGTGAGCTGGACCCGTGAATTCCGCATTCGGTCTTGTCCCAACCGCGCCAGCGGCCCGCGCGCGGATCTTCGCCCGGAAGAACCTTGCTGGTGCAGGGCGCGCAACCCACCGAGAGGAAGCCTTCGGCCTCCAGCGGATGGCGCGGCAGATCGTGCTGCTCGAAGTAGGCTTCGAGATCGTCCTTGGTCCAGTCGCCGAGCGGATTGATCTTCAGGCGGCCTTCTTCGACCTCGAACCGGGGGAGATTCTGCCGGGTGACCGACTGGAACGCCTTGCGCCCCGAAATCCACGCATCGAGCCCGGACTTGGCGCGGGCCAGTGGCTCCACCTTGCGGATTTCGCAGCAGCCATCGGGATCGTAGGACCACCTCAGGCCGCTTTCGTCCTTGGCTGCGAGCACTTCGGGCAGCGGCTGCACAACCTGCGAATTGGTGAGGCCGAGATGCGCCACCAGCGTGTCGCGATAGGCGAGGGTCTCGTCGAACATCTTGAGCGTATCGACGAAGATCACCGGCACCGAAGGATCGGCCTCGGCCAGCAGGTGCAGCAGCACGGCGCTTTCGGTGCCGAAGCTGGAGACCACGCCCACCCGGCCGATCGCCTTCTCGGCAAACAGCGCGGCGAGCATCTCCTGCGTCGACATGTCGGCAAAGCGCGCGTTGAGCGCGTCGGCATCGGCCTGGGTGAAGGCGGGGCCGGTGTCGATCCGGTCGATCTGGCGGATGGCGGCATTACCCATGCCGCTTCTGCCAGATCGGTGCGCGACCGTCGGTGGTCTTCTGATAGACGTCATCCCAGCGGTTGAAGGCAGCTTCCGCATCGGCTTCGTCAAGCTTGCTGGCAGGGGCGAAGGCATCGAAGCCGCAGCGACGCATGATCGCCAGCTGGTCGATCAGCACCTCGCCCACCGCGCGGATTTCGCCGTCGTAGCCTGCCTCGCGCAGCACGCGCGCGGAGGAATAGCCGCGCCCGTCCATGAAGCCGGGGAAGTTGACCTCCACCAGCCTGATCCGTTCAAGGTGCGGCAACAGTTCGCGCGCATCGTCGCCCGGTTCGATCCGCACGGCGGCGGCGTTCGACTGGTCGAGGAAAGCATCGACGGTGACGGCGGCATGGTCGACCATCTCGTCATCGCGGAAGCGGAACTGTACGTCATCAGGACTTGTGCCGAGAGTATCAGGCATAAAGCGCCTCCTTGAACGGGTCCATGCCGATGCGGCGGTAGGTATCGAGGAAGCGTTCGCCGTCCTCGCGCCGGGCGAGATAGACGTCGGCGGCCTTCTCGACCGCGTCGACAATGCCCGCCTCATCGAAGCCGGGACCGGTGATTTTTGCTAGGCTGGTATCCTCCGCCTCGCTCCCGCCGAGCAGCAGCTGGTAATTCTCGGTGCCCTTCTTGTCGACGCCGAGGATGCCGATGTGACCCGCGTGGTGGTGGCCGCAGGCGTTGATGCAGCCCGAGATCTTCAGCTTCAGTTGGCCGAGCGTCTCGCCCTTGCCGTTCTCGGCAAAGCGCTGCGCGATCTTCTGCGCCACGGGGATCGAGCGGGCATTGGCCAGGCTGCAATAATCGAGACCGGGGCAGGCGATGATGTCGCCGATCTGGTCGATATTGGCCGTGGCGAGGCCAGCCTCGGCGAGCTTGGCGTAAAGCTCGTTCAGGCGGCCGATTTCGACATGCGGCAGCACGATGTTCTGCGCATGGGTGACGCGGCACTCGTCGAACGAGTATTCTTTCGCGAGGTCGGCCATCACGTGCATCTGATCAGCGCTGGCGTCGCCGGGAATGCCGCCGACGGGCTTCAGGCTGATCGTCACCGCGACATAGCCGGGGGCCTTGTGGGCCGAGCAGTTGGCGCGGACCCACCGGGCGAAAGCTGCGTCCCCGTTCGCCTCGAGCGCAGTCGAGAGGCGTTCGGCGTTGGGTGTCTCGACTTCGCTCGACACGAACGGCGGCGGCTGAAAAAACGTCTTGATCCGCTCCAGCTCGGCCAGCGGCGGCTCGATGCCCTGCTCCAGCAGGTGGGCGAACTCTTCCTCGACCTGACGCGCATATTCGTCCTTGCCCATCTCGTGGACGAGGATCTTGATGCGCGCCTTGTACTTGTTATCGCGCCGACCGTAGCGGTTGTAGACGCGCAAGGCTGCTTCCGAATAGGTGATCAGCTGGTCGAGCGGGACGAACTCGCGGATCAGCGGGGCGATCATCGGGGTGCGGCCCATGCCGCCGCCGACGTAGAACGCGCAGCCGATCTCGCCCGCCTCGTTCTTCACGATCTGGATGCCGATATCGTGCAGGCGCATCGCCGCACGGTCGTTGTCCGAGGCGATCACGCAGATCTTGAACTTGCGCGGCAGGTGCAGGAATTCCGGGTGGAAGCTCGACCACTGGCGCAGCAGCTCGGCATAGGGGCGCGGATCGATCAGTTCGTCGGCGGCAGCGCCAGCGTACTGGTCCGAGCTGATGTTGCGGATGCAGTTGCCGCTGGTCTGGATCGCATGCATCTCGACCTTGGCGAGATCGGCGAGGATATCGGGCGCATCCTCCAGCTTGATCCAGTTATACTGGATGTTCTGCCGCGTGGTGAAGTGGCCATAGCCGCGGTCGTACTTGTCGGCGATGTCGGCCAGCGCGTGCATCTGCGTGGCGTTGAGCGTGCCATAGGGCACCGCCACGCGCAGCATGTAGGCATGCAGCTGGAGGTAGAGCCCGTTCTGCAGACGCAGCGGCTTGAACTGGTCCTCGGTCATCTTGCCTTCGAGGCGGCGGCGGGTCTGGTCGCGGAACTCGGCGACGCGGGTGTCGACCATCTGCTGGTCGTAACTATCATACTTATACATCGACCATCTCCGTTCGGGTCGAGCGCAGTCGAGACACGGTGCGCGGAAGCTTCTCGACTTCGCTCGAAGCGAACGGGAAGCGGAATTGCGGGAACATCATCAGATCACCCAGTTGAGAGCTTCGGGCTCGGCGGGTTTGAGGGTCAGGTCGGGGCGCACCGTGGGGCCGAGCGCGCGCACGCGGTCCTTGATATGGGCAGGGCGAACCTTGCCGTTCTCGTCCAGCGAGGCCTCGATGGCGTAGCTGGCGTTCACGCGGCGGGCGGCTTCCTCGCGGGCGAGGATCGTTTCGGCTTCGTCGCCGACATCGACTGCGTCGTCGACATGGGGCGACCAGCCCTGGCCGTCCCACCAGGTGACGAAGCCGGTCAAAAGATCGTTTCCGGTCAGGATTTTCACTGTGCGGCCTCCAGAGCCAGTTGGGTGAGGGCGGCGTCACCGCGTGCGGTAACCTCGCCGATGATGATGAGGGCGGGGCTCTTCACGGCCTCGCGCGAGACGAGATCGGCCAGGCCCGCCAAGGGCGCGCGCAGCACGCGCATATCGGCGCGGCAGGCGTTTTCGATCACGGCGAGCGGGGCATCGGGGGCGAGGCCATCGTCCATGAGCTTTTCCGAGATCTGCGCGGCGGTGGAAACGCCCATGTAGATCACCAGCGTGCGCCCCTTGCCGGCTAGGCCCGCCCAGTTCTGTTCGCTGAGGCCCTTGCACTGGCCCGCCACGAAGCTGACCACCGAAGCATCCTCGCGGTGGGTGAGCGCGATCTGCGCGGCGGCGGCGGCGCCGTTGGCGGCGGAAATGCCGGGGACGACCTCGACCTTCACGCCAGCGGCCTGTGCCGCTTCCATTTCCTCGCCGCCACGGCCGAACACGAAGGGATCGCCGCCCTTCAGCCGCACCACGTCATTCCCGGCCAGCGCCTCGCGCACGAGCAGGTCGTTGATCGCGTCCTGCGGCATGGTGTGGCGCGCGCGCGCCTTGGCGACGCTGACAAGGCGGGCATCGGGCCGCGCCATGGCGAGGATTGCGGGATCGACCAGCCCGTCGTGCACGATCACCCGCGCCTGCGAGACCAGCCGCGCGGCGCGCACGGTCAGCAGATCGGGATCGCCCGGACCCGCGCCCACGAGATGAATCGTGCCAATAGGATAGGTTTCAGCCATGGAATGCAGATGAACGTTTGCCCGCAGGGTTTGAAGCGAGAATGCCTACACGACAGGGTAGGTCAGCTTTAGCCCGCCTTCGCGCTTCATTGACCTTTAAGCGGCAGCCGATAAGGACAGGGCGTCTAACCAACGGGTTATGCGCCGCATTCGGGCGGGCTGGCCTTTGCACGAACGAGGAGCATCATGGCAGAGCCGGTCACGATCTGCATCTGCACCTATCGCCGCCCCTCGCTGTTCGAAACGCTCGCCTCGATTGCGCAGATCCGGCTGGCGGAGGTCGAGGTGGCGGCGGTGCTGGTGGTCGACAACGATGTGACCGATGCCCTGCGCTCCGAGGTGACGGATTTCGCCGGCAGCTATCGCTTTCCGCTGCGCTATTGCCATGCGCCGGCGCAGAATATCTCGATTGCGCGCAACGCCGCGCTCGACGGGGTGGAAACGCGCTGGGCCGCCTTCATCGACGATGACGAGGTGGCAAGCACCGACTGGCTGGAGGAGCTTTACGCCGGGGCCGAGGGTGCCGAGGCCGTGATCGGCCAGAGCGTGGCGCAATATGGGCCGGCATTGCCCGGCTGGGCCGCCCGGTGCGACTTTCACTCGAACCGGATTACCGGCCGGGTGGACAATGCCTATACCTCGAATGCCCTGCTCGATGTGGACTTTCTGCGCCGCAACGCCATCCGTTTCCGCGAAGAACTGGGGCGCACGGGCGGCGAAGATACGCTGCTGTTCCGCCAGCTGACCGCCAGCGGCGGACGGATCGTCTATCGCCCGGAATCGGTGGTTTACGAGGATGTGCCCAGTTCGCGCGCCTCGATGACATGGGTGTTTCGCCGCATGTTCCGTGCCGGGCAGACGCACGGGCTGCTCTCGCGCGAGTTCGACGCCAGGGGCTTCTCGCGCCTCGGCCTGACCGCCGGAGCCAAGGCGCTGGTGAGCGCGGCGATGACCGTTGCCACCCTGCCGGGAAGCGATGCCTCGCGCCGCTGGGCAGCGCGCGCGGCATTGCATTGCGGCGCGCTCAGCTACCGGGTGCGGCCGACGATCCTCGAAGAATACGGGGCGGCACCTTCGCCAACGCCCTCAAGCTGACGGCGCGCAACCGTTCGAACCGGGCCGGAGCCCTCAGACCGGGTCGTTCTTCTTCTCCACCCGCTGTGCGATGGCGGCCACCAGTTGCTGGAACTGGGCGTTGTCGCGCAGGTTGAGGTCGCGCTGGGGGAAGGGGATCTCGATGTCGTGTTCCTCGAACAGATCCCACAGCCGCTTGAGCACCATCGAACGGACATTGCCCACGCCCTCCTCGGGATCGACGATCCAGCAATGGATCACGAAATTGACCGAGTTGTCGCCATACTCGTTCATCCACACGGTCGGCGGGGGCACCTTGAGCACGCGCGGGCAATCGGCGGCGGCTTCAAGCATCAGCTTTTCCGCCAGCTTCATGTCGGCCCCGTAGGAAATGCCGACCCGCACCTGCATCCGCACGTTCTTGCTCGAATAGGACCAGTTCTCGACCTGATTGACCATCAGGTTCTCGTTCGGAATCAGATATTCCTTCTCGTCGCGCGTCACGATGGAGACGGCGCGGATGCCGATCTTGCGGATCTGGCCGAAGCTCTCCTTGCCCGACTGATCGGCGATGGCGATCACGTCGCCGGGTTTGATCGACTTGTCGAGCAGCAGGATGATCCCGGCGATGAGGTTGCCGAAGGTTTTTTGCAGACCAAAACCGATGGCGAGACCGAAGGCGCCGGAGAACACGGTCAGCGCGGTGAGGTTGATCCCCAGCATGTCGATGCCGATCAGGATCGCCGCCGCCCAGACCACGATGGTCAGCATTTTCTCGGCCAGCAGGCGCTGCGACGGATCGAGCTTGGTCAGCCGTTCGAGCATCGAGTGCGAGACACGCGAGAACAGCCGCGCGCCGATGATGACGCCTGCCACCACCATGATCACGACCAGCACGCTCCACACCGAAAAGCGCGTGTCGGCAATGGTGAAGCCCCAGCTGTCGAGCTTTTCGATCGCCCCGGCAATGGTGACGCTCTGTTCGGCCACTGCGTCTTTCAGGGCATCGGCTCCGGCCACGCCATCGTCGTTGACGGGGAAGTCGGAAGGCATGTTCGCGCCCGACATTTCCACCGCCTGACGCGCGCGTTCGACCGCCTTTTCGGCCTCCTGCAAGGCGACGGCAGCCGCCGTGGCATCGGGTGTGGGTGCGGTGGCCGCGGCGTTTGCGGCCTCGGTCGGGCCCACCGGAAGCGTGGACAGCTGCTCGGCGGCGCTCATGATTCTCCCATGGCCGCAAAGCCGCGTTCCAGATCGCGGATCAGATCGCCCGCATCCTCCAGCCCGATGGCGAGCCGCACGCCAAGCCCGCTGCCCTCGTCGATGCCGGGAGGCCAGGGGCGAAGAGAATGCAGCCCCGCCGGGTCGACCGGAATGGCGAGGCTTTCGTAGCCGCCCCAGCTGAACCCGATGCCGAACAGCTCCAGCCGGTCGAGCAGGCGCGCACGCGCCGACTTGTCGGCCCCTGCGGCGAGGACGAAGCTGAACAGGCCGCAGCCGCCGGTAAAATCACGCTGCCACAGGTCGTTGCCCGGTGCGCCGCCCAGTTGCGGGCACAGCACCGCGCTGACCTCGGGCCGGGTGGTCAGCCAGCGCGCCACTTCAGCGGCGGTGGCGCTGGTGCGTTCGAGCCGCAGGCCCAGCGTGCGCAGGCCGCGCAGGGCCAGTGCGGCGTCGTCGGGCGAAACGACCTGTCCGAGCATCTGCGCATGGCGGCGAATCTGTGCCAGCTGCGGCGCGCGGGCGGATACCGCGCCCATCATCAGGTCGGAATGGCCGCCGACATGCTTGGTCAGGCTCATCAGCGTGACGTCGCAGCCATGGGCGAGGGCGGCAAAGCCGAGCGGCCCGGCCCAGGTGTTGTCGATCACGCTGACCACACCCTTTTCGCGCGCGATAGCGGCGAGCGCGGGTATGTCGCTGACTTCCATTGTCAGGCTGCCGGGGCTTTCGAGCATCACCACACGGGTGCTGGGCCCGATCATCGCGGCAAAGCCCTCGATGTCGAGCGGGTCGAAGGAACGGTGGGTGATGCCATAGCCCGCCAGCAGCCCGGCGGCGATGCTGCGCGTCGGCTCGTAAGCGTTGTCGCAGACGAGCAGTTCGTCGCCCGGCTTCAGCAGCGCCAGCAGCGTGGCGGCGATGGCGGCGACCCCGCTGGGGAACAGCTCGGTTCCCTCGGCGCCTTCCTCCAGCTCGGTCAGCGCATCGGCCAGCGCCCATTGGGTCGGCCCACCGCGGCGGCCGTAATAGAAGTGACCGTCTTCGTTGGGGCGGCCCTTGGCGAGGTCTTCGGTGCTTTCGTAAAGGTGCGTGCTGGCGCGCCAGACCGGCGGGTTGACGACGCTGCCGGGCTGGCCTGGTACGCTGCGCCATTGCTTGCGGCGTCCGGCCTCGACCAGACGGGTGGCATTGGCGTGGGTTTCGCCGTTCGATCCGTTTTCGTTCAAGCGGCTGGCCCTGTTTCCTTGGGGGTGGCGGGATCGGTGCCCCATTCGGCCCAGCTGCCATCGTACAGGGCCACGTCGTTCTTGCCGGCGAGCGCCAGTGCGAACAGCAGCACCGCCGCGGTGACGCCGCCGCCGCAGGTGGTCACCAGCGGGCGGTCGAGATCGACCCCGGCCCTGGCGAAGGCAGCGCGGATTTCCTCGGGCGACTTGTAGGTCTCGTCGGCGTTGAACAGCTCGTCGAACGGCAGGTTGCGCGAGCCGGGAATGTGTCCGTCGGCGACCTCGGGGCGGAAGTCCGACATTTCGCCGGTGAAGCGCTTGGCCCCGCGCGCATCGACCAGCTGTTCGGCCTTGCTGTCGAGGTTGGCGAGCACATCGGCCTTGCTCCGCACTTCGACGTCACCGGGAAGCGCGGCGAAGGTGGAGGGCGCGACATCGGGCGTACCGCTTTCGAGCAGGCGGCCCTCGCTCCGCCACTTGGGCAGGCCGCCGTCGAGCACCGAGACGCGGGCCATCCCGTGCAACCGCGCGATGAACCAGGCGCGGGCAGCGGTTTTCACATAGCTGTCGTCGTAGAGCACGACATGATCGGTCTCGCGCACGCCGAGTGCTGCCATGCGTTGGGAGAAAGTTGCCGGGTCGGGCAGGGCGGCGGGCACTTTGCTCGCCGGATCGACCAGCGTCGCGAGATCGAGAAAACGCGCGCCGGGGATATGCGCCTCGGCATAGTCCGCCTTGGGATCGCGCCCGGCGTCGGGCAGGTGGGCGCTGGCATCCAGCACGACGAGATTGGGAGCGCCGAGACTATCGGCCAGCCACTGGGTGGAGACGAGCATGGACATGGGCCTCAGCTTAGCCCGCCCGCCGCGCCGGGTAAACGCCGCACTTGCCCGCGCGCGCAAACGGAGGCATCGCATCTTGCATGAGCGACAATGCAACCCCTCTGCACCTTGGCCAGACCAGCAGCCTGCCCGCCTCTCCTGAAGAGGCCGTGCTCGACTATGTCCCCAATCCGCGCCCGCAGGCGCTGTATATGGTGCGCTTTGCCGCGCCCGAGTTCACCTCGCTGTGCCCGGTGACGGGGCAGCCCGACTTCGCCCATCTGGTGATCGACTATGCGCCGGGCGAGACCATCGTCGAATCGAAGAGCCTCAAGCTGTTCCTCGGCAGTTTCCGCAATCACTGCGGGTTCCACGAGGACGTGACCGTGGGCATCGGCGAGCGTCTGTTTAATGAGATGGCTCCCAAGTGGCTGCGCATCGGCGGCTACTGGTATCCGCGCGGCGGCATTCCGATCGACGTGTTCTGGCAAAGCGGCACCCCGCCCGAGGGGCTGTTCCTGCCCGATCAGGGAGTCGCGCCCTATCGCGGGCGTGGGTGAGCCTTTCGGGCTGAGTCGGATGACAATGCCATGATCCACCTTGCTCCCCTCCCCTTGGGGAGCAAGGTGGATCAATGCTGTGCGGTGACAATCTAATGCATTGAAAATTCAGGGGGTGCTGGCTGCAGGCTTGTGAGGCTCGAAGTAAGCATTGGATAAATAGTCCTGAATTTTAGCGAAGTTTCATTGGTGCCCCCAGTGGGAGCAAAAAGGTGGGCTTAGTTGACGAGCTGAGCCTCTACCTACTTTCCGATTTTCGATGATTTCCAGAGCGATTTGCGCACGCTGATCAAGCACACCTGGCGCGGGAATGCGCACACCGGAAGGTTCGATTGCGAAGCGCGCGTTGGAGGTGATGCTCACTGATGATGTGCGCTGCCGCCAGTTCGATGCGGACCCCCGCATTGAGGGGTTTCAAGGCCACGATCGGTTCAGACGGATTGTGGCCTACTGCCGGAACGGCGAGAGTCGGGATGACTTCGGTGAACGAGTGATGCGGGCGGGGGGCTGGCTGAGCGCTGGCCGAGGAGGCGTTGACCAAGGCAAGGAGGGCTGCGCGTGCTACGGCTAGCTAGGCTTCCTTTCCAATTGCCTCGATCCGAAAGAGGGGGAGATAGTCGCGCGGAACGATGCGGCCAGTAAAAATGCTCATGGTCGTGGTGGGAGCAATTTTTGACAGCAGAGGGTCTACAAATTCAGCTGCGAAGAGCCGCGCATCGTCCGAGAAAAACCTCAGTTCGCCTGCTCTTGTGCGCGCCACCACACCAAGCAGTTCCGTGCTTTCTTCGTCAGGCGGCGATAGCGGCTGTTTTGTAGCAGGAGGCGGCCAATGATATCTCGGCCTTTCTTCTATGGTGATCCCATTGATGGAAGGCGAGGCGGAGCCACCAAAAGGTCCCGGCCATCGGAGGCGATCAATATACAACATTTGGGTGAGGTCGATCTTTTCCTCTTCACCCTCACCAGTGACTGTCATTTCGGCTACAATACGATCTTCGATGGCCTTGCGGACGTCTTCGAATGTTGCGAGTTGGGCAGGCACCAGACCGAGCCAAGTCGCCGCCGAGATGAAACCTATGGCTTCATTCGTGCCGCGAACGATCTTGATAAGCCACTTTAGCACTACTTTGGCAGAAATCTGATTTTTGGGATTCCCAAGGTGGGATTCCAGTGATTCATAGGGAGCCAGCTTTTCGAAGGGGCTGGCGATGGATACGGATTGGCGTGGCGAACTGGACGAGTGGTTGGCACCGTTTGTAGCGGCGTTGCGACACAAGACGCGTGGCCGGATGTGTCCGGCGTATATCGCGGGACTGATCGGCCCGGGGGATCGCAAAAGCATACAGCCGATGGCCGCCCGGACAGATGATGTCAGCTACGATCGGCTGCATCATTTCATCGCCAGCGGCGTGTGGGACGAAGCACCGCTGGAGGCAGCTCTGCTCGCCGAGGCCGACCGGCAGGTAGGCGGCGAGAAGGCCTGGCTGATCATCGACGACACGGCGCTGCCCAAGAAGGGGCGCCATTCCGTCGGCGTGGCGCCGCAATATGCGTCGGCACTGGGCAAGAATGCCAACTGCCAGACGCTGGTGTCGGTGACGCTGGCATCTGGCGAAGTCCCCATCATGGTCGGCCTGCGCCTGTTCCTGCCCGAGAGCTGGACCGGAGACGTGGCCCGCCTGGAACGGACTGGAGTTCCTCTCGATTGCTGCCCCTACAGGACCAAGCCCGAGATCGCGCTCGCTGAGATCGATCGGGTCGGCGCTGCGGGTGTTCGTTTCGGCTGTGTCCTGGCGGATGCGGGCTATGGCATGTCCGCACCGTTCCGACAGGGGCTGAGTGAGCGCGGGCTTGCATGGGCGGTGGGCATACCTTTCAGACAGAAGGTCTACCCCGCCGATGTTGGGATGATCTTCCCGATCGCTGGAAGAGGTCGCCCTCGCAAGAACGCCATCCCCGACGCAAAATCGATATCCGCCAAGGCAATGCTGGAGATGGCAAGGTGGCGCAAGGTGAGTTGGCGGCGCGGGACCAAAGGGCCACTCTCGGCGCGGTTCGCTGCCGTTCGCGTGCGTGTCGCCGATGGTCCGCCCCAGCGCATCCGGGACATGGGTGCGCAACATCTGCCCGGCGAGGAGGTGTGGTTGGTCGGGGAGCATCGCTCGACTGGCGAGCGCAAATACTACCTCTCCAACCTGCCTGCCAGCACGCCAATCAGGCAGCTTGCCGGCGCCATCAAGGCCCGCTGGGTCTGTGAGCAGGGGCATCAGCAACTCAAGGAAGAACTCGGCCTCGATCACTTCGAGGGTAGATCATGGAAGGGGCTGCACCGACACGCGCTGATGTCCATGATCGCCCTGGCCTTCTTGCAGACCCAGCGCCTCAAGCAGGCCAAGGGGGAAAAAAAGGACTGCCGGTCCGCCTCCACAGCCGAGCTTACCAGCGATCAGACAGGCCATCATTGACCGCTTCTCCAAGCCACCGGATCGGCCATGCCCGCACTGCGGTCGCTGCATATCTGACCCGACACCAGAAAATCTGCCAAAGTAGTG
>NZ_QXFM01000076.1 GCF_003584015.1 Aurantiacibacter xanthus
CGACACCGGCCGCTGCTCCCGTCACTTCTGAGTAAGCTTCGGGCAGGCTGAGCCGGGGCGGCTCGGCACAGGCGTGTGCCAGCCGGGCAAGGTAATCCGCCCGCGCGATCTCCACCGCGCCGAGCGAAGCGAGATGTTCGGTCATGAACTGGCAGTCGAGCAGGCGGTATCCGGCGCGGCGCATCAGCGCGACCAGCCATGCCAGCGCCACCTTCGAGGCATCGCGCGCGGTGCTGAACATCGATTCGCCGCAGAACACCCGCTCGATCGCCACGCCGTAAAGCCCGCCGACCAGTTCGCCGTCGATCCGGCATTCGACCGAGTGGGCATGGCCGAGCGCGTGCAGGTTGGCGTAGCTCGCCGCGATGATGGGGTTGATCCAGGTGTCGGGGTGATCGGGGCGCGGCGCGGCGCAGGCCTCGACCACGGCGGCAAAGTCGGTGTCGACGGTGACGGTGAACCGCCCCGATTTCACTACCTTGGCCAGCGAGCGTGAGCAGTGAAACCCGTCGAGCGGCAGGATCGCCCGCTTGCGCGGCTCGACCCAGAAAATGTCGGTATCCTCGCGCGAATCGGACATCGGGAACACGCCGCTGCGATAGGCCAGCAGGAGCATTTCGGGGGCGATGATCGGAACGTCGGAGCCAGACATTGTGGTGGCTTTAGCAAGCGAGAACGCGCTCGTCGCTTGCCATCGCGCAAAAGCCGTTATAGAGGCGCGCCTTACCCGTGCAGGGGTGTAGCTCAGCTGGTAGAGCATCGGTCTCCAAAACCGAGGGTCGTAGGTTCGAATCCTATCGCCCCTGCCATTTTCTTCCCGCAACCGTACCAGTGGTTGCATCCTCCCGACATTTTGTGCCGTTTCCCTCCCGGATCGGGTCCGGGGCCGGGCGTTGTTATTCGCAGGCGATTCCGTCACCGTCGCGGTCGAGATGGCTGCCATATCCGGGCTGTCCCCGGCGGATCGGAGCCCTGCCGGCATTGCGGGCGGCGGTGCAGTTGGGGAAATAGACTTCGCCGCCCGACGAACGGCTCACGCGTTCGGCGCGTGGCTGGGCCGACTGGCTGTTCGCGCGGTGGCAGTGGCGGCCGCCGTTCTTGCGGTCGTTGTGGCAACCGTCGGCGGCCAGTCCGCCGGGATGCGCCATGGCGAGGCCTGCCGCTCCGGTGAGCGCGAGCAGCGCCGCTCCAACAGCAATCCAGCTCCTCGCACGCACAAGGCTTCTCCCATGTCCCGAATGGACCGAGGCTGCGGTAGGAACCAAAAGTTAACGTTTGGCGCATGGCGGGGCTTGCGGTGCTGACGTTTTGGCTCGTCCGCGAGGGTGGAGGGCTTGCCCCGGCCCCGCCTCGCCTTGCCTCGGGAAGACTACGTAGCCGGTCTTTGCAGTGGCGGGGGAACCAGTCTCGCGTCACAACCGTTTGCAAGACCAGTCGTCCTGCGTGACGGACAATCAGGTGAAAGGGGATTCCATGTTCAGTTTCCTGCGCCGCGATCGCCGCATTCTGCCGCTCGATGCAACCCAGCCGATCTATCGTCATATCTCGCATGGACCGATCCTGCCGATGGACGAGCCCGGCCTGCTCGAACGGCTGTTTTCGCGTCGATAATCACTAGCCTTGCCCGCCGGTCTAGATGAACGGCGGGCAACGGATCTCTCCAGTGACAATTCATCTGGCCTGCGATAAACCGTTCTTCAGCAGCGACGGATCGAAATGGCCGTCGCCGCGTTATGCAGATGAAGGAGGGAGTATTATGGCTAACCGTATTTATACCAGCAGCCGTCCCGACCCCTGGACGAGCCCGCGCCCCCATCGCGATGCGAGCCTGCGCCTTGCCGTGCATGGCCCGGTTCGCTCGATGTACGAGCCGAGCCTGCTCGAACGCCTGCTGCGTCACCTGCGCTTCTGATCGATCCGCCGACCCCGCGCATCAGGCGCGGGGCCGGCCAGATCGCGTGGAGCCCGATCAGTATTCGTCGGGCTCTTCGGCGGTGACGGCGGTGTGGTCCTTGCCCGCCTTGCGGTGGCCCTTGGCGAGCTGGAACACCACGCCCGACAGCAGCGCCAGCGCCAAGAGGTTGGGCAGCGCCATGGCCGCGTTGGAGATGTCACCCAGCCGCCAGACCTCCTCCGAGGGGCGGCTCGCGCCGAAGAAGATGCCGACGCACCAGATCACCCGCCAGCCGATGTGCAGCGCCTTCTCGCCCTTGCGGTTGGAGCCGGGCACCCGGTCGTAGAGGAAGGTGATTGCCCGCTCGCCATAGTACGACCAGGTGAGCAGGGTGGTGAACACGAACAGGATCAGCGCCACCGAGGCCACCAGCGTGCCGATCGGAACGCTGCCGATGGCGAAAGGGAAGGCCGCCGCGAAAGCGGAGCTGGTCACGGCAAAGCCGGAAAGGTCCGATTGCCAGGCATGTTCCACCGCTTGTCCTGCATGGGTGAAGTTGCCCTCCACGGTGAGGATGACCAGCGCGGTCATGGTGCAGATCACCACCGTATCGATGAAGGTGCCGAGCATGGCCATGCGGCCCTGCGTTTCGGGATCGTCGGTCTGCGCCACGGCGTGGGCGATCGGGGTCGAGCCTTGCCCGGCCTCGTTCGAGAACAGCCCGCGCGCGACACCGGCGCGCAGCGCGATGATGATCGCCGCGCCGGCGAAGCCGCCGGTTGCCGCCTGCGGGTTGAAGGCGCCGTGGAAGATGCGGCCGAAGGTCTCGGGGATGTCCTGAATGTCCATCATGATCGCCGCGAAGGCCATCACCACATAGGCCCCGGCCATGAACGGCACGACCTTTTCCGCCACGTTGCCGATCGACTTGATGCCGCCGATGATCACGAGGAATACCGCCACGGCGACAATCGCGCCGCCGATGGCCTCGTCGATGCCGAACAGCTCGTTCAGCCCGTCGGCCACCGCGTTCGACTGCACCGCGTTGCCGGTCACCATGGCGGAGAACAGCGTGCCCACGCAGAAGATGATCGCCAGCCAGGTGAACTTCGGGCCAAGGCCGATCATGATGTAGCTCATCGGGCCGCCGCGATAGACCCCGTCGCTGGTGCGTTCGCGATAGCGAATCGCCAGTGCGCCCTCGGCGAAGGCCAGCGCCATGCCGATCAGCGCGGTGATCCACATCCAGAAGATCGCGCCCGGTCCGCCGAGCGCGATGGCCGTGGCAACGCCCGCGAGGTTGCCGGTGCCGACCTGTCCCGAAAGCGCGGTCGAGAGCGCGGCAAAGGGGCTGATCTCGCCCGCACCCTGACCCTTGCGGCCCTTGAACAGCCCGGCGAAAGCGCTGCCGAGCTTGACCACCGGATAGAACCGCAGCCCGACCATGATCCACAGGCCGACGCCGAACAGAACGATGACCATCGGCGGGAAGGGCAGAACCTCCTCGCCATTCCATAAACCGGCCCAGATGAAATCGGATACGTTGGTAACATGATCAAGGAACGTCGGTTCTTGTGGTGAAATCATCATACTTTCGCCCCCGCGCATTGAAAATCAAACCGGGACGCTAACGATTGCCCGGCATGCTGGCCAGACCTAATCTGTCTTGGCGGGCCACTTCGCCGGATTCCTGCGCGCCTTGCGCGATTGTGCCGCCAAAGCTTGCGTTTGTCGCGGCTACGTCTTACATGCTCCTCCGCTTTCCGACATCGGAATTTTTTGTTGCCCCTCCCGGACTTGTCCGGGGCGGCGATGATCCCTACCCGGAAGGCGACGATATTTTTTGCAGGCGAACAGCAGGCGAGCAATGGCTGACGATACGAAGAAGAAGATCTCCCCCGGACAGTTCTTCAATCAGGTGAAGGCGGAAACCAACAGGGTGGTCTGGCCGAGCCGCGAGGAAACGGTGCGGACCGCGATCTTCGTGTTCATCCTGATGGCGATCCTGTCGCTGTTCTTCCTTGGCGTTGATTCGCTGTTCGGCGCTGCGGTGCGCTGGCTGCTCACGCTGATCTGACCTGCCTCACCGAGACGAAAGAGACTGACATGGCTGCTCGCTGGTACATCATTCACGCCTATTCCGGTTTCGAGAACAAGGTGCGCGATTCGATCCTCGCCGAGGCCGAGCGTCTGGGCCTGTCCGACGGCGTGGAAGAGGTCGAAGTGCCGACCGAAACCGTGACCGAGATCAAGCGCGGCAAGAAGGTTCAGGTCGAGCGCAAGTTCATGCCCGGCTACGTGCTGGCCAAGCTGAAGATGACCGACGACGTCTATCACCTGGTGAAGAACACCCCGAAGGTGACCGGCTTCCTCGGCAACAACAACAAGCCGCAGGCGATTTCCGAGAAGGAAGCCGCGCGCTACTTCGGCGGGGTGGAGCAGGCCAAGGCCGCGCCCAAGCAGGAAGTTCACATCGATTACGAGATCGGCGATCAGGTCAAGGTCAATGCCGGCCCCTTCGCCAGCTTCAACGGTATCGTGGAAGAGCTGGATTTCGAGAAGTCCAAGGTCAAGGTCTCGGTCTCGATTTTCGGCCGCGCCACTCCGGTGGAACTGGGCTTCGACGAGGTCGAACTGGTCAAGTAAGTCAGCGCCGGATTTTTGCGTCACCTCGCCTTGCAGCATAATATTGCTGCGTGAGGCGGGGTGAACGCGCATAAAATTCCCCGACAATTGCTCCGCGCTTATCCTATGCTAGCGGTATCCTTCCGACCAGCAAGCAAAGGTGCGCGTCCATGTCTGCCACGAATCCTCTCCTTGTCGCGGCTCTGGCGCTAGGCGCTCTGGCCGTACCGTTTCCGGCGCAGGCCGAGGCCAGCCCCGAACTCAAGGCCGAGGTGATCGCGGCGGTCGAGGCGCAGCGCAAAGACATTCAGGTGATGGTCGACACCGTGTTCGCCTTTGCCGAGCCCGGTTTTCAGGAAGTCCGCACCAGCGAATACCTGACCGGTATCCTTGAGGCGAACGGCTTTACCATCGAGCGCGGGGTGGCGGGCATTCCCACCGCCTTCACCGCCACCTGGAGCCACGGCAGCGGCGGCCCCAAGATCGCGCTCGGCAGCGATATCGACGATCTGCTGGGCCTGTCGCAGATGCCGGGCGTGCCCGAGATCACGCCGATTATCGAGGGCGCGCCGGGCCATGGCGAGGGGCACAACTCGGGCATGCCGCTGATGATCGCCGCCGCGCTCGCCGCCAAGCAGGTGATGGAGGCGCACGATATCGACGGCACGCTGATGCTGTGGCCGGGCGTCGCCGAAGAGCTGCTGGCGACCAAGGCCTACTATGTGCGTGCGGGGATGTTCGACGGGGTCGATGCCTCGATCTTCGCGCATGTCTCCAATGCGCTGACCACCGGCTATGGCAACCTTGGCCTCAACGGGATGATCTCGGTCGAATATACCTTCCACGGCAAGCCCGCCCACGCGGCCGGAATGCCGTGGGACGGGCGCAGCGCGCTCGATGCGGTCACCGCGATGGATGTCATGTGGAACATGCGCCGCGAGCACCTGCCGGTCACGCAGCGCTCGCACTCGATCGTCACCAACGGCGGCAACCAGCCGAACATCGTCCCCGAGACGGCGGCGGCCTGGTACTTCTTCCGCGACAACACCTTCGCCAACGTGCGCAGGCTTTACGAGACCGGCAACACCATTGCCGATGCCGCCGCCTTGGGCACGGGCACCACGGTCACGCGCCGGGTGCGCGGCTATGCGGCACCCAACTTCGGCAACAAGCCGCTCGCCGAGGCGGCCTATGCGAATATGGAGCAGGTGGGCATGCCCGCGTGGACCGAGGCGGACCAGACCTTCGCCCGCCGCGTGCAGGAAGCGAACGAGCTGCGCGTCGCGCCGCTTTCGACCGAGGTCGGCCCGCTGTCGACGCCCGAGCTGCGCGGCGGGCGCAACTTCGGCGCGTCCGACGATATCGGCGACGTGATGTGGACCGTGCCGACGATCACCATCGGGTTCCCGGCCAACATTCCCAACACCATCGGCCACCACCAGACCGCCGCCATGGCCATGGCGACCCCGATTGCGCACAAGGGCGTCGAAGCCGGGGCCAAGGCCGCGGCGATGACCGTGCTCGATATCGTCACCACCCCGCAGCTGGTCTCTGACGCATGGACCTACTTCAACGAGGTGCAGGCTGCCGAGGATAGCTACGATCCGTTGCTGGCGGCGGAAGACATGCCCACCATCGAGATGAACCAGAAGCTGATGGACGAGCTGCGCCCGCAGATGGAGCCGTATTACTACGATTCCTCGCGCTTCGATTCGTACCTCGAACAGCTCGGTGTGGACTATCCGGGCGGCAACTAGGGCCTGATCCGGCCTGCCACCTGCGCATGGCCGGGACTGAGCATGCCGTGACGGCTGCGCCATCGTGCTTGCATTTGGCGCCAGTTTCGCTATGTGCGCGCGTTCCCGAAAGGGAGCTTCGCGCGGGAGGTGGCTTAGCCACCGTTTGACCGCTTACCATGAACCTGCTTCGACAAGCTCGGTATGAGCGGGTTGAAAAGGGTGACAGTGAGAAAAAGGAGGCCACTATGGCCAAGAAGATCGAAGGTTACATCAACCTTCAGGTGCCCGCCGGCGCTGCCAACCCCTCGCCGCCGATCGGCCCGGCGCTGGGTCAGCGCGGTGTCAACATCATGGAATTCTGCAAAGCCTTCAATGCCGCCACCGACGGCATGGAAAAGGGCATGCCGATCCCGACGAAGATCACCGTCTATGCGGACCGTTCGTTCACCTTCATCACCAAGACTCCGCCCGCCAGCTTCCTGCTGAAGAAGGCTGCCGGTCTGAAGTCGGGCTCGAAGGAACCGAGCAAGATCACCGCCGGCAAGGTTACGACCTCGCAGATCAAGGAAATCGCGGAAACCAAGTTCAAGGACCTGAACGCGAACGACATCGATCAGGCCATGAAGATCATCGCGGGCTCGGCCCGTTCGATGGGCCTCGACGTGGTGGAGGGCTAAGCACATGGCCAAGCAGACCAAGAAGCAGCAGACCGTCGCCAAGCTCGACGCCGAAAAGCTCTACACCGTCACCGAGGCGCTCGCCGTCCTGCGCGAGCACAAGGGCAAGTTCGACGAGACCGTCGAAGTCGCCATGAACCTCGGCGTCGATCCGCGCCACGCCGACCAGATGGTCCGCGGCATGATCTCGCTGCCCTCGGGCACCGGCAAGACCGCCAAGGTCGCCGTGTTCGCGCGCGGTGACAATGCCGAGAAGGCGCTGGCCGCCGGTGCCGACAAGGTCGGCGCGGAAGACCTGATGGAAGACATGCAGAACGGCAACCTCGACTATGACCGCGTGATCGCCACGCCGGACATGATGGGCGTCGTCGGCCGTCTCGGTAAGGTGCTGGGCCCCAAGGGCCTGATGCCGAACCCGAAGCTCGGCACCGTGACTCCGAACGTGGAGCAGGCCGTGAAGGACGCCAAGGGCGGCCAGGTCGAGTTCCGTGTCGAGAAGCAGGGCATCATTCACTCGGGGATCGGCAAGCTGTCGTTCGCTGACGACGCGCTGATGGCGAACTTCAAGGCGCTGACCGAGGCAGTGGTGAAGGCCAAGCCGTCGGGCGCCAAGGGCAAGTATGTCCGCAAGGTCTCGCTGACCTCGACCATGGGCCCGGGCCTGAAGGTCGACCTCGCCGAGATCGAGGGCGCGTAATCGCCTGACCTTTTCGAGGTTATGAAAAAAGGGGCCGGTGGAGTGATCCACCGGCCCCTTTTTTGTGCGACCATCCGATGAGACTGCCTTGCTCCCCTCCCCTTGGGGAGGGGCTGGGGGTGGGGGCTCGACGCTGGCTGGCGTGGAACCCCCATCCCAACCCTTCCCCAAGGGGAAGGGCTTTGCGAGTCAATGCTATCTGGCTCAGTCGCGAAACAACAGCGGGGCCATCTCGCGCAGGCTGCGCCGCCACGAGAGGAACTCGTGCGCGGTGTCGGGCGAGACGTAAAACACGTTGTTGACCCCCATCGCGGTCAGCCCCTCCGCATTGCCGACCGGATCGAACGCCGCCATTCCCGGAGGCGCGGTGTTGCGCCGTTCCAGCTCGCGGCTGCCATAGCTGACGAAGAACAGCTTCACCTTGTCGCGGAACTGCGGCGTGGCTGCGATATCGTCGGGCGAGAAGGTGCCGCCGCTGAGCAGGCCGATATAGTTGAACAGGTCCGGGTTGCGGGTGGTGATGAGCTTGGTCTCGAACCCGCCCATCGACAGCCCCGCCATGGCCCGGTGATCGGCATCGGGCAGGGTGCGGAAATGGCTGTCGATGTAGGGGATCAGCTCGCGGGTCAGCACCGTCTCGAACGGGGCGATGTCGAAGCTGCTCAGGCCGCCCGGCGCGCCGGGGCGCACGACATTGGTCATGCCGTAGGTCATCACGATGATGAAGGGCAGGGCGTCCCCCTCGGCGATGAGGTTGTCCATGATCAGGTTGGCATGGCCCTGCACCGACCATGCGGTCTCATCCTCGCCCCAGCCGTGCTGGAGATACAGCACCGGATAGCGCGCGGTAGGATCGCGGTCATATCCCGGCGGCGTGTAGACGAAGGCGCGGCGATGCTGGTCGGTGCTGGGCGAGGGGAACAGCACCTGCCGCACCTGCCCGTGCGGCACGTCCTTCACCGCGTAGAAATCGGCATCGTGCGCGGGAACCTCGATCCCGCTTTCCCAGCGGGTCGAGCCGTAGAAGTTGAGCGTGCCCGGATCGTTGAAGACAGCGCCGTCGATGTCGAGGTGGTAGTAGTGGAAGCCCTCGTCGAGCGGCCCGCTGGAGGTGCCCTCCCAATAGCCGTCGCCGACCTTGTGCAACTGGGTGCCACCCTCACCGCCAAGGCCAAGGGTCGCGCGCACCTGCTCCGCGCCGGGGGCATGGACGCGGAAACGGACATAGCCCTGCGAGTTGACCTGCGGATAGTCCTGCCCCGGCTGGTTGAGCGAAGACGGCTGGAAGTCCTCGATCACGGCAGCGGTGCTGCGGCTCTGGGCTGCCGCGGCCACCGGCAGCGAAAGCACGGCCAATGCTGCCGTGGCCGACAGGCATGCGCTCAGTATCGTCTTCATGGATTACCCCTCCGAGTGCTCCCGGCCAGAACCATGACCGGATAGAATCATTACTCGGAGTTATTCCAGAACTTCCGGCCCTGCGCAACAGCTGCCGGTGCTGATCAGATCCCGCCGCGCCGGTAGTCCAGTCCCAGCGCCGTGAAGCCTGCGCCGAGCGCTGCCGCGCAGGCATCGAGCGCCTCCTGACTGGTCGAGCGGATGACGAAATTCGCTCCGGTCCGCCCCTCGCGGAAGAACGGATAGCTGCCGATCTGGCAGCCGTCATGCGCCTTCTCGGTTGCGCGCAGCAGGTCGGCGACTTCGCTTTCCGCCACCCATCCGCCGAGCGTTTCGGTGAGCAGCACCTTGCCGCCTTCGAGCGTGCCCGTCAGCCCGTCGAGCATCTGCGCGGTGATGCCGGGCACGCCGGCCATGATGAACACATTGCCCCACCTGATTCCGGGCGCGCCCGACATCCGGTTCGGGATCAGGCTGGCACCCTCGGGCACGCGCGCCATGCGCAGCCGCGCCTCGGTCAGGCCGCCTCGTTTGTCGGTGTAATAGTCCTCCAGAATCGCGCGCGCTTCTGGGTGCACCACCACCGGCACGCCCAGCGCCTGCGCCACGGCGTCGACCGTGATGTCGTCGTGCGTGGGGCCGATTCCGCCGGTGGTGAACAGATAGTCGTAGCTCGTGCGCAGCGCGTTCACCGCCATGGCGATGGCATCCATATCGTCGGCCACCACACGCGCTTCGGTCAGGCGGATGCCCTGCACCTGCAGCCAGCTGGCGATCTGGGCGATGTTCTTGTCGTGGGTGCGGCCGGAGAGGATCTCGTCGCCGATCACCAGCAGGCCGGCGGTCCAGATACGGTCTTGGCTGCTCATGCGGCAGGCTCCTCGGGTCGATCGGGGTTGGTGAAGCGCAGGATGCCGTCCGATACCGGGCGGCTGCGGAAATCGCGCGCGTCTTCATAATAGTCGTGGTTCAGCCGCCAAGGCAATTCGGCGGCGTTCTTGGGCATCAGCGGCCTGGCGCGCTGGAGATAGCCCGAGGTGTAGTCGAACGGTTCGACTGCGGGCGGCTCGTCTTCGGGCAGCAGTTCGGGCGTGGCGGCGCTGGTGCCGGTGCGGCGCATATGGGCGACCGCCTCGGCGGCGAAGCGGGCATTGTTGTCGGCGCGCAGGGTCCAGCTGGCGTTGAGGTAGCCGAACACCACCGACAGATTGGGCACGTTCGAAAACATCGTGCCGCGATAGAAATAGGTCTGCGTGAAGTCGACCGGCTGGCCGCCCATCGACACCGCCACCTTGCCTGCCAGCACCAGCCTCAGGCCCGTGGCGGTCACCACCACATCGGCAGGAAGATAGGCCCCGGAGGTGAGCTTCACGCCGCCCGCATCGAACCCGGACACGGTGTCGGTAACCACGTCTGCCTTGCCGCTTTTCACCGTTGCGAACAGGTCGCCGTCGGGCACGAGGCATAGCCGTTGCTGCCACGGATTGTAGGGTGGCTCGAAGTGTTTCGGATCGTAGGCCGGACCAAGCTGCTTCTTTAGCATGTCGCGCAACATGCCCGCCAGTTTGCCCGGATCGCGACGCGACAGGCGGAAGAAGTATGTCCGCAGCGCGATGTTCTTCTGCCGGGTCAGCCAGTAGGCCCAACGCTCGGGCAGCACGCGCTCGAACAGCTTGCCGATCCGGTCGCGGCGCGGGCCCGCCGCCATCCATGTCGGGGTGCGCTGGAGCATCGTCACATGCTTGGCCGTCTGGGCCATGGCGGGCACCAGCGTCACCGCCGTCGCGCCCGAGCCGATCACCACCACCCGCTTGCCCGCATAGTCGAGATCGTCGGGCCAGAACTGCGGGTGCGCGACCGTGCCGCCGAAAGCGCCAAGGTCCGGCAGCTCCGCATCGTGGGGATTGTCGTAGTCGTAGTAACCGCTCGCGAAGTAGAGCCAGCGGCAGGTGACGACCTGCGTCCTGCCGTCGCCCAGCCGCGCGGTAACGCGCCACAGTGCCTTGGCCGCATCCCAGTCGGCGGAAAGCACTTCGCGGTCGAAATAGATGTTGTCGATGATCCCGCGCTCTTCGGCCACCTGTTCGAGGTAGGCGAGGATGGCAGGGCCGTCGGCGATGGCGTTCTCGTCACGCCAGGGCGCGAAGGAGAAACCGAGGGTGTGCATGTCGCTATCCGAGCGCACGCCCGGATAGCGAAACAGATCCCAGGTGCCACCGATGGCCTGCCGCCGTTCGAACAGGGCATAGCTTGCGTCGGGGCAGATCATGCCCAGATGCGCGGCCATCGAAATGCCCGAAATCCCGGCTCCGACAATCAGGACGTCGAAATCGGGTTCGGTCATGCAGGGTCTTTCGTAAGGCGGTTAGCTCGCCGAGCCATGCATAGAGCGATCCGGCGCATCGGCATAGTCGCTCTCGGTGGCGACTTCGCCTTCGGCCATGCGCTCGGCCACCTGCACCGTGTTGGCGAGCAGGCAGGCGATCGTCATCGGGCCGACACCGCCGGGGACCGGGGTGATCGCCTTGGCGTGCTGGCATTCGTCGAAGGCCACGTCGCCGACCAGCTTCTCCTTGCCGGTGGCCTCGTCCATGATGCGGGTGATGCCGACATCGATGATGACCGCGCCCGGCTTCACCCAGCTGCCCTTGACCAGCTCGGGCGCGCCAGCGGCGGCGACGATGATGTCGGCCTTGCGGGCGATCTCGGGCAGGTTGTGGGTGTAGATATGGGTGACGGTGACGGTGCATTCCGCATCGAGCAGCAGGTTCGCGACCGGCTTGCCGACGATGTTCGACTTGCCGATCACCACCGCGTCCTTGCCCTTGAGGTCGTCGATCACGGTGCCGAGCAGGATCATCACGCCGAGCGGGGTGCAGGGCACGATCCCGCCCGTGCCCGTGCTGAGACGTCCGACGTTGACCGGGTGGAACCCGTCGACATCCTTGTCCGGGCTGATCGAGCGCAGCACCAGACGGGTGTCGATGTGATCGGGCAGCGGCACCTGGCACAGGATGCCGTGCACGGTCGGGTCGTTGTTCAGCTCGTCGATCAGCTTGAGCAGGTCGGCCTGCTTGGTGTCGGCGGGCAGGCGGTGCTCGGTCGAGGTGATCCCGACCTTCTCACACGCCTTGATCTTGCGGCGGACGTAGACCTGGCTCGCGCCGTCGTCGCCCACCAGGATCACGGTCAGGCCGGGGCGGGGGTGCCCGGCTGCCACCAGCGCATCGACGCGCGCCTTGGTCTTTTCGTCCAGGTCGCGCGCTACGGCGCGGCCGTCGATAATATCGGCCATAGTTGTTCCTTCGCTTGTGCGCAGCTTAGCTGTGCTTGGCGTCGTAGGCGTTGATCCACTCGGCCGAGGCGGTGAGCGCGCCGAACGGATAGAAGTGCAGGCGCACGCGGCCGTGCCGCTCGGTCAGCTTCTTTTCGAGGTTGCCGACCAGCTTGTCCGGGCCGGCGCTGCCGATCAGGTTGGTGATCGAGATGCCGTACTTCTTCATCACCGAGGCCGAGGCACCTACGCCGCAGCGCTTGGCAAAGCCGAGCAGGCGCTTGATACCGGCCGGTCCGGGCACGCCGAGGCGCACCGGCACGTCGATGCCGCGCTCGCGCATTTCGGCCAGCCATGCGACAATCGCGTCGTCGTCGAAGGCGAACTGGGTGACGACCAGCGGGGTCATGCCGTGGGCACGCACCGCGTCGATCTTCTTCTGCATCCACACCCACAGTTCTTCCGCCGAATTGTTGGGGTGGCCTTCGGGGTGGCCGCCCACGCCGACGATGGTGATGCCGTGCTTTTCGAGCAAGCCCGATTCGATGATCTGCAGCGAGTTCTCATAGGGCCCTTCGGCCTCGGGCGGATCGCCGGCGATAATGAAGACGCGCTTCACGCCCGCCTTCTGGGTGATTTCGCCGAGATACCAGTCAAGCTGCTCCTCGCTCTCGATGCGGCGGGCCGAGAGGTGGACGATCGGCTCGAACCCGAGCGCGCGCACCAGAACGGCGGCTTCGACGCGCTGCGACAGCTCTTCACCGGGCAGGAAGGTAACGGCGATCTGGGTGTTCGGGCGGATCAGCGGGGCTGCTTCCCTGAGGCCTTCGATCTCCTTCGCGGTCATCTCCAGCGAATAGCCGTCGACCATATTGGAGGCGGGGTTTTCCCAGTTGGGGTGAATGGCGGCGTAGGACATCGCTTGTCTCCTCTCGGGCCACAGAATCGTGCGCTCGCGCGACGCTTTAGGCCAATTGATCTCTCGATAGAAAGCCCCTAGCGGCGTGCCGGTTATTCGTATAGATGAAATTTTCAAGAACGCGAAGAGAGGCGATTCCGGTCTTCCTACTATGCTGATTTTTCTGCCAGGCCTGATCTGCGATGCGAGCATCTATGCCCCGCAAACTGCTGCTTTTGCCGATTCGCACGCGGTCGACTCCTACGGCCTGGCTGACAGTCTTGCGGACATGGCGCGAATCGCGCTGGCCGATGCCGACCGCTTGGGGGCCGAGCGCTTCGATCTGTTCGGCCATTCGATGGGCGGGCGGGTCGCGCTGGAAGTCTACCGGATGGCGCCCGAACGGGTGCGCCGCCTTGCGCTGGTCAGCACCGGCATTCACCCGCTGAAAGAGGGCGAGCCCGCCAAGCGCGAGGCCCTGAAGCAGATCGGCTACGACCATGGCTTTGCAGCGCTGGTGGACGAGTGGCTGCCGCCGATGGTGGCCGAGGCCAACCGCGCGCGCCCAGAACTTTACGACCCGATGCGCGCCATGTCGCTGGCCATGGGGCAGGACGTGTTCGACGCGCAGATCAATGCGCTCGTCACCCGGCCCGAGGTCGATAGCGTGCTCGCCTCCATCACCTGCCCGACGCTGGTGATGACCGGCGAATGCGACGCCTGGGCCCCGCCCGCGCAGCACGAGCAGATTGCCGCATCGATCGCCAATTCGCACCTCGTGATCGTGCCGGGGGCTGGACACATGATCCAGCTCGAAGCCCCCGACGCGGTCAACGAAGCAATAACCCGCTGGCTCGCAACGCCGGCAACCTGATCAACCCGCAACCCTCGAGGAGAGGACAGTAGTATGAGTGAGAACCTGCAGCAGAAGCTGGATTCGAAGGGCGATGTCGTCGAATTCCTGCGCAACCAGCAGCTTGGCCCGAACCCCTATCCGGGCGTCCCGGCCGAATATTCGAACTGGCGCAACGAGCAGCGCGCATGGGCCAAGACCGCCGTGCTGTTCAACCAGAGCTACCACATGGTCGAGCTGTATGTGCGCGGCCCGGAAGCCAAGGCGCTGCTTGAGTACACCGCGATCAACTCGTTCAAGAACTTCGCCGTGAACAAGGCCAAGCAGTATGTGCCCGTCACGCCTGAAGGCTATGTGATCGGCGACGTGATCCTGTTCTACCTCGACGAGGAAGAATTCTCGCTGGTCGGCCGTGCGCCCGCCATCGAATGGGTCGAGTTCCACGCCCAGTATCCCAAGCCCGACGGCAGCAAGTGGGATGTGACCGTGGAGCGCGACGAGCGCACCGCGATGCGCACCGACGGCGTTCGCAAGAACTATCGCTTCCAGCTCCAGGGCCCGAACGCGATGAAGATCCTGTCGCAGGCGATGGGCAAGGACGCGCCGGACCTCAAGTTCTTCAACATGGCGCACATCGACATCAACGGCAAAGACGTGATCGCGCTGCGTCACGGCATGGCCGGTCAGCCGGGCTACGAGCTGTTCGGCCCCTGGGCTGACTACGAAGCCGTGCACTCGGCGCTGGTCGAAGCGGGCAAGAACGACGGCCTGACGCTGGTCGGCGGTCGTGCCTATTCGTCGAACACGCTCGAATCGGGCTGGCTGCCTTCGCCGCTGCCCGCCTTCTTCACCGGCGACAGCCAGATGATGAAGGACTTCCGCCAGTGGGCCGACGGCAAGAGCTATGCCGGCATGTGCTCGATCGGCGGCAGCTACGTTCCCGACAGCATCGAGGGCTACTACCTCACGCCGTGGGACATCGGCTATGGTCACATCGTCAAGTTCGACCACGATTTCGTGGGCCGCGAGGCGCTCGAGAAGATGGCTGGCCAGAAGCACAAGCAGAAGGTCACGCTGGCGCTCGACAACGAAGACATGCTGCGCGTGCTGTCGTCGCTTTACGCCGAGGGCGACCGTGCCAAGTACTTCGAATTCCCGAGCGCGGTCTATGCCATGCACCCGTTCGACGAAGTGAAGAACGCCGATGGCAAGGTGATCGGTGTCTCGACCTGGGTCGGCTACTCGTCGAACGAAGGCAAGATGCTGACGCTCGCCATGATCGACCCCGATGAGGTCGAGATGGGCAAGGAAGTGAAGCTGGTGTGGGGCGAGCCCAACGGCGGCACCTCGAAGCCGACTGTCGAGCCGCACGTGCAGACCGAGATCAAGGCCGTCATCTCGCCGGTGCCTTACTCGAACGTCGCCCGCACGGCCTATGCCGACAGCTGGCGCGCCGCGGGCGTTGGCGCCAACAGCTAAGGCTTTACGGCACGAAGGGGCGTCCCGTGCGAGCGGGGCGCCCTTTTCGTTTGCCAACGGGGGGCATTGCTTGGCAGGACGAGCGCCATGCTGAACCGTTTTCTGCTCGCCTTTGTCGCCCTGCTGATGGTGCCCGCCGCCGCCTCTGCCGAGACGCTGGAGGGCAGCTGGGCGCTGCGGATCAACGAGACGACGATCTTTCGCTTCGACCTGCGCCAGAGCGGCGAGGGCAGCTGGCAGGGCGTCTGGGCCCGCCCGCGCAGCTATCGCAACAACGGCGTGATCTTCTCGAGCCTCGAAGGGCAGGCCGAGGTGACATCGCGCGACGGACGCACGCAGGGCGATGCGGTGCGGCTGACCTTCGACGATCCGCGCCCGCGCTCGCTGCCCGAGACCTTCCGCTTCCGCGTGACGGGCGAGGGGACGGCGGAACTGACCTATGCCGACACCGGCTTTGCGCCGCTGCCGCTGGTGCGGGTGAGCGCGGATACCGAGGTCGGGCCCTTCGCCGAGGGTCGCCTCTACGACCGCGACAACGCCCAGACCGCGCCGACGCGCCTTGCCGTTCCCGAACGGGCCGCACCTGCTCCGCAACCGGAACCGCGACAGGAGTTGCCCGCCGTTGCCGCGCCGACTGCTCCCCCGCAA
>NZ_QXFM01000077.1 GCF_003584015.1 Aurantiacibacter xanthus
CCCGGCCAGCCGGCGGCTTTGCCCGCAATCTCCCCGCGTCAGGCTCTTCAGGCGGTGGACAATCGACTTGTCGCCCAGCATCGGGCAGGCCATCGGTGCGGCCAGGGCAAAGTCCTGACCGCGCGCGAACCCGGCGATCACCTGCGCATAGGCCGCCCGCTCGCCGCGTGTGCGTCCGGCCATCACCCGCGCATCGCAGGCCGCTTCCTGATCCGAGCGCATCGCCCGCCAGCCCAGCCACGCCAGCGGATTGAACCAGTGCAGCGCCAGCACGCCCTGCGCGGCCATATTGGCAAGCAGATCACGCCCGCGATGGTGCGCCAGCTCGTGGGCAATCGCGAGGTCGCGCGCGTCGCGGTCATAGTGCGCCATGAAATTGGGCGACAAGGCCACCACCTTGTCGAACACCCCGAAGGCGACCGGCGCGCTGGCCTCGGGAGTCTCGACCAGACGGACCCTGCCCGCCTCGCCCACCGGACGCGCCTCGGCCAGCAGCTGGGCGCGCATCCGGCGATAGGTGCGCACCCGCATGGTAAGGAACAGCGCCGCGCCGCCCAGCCATAGCGCGAGCATCAAGGGTTCGACCCAGGCGAACGACAGCTCCGTTGCAGGTGCGGCACTGACATATTCTGCGACCGGAGCCTGCACGGCAACGGCCTGCACCTCCTCGACCGGAGCCATGCTCGCGGGCAGAACCAGCGGCGGCAGGAGGAAACGCAGCAGCACCAGCCCCCACAGCGAATAGGCGATCCCGGCGCCAAAGGTCCGCGCCACCGGGCGCCGCAGCAGCAGCACGGCAAGGATCAGCGCGCCGGTCCAGAAAAAGGTATCGACCAGCCATCCGGCAACGAGCGCGCTCACTGCTTCAGCTCCTGCAACAGGCTCTCGATCTCGGCGATATCCTGCGCGCTCAGTGCTTCGGATTCGGCAAGGTGCGCGAACAGCGGCGCGGCGCGACCACCGAACAGCCGGTCAACCAGCCGCCGCGATTCGCCGCCGACATAGTCGGCCCGTTCGATCAGCGGGGTATAGAGGAAGCGGCGGCCATCGGCCTCGGTGGCCAAAGCGCCCTTGGTGACGAGCCGCGACAGCAGCGTCTTGACCGTGGCGAGGCTCCAGTCGCGCTGGCCGCCGACCGCTTCGCCGACCTCAGCCGCCGACAGCGGCGAACGCACCCACAGGGCCTCCATCACCGCATGCTCGGCCTCGCTGATGCGTTCACCGCCCAGCAGCCCTTTCGCTTTTGTCCCACCCATGTGCCGACTCCCTCAAGCAGCAATTCGATTACATGTGTAGCTGATACGATTACGCCTGTAAACTGAACCCGTCTTTAACGGGCGCTGGATCGCGGCGAAGCGCCTGCTAAACCCGGCAGGATGACGCTCACGCCCTATAGCCCGCCGGTCCGCAAGCTGGCCGATTGCCAGAAGATCGCCGACTTCCGCGAGCTGGCGAAACGCCGCCTGCCCTTCCCCGTGTTCCACTATATCGACGGGGCCGCCGACGACGAGACGACCCGCCGCCGCAATACCGAGGCCTATGGCGAGGTCGACCTCGTGCCCGACGTGCTGGTCGGCGCGGACAAGGTCGATCCTTCGTGCACGATCATGGGGCGCACCTCGTCGCTGCCGCTGGTGCTCTCGCCGACCGCGCTGCAACGCATCTTTCACTGGCAGGGCGAACGCGCGGTGGCGAAAGAAGCCGAGCGGCACGGGCTGTGGTTCGGCATCTCCTCGCTCTCGACCGTCAGCATCGAGGAGATCGGCGCGAACTATGCCGGGCCGAAGATGCTGCAATACTATTATCACAAGGATCGCGGCCTCAACGCGGCGCTGGTCGAGCGGGCCAAGGCGGCGAAGTTCGACGCCATCGCGCTGACGGTGGACACCATCGTCTCGGGCAACCGCGAGCGCTGCAAACGCACCGGCTTTTCGACCCCGCCGCGTTTCACGCCGGCCAATGTCCTGTCCTATGCGATGCACCCGGCCTGGGCGCTCAATTTCCTGTTCCGCGAGAAATTCGACCTGCCCAACCTCTCGACCCACGTTGCGGCGGGGAGCGGCAAGGCGGTGTCGATCCAGGACTACTTCAATTCGATGCTCGACCCGGCGCTGAACTGGCAGGCGGCTGAGCAGCTGCGTAACGACTGGGGCGGCATGTTCTGCCTCAAGGGGGTCATGTCGGTGGGCGATGCGCGGCGCGCGGCGGACATGGGGGTCGATGCGATCATGGTTTCGAACCACGGCGGCCGCCAGCTCGACGGCAGCCGCGCCCCGTTCGACCAGCTCGCAGAGATCGTCGATGCAGTGGGCGACCGGGTCGAGGTGATCTGCGACGGCGGGGTGATGCGCGGCAGCCACGTGCTGAAGGCGCTCGCCATGGGCGCAAAGGCGGCAAGCGGCGGGCGGCTCTATCTCTATGCGTTGGCGGCGGCGGGACAGGCAGGCGTGGCCCGCGCGCTCGACCTGCTGGAGGCGGAAATCCGGCGCGACATGCAGCTGATGGGGGTGAGCCGTGTGGATCAGCTCACGCGCGACCATTTGCGCAGGCGTTAGCTGAGAAGGCGAGAGTTCGTGATGCGGCGCAGGAGCTGCTATATTACCACGCAAACACCGAACAGCTACCACTCGGTCGTTAGCCACCCGTCCGCTTTCGATGGACCAAACGTCGTAAAGCTGCTGCTCGGCTGTAGGCCGAACAGTCCGTTGTCCCCAGTTCCGGCGACAATCGATCTTGTTGTGCGAGAATCGTGAGAGCACATCTCTGTAATGGCAAGGCTCTCCATCGGCGATCGCATCACTCGGCACTTTGACGAGTTCGATCACAAATGGAACCGTGACTTCAATAGGTCTAAGGCTGACCTAGGTCTGAGAGGCCTCACCGGCAGTTCGGATATGATCAAGGCTGGCTTCACTACCTTTGAAGCCGGGCTTAATGAAATGCTATCCCGTCTCTTGAGCGAGATCGCCCATGTCATTCGCCACAGGGGACGACGTTGGAGTGATGCTCACAAACAAGTGAGGGATGCGCTGGTTTCGAGATACCCCGACATTGCAAACCTCATCGGCGGTCAGCTTGGGACACGACACGGGTTCGATTACAGTGTCTGGGCGCAATTTGGAATCGATATCAAAAGCGCTGCGATAGACGTGATCGATGCCCACGAACACGGATATACGAGCCCGAAGCCGGACCCCATAGCTGTGAGGCATCCAGTCGGTTACGCTGCAATTTGCGGTGTGCTCGGGCTTCTTGGCGGAGGCTTGGTAAGTGCTTTCGGTGCCGACATTCGCACAGCCACCCTATATTTTTTCGCATTGACCCTCAGTCCACATCCGGATCCCAGTCCAATGCCGACAAACCCGCACTCAATCTATCGGAAGACCGGAGCGCGCGAGAGCACCCACATGGCTGCCTTCCTAGCACCTGAACGGCAGGAAGTCCTCGCGCAGGCGCTCGTAGGCGGGGAGCAGATCGACGTCGTTGACGAGCGAATAGGGATCGAATCGGAACTCGGCCAACAGCGGTTTCGTGCTCATCCTAGTCCTCTCACAGTATCCCAATGGGCGAGCCATGAGCCCTCGCCGCAGCCAAGCCCTTGATCTTGCCCAATTGCGCGGACTTTTTTGCCAAGCGCAGCCAAATGCTGGCACATCGTGGGCCATGGTTAACCGATTCGCCCTGCTCGCCGCCCTGTCGCTCGCCCTGCCCGCCGCGGCCCATGCCGCCGACAATGCCGAACTGCCCTCGCTCGAAGAGAGTGCGCACGAATTCGAGACGGTCGACGTCGTGCTCGAAACCGCGCTCGGCCCGATCACCGTGGCGCTGGAGACCGAACGCGCGCCGATTACGGCAGCCAATTTCCTGCGCTATGTCGACGAGCACCGGTTCGACGGGATCGTGTTCTATCGCAGCATGCCCACCAACTGGGGCGAGCAGCCCAACGGCCTGATCCAGGGCGGCACACAGTGGGATCCTCAGCGCATCCTGCCCGGCATCGCGCACGAGCCGACCACGCTGACCGGCCTCACCCACACGCGCGGCGCGCTGTCGATGGCGATGAACGAGCCGGGCACGGCCAACGGCGACTTCTCGATCATGCTGGGCGACCAGACAGGCCTCAACGCCAAGCCCAACGCCGACGATCCGGTGTGGCAGCACGGCTATGCAGTGTTCGGCTATGTGACCGAAGGGATGGACGTGGTCGAAGCGATCTTCAACTCCCCGCGCGACCCGGAGAAGGGCGAAGGCTGGATGAAGGGCCAGATGCTGGCCGAGCCGGTGACGGTGCTGAACGCACACCGGGCGGAAAGGGACGAGTAGTCAGTTCCTCCCCTCCGCGAAAAGGCAGGCCGACGAGCATCCCAATGGCTCCCCAACGGCTTCATGATGCTGTATCTTTGCCTCAGATCGGCCTCAGGGGGATGAGAGCATGACGGATACGCGATGCTGGGAAATCGACCGGCTGGCGGCCAAGCGGCTGCTGGACTGCCTCAAGATCGAGGTGCCCCCTGCGATGATCGACGAGGTCGCCACCGCCTTTGCCGACCACCGCGCGGAAGTGCAGCGGTGGACCGCCGACCGCGTGCAATCGCGGATTATCGGAGTGCTCGAAGAGCAATCTGTCCACGACTTCGCTCAAAGGGACGCCGATTGGGCCAACGGGTTCATTGCCGCAGAGCAGATGGTCGCCCGGTTGTCGCTCAACGAACTGCTGGATCAGCCGCACGGCAAGGCGCAGTCGAAAGGGCAGGTGCTGCGTTCGCTCGTGCGAGGCGCACGCAAGCGTTCCGCGATTGTCGAAAAACGCTCCGGCTGAGCAGCGCTAGGGCCGCTCGCCCGCCAGACGCGACATGAGGATTGCAGCGCGCTTGGCCTGTCGCGGGAAGCTCGACAGGTCGACCCATTCGCCTACCGCGTGGCCATTGCCGCCCGCAGCGCCAAGGCCCACCAGCCCGTCGACATAGGGGGCGACGAAGTTGATATCGCCCGCCCCGCGCATGATCGGGGGCAGCACCGCCATCGCCTCCAGCCCGAGATCGGCGTTGATCGCGTTGAGCCGGTCAAGCAGCGCGGCATTGCCCTCAGTCGGAGCCATCGGCGGATAGCCGCGCGAAACCTGCAAGGTCGCCGTGGTGCCGGGCAGGTTCTGCGCGACGATCTCTTCCATCTTCGCCACCACCCGCTCGGTCTGCTCAGGCGAAATCGTGCGAAAATCGCCCCGCGCCACCGCCACGGGTGGAATGATGTTGCCCTTGCCATAGGCGGTGGCGGAGAGCCGGTCGTCGCTCAGCGCCGCCTCGCTGCCGCCGGCGATGATGCCGACGTTATAGGTAAGGTCTTCCTCGGGCAGTTGCTCGCGGAAGGCATCGAGGATGCGCACCAGTTCGTAGATTGCGCCGTAGCCGACGCCATCGGAAAAGATGCGCGAGGAATGGCCTTCGGTGCCGGTGGTGTTCACCTGCCACGAGTTCGACGAGCGCCGCGCGATCGAGCCCATGTCCTTGCCGTCGAGCCGCGCGAGCCCCTCGAAATCGAGCGCCACGTCGCTTTCCTGTGCTGCGGCGAGCAGGTCGGCGCGGGCCGCTTCGCGCGGGGAGCCGACCGACTCTTCGTCGCCCGTGAGCGCGACGATGATGTTGGCCCCGTCCAGCGTTCCCGCCTCATGCATGGCGCGCAAGGCCGCGAGCATGATCGCGACCCCGCCCTTGTCGTCTTCGGCGCCGGGGCCGGTAACCGTGTCGCCCTCGCGGGTATAGTCCTGAAACGGCGCGGTCGGCTCGAACACGGTGTCGAGGTGGCCGATCAGCAGCATCCGCGTGGTGCCGGGCGTGCCCGTGTGGCGTGCAAACACATGGCCTGCGCGGCCTTGTGCGCTCTGGTCGATCCACGCGACATCGAAGCCGAGCGCTGCGAGTTCGGGCATGACCACATCGGCCACGGCGCGCACGCCGGGCGCATTGTGGGTGCCCGAATTGATCTCGACGATGGCCTTGTGGAAGGCGATCACATCGTCCTGCCCCGCATCGACCGCGCTGACGATGGCCTCCTCCTGCGGCGAGAGCTGCGCCATGGCAGGGGCTGCAAGAGCGAGCGCAGTGGCTCCGGCGATAAGGCCTGCGAGGCAGCGGGGGAGCGAATGCGTCATGGGGCGATGCTGCATTGCAACACCGCCCTATGTCAAGCAGGTGCGCCAAAGCAGGCGGTCAGCATGCTCGGGACGCGGCACCCAGGAGGTCTCACGCTTGCCAAACAGCCCGATGACCTAAGGGGCGCTCACCAACCGCGTGCCCGCATGAAGCGCTGAATGCGCGGACGAACGCGCAAGAACCGCAGATACGGCGCCTCAAGCCCGCGCAGCACCAACGGATTGCGCGCGGCAAGGCCAAGCAGGCTCCGTCGTGCCAGACGATGATCTGCCTCGTGGTCATTCGTCGATCGCCGTGTAATCGAGCCCGGCCATGCCCGCCATGAACTCCTCGCGAGTGAACAGGCCAAGACACGGTCTTGCTCCCGGCGCAATTGTCCGACCTTCCGCCAGCATTTGCGCGATCAGGATCACCGGTACGCAAGGGATATTGGGGCCATCCCCTGAGCGTGCGATGATCCAGTGGCGCCGCACCATCGGTACGCCGTCGTGACCGATGCCCTCGATTACCATGTGGAACCCGCTTCGGCCATTCCCCAGCCAGTTGAACAGCTTCGAAACCTTGAGCAGCAGCGGCGCGAACCGGTCAAGCCGGGGCAGCAGCCCCAGGCTGACCAGCTTGCCCATCATCCACGTGCCGAAATGCAGCACGGCGATTTCGTGCCCGGCATAAAAGGCATAGCCATGCAAAGTGGGATAGCGGGCAGGAAACAGGCCAAGATCGGGGATATTGCCATGCCCGAACCAGCGTCGGCCCAATTCGGGATAACGCACGCTGTGCAAGCCTGCCCAGCCAGTGACGGGCTGCATTCGCCCGTTCGCCAGCCGGTCGAAGCGCTGGCCAACATAGCTCAGCACCGCCGCAACGGTGCCCGCCCCGCGATTGGCCTGTTCCGCACCGCTGATGCCGCAATGGGCAGAGCGCACCTCGGCCATCGCTCGGACGGCTTCATCGAGATAGGCAGCAGTGAGGCATGGGACCGAACTGGCCCCGGCGATCACGGCCACACCCGCCTTCTGCGCAGCTGCATCGAGCGCGCCGATCCCGCAGACGAAGTCGCGCGCATCGGCAATGTCGCAATAATGCGCTCCGCAGGCGACGGCCGCCTGCGCCACCTGATAGCCCTGCGTGTGATAGGGCCCGACCATGTTGATGACGAGATCAGGGGCAACGGCCGCGATGGCTGCCGCCGGGTCCGCCAGATCGACCCGTGCCCCTTGTGCCGGATTGGCCGCATTCAGGGCAGCCGCAGCAGCTCGCGCTTTCGCCAGATCCCGCCCGGCCAGAACCAGCGCCATGTCCGCGCGCAAGGCCAGCTTGCGCGCGACATAGCCACCGAAATTGCCATAGCCGCCAATGATGAGAACCTTCAGCACAGCCGAGGTTCTCACCAGATCAATACACGCGCGCCTTCGGCTTGATGTATTCGATATCGTCGGTGAGCGTATATTCGTGCACCGGGCGATAGTCGATCCGCACCTGGCCGCCGCTGCCGCCCCAGCCTTCGAACCAGGCGGCGGTGTGCTTCATCCAGTTCGCGTCGTCGCGGTTGGGGAAGTCCTCGTGCGCGTGGGCGCCGCGGCTTTCCTTGCGGTTTTCCGCCGATTTCATCGTCACCACGGCCTGCGCCATCAGGTTGTCGAGCTCGAGCGTCTCGATCAGGTCCGAATTCCAGATCAGCGAGCGGTCCGACACCTTGATGTCCTGCATCCGCTTGTTGGTCTCGGCGAGGTGCTTCACGCCCTCGGCCATCAGCGCCGAATCGCGGAACACAGCGGCGTGCTTCTGCATCGTCTGCTGCATGTCCTTGCGCACCTCGGCGGTGGAGGAACCGCCATTGGCGTTGCGGAAGTGGTCGAGCCGGGTCAGCGCGAATTCGGTGCCCTCGCCCGAGATTTCCTCGTGCGGGGTGCCGGGCTTGATCGTCTCCTTGAGACGGAAGCCGGTCGCGCGGCCGAACACCACGAGGTCGATCAGCGAGTTCGAACCCAGACGATTCGCCCCGTGGACCGACACACAGGCCGCCTCGCCCACCGCGAACAGGCCGGGCACGACCTGGTCGGGGTTGCCGTCAGCGCCGATGGTCACGACCTCGCCGTGGTAGTTACAGGGGATGCCGCCCATGTTGTAGTGGACGGTCGGCGTCACCGGCAGCGGCTGGCGGGTCAGGTCGACACCGGCGAAGATCTTGCCGCTCTCGGTGATGCCCGGCAGGCGCTGGGCCAAGGTCTCGGCCGGGATATGGTCGAGGTGGAGATAGATGTGGTCGCCGTTCGGGCCCACGCCGCGTCCCTCGCGCATTTCCAGCGCCATCGAGCGGCTCACCACGTCGCGGCTGGCCAGATCCTTCGCCGACGGGGCATAACGCTCCATGAAGCGCTCACCCTCGGAGTTGGTGAGATAGCCGCCCTCGCCGCGTGCGCCCTCGGTGATGAGCACGCCCGCGCCGTAGATGCCGGTCGGGTGGAACTGCACGAACTCCATGTCCTGCAGCGGAAGCCCTGCGCGCAGGACCATGCCGCCGCCATCGCCGGTGCAGGTGTGGGCCGAGGTAGCGGTGAAGTAGCAACGGCCATAGCCGCCAGTCGCCAGCACCACGCCGTGGGCGCGGAAGCGGTGGATCGAGCCGTCGTCCAGACACATCGCGATCACGCCGACGCAGGCGCCGTCCTTCATTATGAGGTCGATCGCGAAGTATTCGATGAAGAAGTCGGCGTCGTACTTCAGGCTCTGCTGATAGAGCGCGTGGAGCATCGCGTGACCGGTGCGGTCAGCCGCGGCGCAGGTGCGCTGGACCGGCGGGCCTTCGCCCATGTTCTGCATGTGGCCGCCGAACGGGCGCTGGTAGATCGTGCCGTCGGCGTTGCGGCTGAAGGGCACACCGGCGTGCTCCAGCTCGTAAACCGCCTGCGGGGCCTCGCGCGCGAGATATTCGATCGCGTCCTGATCGCCCAGCCAGTCCGAGCCCTTGACGGTGTCGTACATGTGCCACTGCCAGTGGTCAGGCGTGTTGTTGCCCAGCGAAGCGGCGATGCCGCCTTGTGCTGCCACGGTGTGCGAGCGGGTCGGGAAGACCTTGGAGATGTTCGCCGTCTTCAGGCCCGCCTCGGCAGCGCCCATCGTGGCGCGCAGGCCAGAGCCGCCCGCGCCGACAACCACGACATCGTACTGGTGATCAATGATCGGATAGGCCTTGCCGCCGATTTCAAAAGTTTCGCTGCGGGCCATTACGCGGCTCCTCCAGTGGCAACGGGAACAAGCGCGAGACGCGCGATACAGAACAGGCCGAACACGGTGCCGCCAATCCAGGCGAGGTTCAGCGCCAGCATGACGCCGAAGCGCGAGCCGCTGTCATGGACATAATCCTCGATCAGGACCTGCAAACCGATGCGGGCATGCCAGAAGGTGGTGAGCACCAGCAGGGCCATCATCACCGCCGGGATCGGCTGACTGATCCAGGCCGAGACGGCGGCGTAGCTCATGTTCGGGAGCGTCAGCAGCGAGACGATCAGGAAGACCAGCGTGATCAGGTTGCCGACCGCGGTGAAGCGCTGCAACAGCCAGTGGTGCGCGCCGGTGTGGGCAGAGCCGAGGCCCCGCACGCGGCCGATGGAAGTTCCGTTACCCATTGAGAATGCCCCTCAAAGCAGGAAGATCGCGGCCCAGAAGGCCACTGTCAGCACCACGGCGCCGGTCACCGAGGCAATCGACCACATGCGGTTGGCGTCAAGCTCGTAACCCGCGCCGGTGTCGAGCACGAAGTGACGCAGGCCCGAGCACAGGTGCGTGAAGAAGGCCCAGGTCAGGCCCACCAGCACCAGATAGCCGATCGGCGTGGTCATAACCGTGTGGAAGGTTTCATAAGCCGCCGGCCCGCTGGCGAGCGCGCCGAGCCACCACAGCAGAACGCCAAGGCCGACAATGGCCATGCCGTCGCCGGAGACGCGGTGAAGGATCGAGACCAGCATATGCGGGCCCCATTTCCAGATTTGCAGGTGCGGCGAGAGCGGGCGGTTGGCCATGTTCTGTCCCGTATGGTGCGTTGCGATGCCCCCCATCTAACGTCTCGCGCTAAGGACACAAGCGCGCTGGCAAACAAGTGTGAGGCTATCGCGCTCTTGCCGGCGCAGCTAAGCAAGGGTCATGACCAACATTCTCGTTACCGGAAGCAGCAGGGGCATAGGCCGCGCGACCGTGCAGGCACTGGCTGCGCGCGGCGCAAAGGTGATCGGCCAGGCCACGCGCAGCACCGATTCCGCCACCCTTGCCGCCGATTTTCGCGCCCCGGTCGCGCCGCAGATGCTGTGGCAGGAGGCATTGGCGGCGCTCGGCGGGCAAATCGACGTGCTGGTGAACAATGCCGGATTATTCACCCCCAACCCCATCGCAGGCAGCGATCTCGACTGGCTCGACGCTTGGGAGGACACGCTGCGCATCAACCTCACCGCCGCCGCGCAGCTGAGCAGGTTTGCGGTGCGCCACTGGCAGGAAACGGGGCGCGCGGGCCGCATCGTCCATGTCTCCAGCCGCGCCGGGCATCGGGGCGATTCGCCCGCGCACTGGCACTATGCCGCCGCCAAGGGCGGGATGCTGGCCATGCACAAGACCGTGGCCCGCGCCTATGCCGCCGAAGGTATCCTGAGCTTCGCCATCGCGCCGGGCTTCACCGACACTGCGCCGGGAGACGACTATCTCGCCAGCCGGGGCGGCCCTGCCCTGCTCGCCGACATTCCGCTGGGCCGCGTGGCCGAGCCGGAGGAGATCGCGGCAATCGCCGTGTTCTGTGCACTGGACGCCCCGGCCAGCATGACGGGCGCGGTGATCGATGCCAACGGTGCCAGCTACGTCCGCTAGAGGCTGACGACATTACCTTGCTCCCCTCCCCTCGGGGAGGGGCTGGGGGTGGGGGCTCGACGCTGGTTAGCGTGGAACCCCCATCCCAACCCTTCCCCACAGGGAAGGGCTTTGCGAGACGGTGCTATGTCATCCCGCTCAGACTTTACCGCTGTCCTACACGGCGAGTGTCGGGCTAAACGGCGGCAGATCATGGCAGGCGGGCAATCCAACTTTATTCCGCCAGGGTGTCAACTTCGATGAGAAGGCGCAAGGCAATGCAATTGTTGAGGTTCTTCCCCGGAATGCTGGTTGGCATAGCGTCAACTTTGTCACTTTCGGCCTGCGCCGCTGCCAGCGAGCCTGCGACCGACCCCGCCCAGACCAGCCGCATCGACGCCGCCTTCCCGCCCTCCGCCTGGCCACAGGCTTGCGAGGACTGGGACGAGTGGGACAAGCCCGGCCCGCCCTTCGCGCTGGCGAGCAGCGACAGCTTCTATGTCGGCACCTGCGGGATTGCGGCCATCCTGATCGACAGCGGCGAGGGCCTGATCCTGATCGACAGCGGCACCGATGCGGGCGCCGACGTGGTGCTGGCGAACATCGCCGCGCTCGGGTTCGATCCGGCCGATGTAAAGCTGATCCTCACCAGCCATGAGCATTTCGACCATATCGGCGGGGTGGCGAAGATCCAGCAGGCAACCGGCGCGGAGCTGGTGACCTCGCAAGCGGCAGCCGAGGTTTTCACCAGCGGTGAAGTCTCACCCGAAGATCCGCAGTTCGGCACCATCGACGGGGTAAAGCCTGCGCGGGTGGACCGGATCGTCGGCAATGGCGACGTGGTCGAACTGGGCAACAAGCGCCTCGTCGCCACGGCCACACCGGGCCATACCCATGGCGCACTGAGCTGGTCGTGGCAGGGCTGCGACGAGGATGGCAAGTGCCGCACCATCGTCTATGCCGACAGCCTCTCGCCGGTCAGCAGCGACAGCTATCGCTTCTCCGATCACCCGGACTATCTCGCCGCCTACCGCGAAGCGATCGCGCGCGAGGCCGCGCTCGATTGCGACGTGCTGGTCACTCCGCATCCCTCGGCCAGCGAAATGCGCGACAAGTTGCTGGCGGGCGGGATCGCCTCGGGCATGAACTGCGCACAATATGCCGCCAGTATCACCGAGCGGCTTGACGCGCGCCTCGCAGAGGAACACCGCCCGTAACCATGAGCTGGAAACTGTCTGCCATCACCTCGCGCGAAGCTGTCGAACAAGCGCTGGACCGCGCCGAAGGCTGGGACGAGGCGCTCGTCCTCGCCGCTTTCGAAGTCGACCCGGACGAGCCCGACGTGTGGCAGCTCGATGCCTATTGCGAGGGCAAGCCCGGCAAGGCCGAACGCGCGGCAGTGGCGGCGTTGTTCGATGGCAACGCGCCTGAGATCAAGGCCGAAGAGCTGCCCGATGCGGATTGGGTGAGCGAGAGCCAGAAAGGCGCACAACCGATTCGCGCCGGACGGTTCTATGTCCACACGCCCGAGCACCCCGCCAGCGAGGAACCGGGCGTGACCAGCTTCTGCATCCCGGCGGCGCAGGCTTTCGGCACCGGCCAGCACGCCACGACGGCGGGCTGTCTGGAAATGCTCGATACGATGCGCGCCGATGGAATCGTGCCGCGCGACGTGGCCGATATCGGCACCGGCACTGGCCTGCTCGCCTTTGCCGCGCGCGATCTGTGGCCCAAGGCGCGCTACACCGTCAGCGATATCGACCCGCTGTGCACCGAAGCGGTGATCGACAACGCGCTGCGCAATGGCATCCCGCTCGGCACCGAGCCGGGCAAGGTCGTGGCCATGACCGCCGAAGGCATGGACCACGAGCTGCTGCACGCGCGCGCGCCTTACGATCTGCTGATCGCCAATATCCTTGCCGCCCCGCTGATCGAGCTGGCGCCCGACTTCGCCGCCGCGCTGGCGCCGCGCGGATCGGTGCTGCTGGCGGGCCTGCTGGCGACGCAGGAAAGCACGGTGCGCCGCGCCTACCGTCGCCACGGCCTGCGGCTGCACAAGCGCATTCAGCGCGGCGACTGGAGCATCCTGTGGCTCAGGGCGCGTTACGTCGGCTAGGGCGCGCGGTCTGGCGCGCGTTTGTTATCGTGATGCTGCTGCTGTCGGCCTACCCGGTGGCGGGCTGGCTGGGCAGCACGATCCCGCGCGGTTCGGGCGAGAATGACCAGAGCGCCGAGGTGACGATCATGGTCGAGACCAACGGCACGCACACGGGCGTGGTCGTGCCGGTGGCCAACGCGGTGAAGGACTGGCGCGAGACCTTCCCCAGCGCCGCCCGCCCCCGCCCGCAGGATGGCCAGTTGCCGACCCACTTGGGGATCGGCTGGGGCGAACGCGAGGTGTTCCTGAACGTCGCCGAGTGGAGCGACCTCAAGCTGGCGACCGCCGCGCGGATCGCGCTCGACGGCGGCGAGCCGCTCATGCGGGTGAGCCCCTATGTCCGCCCGATGCCAAGCGCGAGCTATCGTCCGCTGACGATCAGCGCGGCGAACTACCGGCGGCTGGTGAAGCGGATCGAAGCCTCGCTGCCGAGGCTTGCGCCGGGTGAGCAGAGGCAGGAACTGCGCGCGAGCTACACCGCCGATGCCTATTACCCGGCGCTCGGCACGTATACCCTGCTCCATACCTGCAACAGCTGGGTGGGCGACATGCTGGCGGCGGGCGGGATCGAGATGGGGGCATGGACACCCTTTGCCGGAGGGGTCACAAAGTGGATACCTGTCCCCGGTGCCAGCGCCGATCTGGCGATCTGACCGGAGGCCCGCAACGAAGGGATCAGGCGATGGAATGGCTGGTTTCTGTGGTGGTGTTCTGCCTCGCCCTCGCGCTGCTGCCGCTGTTGCTGAGGCGGAGCCGCAAGTCCGCGCGCAAGGGCACGGCAGGCGGGGTGATGATGGGCCTCGGCCTCGCCTTCATGACGATCTTCGATCCCGCCAAGGCGGAGAGCATGGAAGAAATTCGCGAGCGCAAGGATCGCGGCGAGGCCGATCAGGGTGAAAGCGGCGACAAGCCGGACTAGCCCGCCGCCGCCACAATCTCGGCCCAAGCCGCCTCGTCGATCACCGCGATGCCGAGTTCCGCCGCCTTCTTGAGCTTGGAGCCCGCGCCGGGGCCAGCGACCACAAGGTCGGTCTTGGCGGAGACGGTTCCTGCCGCCTTCGCCCCGAGCCGCTCGGCCTGAGCCTTGGCCTCGTCGCGGCTCATCGTTTCGAGCTTGCCGGTGAACACCACCGTCTTACCCGCGACTTCGCTATCAACTGTCGCCACTTCGTAAAGCGGCGGGCTGACTTCGCCGAGCAGGTCGTCCCAGACCTTGCGGTTGTGCTCTTCGTGGAAGAAGTCGGCCAGCGCGAAGCCCACCGCGATCCCGATGCCATCGGTGCGCACTTCGAGAACGGCCTTGATCTGCTCGACCATACGCGCGGTAAACTTGCCTTCGCTCTCGTCCTCGCCGCGCGGGTGCTCGACGCGATAGGCCGATATCTCGCGCGCCTTCTCGGGCAGGCGATGAATATCGCTGAGCCCCTTCAGCAGGTCGCGCGCCGTCACCGCGCCGACATGCCGGATACCCAGCCCGAACAGCAGCCGCGCAGCATCGGGTTCGCGCTTGGCCTCGATACTCGCCAGCAGGTTGTCGACCGACTTCTCCTGCCAGCCTTCGAGCGCGAGAATCTCCTCGCGGCGTTGGCGCAGGCGGAAGATATCGGCGGGGCTTTCGAGCCAGCCGAGCGCGAAGAACTGGTCGATGGTCTTCTCGCCCAGCCCCTCGATATCGAGCGCGCCGCGGCTGACGAAGTGTTTGAGCCGCTCGGTGCGCTGTGCGGGGCAGATCAGGCCGCCGGTGCAGCGGACATCAACCTCGCCCTCTTCGGCGACGGCTTCACTGTGGCATTCTGGGCAATGGTCGGGGAAGGTATAGGCCGGACGGTCCTCATCGCGGGTGACATTCTCAACCACCTGCGGGATCACGTCGCCTGCGCGCTGGATCACCACCCGGTCGCCCACGCGCAGGCCGAGCCGCGCAATCTCGTCGCGGTTGTGGAGTGTCACGTTGGTGACGGTGACCCCGCCCACCAGCACCGGCGCGAGCCTGCCGACCGGGGTCAGCTTGCCGGTGCGGCCGACCTGGATGTCGATGCTCTGCACGGTCGTTTCGGCGCGCTCGGCGGGGAACTTGTGCGCCAGAGCCCAGCGCGGCGCCTTGGCGACGAAGCCCAGCCGCTTCTGCCAGTCGAGCCGGTCGACCTTGTAGACGACGCCGTCGATTTCGTAGGGCAGCGCCGCGCGGCCTGCGCCGATGCTGCGGTAGGCTTGCAGCATTTCGCCGACATCGGCGCAAAGGCGGAACTCGGGCGAGACGGGGAAACCCCATGCCTTGAGCTGCGCCACGACTTCGCTCTGGGTGTCGCCGGGAACGTCACTCGCCGCGCCCCAGCCGTGCGCCCAGAACCGCAGTTTCCTGCCCCCAGTGATTTCTGGTCTTTTTTGCCTCAGAGAGCCAGCAGCTGCATTGCGAGGATTGGCAAACTTCGTTCGGCGTGCAGTTTCAACTGCCTCATGGAACGTGCTTTGAGGCCCCTCCTCCTTAATTCCTGCCTCGCTCATCGCAGAAAGCTTTTTATTAAGCTCAGCAAAGGCCTGTTTTTCCATATAGACTTCGCCACGTACCTCGAACAGTTCGGGCACGCCTTCAGGCAATTGCTGCGGGATGTCTTCGATATAGGCGACGTTGGCGGTAACGTTCTCGCCGACCTGCCCATCCCCGCGCGTGGCGGCCATCACCAGCTTGCCCGCCTCATAACGCAGCGAGCACGAAAGTCCGTCGATCTTGTCCTCGGCGGTGAAGGCGACGGGCTCGCCCTCGGCCAGCGAGAGGAAGCGGCGCACGCGGGCGACGAAGTCCGCCACCTCCTCGTCGGAGAAGGCGTTGTCGAGGCTCATCATCCGAACCGCGTGCGTGACCTTGCTGAGCGGCGAGGAGGCAATTTCGTGGCCGACCTGCTGGCTCGGGCTGTCGGGCCGGATCAGGTGCGGGAAGGCTTCTTCCAGCTCGGCATTGCGGCGCACCAGCGCATCGTATTCGGCGTCCGAAATCTCGGGCGCATCCTCTGCGTGGTAAAGCCGGTTATGCTTCGCGATCTGCTTTGCCAGCCGCATCAGCTCGTTGGCGGCCTCGGCTTCGGAGACTTGAGCTTGCGCGCGCCCACCACCCCCACGCCCTTCCTCTAAAGAGGAGGGGGCTTGCTCGTCATCTTCTATCATTCCGCAATCCGCACCGGCGCCGGCGCGATCACCCAGCCGTTCGCACCCCACTCCATCCCGAAGCGGTTGGTGGTCATGCCCTCGATCCCGCGCACCATGCGGATCCAGCCGGTGCAGCTGAACTCATCGGCGCAGGTGAAGTTCGCCAGTTCGACCACCATGGCCGCGTTCGGAGCGCCCTCCTCGGCTTCGGCGTCGACCCAGTTGCCGTCGCGCAGCGTGCAGCGCGCGAATGGGGCGAGCCGCGGATGGCGCTCCATCAGCGCCTTTTCGCCCTCGGGCGGGAGCGCCTCGGAGGTGCGCCCATCGCTCTCGGCAACGCAGGTGGTTGGCTCGGGCAGCTCTGCGAAGTGGTCCGCCAGCGCGCTGTCGAGCAGTGCCAGCTGCGGGGCCGCGTGCTGCTGCGAGAGCTTCGGCAGCGGCGCAGGCAGCGCGTTATCGCCGCCGGGCACCGCGACACAGCCAAACAAGGCCAGCGCACCTGCAAACACGAACACTCCGCGCATCATATTCCCTCCAGCAACCGGTCTGCCTGAGCGCGCGCCTCGGCGGTGATTTCCGCGCCCGAGAGCATCCGCGCAATCTCTTCCTGACGCCCCTCGGGGTCAAGCAGCACGACCGAGGTGCGCGTCACCGTGCCCTCGCTCGACTTGGCGATCATGTAATGCGTGCGCCCGCGCGCAGCCACCTGCGGCGAGTGCGTGACCGCGAGCAACTGCCCGTCCGCCCCTGCCAGCCGCGACAAACGCTCACCGATGGCCGAAGCGACCGCCCCGCCCACGCCGCGGTCGATCTCGTCGAAGATCACCGTCGCCGCCCCGCCCTGCTCGGCCAGCGCCACTTTCAGCGCGAGGATAAAGCGCGACAGCTCGCCGCCAGAAGCGATCTTGGCAAGCGGCGCAAAGTCGGCGCCGGGGTTGGTCGCGATCAGGAATTCGACGCTATCGAGCCCATGCGGGCCCCAGCGCTCTTCGTCCAGCTCGGTGACGGCAGTGCGGAAGCGCGCGGCATCGAGCTTGAGCGGGGCCAGTTCGCCCGCCACCGCCTCGTCGAGACGCATGGCCGCCGCAACGCGCGTTGCGTGCAAAGCCTCGGCGCGGGCGCGATAGACCTGCCCGGCCTGCTCGGCGGCCTTGACCAGCTCGGCCTCGCGGCTGCCCGCCAGTTCGATCCCGTCGAGCTGCTCGCGCAGTTCCTGCACCTTCGCAGGCAGATCGTCGACGTGGCAGTCATGCTTGCGGGCAAGCGCGCGCAGTTCGAACAGGCGGCGCTCGATCCGGTCGAGTTCGGCGGGATCGAAGGAAAGCGCATCGGCCGCGCCCTGCAACTTCTCTTCCGCCTCGCCCGCCTCGATCACGGCGCGGTCGAGCGCGGCAAGCGCCTCGGCCAGCAGCGGGTGTTCTTCGGCGATCCGGTCAAGCCGCCGCGCCGCGCTGCGCATCTGGGCGAGCGCCGAATCCGAACCGTCCCACAGCAGCCGCAGCGTTTCGAGATCGCCCGCCAGCTTCTCGCCCTTCTGCATGTCGGCGCGGGCACCGGCGAGCTCTGCCTCCTCGTCGCCCTCGGGCGCGACTTCGGTGAGTTCGGCAAGGTGCGCGAGCAGCAGATCCTGTTCGGCGACCAGCGCGGCGTGAGCATCGCGCGCCTGCGCCAACGCATCCTCCGCCGCGCGCCAGCTGTTCCACGCCTCGGCCACACCCGCGCTGTCGCTGCCCGCATAGCGATCGAGCAGCATCCGGTGGCCGCGCGGGTTCACGAGCCCGCGATCGTCGTGCTGCCCGTGCAACTCGACCAGCGCCGGGGCCAGCGCCCGCAGCAGTGCCACCGAAGCGGACTGGTCGTTCACAAAGGCCCTGGAGCCGCCATCGGTGCGCACCTTGCGGCGGATCATCAGCGGCTCGCCCGGTTCGACCTCGATCTCGGCATCGGCCAGCGCTTCGGCAATGGGATCGGGAAGTGCGGCAAATTCGAAGCTCGCGGTCACGCTCGCCTCGGCCTCTCCGGCGCGCACCAGCGCGGTTTCGGCGCGGTTGCCGAGCACCAGACCCAGCGCATCGAGCAGGATCGACTTGCCCGCCCCGGTCTCGCCGGTGAGCACGCCGAGCCCGGCGCCGAACGACAGGTCGAGCGCCTCGATCAGGACGATATTGCGGATGGCAAGCGAGGTCAGCATGGGCGCTCAGCCTTATCTGGCGGCGCGGCCCGCCGCAATCCTAGCCGCCGTTAACGCGCGCAGGTTCGTACTTCTGCATCATGTCATAGGCGCGTTCGTACCACTCGTTGCCGGGATAGTTCGCACCGAGCACGGCGGAATAGCGCTGTGCCTCTTCGGGGATGCCCAGCGCCAGCGAAGTCTCAGCGAGGCGGAACAGCGCCTCGGGCGTGTGGCTGGTGGTCTGGTAGTTCTCGGTCACGTTGCGGAAGCGCAATTGCGCCGCGAGCCACTGGCCCGAACGCTCATAGAACCGGCCGATCTCCATTTCCTTGCCTGCGAGGTGATCGTTGACAAGGTCGATCTTGAGGCGCGCGTCGGCGGCATATTCGCTGCGCGGATAGCGGCGCGTCACCTCGGTCAGCGCGGCGAGCGCCTGACGGGTGATCGCCTGATCGCGCTCCACATCGCTGATCTGCTCGTAATAGCTCATGCCCATCAGATAATAGGCATAGGGCGCATCACGGTTGCCGGGGTGGATCGAGAGGAACCGCTGTGCCGAGGCGATCGACTTGGTGTAATCGCGGCCAGCATAGTAGGCAAAGGCGCTCATCAGCTGGGCGCGGCGGGCCCAGGGTGAATAGGGATGCTGGCGCTCCACCTCGTCGAACAGGCCGGCGGCCATCTTGAGGTCGCCCCGGTCGAGCCGGTCCTTCGCAGCGCGATACAGCGATTCGACATCGCGCGCGACATAGGCGGTGTCAGCCTTCCCCCCGCCGGTCGAGGCGCAGGCCGAAAGCAGCGTGGCCGAGGACAACAGGGCGGCCATCAAGGCCTTGCGCAGCACAGGGCGCGATACAGAGCGAGTGATCATAGCTTGGCGCTATAGCCAAGAGCGTGCTGAACGCCAAGTGAAGTACGCGAGGCTTTCCCACCGCGATGACGACATAGAAAAAGGGCGGCAGGTTGCCCCGCCGCCCTTCTTTACTTCGTTATTTCTCGCCTCAGGCGGGCGCGGTTCGCTTAGAAGCGGACCGTAGCCGAGAGCGAGAAGTACCGTCCGAGGACGTCGTAGGTCGCCGGATAGGTGTTCGACTGCTGGCCGTTACCGCCCTGCTGCGAGCTGGCGAGCGGCTGGAAGCCCTTGTTGAAGACGTTCTTCACACCGGCAGCGAGCGAGAAGTGCTCGTTGATGTCGTAGCCTGCGGTCAGGTCGAAGTAATCGACCGAATCCAGGTGTTCAACGGCGTAGGTCGTGCTGTCGTCTTCGTCGTGCGACGCACCAATGTGACGCCACAGAACCGAGAGGAACGCGTCGCCGTCACGATAGGTCGTGCGCAGCGAGTGACGCCAATGCGGCGTCGGACCCGAGGCCACGGTATCCGAGCAGACGCGACCAAACCGGCCGGCACACTCATTAACCGGGAAACCGGCACCGGCAACCGCGTCATAGTCGAGCGAGAACAGGTAGCTGCCCTTGAAGTCGAACGAGAGGCCAGCCGAACCGCCACCGAGGAAACCGTCACCCAGCGGGAGGCTGTAGCGCGCGCCAAGGTCGAGACCTTCGGTGTGGAGCGAAGCGGCGTTGACGTTGAGGTCAACAAAGCTCTCGAGTTCGCCGGTCGACGAACGGGTGATGAGGTCGCAAAAACTCTCAATCCCCGACTTCAAACAGGCATTCACGATATTCTGGCTACCGTAACTGCCAATGTAGTCATCGATTGTGATGTTGTAGTAGTCGACCGTAAGCGACAGACGATCGATGAACTCGGGCACGTAGACCGCACCGATAGTCCAGGTCTTGGCCGATTCTTCCTTCAGATTGGAGCTCCCACCGACAAAGGCCGGGAACGACGTGCCGCCCGAACCATAGTCAGTGCCGACCACAGCAGCCGGAACGCCATTGGCGATGCAACGATCCCGCAACGCGCCCGAAGCCGCCTCAGGAGTCTGACACGGGTCGCTGGCACCCGCGAAGTCGACCGTCCGGCCACCGAACAGTTCCTCCACGCTCGGACCGCGGATTGCCTGCTGGTAGTTGCCGCGCAGCGAGAAGCCGCCAGCCACGTCCCAGATGCCGCCAACGGCCCAGGTCCACACGCCGCCAACCGAATTCGAATAGTCCGAATAGCGCAGAGCCCCGTTCAGCTCGATCGATTCAGCCCACGAAAGACCCGACAGAACCGGCAGGTTCAACTCGCCAAAGAATTCGGTGAGCTCATAGCCGCCTTCGGTCGGCAAACCGGCGTTGAAGCCGCCCACGTCGCCCGAAGCAAGGAAGGTGTCGGGCTGGTACTTGGCAAATTCCTCACGCCGTTCGACACCGAGCGCGATACCAACAGGGCCGGCACCCAGGTCGAACAGGTCGCTGTTGGTGATGACACCCGAATAGACCTTGGTGCTCGCTTCAGTCAGGTTGGTGGCCGAGATGCTGATGTAATTTGCAGCATCCGAACTGATTTGATTCGGGCCGAACACGTTAATCGGAACGCAGCCGTTTGCACGGGCAGACGCATCGGCACAGCCCAGCGTATAGCCAGCCACCGGCGTGGCGCTGACAGTGTTGCCATCGGGCGAGATGTAGGCGGTCTTCAGACCGGCCAGCAGCGCGCTCAACTGGATGTTACCGCTTTGAACGGACGAGTTGCGGGTACGCGAATACTGGTAGTACAGGTCGTAGGACCAGTTGCTACCAAGGTCGCCTTTCACACCGGCAAGGACGCGGAAGGCATTGCGATCATCGGCTTGATTACGCGAACCCGTTTCGAGATATCGGCGGCTGTCTCCCGTCAGCACCTATGGCACAGATTAGAGGTTGTGATTTAAGGAGGATTTGGGCTTCGTCGTAGTGACGAAGGAACGAAGATGAAGCCCAAATCCTCAAGGTCCAAATTGCCTGCCGAGCAGGTCGTAAAGGATATCCGCCGCAAGACTCGGCGGCACTTCTCTGCCGAGGACAAGATCAGGATCGTCCTTGATGGCCTGCGCGGCGATGACTCCATTGCCGAGCTGTGCCGCCGCGAAGGGATTGCGCAGAGCCTGTATTACACCTGGTCCAAGGAGTTCATGGAAGCCGGCAAGCGCCGTCTGGCTGGTGACACTGCGCGTGCTGCGACCACGGACGAGGTGAAGGGTCTGCGCCGTGAAGCGCGCGATCTGAAGGAGTGCGTGGCCGATCTCACTTTGGAGAACCGGCTGCTCAAAAAAAGCATGATCGCGGATGGGGGAGACGAAGAATGAGATATCCCGCATCCGAGAAGCTCGAGATCATCCGGATCGTCGAGCAGT
>NZ_QXFM01000007.1 GCF_003584015.1 Aurantiacibacter xanthus
TGCGGCCGTGACGGCATCGCCGGCCCGGTGGCGCCCCAGCGTCAGCAAGGCGGCATAGAGCGCGGTCGCCCGCTTGGCGGGCGAGACGCCATATCCTGTTCAATCGAGGCTTTTCTTCTCATAGATGGTGGAGATGGCGCGACCGTCCCAGACATAGCAGAGATGACGTTCCTGTCTGCAATTCGACAGGAGCCGAGGCCGGAAGACAGCCGCGCACTCGCCGCCCTCGTCCCGCACGCTCGCATAAACCACACCATCTGATCCGGCATCGCGCAAGGCCCGCCCCAGGTCCTGAGACACAGCATAGCTTGTGGGGTGATAATAGGCGGGATGGCTGTCGCGCATCGCGCGGATATCGTGAAGATCGGCGTCAAGGTCGACGGCATAGACCCGCACGTCGATCTCCTGCGCGGGTTCTTCAGTCGCTGCCAAAAAACGCGTGCGATGATGCCTGGTTTCCGCGATCGCGGTCTCGATGGTCAAACTGGCATAGAATACGCCGTAGCTGCCATCGGTGAAGCGATCGCCTGCCGGGTTGAGATGGGTGAAGGCGGCCATGATCGGCGAGGTGCCCGGCCCCGCCACACGGTCCTCGGCCGGCACCAAAGTCAGTTCTCCCACCTCCTCGCGCAGACGATCATTGGTCATCGCCTCAATCCGGAACACCGCCTCCAGGTCGGCCGGATCGGCGACCGCCTCGAATAGCTCGATCGGGGGGAAACGGCTCGGGATGATCCGGTAGCAGGGTTGCCACCGGACAGCGGAGACGGGAATGGACACGATCAACCGCGCTGCGCGTCGATATACTGGCGTACCACATAGAGGTCTGCGACATTGCCCGAGGACATCCGGTCGAGCGCTGAACGCCCGGCGAAGATCGGGGCCGTGTTGGGCTTGCGCACCCACTCGTCCGCCGTTTTGGGCAACAGGATATGCAGCCCCTTGTAGATGCCCATGACGTAGGAAATGCGCTCAAGCGCATCCTTGGAAAGGGCAGCAATGGCACCCCGTTTCCAGGCCTGCAGCGTAGACCGGCTGTCGAGACCAAGCAGTCGCATCTGCTCCTGCTCCTTCAGCCCCCATGCCTCGGCGATGCGGAAGAAGGTCCGCAGCGCCGGACCGGTAAGGTCCTTACGATCCTTTGCTTTGACGACCGACGCGACAGCCATGATGCCTTGTCTCCTTTCAAGGCAGATATGTTTATATTGTGAACATATGTCAAGATTGAGTGTATAATACGATCAATTCGTAATGACCAACCCATCACATGGCAGGACTGAATGAGGAAGTTCCACCCACAGACCGGGGCCGCACGCTGCCCTGGCACGCGTCCGTGATCGTCACCTTCGGCCGTGACGGCATAGCTGGCCCGGTGGCGCCGCAGCACCAGCAAGGCGGCATAGAGCGCGGTCACCCACTCATGTGGGCGAGACGCCATGTACATGGGACAAGCCGCCGCCCTCTCACCACAAGTTCTCTGAGACAGTGGCGTGGCAACCATGACGCCTGCGCAATCTGCTCCCAGCTGGCTCTGACCGGGATCGCTGGCGCTTCCCTTCTCCGCAACAACGCGCCACACTGACCGTGGCTCTGCCCGGGTGGTCGGCGCTGTGTCCAGGCGGTTCGCGCTAAGGGCGTCGGCGGTTGTTTCCAAGCGACTTCTCAACGCCCGGGCGGGGCTATCCATTGAGCCGCGGAGTCTTCAGCGATATGCTTGGGGCATTCGCCGATAGGACAAATATGCGCGTCGACCTCGATCATCTTCCCGAAGTACAGCAGGCCGAGCTTGCACGCGTCCGTGAGACGTTGATGACCGAGTTTTCGCAGGCGATTTCCGGCGCTACCCAGCCGTGGAAGCGCAACGGGCGCATTCTCAAGATCATCCTGTTCGGCAGTTATGCGCGCGACGATTGGGTCGATGAGCCGGAGAACGGTTATCAGTCGGATTTCGACCTGCTGATCATCGTCAATCACGACAGCCTGACCGACATTGCCGATTATTGGTATATCGCCGAGGACAAGATCCTGCATGACCCGGCGATTGGCCGCCCGGTCAACATCATCGTCCACACGCTACAGGAGGTGAACCAGGCGCTCGAACGCGGCGAGTATTTCTGGGTTGATATCGTCCGCGACGGCATCGTCCTTTATGAACTGCCCCACCACGCTCTGACCGCGCCCAAGCCGCTCGCCCCGATCGACGCGTATGAGATGGCGAAACGGTATTTTGATGATCAGATACTGTCGGCAGACAACTGGCTTCAGATGGCGAAGCTTGCCCGGGAACAGGGCGACGAGCGCGATTGGCGCAACAAGGCCATATTCAATCTGCATCAAGCCACTGAAACGGCTTATGCCTGTTTCTTGCTGACCCGTACGCTCTACTTTCCACGCTCTCACAACATCAAGTTTCTGCGCTCTCTGGCCGAGGACAAAGAGCCCCGTCTGATTGACGCATGGCCGCGTGAGACACGACTGGACCGCCGACGCTTCGAATTGCTCAAGCGTGCCTATGTCGAGGCGCGCTATTCCGCGAGCTTTGTGATAGACGCCGACGACCTGGACGCCGTTGCGTCATCAGTGAAGCAACTTCGCGATATCGTTGAAGCGCTGTGCCATGAACGTCTGGCGCTGCTGCGAACTGATGCAGGCATCTGACGGCGCGGCAGCACCACCCCATTCCGAGAACGGCGGGCGCCCCCGGGAAGCGGCAAGCCCATGCGGTAATGCGCGGCTCCTCAGTTCGTCTCTGTTATCCAAGGCCTTTCGGTGACATTTCTGGCTTTGATGGGCATGGCTTGCAGTTTGGCAAAGGCGGTATAGTCTGTTCGCGCGCCGCAATCAGGGCGGCGCCGAGGCGTGAGAACCTCGCTTGGGACAAGTCACCGGTTGCTTGCTGCGGCCGGGTGGCCGGCGTGCATGTCCAGGCTGTGCGCGGCTAAAGGCGTCGGCGCGTGTTTTCCCAAGCGCGTTCTCATCACCCGGCTTTCTAAAGGCCGAGCCTCGCTAGCGGAGGCCGGTCGATGGAGAAAACTGCAGGTTTCGATTGTCTGGAGGGGTGGCGTTGCCGCCCCAGCCTGGCGTGCGAGTGAACCCGACCGAGACCGAGCGCCTTAACGCGGCCGCAGCGGACGCCGCTGACGAGGAAGTTCGGCAGGTGGCGGATGTGGCGGCGCTTTACGAGGCCGAGGCCCCGCGCTTGTGGCGGTTTTTCCGGCGGCGCACCGCGTCTCCCGACGAGGCGGAGGACCTCGTCCACGAAACCTTCACCCGGGCGCTGGGACAAGGTCCACGAACAAGGGTTCGCAATCCCGGTGGCTATCTGACGCGCATCGCCCAGAACCTGCTGCGCGACCGCGCTAAGATCGCCCGGAGGCGATCGGCTGATCTGCACGTGTCGGCCGATCCTGATCTTCCTGCCGGAACTGACCCGGTGCACCTGCTGGAGGTGCGCAACATGCTTGACCGGCTGGAGGTTGTCATGCTGGAGCTTCCCGAAACCACACGGGAGGTTTTCATGGCACACCGCCTCGAAGGGCTAACTTATACCGAGATTGCAGGGCGCACCGGCCTCACGGTCAAGCAGGTCGAAAAGGCGATCGCCCGCGCCATGGTCGCACTCGACCGCGGGCTTGGTCCGCGCTGATGGCGCCGCCACCGCCGGAAACTTCGCCGGACGACGACGTACGTCTTGCGGCCGCCGAATGGTTCGCACGGATGCGTAGCCCCGACGCCGAGCGGCATCGCGCTGAATTCGACACCTGGTATCGCGCGGATCCCGCCCATGCAGCCGCCTATAACCGGATGCGACTTCGGTGGGACCAAGGCAGACTCGTCGGCCATACGCCTTCGGGACAGGGGCGAAAGGGGCTGCCCGCCCCACCCCGCCGCCGCTTTCGGCTCCGCGCTCTCGCGCTCGCGGCGACGCTCGCCGCAATGCTGGTGCTCGGCGCGGTGCTCATTTCGGCTTGGAGTACGTTGCCGGATGCAGGTCCGGGCGTGCAGATCGCTGCCAGCGATACCCTTGAAACCCCGCGCGGGGATATCAGACGCGTGTCGCTCGCCGATGGCTCTGTGGTTACGCTCGACAGCGACAGCCGCATTTCCGTAGCCTTCTCGTCTGGCGAGCGACGATTGCGCCTCGTTGCCGGACGCGCCCGCTTCGAAGTCGCGCATGATGCCGGCCGCCCCTTCATCGTCGCGGCAGGCGGCGGCGAAGTCGTTGCGACCGGCACCCGGTTCGACGTCTCGCTGATCGGCGGCCGGCCGCGCGTGCGGCTGATCGAAGGCTCGGTCGAGGTTCGCCGATCGAAGTCCGGCGCGGCGGGTGATGCTGCGGCCCCTGCGGTGCGATTGAAGCCGGGACAAATGGCTTTGGTCGATAGGCCCGCGTCGCCTGAGACCGCACCAGCTGCAGGGGAAAGCTGGGTCTCGGGAACGCTGAGCTTCGAAAACGCGCCGCTTGAGAACGTGCTTGCCGAAGCCAATCGCTACGCCGCCCGCCAGGTCCGGCTTGGCGACCCCGGGCTCGGCAAGCTGCGCTTTACCGGAGGCTTCCGCGCCGGCGATCCCGACCAGCTGGCACAGGCGCTGGCCACTGCTTTCGGATTACGCGTCGACCATGATCCGCAAGGCAATGCGGTACTCATGCGCCCCTGACCCGACAGGGATCGCGAAAAAATATTGTGCGCGCCCCGGGGGGGGGAACCCGCGCCGCTGTCGTCATGTCCCCCAAGCGATCCGCACGGTGCGGGCGCGGGGGAATTAGTGGCATGGGGCTTTGCGGATATCACTTGGTTCAGTTGGGAGTTTCGGCGGTCGCCATGTGCATGGCGATGCCCGCATGCGCACAGAGTGGCGAGCGGCAGCAATATGACCTGCCGGCGCAGGACCTCGCGCGCTCGGTCCGCGACGTGGTCGATCAGTCGGGCGCGACGATCGTTGCGTCCGCCGACATGCTCGGGGGACTGCGCGCGCCTGCATTGCGCGGTGATTTCACCCCCGAGCAAGCACTCGCCCGGCTAATCGCCAACACGCCCTTGATGGTCGCACGCGTCGGTGACGCCCTTGTCCTTCAGCATGTCCCTGCCGACCGGGTGCAGTCCTCGGCGGCAGCGGGTGCCGGTGACGACGAAATCCTCGTCACCGGCACCCGCATTCGCGGTCGGGCGCCTGCGGGCGCGGCGGTCACGACGATCGACCGCCGTGACATCGAACAAAGCGGCTATGGGACGACGCAGCAGATCCTCCAGGCGCTGCCGCAGAATTTCGGGGGCGGACCTAACGAGACCACCATCGAGACCAATCGCGGCAATGCCTCACTCAATCAAAATTATGGGTCCGGGGTTAATCTCCGTGGGCTCGGTACCGGATCGACGCTCGCTCTGCTCAACGGAGAACGCCCTCCGATGGCCGGTTTTGCCGGTGCTTTCACTGATCTTTCGATGATCCCGACGATCTCCATCCAGCGCATCGAGATCCTGCCTGACGGTGCCTCCGCGCTCTACGGATCCGATGCGGTCGCGGGCGTGGTCAACATCATTCCCCGAACTCAGTTCGAAGGGTTGGAGGCTACCGCCCGCTACGGGCTCGCCGATGGCTTCGATGAGCTTCAGGCAGGCGCCATCGGTGGCAAGCGCTGGCAAAGTGGCAATTTCGTCATCGCCTATGATTTTTACCGACGCGACCGCCTGGCGGTCGCCGATCGATCCTATATAAGTGAAGACTTGCGTAGGTTCGACGGCGGCGGAGACTATCGGGCGAACTACGCCAATCCCGGTACCATCGTTTCCGGCGGCCAGACTTTTGCGATCCCCGCTGGACAGGACGGTGGCAATCTCGCCGCGTCGGACCTCGCAGCAGGAACACAGAACCTGCAGGACCAATGGTTGGGCGCGGACGCGCTACCGTTTCAGGAACGCCACGCGCTGTTTGCGGCCATGCAGCAGGAACTCGCGCCAAACCTTGAATTCTACGCCCAGGCGCTGTTCGGCAGTCGCCAGTTCGATCGGCGTCTCCGCGCCTCAAGCAACAACGCGCTGCGCACCGTCCCGGTCACCAACCCCTTCTATATTGATCCGATCGGCACCAACCAACCAATCCAGGTCAGGTACAGCTTCGTTGAGGATCTGGGACCGGAGACGCTGCGCGGTCGATCAGAAGCACTCGGCGCCAGTTCTGGACTCCGGTTGGACGTCGGGAAATGGTCATTCGACGCGCATGCGACCTATGGCACGCAGCGCGAAGACTCGGTCTTCTACAATCGGGTCAATACCGCTCGCCTTGCCGCAGCACTCGCCGACACGAACCCCGCGACGGCCTACAACCTCCTCGGCGACGGAGCGAACACCAATCCGATAACGATTGATTCCATCCGGGGAAGCACCAGTGACAGCGGGCGTTACACGATGGTGTCTGGACTAGTGCGTGCTGATGGCCCGCTGTTCCGGCTTCCCGCTGGTGATGCTCAGCTCGCTCTAGGAGGCGAATACCGACATGAGCGGTTTCGCGACAGTCCCGCGATCAGCGATACAACAACGTTGACCCCCGTCGAGCTTGCGCCGACGCCGATGCCCGACCCGCGGCGGGTCACCGCCGGCTATGCCGAGCTTCTCCTGCCGTTGGCGGCTCCGGACCTCGGTCTTGTCGGAGTGCGACGGCTCGATCTGTCGGCGGCGGTGCGCTTCGAGCATTACAGCGACTTCGGAGACACAACCAATCCTAAACTAGGACTATCCTGGCAGCCCTTTGAGGGTCTGACCTTGCGCGGAACCTGGGGTACCTCTTTCCGCGCGCCGACTTTCAACGACCTGCGCCCGGACCTGGCATCTCCGCTTCAGTTTGCGATCGGCCTTACTGACCCGACATCGCCAACCGGCATTACCTATGCGCTGATTCTGCGCGGCACGGTTCCGGACCTCGGGCCCGAACGTGCGACCAGCTGGACCGCGGGATTCGATTTCGAACCTAGTTTTCTCGCTGGGCTGACCGCCCGATTGACCTATTTCGATATCGACTATCGCGACAGGATCGCCAGTCCGGCCTCCGAAACGCTGAATTTTCTTATAAACCGGGCGACCTACGCCTCGATCATCGATGCCTCTCCTGACCCGGCAACTGTCGCGGCCTATTTCTCGGGGCCAGGCTATGTAGCATTGTTTCCGATAACAGCGTCTCAGGTGACGACAATCATCGACGCCCGGACCCAGAATCTTGCCAGGCAAAATCTTAACGGATTCGATTTCGATCTCGCTTATCGCAGCGAGTTCGCCGACGGTTCGCTGGAAGTGGGAGTCGGTGGCAGCTGGCTTTCAGGCTTTCGCCAGGCGCTGACCGGGGATGCGCCGGAGATCGACATTCTTGATACGCTCGGCAACCCCGTCGATCTGCGGTTCCGCAGCCGTGCCAGCTACTCGGGAAAGCGCTTCGGTGCGGCGTTGGTCGTCAATTATGTCGACGGCTATGAGAACCGCAGCGACGCCGTGCCGCAACAGGTCGACGCCTGGGTCACTGTTGACGCACAGCTCAGCTATCGCCTCGCTGCTGATCACGGGCCGCTGGCAGGCACAACGCTTGCCCTGAGCGCGAGCAATCTGCTCGACAATGATCCTCCCTTCACCGTCAATAATCTCGGACTCACAACGATCGGTTATGATCCGGAGAATGCGAGCCCGGTGGGACGTGTTGTCGCGCTCCAGGTAACCAAAACATGGTAATGCTGGCTGCGACATTCCTGTGGGCGGCAGCAAGTCCGTCCGCATCCTCGCCAGACTCGTGCCGCGAACGATTGCTACCGCCGGTGGCGGAGCAGCTTGAACCGCGACGCGCGGTAACGGCACGCGATATCATTGAGTTGCGCGATTTTGGCGATCCCTGGCAGGACCCGTCGATGGATCCGCCGTTCGCCTTGTCTCCGGACAGGCGCCATATTGCCATCGCACTGCGTCGTGCCGACATTTCCAGCAACAGCTATTGCTATGGCATCATGCTGTTGTCGCTCGACGATGGGACCAGGCGCTTGCTCGACGAAGGCGGCGAGCCCTTGATCATGAGCAGCGACTATTTCGGACGGGCCGACAAGCCGAACGGGACTGTGACCAGTTCGCCTCTTGCCTGGTCGCCCGACGGGCAATGGGTCGCCTATATGCGACGCGATCACGGTCGTACCCAGGTCTGGCGGGTAGCGCTGGAGGGAAACACCGCGGAACAGGTCACACATGCGCCGGTCGACGTACGTCGCTTTTCGTGGTCGTCCGACGGGACCGCTATCCACTTCACGACACGTCCGGGAATACCGGACGCGATCGCTACTTTCGCAGAGGAAGGCCGGAGTGGCTTCCATTTCGATGAGCGCTTCTGGCCGCTCAGTGCAAACCGACCGCTCCCACAAGGGGATGTGTCGTTTGTCGAGCAGACGATCGATCTCACTACGCATGCGGTAAGTTCAGTCCAGGCTTCGTCCGTGCGCGCGTCGGGCAAGGCTGATGCCATAACCCGGCCTGACGACCCGGCGACGCTGGCGTGGCTGGGCACCGACCAGCCGACGGCTTTCCTCTCTCCCATCCGCCTGAAGACGAGCTCGCAGGGGCGTGAGCAGGTCTGCTCTGCGCCTGCTTGCACCAATGTCACCGGCTTTTGGTGGGATCGCGACGGGAGCATTCTGTTCCTTCATGACGAGAGTAATTCGGGTGGCGGACGGCTGACCCTCTACCGCTGGAGACCCGGTCCAACGCTGCCAGTGCGGTTATGGCAGACTGACGCCCTGCTGATCGGCTGCGTCCTACTCGAACCTTCGTTTTTTTGCGCGCAGGAAGCGGCAGACCAGCCAAGAAGGCTCGTTCGCGTTGCGGTCCGCAATGGCGCGATCACGCCGCTCTTCGATCCGAACCCCGAATGGACAGCCCTTCGCACCGGTTCGGTCGAAACGCTTGCGGCGGTTTCGGCCGATAGCGCACCGGGTTTTGCGCGTCTCGTCCTTCCGCCGGATTATCGACCGGGTGAACACCATCCGCTGGTCGTGGTTCAATATACCAGCCGCGGGTTTCTGCGCGGCGGAACCGGCGATGAGTATCCAATTCACCTGCTTGCCGACCGCGGCTATGCCGTGCTCAGCTTTCACAAACCACCTCAGCCGGGTGCTGATCCGCCGTCGCCAGATCTCGATACCTTCGTGCGCCGCAATCTGGCCGGGCTCGCTGAACGGCGGCGAAACTTTACAGCGTTGACTGCAGCGATCGACGCGGCGATCGCACGCGGTGTGGTCGACCCCGAACGTGTCGCGATCACCGGACTCAGCGACGGTGCAAGTACGGTTGCCTATGCCATGCTGCACAGCCGCCGGTTCGCGACGGCTATCCTCAGCACCTGCTGCGATGAACCTAGCTTCACGCAGTTTCTTTCAGGCCCAGCCTATGCGGCTAGCACCGAAAAATGGGGATACCCAGGATATGGCGAAGAAGGCTTCTGGCCCGACTTCTCGCTGGCCCAGAACGCCGAGAAGGTGGCGACACCGCCAATCCTCATCCAGGCCTCAGACGAAGAGTATCGGATGGCGCTGGAGACAGTCGCAGCACTACGTGCAGCGCAGCGCCCGATAGACATGTACGTCTTCCCCAACGAGATGCATATAAAATGGCAGCCGGAGCATCGTGCGGCGATCTATGCAAGAGTGATCGACTGGCTTGATTTTTGGCTGCGCGGCAAAGAGGATGCCGTCCCGGCAAAGGAGACTCAGTATCGCCGGTGGCACGCGTTGGCGGAGTCCGTTCCCGCGCGAGCGTCCGCCTTACCCGACCCATGATCGTGCCCATACCTCTGCATCCACGAGGCCGAGGATGCGCCCGGCGCTTCGGCTGGATACCGGCGATTCCGGGCGAAGCTGCTGATCAATCAATGCTCGGTCCAGCAGCCCATTTTCGGAGAGGAGGCCATCGAGCAGCATTGCGCGGACCTGATCCTTGCGAGATTCCAGGATGCGCGAAATCATACCGGCGAAACTTCCTTTGCCCTGTCGCCCGAGAATGTCCTTCGGCAGGTCATCGGCGAAGGCAGCGCGAGCAACCGCACGATTGCGGCCGCCCGCACACCAATGCCAGCTCGGGATCGCAAGACAGGTCTCGATAATCGGTTGCGAAAGCAAAGGGGCAATCAGTGGCGCATGCGCCAGGCGAGCATGGCCCTCCAGATAATTCTGAATACGCAGGATGGCAGCGACATGCGCGCAGCTCCCCGGCGCAGATCGGTCGCAAGCCGCAAGCCAGGGGTGTGGAAGCGGTCGAGCTGTGTCTGTCACAACATCGGCAGAGAGAAAATCCGGTGTCCAATGCCATTCCGAATGCGCCGAGCGCTGGAAGCTTCCGCGTATGGACTTGATGAGCACCTCCCACCTCCCGACTTCGCATACCTGCGCAATATCGGCAGCTGTTTTCCAACTTGCGAACGGATTGCGCGAACGCAGGCGATCGCGAACCGGTGCGACCGATGACAGGAAGCAGAAGACATTGTCGCCGCCATTGCCGGTAAAAAAAGCATCCGCTCCGATGCGCCGCGCAGCATCCCAACTCAGACGATCCGTCTCCTGGATAAAGCTGCGTGCGTGCGGTCGCGGCAGATGCGCCGCAGCGGAGACTTCGAGCCGGACTGCACTGGAATCCGGGAAAACCACCTCAAAGGACATGCCGAGATGTTCCGCAACGCGGCGCGCATAGTCGGTTTCATCGAGGTCTGCGCCAGAAGCTCTGTAACTAAGACAGTGAAACCTGCTGCCCGCTTCAGCGAGTGCAGCGGCGACGATGCTCGAATCCAGACCTCCCGACAGCTCGAGCAGCGGCCGCTCGAAACGTTTTGCCCATGCTGTAACGCCGCGAAGTATCGCATCGTGCAGTCTATCGGATGCAGTCTTGAAGGCTCCGATTGGCGCAGTAATGTACGGCTCAGGTGACCATATCGTCTGGATGCCTACCCTGTCCGTGCTGATCACCGCCATTGTCCCTGGCAACAGCTCGCGAACTTCCGCCAGACAAGTCTGTTCGGGTCGCGATTCTCGATAGAGCAACAACGCGCCAAGCGCCTGCCAATCCACCGCAAAATTCCGTTCTGTCATTTGCGAAAGCAGTGCGGCGTCCGAGGCAAAGCCCCAACCTTCTTCGAGCTGTGTAAAATAGCAGGGATTAGGACCCGACGCACCGCGGAGGACCGAAATGCCCTCTGGCGAATGCGCAAAAACGATATAGGCTCCCCAGCATGCGTCAGGCAGGTCGTTGAGCACTGCGATCCTTTGGGCGGTGCTCCTGCCATCCTCGCCGGATCTCCTGAAGAGCTCTCCTACGATGACACCGGGCGTCGCCTTTAGCCTTGTCATCTGCAGATCCCTGTCCGCAATCAGGGTCAACCAAGGCAGTTGGCAAACGCAGGACATGCCTTGTTCCGCGCCTTTGGCGATCGCCTCTTCGATCACCGACGCTGGCGCATCGATCAGTGCGGCGTAGCGGCGAGACATATTACGCGGATTGGTGTGTATCGAACGACATGGTCGAGCGTATCGTTGAGCAATGTCGTGCCGGTTTGGACCCAGCAATGCGCACCGAAGGGATGCACGGTCACGCCAAAGGCAAGCGTTATCGCATGGCCGTACCGGCCGAGGAACATCGACAAAGCCAATGAATCCGGGAGGCACGATGTCTGATGTTTGGGGAACCAGGCACGAATTCGCGCGAATTCTTCAGCCAGGTCAGTGACCGAAACGCGCGATGCGAACTGCTTACCCCCAGCATTGCGGCGCGAGGCCTCGGCAACGAGTGTCCGTAAGGGCGTCCGTCGCACTTGTCGTCGCATCCATGCCAGAATCAACGCCGCTTCAACAGCGCGCGTGACGCGGAAGCGATCTCTTGAATCAAGGAGCGCGAGGGCTTCGGTGGGAGCCGGCAATGCGCAAGGCTGCACATTACCAGGATCGTCTTGTCCGGCGGGGACGACGAGTTCGTTTTTAATCAGAGTCTCGGGCATGGCGGTGCTGGCGTCACTTTGTTCGCTCCACTGACGAAACGCGCAATTTACGCTGCGAGGGAGCGCAAAGTAGCGGTCGCGCGACAGGTCGAGAAACACGGCCTGTCCATCCACCCAACAAAAGCTGACATGTTCGGCGAGACGCCACATGGGGAAATCCGTTGATAGGCTGGCGCGCCAGGCGGCGCGCCAGCGCAGGCGGGTTCGTCAATCGTCGGCGATGCCGGCGACACGCTGCAGTCCGCCAATATCGAACGGCTCGAGGCCGTCGCCCTGGGTCTCGACGCTGGCGACGCCGAGATCGATCAGTTCGTGGCAAAGGTCTTGCATCTGCATGATCATCTCCTTGGTTCCACCGCCATGATTCGCGGCAGTCCAAGAGTCCGGACCGCGCTGACAAATCCCAAATTTATATGGAGCATATTTGCAGGAAGTTCGTCGGCAATATCTTAACCATGCGCGCGGTAGCGCAGCCGCAGTAGCTCAGGCACCGCAGCGATCCGCCGTCGATGGTAGCGCCCGAGCAGGACACGGATCTCGCGGCTTTCGGCTTGGGCCAAGGCGGCGAGCTCGTCGCCGCAATCGTTGAACCAGTGTTCCTCGCCGATGCGCACCGCATGCAGCCGGTCATTAAGAGCGTGGATCGCCGCGAGCTGCTCGCAATTGCCCGACAGCCGCGCAATCCCCGCGAAGATCCCGGCGGCGCGTTCGGCAATTGATGCGGGCAGGCCCGCCGCAGTGTTTCCCACCGGTGGATCGACAGGACGCGGCGCGGCGAGAAGCAGTTGCAGATTCCAGGCATAAAGGTCGCGCAGGTCGGGTTCCGTAAGCAAGGGCACCTGGAAGCCCTCGCCCGCCGCATCGACCATGCGCTCGCCGGTCAGCCGATAGAGTGCATCGCGCACCGGGGTGATGCTCGCGGCGAGCTCGTCGGCAAGCGCCGCCGGATCGAGCCGCGCTCCGGGCGATCTGCGCCCCTCGCGCAGCATCTGCTTGAGGCCGCTATAGACCCGATCGAACACCGGTGCCGCATTCATCGCGAAGCACTCAGCGACTGCCGTCAGTATCGTCGAGGCTGCGGCGGAACGCGCCGACCATCTCCTCTTGGTCAGGTCGCAACGCATCGACCGCACCGATCCGGTCGGGAAGGCGCTCGCCGAGCAGCACCGAAGGACACAGCCCTTCCCAATTGCCAAGATTTGGACGATGCTGGCGATAGCCGACCAGTGCGGCGAGCTCGGGCGAGAAATGACGCGCTACCTCGGGCGGATAGGCTAGCCACTGATTTTCATAGGGCTTCAGCCAGCCAAGCGAATAGGAGACAATCAATCCGCGCCGGATTTTGTCGGTTCGATTTCCACCCGCACCGTGGAGCGTCGATCCGAGAAAGATCAGCGCCGATCCCGGCACCATCTCGACAGCGAGATTATTCGTTGGCTGGTCGGCATCAAGCGCATGCGAACCTTGGCTGCCAGGATAGACGAGCGTCGCACCGTTTTCCTGCGTGTAGGGTGTGAGCGGCCACATTACATTGACCAGATATTCGACCTCGCCCTTCACCCCTTCCCACATGTCCTGGTCGCGGTGCGGCACTTGCCGCAGGGCGCCAGGATGGATTTCGATTGCCTGGGTGAGGTTAAGCTGGATCGTGTCGCACCAAGCCCCCAGCGCACGCTCGACAAGATCAATGATCAGCGGATGCTGGACAAACGCAGACGCATGCTGCGAGCGCGTCAGCAGGCGACCGAAGCGTTTGGTTCGCTCGCCATAGAAATCGCCGCGGCAAAATTCGGTCGCCGCGAATTGCGGGGCGAGATCGGCATTGAGCGCCGCGACCTGCACGGGCGATACCAGGTCTTGCACGACGCAATAGCCGTGTATGCGAAGCTGCGTCTGCCAGTGATGGGCGGTGCAAGACGCGCGCTCAATTTGCAATGCCATTATCTTCTCCTCACGCGGCGCAGCGGATGGGTTGCGACGGGACGCACGGTTCACAAACAAGACCGGCGCGCGCGAGCAGGGTCGGCGTCTCGGGGGTGATCGCAATCCGCAACGCGCCGAGCAGTGTCCTCCCATTCTCGCGGAGCAATCCCAGCGGCTCGCATTGCCAGCCGAAGGCAAGGATCTGCTGCAGCCAGGAGATCCCGGCGACACCGGTATAGACCTCGACGCCGTTTGCCAGCGCATGATCGGCAAGCGCAAAGACCAGGGTGTCGCGCACGTGGCGACGTTGACGGGCATTCTGGCGCGGATCCAGTGAAAACCGCGTGATTTCTCGTATTGTCGGGCCGGTCGGCACTGCATTCTCGCAAAGTTCCGGAAACAGCGTGTCGAGGATATGTGGTCGATCGGTTTCAAGCAGCCTGGCCGAGCCGAGATGTTGGCCGCTCTCATCGGAAAGAATGAGATAGACAGCGTGAGGATCGTCGAACTGATCCACCTCAAAGCGCCCGGCTACCACCGGGACATCCCAGCCTAGCAGGTCGACGAAGATCCGCTTGCGCGCTTCGAACATGGTGGCAAGGAGACCGTCGGACACGCCCTCTGCGCCACTTAGGGTCGTCAAATACATGGTTTTCGCTCCCGTCTGATGGACGGAGTGATCCTCTCTTCAGACGACCATGCGGCCTATCCCCAGTTCTGGGGATTGGCTCGCTCTAGCGCCGGAAAATATCGCTGAACGAAATCAATCCGTCGAACAGGGCGCGCACCGCAAGCACTGAGCGCTTGGGCACGTCGTAGCGTTCACGGGCCTGTTTGAGATGCTGGGTGACCGTTTCCTGGCTCAACCCAAGAATCCGCGCGATCTCCCAATCGGTCTTGCCGCGCGCCATCCATAACACGCAGTCGCGCTGGCGTTCGGTGAGCGTGGGCGCATGTGTATTGAGGCTCCGCATACCGTTGATTCGGCGCGCTGCCTCGAAGGCGAATGCGCCTGCCAATTGCGCGAGTGGCAGAATGTCGACCAGCACGCAGCGGCCAGGCGCCACAGCGAAAGAACAGGAGCCCGTCGCTTCGCCCGGGACATGCGCGGGAACGGTGAAGCCATCTCCGATCCCGCGCTCGCGCGCGCATTGGAGCACATGCCGATCGTTCGTCGTGAGCCGGATGAGCTCGGGCACCTGCTGCCAGGTGAAACCGATGCTTGTCGCCTGACTGGCGCGGTGGACGGGATCGCTTACCCCGAGGCGGCGCGCATCGAACCAGGCGACCCAGTCGTCGGGATAGTTGTGCAGGCGCACCGCTGCATGGCCAGCCGACGCGAAATCGACATGATGGGTCAGTGCGAAATAGTCGAACCCCATGTTACTTGAGACACAAGCGAGCGCCTGTACCAGATCGGCGTTCGTCGACGCCTGTCGTGCCAGACCGAAAAACTCTCTGGCCATGCCTAGTCCACTCATCATCAGCATCGATCGCGGAGGCGTTTCCCAACCCGCCGGTGCCCGCCAATCGCCTTTTGTAGGCTCGGAGGTTTCGCTCTCATGTCGCGTGCCCGAACCCGCTACACTACCGACTTCCCGATCCCGTTGGCGCACTCCCCATTTCAGGGGAAAGCGCAGCGCTCCAAAGCATGTTGTGTTTGAGGTATATTTATGGAGACGCCGATCATGCTCTATTTGGCACCATCTCTTTCCAAATTGCAAATATTTGTGAGCTTTTCTCAGCCTATTTACGGAGGAAGTGATTGCAGATTCGCTATCAATACTTTGAATAACGGCTGACCGGGTTGTGAAGCGGGCGCCCGACGGAATCGACCCCCAAGCCTATCGCTGGCTTACATCGCTCGACCGCCACGGTTGGGCCTGGGAATGGTTGCGGCGCGATCCTGACTATTACGGTGTCCGACGACCGGAGACCCAAGCCTCTGTGGAGCCGCTTGTCCTTCCTGCTGGCTGCTCTGATCCGCAGCGGGGGTTGCTCTTTCGCCGAGGACCCCAACCGCTCGGCCCGGGACGCAGTAATTCTCTTTGACGCTGCAACCGACGCATGGGTGCTACCCTGCGAAATTGTCGACAGCGACGCGGAGCCTGTCGACCTCCTGCGTACTGGTTGCTTTTCGGCGCTGCTGCGCGGCGATGCCCTATGCGAACATGTACTCCTCTCTGACGGCATTCGCCGTGTGCGCCTTGATGTGCAGGGCGGGAGTTTGCGCGATGGCCCGGCGGTGCTGCGGTTTTGCTTCACCGGATTGGACAGGTTCGGCGCGCCGCTGATGACGCTTCGCCGGCTTGCCGCCTTCGAGAGGTTAGGGCGCATGCCACGCCATTTGTTCCCCGCCGAACGGTGTGCGGACCGCTGGACGCTGGCGCTGCGCGCGCGCGATGCGAAAGCGCACGGCGCGAGCCAGCGTGAAGTGGCCGAAGTGTTGTTCGGAGCCGGATCCGTCCGGCGCGATTGGGACGCAGCGTCAGATCATCTGCGCTCCAGGATCCGGAGGCTGCTACGCTTGGGTATTGGAATGACTGCGGGCGGGTGGCGGACCTTGCTCGCTCCTGCTTCGACCGGAGTCTCACAAGCGAAAGATGGAGAGGACAAGACAGGTAGTCGCTCATCTGTCCTTGGCTGAGAAGCAGGATCAACGGTCGGCCCTTGCCGTCGCAGACAGCGTGAAGCTTGGGGTTCAGCCTGCCTTTGGAGCGCCCGATACGTCTGGGAAGATGCCCTTTTTTAGCGGCTTGCCGCCTTCCGGTGCGCTTTGAGGTGAGTGGCGTCGATCATCTGCTGGTCCGGCTTCAGCGGATGAACGGGTTGTAATCATCCACCCAGGCGGCGATCTCGACTCGTGCATGTCCATGCTGATGAACAGGGTCTCATGGAGAAGCTCGTCGCGCATACTTCCGTTGAAGCTCTCAACATAACCATTCTGCATGGGCCCTCCCGGCGCGCTGTAATGCCACTCCACGACGATCTCGCCGCACCATGCCAGCACGGCGTTGCTGGTGAGTTTGGCGCCCCCTTCGACAGGCTGAGGACTGGATTGTCGCTGACGATAATGCCGGGCTTGCCACGCCGTTCGATCAGCTCGGTCAGCTCGCGCACTACCCGGCGACCCGAAATCGAAGTGTCCGGCACGGCTGCCAGGCACTCCCTGGTCACCTCATCGACTACGATGAGCACGCGGAACCATCTTCCCGAAGCTATCTGGTCGTGAACGAAGTCCAGGCTCCAGCGCTGGTTCGGAGGTGCGAGAACCGGAGCAGGTGATCTCGTGCCTTAGCACGCCTGCGGCTGCGTCTTCGCCTGACCGCCAGCTCTTCCTCACGGCAGAGCCTCTGGGTCTTCTCGCGGTTGATCATGGTCCCCTCCCGGCACAGCACGATATGCAGACGACGATAGCCGAACCGGCGACGCTGGTTGGCCAGATCGCGCAGCCTCTTGCGCATACCAGCATTATGATCCCGTGCGGTATGGTAGCGCAGACTCTTGCGATCGACATCGATGACACGGCACGCCCGCCGTTCGCTAATGCCGTGACATACCTAGAGATGAGCGACAGCTTCCCGCTTGGCGGCGGGCGTCAGAACTTTTTTGCCAGAAGATCTTTCAGCGCAGCCTGGTCCAGCATCGCATCGGCCAGAAGCCGTTTAAGCTTCGCGTTCTCGGCCTTGAGTGTCCACAAGCGGCTCGACTCGGATACTTCAGGACCGCCATACTTGGCCTTCAAGTTGTAGATCGTTGCCTCAGGTACACCATGCTGCCGCGCCATGTCGGCGGTCTTCGCGCCGGCCTCCGCTCCCTTCAGCACCCCGATGATCTGCTCTTCCGTGAACCTCGTTCGCTTCATCGCTCCGACCTTCTCGTAGGGCCGAACTCTAATCAAGCTTGGAGGAAAATTAGGGGGGCACGTCACATCGCCTCGATCCGGAACACCGCCTCCAGGCCGGCCGAACCAGCGACCGCCTCGAATAATCCGATCGGGGAAAATCGCTCGGGATGATCCGGTAAACGCGACAAATAGTTTCCTCTATTCGAGACCAATAACGCTCGGCAATTCAGGTGATGGTGCGCGAGTCAGCACCACAAACCTAATGCTGCCGCGTGATGTGGCGGATCAATCTGGCATGCAGGCGACCACCCGATCAGGCGTGATGGGAAAATCGCGCACCCTTGCCCCGCAAGCGTTGTAAATCGCATTGGCAATGGCGGCTGCGCCGCCGCACATGCCAAGTTCGCCTATCCCCTTGGCCTGTATCGGACTCGCAGCCGGATCGCGTTCCTCAACCATAATGACTTCCAGTTCGGGCACGTCCCGGTTTACCGGCACATGATATTCAGCAAGGTCGCAGTTCACGAGATGGCCATCGCGTGGGTCGAAATGAAGCGCTTCGGTCAAAGCTGCGCCGATGCTCCAAACCATACCGCCTTGGCATTGAGATCGCGCCGTGCGCTCATTGAGCACGCGACCGAAACCAAAGGCACCGGTCATACGGTTGACGCGCGTCTCGCCCGTAAAGGCATTGACCCTGACTTCGGCAAAATAGGCGCCAAAACCAGCTGCAACGTAATCGTCCTCGATATCGCCCGGCTCGTAGTGACCTTCCTCGCGAAGCTCTTTGTCACCAAGCAACTGGGCAAACGAGGCGCCGCCTTCAACGCCACCATCCTTGAGGTTTAGCTCGCCTTCGGTAACGTTCGCATATTTGGTCAGCTTTTCGCGTATGGCCTTGCACGCAACATAGACCGCCGAGGCAATCGAGGCCGCGCCCCAGCTTCCACCCGATCCCGGACCGCGCGGGAGACGGGTATCACCAAGATCTACCAGCACATTTGACGGATCAAGACCGAGCATTTCGCCCGCAATCTGTCCGAGGATGGTGTAGGTGCCGGTGCCGAGATCGGTCATGTCACTTTCGACAAGCGCAGTGCCGTCGGGGTTCAAGGTCACGCGCGCCTTCGCCTTGGCAATATTATGCACGCGCGCAGCGCTTGCCATACCGGTGCCGATCCACCACTCGCCCTCGCGACGCTGGCGTGGCTTGCGCAAGCCGCTGTCCCAGCCAAACGCTTCCGCACCCTGTTGTAGACATTCGGCCAGCTTGTGCGAAGAGAACGGTGTACCCTTCATAGGGTGGCGATCCGGGATGTTCTTGAGACGTAATTCGACCGGATCGATGCTGCACGCTTCGGCCAGCATATCCATCGCCACTTCGAGCGTTGGCATCCCTACAGCCTCGCCCGGTGCCCGCACTGATCCGGCTGTCATGCGGTGAACGCGTGCCAAATCGAGCGTGAGCAGGCGGTTGTCTCCAGCGTAGAGAAATTCGGAGCTTTGGAGGACAGGTTCTGCGAACTGCTCATCGGGAAGGTTAGATACCAAAGCCTCATGCCCAAAACCTTGGAGTGTCCCATCTTTCCCGGCCGCCAGTCGCATACGCTGCGAGGTTTCGGAACGTCGCATCACGCACTGGAACACTTGTTGACGGCTCATCGCCACACGCACCGGACGCTTCAATTGCATCGCGGCCAGCGATGCAGCGACAGTCTCCGCCGAGATGCCGAGCTTGGAGCCAAACCCGCCGCCCACGAAGCGTGACACGATCCGCACCTGGTTCTCTTCCAGTCCGACGGCATCGGCCAGCTCAGAGATATTGTAATTGAGCATCTGCAGCGACGCATGAACAGTGAGTGTCTGCCCATCCCATTGCGCGATCGCCGCGTGAGGCTCCATAGCAGCGCTTGCGTGACCGGCCGTGGTAAACTTCGCGTCCACGCTGTGCGGTGCCTCGGTCATGGCATGAGGCAGGTCCCCCTGGCTGCTGTATTGCTGATTCTCAGGCTCTACCGCTTGCGGATCGCAGGGAATGTCCGACAGGTCGTCGTCTTGGATTGTGATCTTGAGATGCTTTGAGGCATCGCGGGCCTGCTCGAACGTCTCCGCCACGACCAGCGCAAAAGGTTGACCCCAGTAGGCCACTTTGCGCACTTCCTGTACCGGTGCCTCGCCTGCGGTGCCCTGCGCGCAGCGGGCGATCAGCTTCTCGTTGTCGATGACCGCAACAACGCCGTCGCATGCAAGACAAGTGTCAATGTCGATGCCGGTGATCCGTCCACGCGCGAAAGGCGCAGTTACGAGCACCCCTTCCAGACAATCCTTTACAGGATACTCTGCCGCATAGGTGGCCGTGCCAGTCGCCTTGGCCAGCGCATCGATCCGCACCAGAGGCTTGCCAATCACATCCTGTCGCATGGAATCGAGGAGGCACTCGGTTTCCGGTGCGTCCTGAGTGAATTGTCCGGTCATAGGTCGATCTCCGTCGCTTCGGCGAGCACGGCTGCAAGCGTGCGGCGCGTCAGCGGGATCTTGAATTCGTTTTCGCCATGGCTACGCGCATTCTCCAGGAGCAGGCAGGCAGCCTTGTCGAACAGGGCGGCAGAGGGCTGCTCACCGATCAGCAGATCTGCGAGCCGCGGATCGTGCCACGGCTTGTGCGCCAATCCGCCGAAAGCGAGGTCAGCACGGGCAATGCGCCCGCTATCCATGGCCACGATTGCGGCTACCGAAACCAGCGCAAAGGCATAGGAGGAACGCTCGCGAACCTTGCGGTAGATCTGCCGCCCTTTAACGGGCGGCGGCAGGGTGACGGCCGTAATGATCTCTCCGGCTTCCAGCACGTTATCCCTTTCAGGCCTATCGCCCGGGAGAAGATGAAACGCACGCACGGGCACGCTGCGATGAGAACCGTGACCGGTGATCTCAACCCTTGCATCAAGCGCTGCAAGAGCCACTGCCATGTCGCCCGGATAGGTCGCGATACACTGTGCGCTGGTGCCGAGGATTGCGTGCAGACGCGCCACTCCGCCCAAGGCTCCGCAGCCTGAGCCAGGTTGGCGCTTGTTGCAGGGCTGGTCGATGTTGGTGAAGTAAGAGCAGCGGGTGCGCTGGCACAGGTTTCCGCCCGTTGTTGCCTTGTTGCGCAACTGCTGCGTCGCGCCAGACAGTATCGCGCGCGAAAGCAGAGGATAATCGCTCCGCACGCGCGCATGAACGGCAGTTGCCGTGTTGCTGGCTAATGCGCCGATGGTAAGCCCACCGTCGGGGGCTTCGGCAATCGTTTCCATGCCGATGCGGTTCAAATCGACTAGCTTGCGCGGCACCTCCACCTGCAATTTCATCAAATCGACCAGATTGGTGCCACCTGCCAAAGGAACGGCGTTCGAACTTGCCGTTAGCTGCGAGGCATGGTTGAGGCTCTCGGGGCGAGTATAATGGAACGGTCTCATACCCTGTCTCTCCCGGCAACCTCACCAATCGCGGAGACGATATTGGCATAGGCACCGCAGCGGCACAGATTGCCGCTCATGCGTTCGCGGATCTCTTCGGCAGAAGCGGAAATGTCGCCATCAAGGTTCGTGCTTACATCGCTTGGCCAACCGGCCGCGATTTCTTGCAGCATGGCGGTTGCCGAGCATATCTGGCCGGGCGTACAATATCCGCACTGCATGGCATCATGATCGACGAAGGCCTGCTGCATGACCGACGGGGCATCGGGGGTGCCCAGACCCTCGATCGTGGTCACCGTGTCGCCATCGTGGGCGATGGCCAGCGCAAGGCAGGAATTAATGCGCATACCATTTACCAGGACCGTACACGCCCCGCACTGACCGTGATCGCACCCCTTCTTGGTTCCGGTGAGGCCGGCATGATGGCGCAAGAAATCGAGGAGCGTAACCCGCGGATCGGCAGGAACGTCGAGCGAGGTGTCGTTGATGATAATTGGCAATGCAGCCTCCTTTGCAGCCTTAACGCCCTTGCCCCTCATTCTATCCGGAAAGTTTGCAGTTCGGGCGATGCTCGCCCTCGTCGAGATCGGCTCAGCGCAGCCTGACCAATTTTCCCTTTCCCCGCCAAGAGCGCGTGCCGCTATCGATCATTCACGCCTTGGCAATGATCAAGTTGGCGGCATCACGGGCAAATCGCGTTCACGGCCTGAACCTGATCTGGCAGATGTCATTGAGGCCGCTGCCCGTAAGGTTATCGAAGGCCATCACGACGACCAGTTCCCTCTTGCGATCTGGCAAACCGCCAGCAGGCCTTATTGATCGAACGCTCGGGTGGCGGGCGATAGCTCCATCAATCGGAAAGCTTCTCGGAGATTGGCAGCGATCTACCATCGTGATCAACTCAAGCACTCGAAAAGCGGTGCAGGTCAATCGTTGATATTGCGAATGCATCTCACTACTGGCTTACTTAATAGTGATTCGCAGGAATGCGACAATCGTCAGTGAGGAATGAGTATGAAGCTTGCCGTGTTGCTACTCGTGGGTAGCGCCATAATCTGCACCGGTGCACGAGCTCAAGAAGACACGTCCGATCAGCCGGACCGCGAGCGCATTGTCGTTACAGGCGATCGCCTGCAAAGCGAGGGGGCAACCAAAACCGACGTTCCGTCAATCCAGGTGCCACAGCCCGTTACAGTCATCCCGGCAGAGCTTTACGAGGCACAAGGCGCTGTCTCGATCTCCGATACCCTCAACTATGTCGCCGGCGTCCAAGCGAACCCTTATGGCCCAGATAGTCGTGTGGATGGCGGGTTCGTGCGCGGTGTCAACGCGCTGCAGTTCCGCGACGGCATGCGCGATATATTCAGCTACTATGCCAGCATTCGCGCCGATCCCTACAATTTCAGTCAGGTCGAACTGATACGCGGCCCGTCTTCGGTCCTGTTCGGGTCGGGGTCGCTTGGAGGGATCATCAACCTCGTCTCGAAGATCCCCGAATTCGCTCCGCAGGGCGAGGTATCGGTCCGCTATGGCTCGTTCGACCGGGTCGAAGCGCTGGCCGACCTCACCGGCCCGCTCGGTGACACCATGGCCGGGCGCATCGTCGCCCGGGTGCGTGACAGCGGAACGCAAACCGACAACGTGCCCGACGATCGCGTGATGATCTCGCCCTCGCTCACCTGGGCGCCGAGCATGGACACCGAACTCACGCTGATCGGCCTCTATCAGGAGGACGATGGCGGTTCGACCTCGCAATTCCTGCCACTAGTGGGTACGATCCTTCCCAACCCCAACGGCCAGCTGCCGCAGAACCTGTTCATCGGCAAGCCCGGCTGGGACCGCTACGATGGACGCCTTGCGCAGGGCACCGCGATGTTCCGGCAGAACTTGTCCGCCAATGTTCGCCTCAATATGCGCGCCCGCTACATCGATAGCGATCTCACCTATTTCACGCACTATCCGAACAGCTATTCGAGCCCGGCCAGTCCCTACCTCGACGCCGACCAGAGGATCATCGGCAACTACGCCAGCGGAAGCTACGCCAATCTCGAAATCGTCTCGACCGACAACAATGTGCAGCTCGACTTCAATACCGGGGAGAACATCAAGCATGTCCTGCTCGCGGGCGTCGACTACTCGTGGAGCCGGGTGCGCAAGGAAGACGGTCTGGCGATCGAGACAATCGACATCTACGACATCGACTACGCTGCGCTGTCCGACTACGGCTTTGACATCCCCCGCGCGGGGGATGCAGGGTTCATATACGGCAGCACCGAAGACACCGAAACCACACAGCTGGGCTTCTACGTGCAAGACCAGATCCGCTTCTTCGACCGGGTATCGCTGGTGCTGGGTGCTCGCCGCGACGAGGTTTCCACCAGCAGCTTCGGCACCGAGACGATCGACGCGGGCGCAACGTCTTTCCGCGCCGGTCTGATTGCGGAAGTGGTCAACGGTGTTTCGCCTTTCGTCAGCTATACCGAGAGCTTCGAGCCAATCGCCGGTGCCACAAGTGATGGGAGCCCCTTTACGCCCAAGCAAGGCAAGCAATGGGAAGCGGGGTTGAAGATTCACCCCTCGAACAGCATTCTCGTCACGCTCACGGCTTACGATATCCGCGAGAACGGTCGTCCGATCAGCGACGACACCACCCCGGATCCAACCGATCAGGTGCAGGCTGGTGAGTCCTTTTCGCGCGGCTTTGAGGTTTCAGGCAGCGCCACGCTTCCCGGCAACCTGAGCGCCATCGTGAATCTAAGCTACAACGAAGCGGAAATCGAAGGCACCGGGCAGCAGTTGGACAACGTCCCGAAGATCAATTCGTCGGTTTGGCTCACCCGGCCGTTCGACCTGGGCCGCGACGTTGTCTTGCTGCTTGGCGGCGGCGTCCGGCATTCGGGCGATAGCAAGTCGTATAGTGCGTCATTCCCGGACGGATTGGTTACGCCGGCATACACACTCGTCGACGCGATGGCCGAACTGTCTTGGAGCGACTGGAGCCTGGCGCTGAACGCCACCAACCTGTTCGATGTCGAGTATTACTCGGCTTGCCTGGCGCGCGGTGATTGCTTCCAAGGAGCGGATCGCAATGTCTACGCTACCCTGACGCGGCGCTTCTGATGGCGAACGAGGTGCTCTGGTCCGGCGCCATAGCGGCGCTATGCGGGGTGGCAATGCTCCGCTGGTCCTGGTCGCTGGCGCGTCGCTCCGCTGCGGCAAATGCGATCGGCTGGGGGCTTCTGCTCGGTGGCTGTATTGCCGGAGGAGCATCCGCGGGTGCCTGGGGCGTTTCGGTGGTTGCGCTGTTGGCGATGGCGGCTGCCGCGGTCGTGCTCGGCTGGGCGGCAGCGATCTCACCAGCAGGTCGCGAGAAGGGCTCCGCCCGCCGGGTTCGCATGTTGCCAGAATCGGGCGAGCCATTGCGTCTTGGCAGCCGCCTGCTGACTTTTGCGCTGGTCGTGTTCGGGGGGCTGGCTGCATCGATCGCATTCGGCATCGCGCTGCGCAGCGCGGGACTGGGCATCGGCTGGAACGAGGCCAACGCCAACGCTACTGCATTGATCGCCATACCGCTCGCCTGGAGCATCCTTTTGACAATCCTGCTGATGATCGAAGGGCGCCGCAGCCAGGTACTCGCCCTCGCCATCACGAGCCTGCCGCTCCTGCCAGCCCTGCTAGCCGGGAGTTGAACGGATGACTCTCGCCCTCGATACCTCCACTGTCAAACGCGGCCTGACCGCACACGCCGCCATCGGATTGATCGGCGGCGCGCTGCTCTATATGGTCTGCCTCAGCGGCACGATTCTCGTGCTTTATGAGGAGTGGCAACGTCTCGAACAGCCCGCAGCGCCGGAGATGAGCGAAATCAGTCCGGCCGCAGTGCAGCGCGCGGTGGAAGAGGTGCTGGCGACCGAGAAGGAACCCACAACTCATCTTTACGTGCATTTGCCTTCCGAAGACCTGCCGCGCGCCACCATCACCACCGACAGCCGCGCGTTGCATCTGGATAGCGATGGCACGGTCGCCATGCCGGAAGAGAACGCCTGGTCCGAATTCCTTTATGGGCTGCACTACACGGTCAACCTGCCGACCCTGATCGGCATCACCATCGTCGGGGCACTGGGCGCAATGATCGTCGCGCTGGCAGTATCCGGCGTCATCGCGCATCCGAAGATCTTCCGAGATGCTTTCCGCCTGCGCTCGCGCAACAAGGGAGGCGTGGGGCTGGCCGACTGGCACAACCGGCTCAGCGTCTGGACGCTGCCGTTTTCGCTCGCGGTTGCGCTGACCGGGGCGATTATCGGCCTCGCCACCGTTGCTGCCTATGCCATCGCCGCAGCTAGCTACGGTGGCGATGTCGAGGCGGTCTTTGCGCCGCTGTTCGGCGAGGAAACCGAAGCCGAAGCAAATGCGGCGACGATCCCGAATGCCGCCGCCGCCATGCGTTACATGCAGGCTGAGTATCCCGCCGTTGCGCTAACCTATGTCATCCTTCACGACCCCGGCACTGCTGGCCAGCACATCCAGGCGGTCGGAGCGCATGACCGGCGGCTCATCTTTGGCGAGTACTACGATTTCACCGCCGATGGAAAATTCACCGGCACTGCGGGCCTCGCCGACGGTTCGCTCGGCCAGCAGGCTGCGGCGTCGACCTACAATCTCCATTTCGGCAACTACGGCGGTCTCTTGGTGAAGCTAGCCTATATTCTTTTCGGGCTCGCCCTCACCGCCATTTGCGCCACCGGCACTTACATCTGGCTTGGCAAGCGCCGCCGTCGCGGAATTGTTGAGCCCCGTTTGACGGCCATTTGGGGCGCAGTCGTATGGGGCACGCCGTTCGCGCTGCTTCTTACCATTGTCGCGCGTTTCACGATCGGCAACAGCGCCCCATTCGTGGCAGTCTTCTGGATTGCGCTGGCGCTGACAATCATCATTGCAGCACTACGAGCCAAACCTATGCGAGCGCCGGAAGTCCCTAGGCTCAGGACTCGTTGATTAGAGCCAGAAGAGTACGGTCGCAGCGAGAGCGAGGGCGGAGAAGAAGACGGTAGGGCAGCGATCGTAGCGGGTTGCGACGCGGCGCCAATCCTTGAGGCGGCCGAACATGATCTCGATGCGGTTGCGGCGTTTGTATCGACGCTTGTGGTATTTGACGGGCATGGAACGGGATTTTCGGCCCGGAATGCAGGGCTTGATGCCCTTTTGCTCGAGTGCATCCCTGAACCATTCGGCGTCGTAACCGCGGTCGCCCAGCATCCACTTGGCTTTGGGCAAGTCGTCGAGCAGGGCCGCAGCGCCCGTGTAATCGCTGACCTGGCCTGCAGTAATGAAAAAGCTCAAGGGACGCCCGTTGGCATCGGTGATGGCGTGCAACTTGGTGTTCATACCGCCCTTGGTCCGTCCGATCAGGCGTCCAAGGTCCCCTTTTTTACCCCAAGGCTGGAAGCCGTGCGGTGAGCCTTGAGATAGGTTGCGTCAATCATGACGGTCTGGGGTTCGGTTCTCTGCGCGGACAGGCCTTCCATCATCCGGGTGAACACTCCCATCTCCCCCCACCGCTTCCAGCGATTGTACAAGGTCTTGTGAGGCCCGTATTCCCTGGGCGCATCACGCCAACGTAGCCCGTTCCGATTGACGAAGATGATCCCGCGCAAAACCCGGCGATCATCGACACGCGGCTTCCCATGGCTCTTGGGGAAATACGGCGATAGCCGCGCCATCTGCTCCTCCGTCAGCCAATACAGGTCGCTCATACTCAGTCTCCTCACGAAGCCTGAATCACATCGCAGCCTGCCAATCAATGAGTCCTGAGCCGAGCGTAGGAAAGCATTTCTACGCCTAGTTCGCAAGCGCTCCTGCGATCTGTCAGTCGATCCGATAATTGATTGGCTTGAAACTGCCGCCGTTCGAAGCATAGGCGGAACACGCAGTGAGTCCTATAACAAGGTCCATCTCCGCCTTCAGAGTGATGCTGTCTCCCGCCTCGCTGACCGGAGGATCGACCTGCAGGCGCCCCTTCCCATCGAGTGGAACGTTCATGAAAAGGTTAAATGCGGTCGGAATAGCATCCGGCCCAATCCCGAACGGTTCTAAAGCGACGGCCAAGTTACCAAAGCACCCCCGATGCACAGGCTTTGTCGGATAGAAATGGCGAAAGGTCGCTTCGCTACAAGGTGTCAGCAGAAAATCGTGTCGACCGACATCGTCGGCGACAATGGTCAGCATTGTGTTTGAGCGGTTTGACCACAGCCGATTACCGGTCGTGAGCATGATCGTTTCTTCGTAATCGAAGGTTCGGCCGTTCGAGATGACCTCCCGCACGTCGGCTGCCGAATATGCCAGCAGGTCGGCGACCTGACAGCCCTCAGGGTCGATGACGGTGAGCGTCCTGCCCTTGGATAACGCAAATGCCGTGCCCGACCGCGGCGGGATCTCTACGGTGGTACTCATGCTCGCGGATCCTTGAAGGGACAGTTCCAGTCCTCCCCCACCGCGCGCCCACTGAATTGGCGGGCCGCGCTGGCATCACCGTGGCGCGCAAGCATTGGGTTCATTGTCCCTGCCAGGGCCTCATCGCGCTGCATAATCCGCTCGCGCATCCGTTCGTACCGCCCTTCCGCCCTCAGCCGTTCGAACTGATCGTGCAAGTTGAACACCAGCGCCGGTCGTTCGAAGCGACGAGCAGGACGCGAGGCCTTGGGGTGAAGACCCACCACAAAGTAGGCCTCGCCCCCGAAGCTCAGCGAAAAATGCGGATCTTCAGGATTGGAGCTGACTCTGTCGTCGAAGCTCTGGCCCAGCCACGCGTCTTTGTCTGCGATCGACTGCAGGCGCTCCCACATCGCCTTTTCAAACCCCGCCTCTTCAAGATCCACGGGCAAATCGAAAATGACCGCAAGGCTGCACAACCCGCTTGGGTCGTCCCGATAGCAACGGGACCATCTAACTAGCGCGTCGATAATCTGCAAATCATTCCATCCGCTGGTGATATCCCGCGCACCGATAACGTCGAGAGTATGGCGCGCCAGCACAGACTTCGCGCCAAGGCAAGGGAACGACCGTTCGTCAATCATAGCGCGTAGATCGGTTTCGAAGAGGCTAAGCCTTTGTGGTCGATTTATATTTTGCATGAGGCTGTAACGGTTCGCTCAACAATTAGCTCCCGGACCTCTTCGACAGTGCTCTCGGTCGCGAACTTGCCGGGCCGACCGGGCCAAAAGATGAGGAGAGCCTGGTGCCTCTCGCGGTCGCGCCGTCGCACGAAGCAACCGTGCACGAGGACCATCGCTTCAGTCCGCGGGTGCGCCACCGAATCCGCAATCGAACCTTGGTCGCGCCTCTTCCGCTGCTGGGACGCAGGATTGGAAAGTCGATCGCTAATCTTCGCTGGAACGGTTGGCGGCGGGTTCACTACCTTCTATTATCCAAAGGTCGTCTTGCGTATAGGTAATGCGCCCAAGAAGCTTATTTTCAACGTAAATCTGAGCCGGCTTTCGCATCTTTTCGCGTTCCATGATCGAAAACGCTTCATGAGCGTCTTCGCTCTCGAACGTGATTGTCTTGTCAGGGGTAGAACTTCCTTTGAGGAAGCGGAGCAAATAGTCGCGCATGGCATCCTCCAATAGTCGCCTCGGCAAGCACTGCTCGCGAGGGAACAAATCGGCCAGACGCATGAAACGGATGGATTGCGGGCGATAGCCGGGACCACGAAGAGCCGATGTGGTGAAAAACCGCAATCGTCGTGAAGGGGTCTACCATAGACCGTTGCCGATGTCGACCGAACCCCGGCCTCACCCCCCCCCGGAGGTTCAGTCGCTCTTGTGCTCCGGTTTGCCCTTGCGTTCGGTGCTGGCCATGTCTTCCAGTTCGTCTTCGCTCATCGAGTCGTACATCTCCTTCGATGCACCCTGCAACTCGCTCACCTTGGTGTCGCCGCGTTTGGCACTGAGCGCTGCTCCTGCAGCCTTTTGTTGAGCTTTCGATTGTGCGGGCATGGGGCCTCTCCTTTGTCTTTCACTGGTTTGCAGGCGGGCGACTTAGCTGGTGACGATGATCCCGCCGTTCGGGTGCAGCACCTGGCCGGACATGTAGCTGGCATCGTCGCAAGCCAAGAACAGGAAGGCGGGTGCGACCTCGTTGGGCTGGCCGGGGCGGCCCATCGGTGTGCCCTTGCCGAAATCGTCCATGTCCTCGGGCGGTTGGCCGCCGAACGGGTTGAGCGGCGTCCAGATCGGGCCGGGAGCGACGGCGTTCACCCTGATCCCCTCGCCAACAAGGTTTTCGGACAGCGAGCGGGTAAAAGCGGTAATCGCACCCTTGGTCGCCGAATAGTCGAGCAGCTTGGCCGAGCCCTTGTACATCGTCACACTGGTGCAGTTCACAATGGCGCTGCCCTTGGCGAGATGCGGTCGGGCGGCCTGTACCATAAAGAACATGGAAAACATGTTGGTCTGGAACGTCCGCTTCAGCTGTTCCTCGGTGATGTCTTCGATGTCCTCATCGGGGTGTTGCTCGCCCGCATTGTTGATGAGGATGTCGAGCCGTCCGAACCGATCGATTGTGGCGGCGACAACCTCGTTCGCGAAGTCCTGTCGGCCAAGATCGCCTTGCAGGCAGATCGCCTGCTGGCCCTCATTTTCTACGATGGCCTTCGTTTTCTCGGCGTCTTCGGTTTCTTCGTCGGCGAAATAGACGATAGTGATATTCGCCCCCTCGCGGGCGAAGAGCGCCGCAACCGCCCTGCCGATGCCGCTATCGGCACCAGTGACGATAGCGACCTTGCCATCGAGCCGACCCGAACCTGGAAAACGCGGATGCCAATCGGGCTTGTTGTCCATCTCGGCTTCAGTACCGGGCATACGCGGCTGTTCGGCGATTTCGGGCTGGAATGTTTCGCTCATAGGGACATGCTTTCCGATTGGAATGGGAGGCCTCATCAAAGAGGGTTCAGCATGCCAACGGCCCGGCGAGGAATGCGGTTTCCCGAATGGTGCAAGGCGTGCCCCTGACGCGACGAACAGCGTGGGCCGGGGGAAGCCTCAGAAGTCGGGCAGCGACTGCTCGGCAAAGCCCCAGCCGGCCAGTGTCTTGCTTCTGGCGCGGGCATGGAGGCGCTTGGCATCGTCGATGCTGAACGGGTGGGCATCGGGCATGTCCGCAAGCTCGTTCCAGCCGATCGGGACGGCCACCGGCGCACCACTGCGGGCGCGGGCGGAATATGGGACGACCGCAGTGCTCCCGCGCTGGTTGCGCAGCCAGTCGATGAAGATTTTGCCCTTGCGCTTGGCCTTGCTCATCGTGGCGGTGAACCGCTCGGGTTCGGCCATGCTCAGCGCTTCGGCAAAGCGGTGGGCAAAGTCCTTGTGCGCTTCCCACGAATGCCCCGGCGTGAGCGGGACGACAACATGCACCCCCTTTCCGCCCGAGAGCATGGCAAAACTGGTGAGGCCGAGGTCGCTCAGCCGGTCGCGAATATCGCGCGCGGCCTGTTTCACATCGCCGAAATCGAGCCCTTCATCGGGATCGAGATCGAAGATCATCCGATCGGGCGCTTCCACATCATCGCTGCGCGCGCACCAGGCGTGGAACTCGATCGTGCCCATCTGCACGCATTGCAGGATGCCGCGCTCGTCCTCGATGAACAGGTAATCCTCCGAGCCACCATCCTTTTCGGTGATCGGCACGTGATGGACCGCATCGCCAAGAGCGCCGCTGTCGTGTTTCTGGAAGAAGCACTTCTTTGCGCGCCCTTGCGGGCAGCGCACAAGGCTCACCGGACGGCGCGCGGCAAAGGGCAGCATCAGTGGGGCAATCGCGGCGTAGTAGTCGGCGAGGTCGCCCTTGGTCTTCCCGCCTTCGGGAAAGATCACCCGCTCGCGGCTGCTGATTGTCACCTCACCCGACTGCTCGCACTGTTTGGCAGGCTTTTCCGGCGCCACCTCATCCGCCGTTTTGTCACTTCGCAGGCCCAGGAAGCTGCCGTGGCGGATATTGCCTTCGGCCGTGAATTCGGAAAAGGCCACTTCTGCGACAAGCTTGGGTGTCACCCAGGTGACGCCCCGGCTGCTTGCCTTGTCCACTTCGGCGGGCGGCGTTTTCCGTTCGAGCCGCTTCAGCTTCGCCGACAAGTCGTCGAGATCGTCGCTGGAAAAGCCGGTGCCGACATTGCCCTTGTAGACCAGTTCGCCGCCTTCGTGCTGCGCCATCAACAGCGATGCGAAGGGCCGCGCCTTCGCACTCGACCGCTTCCAACCGATGACGACGAATTCCTGCCGTCGCGTGCACTTCACCTTCACCCAGCGCTTGTTGCGCCTGCCCGAATAGCGCCCGTCGACGGTCTTGGAGATGATGCCCTCCTGCCCGGCATCGCACATGCTCCGATAGAGCTTTTCACCCGCGCCGATGACGTGGTCTGCCACGAAGATCGGGCTTTCCGCCTTGCCCAGCAGCGCCTCCAGCCGTTCCTTCCGCTCGATGTTGGGCAGCTCGGCAAGATCCTCTCCCGCCAGCTCGATCAGGTCGAAGGCATGGAATTGCAGCGCGTCACCGTCCGACTGGCTGCCATGGCCGCGCTTGAACACGTTCTGCAGGCTTGAAAAATCGGGATCGCCCTTGGCATTCACCGCCACGATTTCGCCGTCGATCAGGCAGCTTGGCAAGTCGAGCGCGGCGATGGCCTTCACGAGCGGGGCAAACTTGTCAGTCCAGTCCTTGCCGCTGCGGGTATAGACGCGCACGTCTTTCCCTTTGGCTGCGATCAAGGCGCGATAGCCGTCGAACTTGATCTCGTGCATCCAGCCGTTTCCGGTGGGCACGGCATCCACCAGAGTTGCCAGTTGCGGCTTGCGGAATGTCGGCATGGGCGCATCCTTCGGCTGGCGCTTCCTCTTTGCCTTTTCTGCATTGTGATCCGAAGCCTTGGCCATCTGCGCAAGGAAGGCGTCGTCCTTCTTGCCCGCGAGCGCGAACTCTCCACCCTTGTCTGCCGCTATTTCCGCCATCGACCGGCCCGTCAGCACACTGGAGAGTTCGCGCTCGACCAGCACATCGCCTGCCTCGGCATAGTCATCCTGCAATTTGCGCAGCAGCCAGTTCTCGCGCTTTTCCTTGCCGCGCGGCTTCATTCGGATCAGCAGCCATTCGCCGCGCATGCGCTCGCCATCGAGGCGAAAGTGAAGGTGGCCTTTGTCCAGATCCTTTGCGCTTTTGCCTTCGACCGGCGACCAGGTGCCGCGATCCCACAACATCACCGTGCCGCCGCCGTATTCACCCCTCGGAATGGTGCCCTCGAACTCGGCATAGGACATCGGATGATCTTCGGTTCGTACCGCCAGCCGCTTCACCTCGGGATCGGGCGATGGGCCTTTGGTGACCGCCCAGCTCCTGAGCACGCCGTTGACCTCCAGCCGCAAGTCCCAATGAAGCCGGGTCGCATCGTGCTTCTGGACGATGAAGAGATTGCCGCTGCTGCTGCTATCCATCGTGCCAGCCGGTTCGCGCGTCTTCTCAAAGTCGCGCTTGGCGTTGTAGTCGGCGAGCGGATCGGTGCGCTTGTTCATCGCTGCGGCTCATCGAGTTTCCGGCCCTCGTCCTGCGGCTCGACCAGCCGCAGCAGCGTGAGCACGATCAGGCTGATCACCGTGGCAATCGCGACCAGCGGCCACTGGCCCGCACCGCAGGCAATCCCCACTACCGCGGCCAGCCAAAGATGCGCAGCCGTCGTCAGATTATGGACCTGCCCGCCGCTGAAGACGATCAATCCCGCGCCGATGATACCGATGAAAGCGCCCACGCCTTCGTAAACTCGCAAGGGGTCCATCCGCTCTCCGCCAATTTGCAAGTAGAGCGCCACGATCGAAACGGTCATGGCCGCAGCCGCGAAGCACACGAGACCATGCGTTCTCAGACCAGCCGCATGCCCGCGCAGTTCGCGGTCTAGCCCCAGCAGCAGGCCGAGCACTGCTGCGACACCAAGGCGCGAGAGCAGGTCCAGGTCGAGCCAATGGGTGATTACGGGATCGTTGAGCGACATGGCTCAGGCGGTCTTCTTGCGCGCCGAGGCCTTGCTGCGCGACTTGGCCGGGGCCTTCTTTTCTCCCACCGACTTCTTGAGCGCGGCCATCAGGTCGATCACATTGCCGCCTTCTCCCTCGCCCTTGTCGGTATCTTCGATAATCGCCTTGCCGCTCTTCGACTTGGCCTTCTTGTCAATCAGCTTCCGCAGGGCATCGACATAGCGATCCTCGTAGTTGCTCGCATCGAACGGCGCGCTTTTCTGATCGATCAGCGTCTTCGCAAGGTCGAGCAGTTCCTTCTTTGGTTTGCCATCGTCGATCTCGGCGAAGAAGGCTTGGCCCTTGCGCACCTCGTCGGCATAGCGCAGCGTTTCGAGCAGCAGCCCCTTGCCGCAAGGCTTGATGGCCACCAGCTTCTCGCTGCCGCGCACCGACAACTGGCCCAGCGCCACCTTGCCCGTCTGCCGCAAGGCTTCGCGTAGAACGATAAAGGCTTCCTCGGCCAGATCGTCCTTCGGCGCGACATAGTATGGCTTCTCGAAATAAAGCGGATCGATCTCGCAGGCATCGACAAACTGGACCAGTTCCAGCGTCTTGCGGCTCTCAATCTTGACCGCCTCGATCTCTTCATCCTCAAGCAGGACATATTCGTCCTTGGCGACCTGATAGCCCTTGATGATCTCGTCGCGATCGACCGGGCCGACGCCGGGCACCACTTTCTCATAATGGACGCGCTTGCCGCTCGGCTCGTGGATCTGGTTGAAGCGGATCTTGGCGCCGGACTTGCTGGCCGGATAGATTTCGACGGGAATTGAGACCAGCGCCAGCCTGATCTGGCCTTGCCAGTATGCGCGTGCTGCCATTTGCCAAACTCCTGGTTCCTCTGCTCGGTCAGCGCGCGAACATGGCGTTGGGTTCCTTGAGGCGTTGAACCAATCGGCGTCCGGGTCGTTGCCGTTGTATGAGCACCAACCCACAGCCCGAGCCCGAACTTCCCACCCCGCAGGCGCCGCCGGAGACGCCACCCGCCCCTCCCGAGCGCCGCGAACCGGTGCCCGAGCGGCCCGATGAGATCGAACCGGTAACCCCCGATGTCGATCGCCCGGATCGCAGCCCCGATGAAACACCGCCCGATCTCGTCAGCGACAAGGGCTGAAATCGAAATGGTCGTGGCAGCGGCGCGGCTCCAGCGCGGGCTCCGGAACCTCGACCGCCGCCCGAACGTCGTGTTCAGGAAGCCACAAGGAGAAGCACCATGGGCGAATATGAACCAGACGATTCACGCAATGTGACGAAGAAACCTTCCAAGACGCTAATTGAACCCGAGCGCACGGGCCCACGCGAGGGGGAAACCCGCAAACCGACCGATCCAAAGAAGAGTGGCGGCAAGAACGATACGTGAGCTGCAGCCGACATCGCCGGTGGATTAAAGATCTGCTGTTTGAAGCAAAAACCGGGACATCCGAGGGGAGCCAAGCGTCATGCTGTTTGACGATATAGCGAACCTGATCCGAACGCTCGTACTAGGCGTCTGCTCTTACGGTTCATTGATCGTCGCCCTTCATTTGAGCGGCAAGCGCACCCTAGCCAAGCTGAACGCCTTCGACCTTGTGGTAACCGTCGCGCTCGGCTCGACGCTTGCGACAATTCTGCTCAGCAAGGATGTGACCTTAGCGCAAGGTGCGCTTGCGCTCGTGTCGCTGGTGCTGCTGCAATATGTTATTGCCTGGCTTTCGGTTCGCTTCGATACGATCGAACGTCTCGCGAAGTCCGAGCCGGCCGTGTTGTTGCGCGATGGAAAGATTATCGATGACGCGCTCCGGAGAGAACGGGTGACAGTGGACGAGATCAAGGCCGCGCTGCGAGGTGAGGGCCTTGGAGATTTCCAGCTGGCGGCGCTCGTCGTGCTCGAGACCGATGGCAGCCTTAGTGTTGTGCCCAAAAGCTCGGCGGGCTCTCGCTCCACCTTTCCATCGCCTGTACAGTGAGGCGCGCACCTCGATCTTAGGTTGCTCCCAACCGCCTCGGAACATCGTCAAAAGTCGTCCGTTGCCTTGGCATGTCTTTAAAAGCTCTCGCTCTCAATTGCACCCTCAAGGCTGACCCCGACGAGGCTTCTTCCACCGACTCCATGATTTCAGTCCTGAAGGATGCCTTCGCGGACCATGGTGTGGAAGTGACGCGCACGGTGCGCGTGGCTGCTCTCGACATTAAGCCCGGCGTTACTTCGGACGAAGGAGAAGGCGACGATTGGCCTGCCTTGCGTGAAGAACTGCTTGCTCATGACATCCTGATCTTTGGTGGACCGATCTGGATGGGACAGGTTGGCAGCGTTGCCAAGCGGGTGCTGGAGCGCCTCGACGCCTTTCTTGGCGAGACCGACGAGCAGGGGCGCATGCCCAGCTATTCGATGGTCGCGGTAGCGGCGATCGTCGGCAACGAGGACGGTGCGCACTTCAGCTCGGCGCAACTGTTCCAGTCGCTCAATGATGTTGGCTTTACGATCCCCGCCGTGGCCAACTGCTACTGGGTGGGCGAGGCCATGGGCTCGGCTGATTTCAAAGACCTCGAAAAGGTGCCGGAAAAGGTGACCAAGACCGCCGCGATGGTCGCGGGCAATGCCGCGCACCTCGCAGGGGTTCTGAAGGCATCGCCCTACCCCGGTTGACGCGCTCCGGCCGGATGGTGCGGCAACGGAGAACTGTATGACGGACACGCGCACGGAATCCGACAGTCTGGGGCCGGTAGAGGTACCCGCCGGGAGCTATTGGGGCGCGCAGACCCAGCGCAGCATGAGCAATTTTTTCTTTCCCCCGCAAGAGTGGCTGCCACTTTCGATCATTCATTCCTTGGCGATGATCAAGCTGGCGGCATCGCGGGTGAATCGCGCTCACGGCCTCCGGGCTGAACTGGCCGATGCCATCGAAACCGCTGCCCGTGAGGTGATCGAAGGGCGCCATGACGAGCAGTTCCCTCTCGCGATCTGGCAGACTGGCAGCGGGACGCACAGCAACATGAACGTCAACTAGGTGATTGCCAGTCGCGCCAACGAAATCCTTACCGGCACGCGCGGCGGCAAGCATCCGGTTCACCCCAACGATCATGTCAACAAGAGCCAGTCTTCCAACGACAGTTTCCCGACCGCGCTCCACATTGCGGCCACGCAGGCGCTGGCCACACGATTGCTGCCCGCGCTGGACGGGCTGCGGGACGCGCTTTCAGCCAAGGCGTGCGAGTGGGACGACATCGTCAAGATCGGGCGAACCCATTTGCAGGATGCCACCCCGCTTACGCTCGGCCAGGAGTTTTCAGCCTATGTCGCGCAGCTGGACGGCAATCGCACCACAATAACCTTCGCGGCGAAGGATGTGAAACTGTTGGCGCAGGGTGGAACGGCGGTGGGAACCGGCCTCAATGCGCCGGAAGGCTTTGCAGCTGCGATGGCTGCTGAATTGTCAGCGATAACCGGCTACGACTTTGAGCCTGCGCCCAACCCGTTCGAGGCGCTCGCCTCCAACGATGCGCTCGTGCGGCTTGGGGGCGCGCTGGGTGCACTGGCCGTCTCGCTAACAAAGATCGCCAACGACATTCGGTGGCTCGCCTCCGGGCCCCGGTCGGGATTGGGGGAGCTGCGCCTTCCTGCCAACGAGCCCGGAAGTTCGATCATGCCCGGCAAGGTCAACCCGTCGACATGCGAGATGCTGACCATGGTTGCGGCTCAGGTTATCGCCAACCAGCACGCAGCCAGCCTCGGGGGTATGCAGGGAGCGTTCGAGCTCAACGTGTTCAAGCCCATGATCGGGGCTGCCGTAACCAGATCCATCAATCTTCTCGCTACGGGTATGGAGAGCTTTTCCGAACGATGCGTCGAGGGAATGGAAGCTAACCGGGAGCGAATAGCGCATCTGGTTGATCAATCGCTCATGCTGGTGACCGCGCTCGCGCCCGAGATCGGCTATGACCAAGCGGCCAAAATAGCCAAGCATGCACACGATGAAGGGCTCAGCTTGCGCGAGGCTGCAATCGCGCTCGAGGTTGTTGACGCGGCGACATTCGATCAGCTTGTAAGGCCTGAGCGCATGACCTGAGCAAAGCTGTGATTTGGATTTGCTAACAGCGGTATAATCACGTTCACTTTGCGAATTGTAACGAATGCGGATCAAAGTTCGCAATCGGCGTGGGAAACTGACACGCCCGTTTGCCGTCAAAACTACCTTTATCTGATCTTGCGCCTCAAGAAGGACCTTTCCGGATCGTCGTTGCTGGCCGATGTTCAGCGACGATACCCTTTACGGAATGCATCAAAAGCATGTGATCACTTCTGTGCTGTGCTCCATTGTGCAAACACAGAATTTACTGGGTCTATCTAATAAAAATTGATGTGAATACATTCCGTCAAGTAATTTCTTTATAATATTTTTTCTTCAATCTTAATCAGCGAGACGCTGTTACGAATGCGCGCTCGACGGAAAGAACGGACGGCCACCTCCCAATTCGTGTGGCGAGGTGGCCGCTTCCTCAAAGAGGTGCGTCTAGTTCAGACGCCACCCCTGCCTTACTTGCGATGGCAACCAAAAATTCCTCCCAGGCGGCAAACCCTTTCGCTCTCAGCCCGAACTCCATGTTCCTGTCGTAGATGCCCTCGAGACCTTTGCGTTTATGGTTGAGCATCAATTCTGCGATATCCCGATCGATACCAATTCGTCGGGCATGTGATCGAAACGTGCGACGCAGGTCATGGAAATGCCACCGGGGCACTTCCATCCCGGCAAACCGCTCCATCCGGCTGTGAACCCTGTCCCGGGCCTTGAACCAACCGAACAGGTGCGGACCGTCTATGCGAGGAGATGCGAAAAGCCATTTCTGGTTGGTCTGCGCTAAACTGCGTCCCCATGGCCCTAATGCCACATAGTTAGCTTCACCATTCTTCGATCGTTCGGGCGGCAACGTCCAAACACCATCTGCCATTTCACTCGCACGGGCTCCGAACAATTCGTTGCGCCTTGCGGCAGTCAGCAAGAGCAAAATGAAGCCTCGGCGATAGCTGCGCTCCTCATCGACGAGCGCCTGGAATAGCCAACCTAGTTCGTCCTCATTCAAAAAGCGTTTGTTCGCCTTCGGCCCCGTGCAAAACCAATTCGAGTTCAACGTCGGTGCGGGATGAGCCGTCAACTCGATTCCCGCCATCCGGCCCTCCCGCCCCGAACACCAACGCAGGAAGCAGCTCAATTCTCCGGCCATTTTGTTTGCGCGAACCTTCGACGCCTTTGCCTTGTCGTAGACGGCATCCCAGCACTCGTTCTCGGTGAGCTCTATGAGCGACCTCTTCCCGAGACGTGGATCGATGTCCCTCGTGAAGATTACGTCCTTGTCGTAGAGCGTGCGGGGTTTGAGAACCTTTCGGTCACCACGCCTCATCGCTTCCATGTAAATCGCATGAGCTTTCGCGACCGTCTGGGTCTTCCTTGCCTCCTCGATTCGCATGGCAACTCGGGGATCTTCCCCTCGCTCTACAGCGGCATTCAACCCGGTGGCCCACTCGCGCGCATCCGGAATAGTGTTAGCTGGATAGGTGCCAAGCGTGAGCTGCACGATCACCCCTGACTTCGCGATGCGCCTCCGATACGTCCAGGTCTTCTTACCGGCGGTGCTGACAATCACACAAAGCCCGGCCACCAACGGATCAGAGCGCCTGCCCGAACGAAGCATATCAAGGCTCGAAGGATTGAAATTCTGGGCTTTTCCCATGCCTACCTCGATCAACACGAGGCGAGAAAACAATAGCACAAATCATAGCACAACAGACGTCCAAACCGGTCGAAAGCTGACCAGGTCTGTCCAACTCAAGGACGCATGCATAAGGATGATTGCGACCATCTCCAACACCTCAATGCGGCGGAAAACCGCCATTTTGCGAGGCTTGAGATGATTCGCGAAATGGTAGCGGAGGAGGGACTCGAACCCCCGACACGCGGATTATGATTCCGCTGCTCTAACCGGCTGAGCTACTCCGCCATACCATGGTTGCCATGCCGGTTCGCGGTGCGAACACGCTGGCAAGGCGCGCCCTTTAGGTCGCCCTGAGGCGGCGGTCAACCCCGCCTTTTCGCTCTTTGCAAATCAATCGTCGACCCGCGCCCGCCCCCGGAACGCAAACTCGCGCACAAGCTCCCATGGACCGCCGCGATAGGCATGCAGCCCAAAGCCCCGAAAGGCGAACTCACGCGCTTGAATACGCGGCAAAAGCTCCGCCTGAAGCGCCTTGGCCGCCTCCAATGAGACCTTGTTCTGGATCGTCACATGCAGGCGCGGGCGATGCTCGTCCTGCGGCGTGAGCAGACCGTGGAAATGATCGGCCAATCGCTCCCACAGCGCCAGCATGGCCTCGCTCTCGATTCCCAGCGCCGTGCCCCGCCCCAGCTTCATCACACCGGTCAGACAGGCAGGCACCGGCGCATGTTCGCGCGCCAGCCCCGCCAGCACCGCGCGCAGCTCCGCCTCGCAGCTCGGCGGCAGCGCGTGAAACAGCGTCACGTGTGCCTTGAGAAAATTACGCTCGGGTGGGAAATGCGCCTGCCGCAGCTGATCGGCGCGCGATTGCAGGCTTTCGGGCAGCAGCGCCGTAACGATCAACGGGGCCGGCAACGACTTGTCGGCCCCCTCCCCGCTCACATCTCGCCCCGCTCACGGCGCAGCGCGTACCACTTCTCGACGTTGGCATTGTGTTCGGCCAGCGTGTCGGCGAATGCATGGCCGCCCTTGCCGTCGGCCACCATGTAAAGCGCGCTGGTCTTCGCCGGGTTCAGCACCGCTGCGATGCTGGCGCGGCCCGGATTGGTGATCGGCGCCTTGGGCAGGCCCAGCATCGAATAGGTGTTGTAGTCGTTGATCGCGGCGATCTCCGACTGGCGAATGCGCCGACCCAGCGGTTTGCCCTTGGTGATGGGGTAGATGATCGTGGGATCGGCCTGCAGCATGATGCCCTGCCGCAGACGGTTGGAATAGAGCCCGGCGACCTTGGTCCGCTCTTCCGGCACGCCGGTTTCCTTCTCGACAATGCCAGCGAGAATCAGCGCCTCGCGCGGGGTGCTGACGGCGATGTTCGGGCCGCGCTTTTCCCACTCCTCGGCCAGCGCCCTGGTCATCGCGGCCTGCATCCGGTCGAGTACCGCCTGCCGGCTTTCTCCGCGTTCGAAATCGTAGCTTTCGGGCAGCACCGAGCCCTCTGCGGGCACCGCGATCTCGCCGGTCAGCAGTGGCTCGGCCATCAGCTTTTCATGGACGAGAATCGAAGGCATCCCCTCAGGGATGGTCACGAAGCGGCGCACCACGTCGTTGCTTTGCAGCTTAGCGAGGATTGCCGACCCGCTTGCACCTGCCGGAATCAGAAACTCGCCCGCCTTGATCGGAGCATCGCTGCCGAGCAGCTTGGCGCGCAGGGTAAAGGTTTCGGCCGAGGCGATCAGGCCTTCGTCTTCGAGCTTGTCCGCCACCGACGATAACGCGGCCCCCGACGGCACGATGAAGGAGGTCTCCTTCCCGACCGTCGAGGCGCCATACCAGCCCCAGGCGCCCCACCCGACGACAGCCACCGCAACCAGAACAGCGGCGAGCAGCAAACCGCCGAGCAGGCGCATGTCAGTCGACCTTCTTCATCACCAGCGAGGCGTTGGTGCCGCCGAAGCCGAACGAGTTGTTCAGCACCGCGCGCACTTCACGCTTCCTGGCCACCAGCGGCACCAGATCGACGCCTTCGGTGCCCTCATCGGGGTTGTGCAGGTTAAGCGTAGGCGGAACCACGCCGTCGCGCATGGCGAGAATGCAGAAGATGCTCTCCACCGCGCCCGCGCCGCCCAGCAGATGGCCGATCGCGCTCTTGGTGCTGCTCATCGAGGCACCGGCGAGATCGTCGCCCAGCACGCGCTTGACCGCCGCCAGTTCGATGGTGTCGGCCATGGTCGAGGTGCCGTGGGCGTTGACATAGTCGATGTCGCCCGGCCCCATTCCGGCCTTGCGCAGCGCCATGCGCATCGAGTTCTCCGCGCCCTTGCCCTCGGGGTGCGGCGCGGTGACGTGATAGGCATCGCCCGACAGGCCATAGCCGACCACCTCGGCATAGATCTTCGCGCCGCGCGCCTTGGCGTGCTCGTACTCTTCCAGCACCACCACGCCCGCGCCCTCGCCCATCACGAAGCCGTCGCGGTCCTTGTCGTAGGGACGGCTGGCTTCGGTGGGCCGATCGTTCATCGAGCAGTTGAGCGCGCGCGCCTGGGCAAAGCCCGCCACGCCGAGCGGGTTGATCGTGCCTTCCGCACCGCCCGCCAGCATGATGTCGGCATCGTCGTCGCGGATCATGCGCGCGGCGTCGCCAATCGAATGCGCGCCGGTGGAGCAGGCGGTGACGACCGCATGGTTCGGCCCCATCAGCCCGTATTTGATCGAGACCTGGCCCGAGATCAGGTTGATCAGACGGCCATGCACGAAGTGCGGGCTGACCCGGCCGGGGCCGCGTTCGTGCAGGTTGACCGATTCGAGTTCGATACCCGGCAAGCCGCCGATGCCCGAGCCGATCGAACAGCCCGCGCGCAGGCGCAGCTCTTCGGACATGTCTTCGAGGCCCGCATCTTCGATCGCCTGTCCGGCGGCGTCGATCCCGTAGATGATGAACGGATCGACCTGACGCTGCACCTTGTGATCGACCCGCTTGTTCGGATCGAACCCATACTCATGATCCGCCGGCTTGACCTCGCCGGCGATCAGGCACTTCTGACCCGTGGTATCGAAGCGGGTGATCGCGCCGATCCCGCTCTTGCCCGCAATCAGGTTGGCCCAGGTTGTTTCGACGTCAGCGCCCAGCGGCGTGACAAGCCCCAATCCGGTTACGACGACACGCCGCATAAGTAGCTCTCCACAATCACAAAAGGCCCAGCCGAGATGGCTGAGCCTTTAATCCTCGTCCGCGATCGGGCGGACCTTTCGCGAACGAGGCGGTCCGACCTCAGTCGGTATGTTCTTCGATGTACTTGATGGCATCGCCAACGGTGTTGATCTTCTCCGCCGCATCGTCGGGGATCTCGACACCGAACTCTTCCTCGAAGGCCATCACCAGCTCGACGATGTCGAGGCTGTCTGCGCCCAGATCGTCGATGAAGCTCGCGTCCGGGGTGACTTTCTCTTCCTCGACGCCGAGGTTCTCGACGACAATCTTTTTAACGCGGTCAGCGATATCGCTCATGAAACTGTGCCTTTCGAAGGGTTCTGAATTCGTTTCGCAATCGCCCCTAATGAGTGCTGCGGAGGCTGGCAAGTGCCGTAAAACGGCTTTGCGACCAGCAATATGGGGATTGCGGGGCTATTGTCCAAAATGAAAGGCAATTTGTGCACTGGCCGTGGCGGTGTCGTCGATCCGGCGCAATCCCGCGGATGCCGCGCCATCCGAGCGGTCCGAGGCCAGCGCCGCGCGATATCGCTCTTGGGCCAGCGAGTGATCGCCGCGCCGTTCGGCACAAAGCCCCACATTGAACATCAGCGAAGGCTGGTCGGGGTTCGCGGAATGCAGGCTCTCGAAAGATTCGCAGGCAGCAGACTCGTCGCTTTTGGTCCGGCTCACGGCATCGCGAAACCGGTCGCGGTCATCGCCCGAAAGGCCGTTGCGCCGCTCCATGATGCGGACCGGCAGGATCGTGCCCGTCGGCGCGAGTTCGCGCCGGATATCATGGGCGAGATCGGGCAGGACGTCCATGATCATGGCACGCACGTCGGGATGGTCGTCCACGTCGGGGCAGAACTCTTCCTGATCGCCCCGCGCCGAGGTAAAGGTCCACAGCAGGGCCCCGTCGCGCCGCACCAGGCGCACATCCGGGCGGACATTGACCTGCAACCGGATGCAGTCGAGTTCGACCTTGCGCCTCTCGCTGCAGGCGCCGTCTTCGTCGTAGGTCCAGCAGACCTCGCGCTTGCGGCGAAAACGGTGCTCGGCAATGTGCGGGGTCACGCGGCCCTCAAGCACCGCGTCCGCTCCAGGCCCATCGTCCACCAGCACGGTAAACCACGGCTGTCCGCGGATCGACGCCTGTTGCAACGCGTCTGCCACCATGAACGAGAAGCGCGTGCCTTCGCGGCCAGCAAAGTGGTCGACCGTGATGGTCTGCACCCCGAGCGCCGCCGCGCTGAGCGCCGGACTGTAGGTCTCGACGGTCAGCGTTTCTGCTGCTGCCGGAGTTGCCAGAGCCAGCGCGGCAAGGGCCGCAAGGGCCGCTCTTCGTATCATGTTCCCGTTCCTTCGCCTCATCACCTTTGTAATGTTTAGGGCAAGAAACCTGAACACAGCACGAAGATACTGGCCTACAACAATCAGCCTTCCTTGGGCGCTTCGACCGTGCGGATATGCACATCGCGCAGCTGGCGGGGCGAGACCTGCGAGGGCGCGCCCATCATCAGATCCTGCGCGCGCTGGTTCAGCGGGAAGGCGATTACCTCGCGGATGTTCGGCTCGTCGGCGAGCAGCATCACGATGCGGTCGATCCCCGGAGCCGAGCCACCGTGCGGCGGCGCGCCAAGCTTGAACGCCTCGATCATGCCGGAGAAGTTCTCGTCCACATCGGCCTTGCTGTAGCCGGCGACCTCGAAGGCCTTGTACATGATGTCCGGGCGGTGGTTCCGGATCGCGCCCGAGCTGAGCTCGTAGCCATTGCAGACGATGTCGTACTGCCAGGCGAGGATATCGAGCGGATCCTGCGTTTCCAGCGCCTCCATCTCGCCCTGCGGCATCGAGAACGGGTTGTGGCTGAAGTCGACCTTCTTGGCGTCCTCGTCGTACTCGTACATCGGGAAGTCGACGATCCAGCAGAACTTGAAGCAGTTCTCCTCGATCAGGCCGAGGATTTCGCCGGTGCGGGTGCGCGCAGCGCCCGCCAGCTTGGCCGCGTCCTTTTCCTTGCCCGCGGCGAAGAACAGACCGTCGTCGTCGCCCAGCCCCAGCTCCTCATAGAGCTTGGCCATCTCTTCCGGGCCATGGTTCTTGGCGATGGGGCCGCCGAATTCGCCGCCCTTGCGGGTGACATAGCCGAGCCCGGCAAAGCCCTCTTTCTTCGACCAGTCGTTCATCTCGTCGAAGAACTTGCGGCTCTTGTCCGCCGTGTTCGGCGCGGGGATCGCGCGGACCACGCCGCCGGTGCCGACGATCTTCTCGAAGATGCCGAAGCCCGAGCTGGTGAAGTGGTGCGATACGTCCGAGATCAGGATCGGGTTGCGCAGGTCGGGCTTGTCGCTGCCGTACTTGAGCATCGCCTCGCGGTAAGGAATGCGCGGAAACTCGCCCGCCGGAGTGACCGACTTGCCGCCCGAGAACTCCTCGAACACGCCCGCCAGCACCGGCTCGATGGCCTGGAACACATCTTCCTGCGTGACGAAGCTCATCTCGAAGTCGAGCTGGTAGAATTCGGGCGAACGGTCGGCGCGCAGGTCTTCGTCGCGGAAGCAGGGGGCGATCTGGAAATAGCGGTCGAAGCCGGCCACCATAAGCAGCTGCTTAAACATCTGCGGCGCTTGCGGCAGCGCATAGAACCGGCCCGGATGCAGGCGGCTCGGCACCAGATAGTCGCGCGCGCCCTCGGGGCTGGAGGCGCCGAGGATCGGGGTCTGGAACTCGTTGAAGCCTTGCGCGATCATCCGCTGGCGCAGGCTCGAAATCACCTTCGAACGCAGGATGATGTTGTTGTGCACCCGCTCACGGCGCAGATCGACAAAGCGATACTTGAGGCGCGTTTCCTCGGGGTAGTCCTCCGCCGAGTTGACGATCAGCGGCAGTTCCTCGGCGCGGCTCTGGATCGTCACCTCGCGGGCGAAGACCTCGATCCCGCCGGTCGGCAGGTTCGGGTTGACCGCTTCGGGCGCACGGGCCTTCACATCGCCATCGATGGTGACGACCGATTCCAGCTTCAGCTTTTCGAGCATCGGCTGCGCGGGGGAATCGCTGTCGGCCACGATCTGGGTGATGCCATAGTGATCGCGCAGATCGACGAACAGCACGCCGCCATGATCTCGCTTGTTGTGCACCCAGCCCGACAGGCGGACGCTCTGGCCGACGGCACTCTGGTTCAATGCGGCACAAGTGTGGGTACGATAGGCGTGCATGGGGACTCTTTCCAAAAGGCGGGCTAAAGGGCTAAGGGCGCGCAACGCAGCGTCGCTCCAAGCCATTGCTTTACGCGCGCGCTAACAGGGCAAGCCAGTCGCTTTGTCAAGGTCGGCACCTCTGCCGGGGACTGTGGCGAATGGTAGGCCGACGGACGGTGCACCGTCCAAACCTTGTATGGGAAAGACATGAAGATCCATCCCCTGATTACCAAGTCCGCCGAACTCGCCGACCTGTGCGAGCGGCTCGCAGAACACGATTTCGTCTGTGTCGACACCGAGTTCATGCGCGAGAACACCTATTATCCGCTGCTGTGCCTGATCCAGATCGGCAACAACGAGGAGGCCGCAGCCGTCGATCCGCTGGCCAAGGGCATCGACCTCACGCCGCTGTGGAACCTGCTGTGCGAGAACGAGGACGTGCTCAAGGTCTTCCACGCGGGCGGGCAGGACGTGGAGATCGTCTACAATTTCACCGGGAAAACCCCGCACCCGATTTTCGACACCCAGATCGCGATGATGGCGATCAGCCAGTCGGAGCAGATCGGCTATGCCAATCTCGTGGAAAGCTGGCTCGGCAAGACGATCGACAAGGGCGCCCGCTTCACCGACTGGAGCCGCCGCCCGCTGACCGAGCGGCAGATCGAATATGCCATCGGCGACGTGACCTATCTGGCGGACATCTTCCCGCGCATCCTGAAAAAGCTGATCAAGACCGACCGCGGCCACTGGCTCGACGCCGAGATGGAGAAGCTGGCCGATCCGGCGAACTATGCCAACGATCTTGAGCTGGCCTGGCGGCGCATCCGTGCCCCGGGGCGCAATCCGGCGGTGCTCGGGCGGCTGAAGGCGCTCGCGGCATGGCGCGAGACAGAGGCGCAGGGCAAGGACATCCCGCGCGGCCGCATCATCCGCGACGAGACGCTGGCCGACATCGCCAGCCACCCGCCGAAAAAGCAGGCTGACCTCGCCAAGGTGCGCGGCCTGTCGCAGGCCTGGGCCGAGAACGACATCGGCAAGCGGCTGATGAAAGTGATCGCGGGTGCCGAGCCTCTGCCCTCCGACGAACTGCCCGAACGTTCGGGCCGCGGCGCGCCGCTTGGCAAGGAAGGCGCTTTGGTGGCTGACCTGCTCAAGCTGCTGCTGAAAATCCGTTGCCGCGAGATCGACGTGGCCTCACGCCTGCTCACCCGTTCGGACGAGATGGAGTCGCTGGCGGCCGGGATCCGCAAGCTGCCGGTGCTCGAAGGCTGGCGCTACGAGGTGTTCGGCCGCGATGCGCTGGAACTGGTCGAGGGCAGGCTGGCCTTCGCGGTCGAGAAAGGGCGGCTGAAGATGACGCACATCGACGATGTCGAAGCCGATGGGGCCGCACAGGCGGCGGCGGAGTAGATGCCGCCACACTCGTCATTGCGAGCGTAGCGAAGCAATCCAGCTCCGGTGCGCGCCCACTTCCAACCCGCAGCCTACTTGATGGCCAACCGCAAGCACGGCGCGATCTACACCGGCGTGACCTCGGATTTGCAGCGGCGCGTATGGCAACACCGCGAGGGCATGGTTGACGGCTTCACGAGGAAGTACGGCTGCAAGCTGCTGGTCTGGTTCGAATTGCATGCCACCATGGAACTGGCCATCTTGCGCGAGCAGCAGATCAAAGGCGGCTCGCGGAAGAAGAAGGTGGCGCTGATCGAGGAGGATAACCCCGATTGGTTCGACCTCTGGCACAAGATGCGAAGCTAGGAGCGAAATGGGCGTCGAACTCGCAAGCCGCGCCTCTTGTCATTGCGAGCGCAGCGAAGCAATCCAGTTCCCAGCCTGGAAAATGTGTGGCCAGGTGAGGCGAGGTCTGACGATGGATTGCTTCGCTACGCTCGCAATGACGGAATATTAGGCTAAGGAGACGAGGAGCATGAGCACCTACCTCCCCACCATCAAGCAGCTGCAATATCTCGTCGCGCTGCACGAGGCGGGCCACTTCGGCCGCGCCGCTGACGCCAGCTTCGTCTCGCAGTCGACGCTTTCGGCGGGCATTCGCGAACTCGAAAGCCTGCTCGGAGTGACGCTGGTCGAGCGCAGCCGCCGGGTCGTGCGGTTCACGCCGCTCGGCAATCAGGTGGTGGCCAAGGCGCACCGCCTGCTGCGCGAGGCCGAGGAGCTGAGCGAACTGGTGCAGGCCGCCGGCCAGCCGCTGTCGGGCGAGCTGCGCATGAGCGTGATCCCCACCATCGCCCCGTTCCTGCTTCCGCGCATTCTCCCGCGCCTGCGCAAAGAGCGCCCGCAGCTAAAGCTGTTCCTGCGCGAGGAGACGAGCGACCACGCCATCGAATCGCTGCACCATGGCCGCGCCGATTGTGTGCTGCTCGCCCTCCCCTTCGCTACCGGCGAGGTGGCCAAGGCAAAAATCTGCGACGACGAACTCTACGTCGCCTTCCCCAAGGACGATCCGCGCGATCCGCCCGCCGAGATTCCGCCCGCGATGATCGACGAAGCGCGCCTGATGCTGCTCGAAGACGGGCACTGTCTGAAAGAGCACGCCCTCGCCGCCTGCAACCGGCCCGAACTGCGCGCCAGCGCGACGATGATCGGTACATCGCTGCACACGTTGGTGCAGATGGTCGACAACGGCCTCGGCCTGACGATGCTGCCCAAGATGGCGATTGATGCAGGCATTCTACACGAAACCAACGTGGTCGCACGCCCGCTCAAGGGCCCCAAGACCAGCCGTGAAATCGCGCTCGTCTGGCGGGCCAATTCCCCGCGTGAGGAGGAGTTTCGCATGCTGGCCGAGGAGCTGTGTGCGGGCTAGCCTCGCCTGCCTCTCAATCCATGTGTTTCAGGCCGACGCGCAGGTAGTCCCAGCCGGTAATCACGGTCAGCACCGCTGCCGCCCACAGGGTGATAAGGCCCACGATGTGCGGCACGTTGTGGACGATCCCGCCCTCCACAATGGTCCAGTCGGGCAGGCCCTGCCCCAGAATCAGCGCGCCGAGCGAAATCAGCTGAAAGGTCGTCTTCCACTTGGCGAGCTTCGACACCGGCACGCTGACCTGCAAGCCCCCGAGAAACTCGCGCAGGCCCGACACGGCGATCTCACGGATCACGATGATCATGCCGGCAATCACATGCACGTCGCCCGCATAGGGACCGTTCAGCACCCCCATCGCCGCCAGCACCAGAATCACCGAGACGACCATGATCTTGTCGGCAATCGGATCGAGGAAGATGCCGAGCTTCGACACCTTCCCGCTCTGGCGTGCCAGCATCCCGTCGAAATAGTCGGTGATGCCCATCACACAGTAGAGCACGAAAGCGGCGAGATACCCCGCATACCAGCCTGGCCACCACAGCAGGGCGGCCAGCAGGGGGATCATCGCGATCCGGCTCATCGTCAGGATGTTGGGCAGCGTCAGCATGTCTCGCCTCCCCTAGTGCGATATGGTGCCGGGAAAAAGGCCTTGGCGCATTGTCGTGTAAATCCCTAAGGCATGGGACAGCGCCCGCGGGCGTGAAAGTCCGCAGGCAGCGCGAAGGCATAGATGCTCACCTCGACCTATCTTCTCCGTCAGCACCGTTTCGGCCCGCTGTTCGTGACCCAGCTGTTCAACGCCTTCAACGACAACCTCTACAAGAACGCCATGGTGCTGTTCGTCGTCTATTCGGTCTACAATTCGGCCGCGGCGGAGACGGTCTTTTCGGGCGTCGCCTCGGGCCTGTTCATCCTGCCGTTCTTCCTGCTGTCGGCGCTGGCCGGGCAGCTGGCCGACATGCGCGACAAGGCGAAGATCATCCGCATCGTGAAGGCGGCCGAAATCGCGATCATGTCGGTCGGGGCGACCGGGCTGACGCTCGCCTGGCTGGGCGTGATGACCGAGGTGCTGGCCTTGCCGCTGATGCTGCTGGCGCTGTTTGCCATGGGCATCCATTCGACCTTCATCGGGCCGATCAAGTATTCGATCCTGCCGCAACATCTGCAACCGCAGGAAGTGCTGGCGGGCACGGGCCTCGTCGAGGCGGGCACTTACCTTGCGATCATGGCGGGCACGATCCTGGCCGGGTTTATCGAGGTGGAGATCGCCGCCGGGCTGGTGATCGTGATCGCCGTGCTGGGCTTCTTCTCCAGCCGCAAGATCCCCTCGGCCCCGGCCATCGGCAAGGTCGAGCCGATCGACTACAACCCCTTCACTGCCTCGGTCCGCATCGTTGCCCGCACGATGCACAACCGCGAGGTATTCTTCGCCATTCTCGCGATCAGCTTCTTCTGGACCATCGGCGCGGTGCTGTTCATCCAGTTCCCGCCTCTGGCCAAGAACGTCCTGATGGCGAGCAAGGAAGTGGCCAGCCTGTTCCTCGTGGTGTTCTCGATCGGCATTGCGATCGGCTCGGTGGCGATCAATGCACTGCTCAAAGGCGATGTCTCGGCGCGCTTCTCGCCCGCATCGGTGATCGCGATGGGGGTGATGGTGGCGCTGTTCTACTTCGTCTGCCGCGCCTGGAACGCCAGCATCGCCAGCACGAGGCTGCTCGACATTGCCGAGTTCGTGGCCCACCCCATGGCCTGGCTGGTGCTCGGCTCGCTGCTGATGATCGCGGTGTTCGGCGGCATGTTCGTGGTGCCGCTTTATGCCTTCCTCACCACGCGGGTGGAAACCAGCGAAGCCAGCCGCACGGTGGCGGCGAACAACATCGTCAATGCCGGGGCTATGGTGGTGGGCTCGATCCTCGCGCTGGGGCTGAGCTATTTCGGAGTTCCGCTGGCCGAGCAACTGCTGCTCAGCGCTGGCATGTGCGTGATCTCGGCCTGGCTGGGCTGGCGGCTGTGGCAGGCCGAAAAGGTCGCCCGCCGCAGTTGAGCCCGCCAGTTCAGGCGAAGAAGGTGAACACGGCGACGAAGCCGGTGCAATAGGTCGCCGCCGCACTTTCGATGTCGGCCCGCGTCAGGCCGAGCCGGAGATACCACGGCACCTGCGGCTCAACCTCGCCCATCCGCGCAAAGACATGCGGCGGCAGCGACGCCCGGAACGGGTGGCGTGCCGATTCGGAGGTGAGGACAAGCGCTCTTCTCATGGGAAGGAAGTTAACGTTTCGCTAACCATTGGCGAGCCCGGTTAGCCTTGTGTCCAGACAAGGGACAGCTTGGCCAAATGCCCTCTGCTTGCCGAGCCCGACAGGCCGCGCTAGCCCGGTGCGAATGAAACCGTCTGCCGCCAGCCCGCTCACCGCCGCCCAGTTGCTCGTCGCCTGCCTTGCCGAACAGGGATGCGACCGTGTGTTCACCGTCCCCGGCGAGAGCTTCCTGCCGGTGCTCGATGCGCTGGCTGAGGGTGACGCAATCGAGGTGGTGACCTGCAGGCAAGAGGGCGGCGCCGCCTTTATGGCCTGCGCCGATGGGGCGATGCGGATGCAGCCGGGCGTGGCCTTCGTCACCCGCGGCCCCGGCGCGACCAACGCCAGCATTGGCGTGCATGTGGCGATGCAGGATTCGCAGCCGATGATCCTGTTCATCGGCGATGTGGACCGCACGATGCGCGACCGCGAGGGCTTTCAGGAGATGGACTTCGCCGCCTTCTTCGGCCCCATCTGCAAGTGGGCCGCGCGGATCGACGATCCCGCCCGCATTCCCGAATATGTCGCCCGCGCCTGGTCGACCGCCATTGCCGGACGCCCCGGCCCGGTGGTGCTCGCCCTGCCCGAGGACATGCTGCACGAACCCGACATCGCCGCCACCCCGCGCCCCGCAGTGATGCGCCCGGCCCAGCCGCCATGCCCCGATGCGCTATCGGCGCTGATGGCGATGATCGGGGATGCCGCGGCTCCCGTGGCGATTGTCGGCGGCGCGGGCTGGCACGCAAAGGCGCGCACCCACTTCACCGCCTTCGCCGAGCGGATCGGCCTGCCCGTCGCCACCGCCTTCCGCCGTCAGGACGCACTCCGGCCGTCATCGCCGGTCTATGCGGGCAATCTCGGCTATGGCCCCAATCCGAAGCTGGTCAGCCGGATCAAGGAGGCCGATCTGGTGCTGGTGGTGGGCGCGCGGCTGGGTGAGGCGACCACCGACGGCTACAGCCTCATCACGCCCGATCATCCGGGCCAGGTGCTGATCCACGTCCACCCCGATCCCGAGGAACTGGGCCGCGTCTATCGCACCGACCTCGCCATCTGCGCCGACCCCGCCGAGTTCTCCGAAAGCGCCGAACTGTGGGACGACGGCAGCATCATCACCTTCGATGCCGGAGCCGAGGCTCACGCCGAATGGCGCGCATGGAACACCCCGCGCGAGGAGGCGCTGTTCCCGCTCGACCTCGCCCGCGCGCTGGCGACGGCGCGCGATGTGCTTCCGGCCGATTCGATCATCTGCAACGGCGCGGGCAATTTCTCCGGCTGGTGGCACCGTTACTGGCCCTATGCCGGGTTCCCCTCACAGCTTGCCCCCACCGCTGGCGCAATGGGCTATGGCATTCCCGCAGCCGTCGCCGCCGCGCTGCGCTTTCCCGAGCGCTGCGTGGTGGCCGTCTGCGGCGACGGCGACTTCCTGATGAACGCGCAGGAGCTGGCCACCGCCGCCCAGCACGGCGCGCATATGCTGGTCATCGTGTTCGACAACTCGGCCTATGGCACGATCCGCATGCATCAGGAGCGCGAATATCCGGGCCGCGTCTCCGCGACTCGTCTCGCCAACCCGGACTTTGCGATGATGGGTCGCAGCTACGGCGCCTGGGCCGCCACGGTCAGCACCAACGCCGAGTTCGACGAAGCGCTGAGAGAGGCCATGCAGCACGACGGCCTGCGCCTGATCCACTGCCTGACCGACATCGAGCAGCTCAGCGCCGGCGGCGCAACGATCAGCGGGTTGCGCGGGGCCTAGGCGGCCTCGCGCGACATACGCAGAATCTCGTCCCATTCCTTTACGGTCAGCTCGGCCACCGAGAGGCGTCCCAGCCGCACCAGCTCGATTCCCTCCAGCGCGGGATTGGCCTTGATCGCCTTCAGCGTAACCGGGCTCGGCACCGGCTCGACCGGCTTGAACTTCACCGTTGGCCACTTGCCTTCAGGATCTGTCGGATCGATCAGCCCTGCCTCGCTCACCTCGGCAATGCCCACCACCTCCAAACCCTTGTTCGAATGGTAGAAAAAGGCAAGATCGCCCACCTCCATGGTGCGCAGATTGTTGGCGGCACGGTGGTTGCGAACCCCGTCCCAGACCGTCTCACCATCACGCAGCAGGTCTTCCCATGCGTATTTGAACGGTTCCGATTTGATCAGCCAGCGATGCACGTAATCAGCCCTCCTTCTAAGGGACCGGGCCTAGACGGTTGACTCTGTGTTCGCAATTAACCGGATGTTGAATGTGATGGGCGAGAAAGAGGCATCGCGTTTGAGGGCCTGTCGACAAGAGCTGCCTATGCATCAGCACAAGAACAAAAGCCGGACAGAGCGCCAGAGTGGCAAGGCAGATTACGATATCGTTGCCCTTGGCATTGCTACGGCGGCGATCATCCTGTTTGTGGGCACCGGCGGCAGCCTGATGCCCAGGATCGTCAGCTCGTGGATGACCGGCACCTATTCGCCCGACATTCTGCTATCCAATGCCTTGCTGCTCAATATCGCGCTGCTGATTTTCGGCTGGCGCCGCTACAACGACCTCAACAAGGAAGTCTGCGAACGGCGGTGGGCCGAACAGCAGGCGCAGGAACTGGCCAAGATCGACCCGCTCACCGGGTGCTTTAACCGTCGCGCCGGTTTGCCCGCCATCGACCGGATGCTCTCGGAAGCTGCCGAAAGCGGCGACACGGTGGCGGTGATGGTGCTCGATCTCGACAACTTCAAGCAGGTCAACGATTTCAACGGGCATCAGTTTGGCGACCGCGTGCTCGAAGGCGTGGCCTGGCGCGTCAGCTCGGTCATACCTGCCGGAAGCATTGCGATCCGCATGGGCGGCGACGAGTTCGCCTGCGCGATGAACTATGCCGCAGAGGCGGAATCGCGCGTTGAAGCCATTGCCACCAAGCTCATCGACGAGGTCAGGAAGCCGATCGTGCACGAAGGCGTCGAAGCCACCGTCAGCACTTCGCTCGGCATTGCCACGACCGCCGACAGCAAGGCAGACACGGCCGCTCTGAACGCCGAAGCGCTGCTCCACCGCGCCGACATCGCGATGTATCAGGCCAAAAAGCGCGGGCGCAACCGCCACTGCTGGTTCACGCCGGCTATGGAAACCGAATTCCGCCTCCGCAACGAGCTGGAAGGTGCGATCCGCCGTGGGATCACGCTTGGCGAGTTCGTCCCCTACTACGAGCAGCAGATCGACATCGCGACCGGCGAACTGGTCGGCTTCGAAATGCTGGCGCGCTGGAAATCGCCCGACTACGGCCTCGTAAGCCCGGACGTGTTCATTCCCGTCGCCGAGGAAAGCGAACTGATTGCCGATCTTTCCGAATCGCTGATCCACCAGGCGCTGATCGACGCGAAGGACTGGGCTCCGCACCTGACGCTGTCGGTCAGCATTTCGCCTGTACAGCTGCGCGATCCGTGGTTTGCGCAGAAGCTGCTGCACATGCTGGTCGAAACCGGCTTTCCGCCCTCGCGGCTCGGAATCGAGATCACCGAAAGCTCGCTGCACGAGAATATCGCGGCGGTGCGCATGATGACCACCAGCCTCAAGAATCAAGGCATCAGGATCAGCCTCGACGATTTCGGCACCGGCTATGCGAGCCTCGCCCAATTGCGCAACCTGCCGATTACCGCCGAAGGCATCGAAGCCCCCGAAGCGCTCGAAGCGCTGAAGTGCTTTGGCAAGCTCAACGGTCAGGGCTCTCTCTACGGTCGCCCCGAGGACGCCGCCACAACGCGCGAACGGCTGGCCGAGGCCGGGCTGGCCCAACCGGCATCAGCGGCCAATGAGGCTCCCATCGCTGGGCGCCTCGCCAGCTGACCGGTTTACCGGCAGCACAGCCATTGCCACCGGGCGGCGCGCGCCCTACTTGCGCGGAGATGCGCGTAGAATTCACCAAGATGCATGGGTTAGGCAACGATTTCGTGGTCATCGACGACCGCGCCGATCGCCTGCCCGCCTTCACGCCCGAACGGGTGCGGATGCTGGCCGACCGCCATGTCGGGATCGGCTGCGACCAGTTCATCCTGCTGAAGCCGAGCGCCGATGCCACCTGCCGCATGGTCATCCACAATGCCGATGGCGGCGAGGTCGAGGCCTGCGGCAATGCCAGCCGCGCGGTCGGCCTGTTGCTGGGAGAACCGGCCACGCTCCAAACCCTCGGCGGCACGATTGCCACCCGCCCCGACAGCGCCGGGATCAGCGTCGATATGGGCGAGCCGCGCCTGGGCTGGGACGAAATCCCGCTCGCCTATGCGATGGACACGCTGGCCATGCCGCTCGGCTGGGACGAGCTGGAGCAGCCCGTCGCGGTGAATGTCGGCAATCCCCATGCGATTTTCTTCGTGCCCGACTGCGACGCGGTGCCGCTCGAGCAGCTTGGCCCGCAGATCGAGCACGACGCCGTGTTCCCCGAGCGGGTAAACGTCAACGTCGCCACCGTGGTGGGCCGCGAGACGATCCGCCTGCGCGTGTGGGAGCGCGGTGTCGGCCTCACCCGCGCCTGCGGCACTGGCGCCTGCGCCACCGCCGTTGCGGCCATGCGGCGCGGGCTGACGGAACGTGAAGTAACGGTGATCCTCCCCGGCGGTCCGCTGCGGATCGGCTGGGGCGCAGACAACCGCATCACCATGACCGGCCCCGCCACGGTCAGCTTTCGCGGCAGCTTCGCCTGGGACGACTTCGCTTGAACGCAGCGCCTGAAGTTATCTCGCTGGGTTGCCGCCTGAACATCGCCGAAAGCGAGCGTATCCGCGCGCTGGTGGCGGGCGAAGGCAATCTGGTGGTGGTCAATTCCTGCGCTGTCACCTCGGAGGCCGTGCGCCAGACCCGGCAGGCGATCCGCCGCGCGCGCCGCGCCCATCCCGATGCGCGCCTGCTCGTCACCGGCTGCGCCGCCGATATCGAGCGCCAGCAGCTCGCCGCCATGCCCGAGGTCGACGGCCTGATCGCCAATGCCGACAAGCTCGACGCGCGCGCCTGGAACGTGCCCGAGCCCGAGCGCACCCCTCCGCCGCTGCACACCCGCGCCTTTATCGCGGTGCAGAACGGCTGCGACCACGCCTGCACCTTCTGCGTCATCCCACAAGGGCGCGGCGCGAGCCGCTCGCTGAGCGTGGCCGAGGTTCTGCGCGAGGTCGAGGAACACCTCACTCAGGGTGCGCCCGAGGTGGTACTGACCGGGGTCGACCTCACCAGCTGGGGTCATGACCTGCCCGGAGCGCCATCGCTCGGCACATTGGTCCGCGCGCTGCTCGATGCCTTCCCGCAGCTCCAACGCCTGCGCCTGTCCTCGCTCGACGGGATCGAGATCGACGGCGAGCTGTTCGATCTTATCGCCCACGAGCACCGGGTGATGCCGCATGTCCACCTCTCCTTGCAGCACGGGGCGGACCTCATCCTCAAGCGCATGAAGCGCCGCCACAGCCGTGCACAAGCGCTCGATCTGGTCGCCCGGCTCAAGGCCGCGCGGCCCGAAATCGCCGTGGGCGCCGACATTATCGCCGGCTTTCCCACCGAGACCGACGCCCACCATGCCGACAACCTGTCGATCATCGCCGAGCTGCCGGTCGTCCACGGCCACGTGTTTCCCTATTCGCCCCGCCCCGGCACGCCTGCCGCGCGCATGCCGCAGGTCGCAAAGCCGGTGATCCGCCAACGCGCGGCAGAACTGCGCGAGGCCGTCGCCGCAGCGCGCCAGCAATGGCTCGCCAGCCTTGTGGGCGAACGGCTATCCGTCCTTACCGAAAGCGACGGCACCGGCTATGCTGGCAACTTCGCCCGCGTGCAGCTACCGCAGGGCACCGCGCGCGGCACGATTATCGCCATAACTCCCACCCAAGTGACAGAAGGCCTGCTGGTTTGACCGATAGCGCTCCGTCCTGGTCGCAGAAGCTGTTCGGCGGCTTCCGCAAGACCTCCGAACGCCTTGCCGACAACCTCACCGGGGTGGTCGGCTCGGCCACGCTCGACAACGCCACGCTCGACGAGGTCGAGGATGCGCTGATCCTGTCGGACCTCGGCCCCTCGGCCGCCGCGCGCATCCGCGCCAAGCTGGCGGAAAAACGCTTCGGCCTTACCATCACCGAGCAGCAGCTGAAGGAGGCGGTAGCCGAAGAGATCGCCGCGATCCTGCGCCCCGTAGCCAAGCCATTGGAGGTGACCGCCTTCCCGCGCCCGCAGGTGATCCTCGTGATCGGGGTCAACGGCTCGGGCAAGACCACCACCATCGCCAAGCTCGCGCACTGGTTTCAGGAGGACGATTATGGCGTGCTGCTGGCCGCGGGCGATACTTTTCGCGCGGCCGCCATCGGCCAGCTGAAGGTCTGGGCCGAGCGCATCGGCGCGCCGATCATCACCGGCCCCGAGGGCGGCGACCCGGCCTCGATCGTGTTCGATGCGGTGAAGCAGGCGACCGACACCGGGATCGACGCGCTGGTGGTCGACACCGCCGGACGGCTTCAGAACAAGCGCGAGCTGATGGACGAGCTGGCCAAGATCCGCCGCGTGCTCGGCCGCCTCAACCCCGAGGCGCCGCATGACGTGGTGCTGGTGCTCGATGCGACCAACGGGCAAAACGCGCTGTCGCAGATCGAGATCTTCAAGGAGGTGGCGGGCGTCACCGGGCTGATCATGACCAAGCTCGACGGCACCGCGCGCGGCGGCGTGCTGGTGGCGGCGGCGGAGCAATATGGCCTGCCGATCCATGCCATCGGCGTGGGCGAGAAACTCGACGACCTGCGCCCGTTCGACCCCGATCTGGTCGCCCGCGTGATTGCCGGGGTGGCCTGAGGCTGATTAAAGAATACACACCGTTCGCCCTGAGCCTGTCGAAGGGCTGCTTTTCTTTCAGCGCTTCAGGCGGAAGAAAGGGCAATCCTTCGACAAGCTCAGGATGAGCGGACTAGAGATTGTTGGGATAGCATGACCACCGAAGCCCCCAGGAAAAAACCTGCCAGCGGCTGGCTCAACGTCGCGGTCGACTACGGCCCGCTGCTGGTGTTCTTCCTCGCCTACAAATGGTTCGCGCCCGATGGCGAGGATGCAGCGGGCGAAATCCTCGCCGTGGTCAAAGGCACCGGCGCCTTCATCGTCGCCTCGCTCGTGGCGCTGGCGGTGAGCAAGTTGCGGCTCGGCAAGATCAGCCCGATGCTGTGGCTGTCGACCGTGCTGATCGTCGGCTTCGGCGCGCTGACCATCTACTTTCAGGACGAACGCTTCATCGAATGGAAGCCGACCGTGATCTATCTCGGCTTCGGGGTGATGCTGCTGGGCGGCTGGCTGAAGGGCAAGGCTCTGCTCAAGGTGCTGCTCGAAACTGCCTTCGAGGGGCTGAGCGACGAAGGCTGGCTCAAGCTCAGCCGCAACTGGGGGATATTCTTCCTGTTCCTCGCCGTGCTGAACACCGTGCTGCTTTACACGCTGAGCTTTGAAAGCTGGCTGGCCGCGAAGCTGTGGCTGTTCATGCCGCTATCGTTCCTGTTCACCTTCACCCAGATCCCGATGCTGTTGAAGCACGGGCTGTCGCTGGGCGATGAAGAGGAAGTCGTGCAGAACCCACCGCACGAGTAATTGCACGCATCCGTTCGTCCTGAGGAGGGCTCGAAGCCGCAGGCTGAGTGCCCAAGTGGCAGCGCGTGTGGTTCGAGACGGGGTTCGGCCTTCGCCCTCACCCCCTCCGCACCACGAACGGGATTTGATCCTAGATCTCGACCTGGCTGCCCAGTTCCACCACGCGGTTCGTCGGCAGGCCGAAGAACTCCATCGCTGTGGTCGAGTTGCGCATCATCCACGCAAACAGCTTCTCGCGCCAGACCATCATCCCCGGCTTGTCCGCCGACAGCAGCGTCTGCCGCGAGAGGAAGAAGCTCGTCTTCATCATATCGAACGGACCGCCGCATATCTGCTGGTTGCCGAGCGCCTGCGGCACGTTGGTCTCTTCCATGAAGCCATAGTGCAGCGTGACCCGGTAGAACCCGTCGCCCAGTTCCATCACCTCGACCCGCGATTCCGGATCGACATAGGGCGTATCGGCAATTCTCACCGTCAGCACCACCACCCGGTCATGCAGCACCTTGTTGTGCTTGATGTTGTGCAGCAGCGCCGAGGGCGTGCCGGCTGTCGCCGAATCGAGGAAGATCGCCGTACCCTCCACCCGCGCCGTGCTCGACCGGGCCGACTTGGCGAAAATATCGAGCGGCAGCGAGAACTCGCTCATCCGCTGGCGCATCAGCTTGCGCCCCTTCGCCCAGGTGGTGAGCAGGGTGAAGGCGATGGCACCGATCATCAGCGGGAACCAGCCGCCATCGGCAACCTTGGTAAGGTTGGCCATGAAATAGGCCCCGTCGACGATCAGGAACAGCACCACCACGGGCGCGGCCATCCACCACTTCCACTTCCACACGCTGACGAACAGCACCGCCATCAGCAGCGTGTCGATCGTCATCGCCCCGGTCACCGCGATGCCATAGGCGCTCGCCAGGTTGGACGACTTCTGAAAGAACAGCACCAGCAGGATCACCCCGCACATCAGCGCCCAGTTGATCACCGGGATATAGATCTGGCCGTGGTGCTCGTCGCTGGTGTGGCGGATCGACAGGCGTGGCACGAAGCCGAGCTGAACCGCCTGATGGGTGATCGAGAAGGCCCCCGAGATCACTGCCTGGCTGGCGATGAAGGTGGCGCAGGTGGCCAGAATCACCAGCGGCAGGCGATAGGCCTCGGGCGCAAGATAGAAGAACGGGTTGAGGATCGCTTCCTCGGCCGCCGCATCGCCCAGCCCGATGATCATCGCGCCCTGCCCGAAGTAGTTGAGCAGCAGGCACGGCATCACATAGCCGAACCACGACAGCCGCATCGGCCCGCGCCCGAAATGACCCATATCGGAATAGAGCGCCTCCGCGCCCGTCACCGCCAGCACCACCGAGCCGAGCGCGAGGAAGGCGAACCACTTGTCGATGAGGAAGAACTGGTAGGCGTACCAGGGGTTCAATGCCCACAGGATCTGCGGGCTCTGCGCGATGTACCAGATGCCCAGCAGCGCCAGCACGAGGAAATAGAGCCCCATCACCGGCGCAAACATTGCCCCGACCTTGGCCGTGCCGCGCTTTTGCAGAATAAACAGCGCGATCAGCAGCACCAGCGCGATGGGAATCACCAGATCGTCAAGCCGGCTGTCGACCACGGCCAGACCCTCGACCGCCGACAACACCGAGACTGCCGGGGTAATCATCGAATCGCCGTAGAACAGCGCGGTCGCCGCCACGCCCAGCAGCACCACCAGCCAGCTATGCTTCGACTTGCCGACATGGCGCGACAGCAATGCCACCAGCGCCAGCGAGCCGCCCTCGCCCTTGTTGTCGGCGCTCATCAGGATGGTGACGTATTGCAGCGACACCACGATGGTCATCGACCAGAAGATCAGGCTCAGCACACCGAAGATGTGAATATCGTCGATCGGCAGGTGATGGGCACCACGAAAGGTCTCGCGGAACGCATAGAGCGGCGAGGTGCCAATATCGCCGAACACGATGCCCACGGCACCGACAGCGAGTTTCAGCTTGGCACTGGTGCGGTTGGACCCGGCTACGCTCATCGAGAAAATCGACTCATGTCGCTTGTGTGCAAATGCGAAGAGCGCCGCTTAGCAGTGTGGCAAACCCGGTGCAATCGCGGGCAGCTCATGTGTCTAAGGCGCGGACGAAGCGGGAGAAACGGGCGCAGAAGGGGCCGCAGGCACCCCAGACTCGGCAGCCGCGCTGCGTTCCTGTTCCATTTGCTGCGAGACAGCGGTCAGCATCGCATCGAGCCGCTCAAGCTGCTGGGCAACGATCTCCCGCCCGGTGGCACCTTCGGGTGCGGCCGCCAGCGAATCGGCCCAGACCTGCCGTGCCTCGGCAAACCGCCCCTGCCGAATCAGCGCCACACCGAGAAAGTAATTGGGCGCAAGATGCCTGGGCTTCAGCTCGGCCGCCTGCCGATAGGCATAGAGCGCGGGCACCGTCAGCACGCCGTCGGCATGTTCGACCAGCGCATTGCCCTCGGCAATCCAGGCTTCGAAATCCTGCGGGTTCTTGCGCGTTACCGAGGCCAGCAGCTGCGCCGCCTGCTCATAGCGCCCCTCGCGGGCAAGGGCATCGGCGGTAACGATAAAATCGGCGCGCGAATGCTCGTCTTTGGCGAGCAGATCGCGGCGCACCTCGACGACGTCGAACAGCGGATTGCTCCTGTCCTCGCCCGCAACCTTGGGCGCGCTGGGCAAACCGGGGCTGGCCTGAAGCGCATAGCCCGCAAGGCCGACGGCAAGCGCCGCCAGCAGGCTCGACCACAGGCCCTTCTCGATCCTGAACAGCACCACACCGGCAGCAAAGGCCAGCGCGGCAAGCGCAATGACGACCAGCCAGATCATTTGCGCGCCCTCATCCGCCGCACGATGGCAAAGCCCGCCACCAGCACCACGATTACCGGAATCGCAAACAGCGGCCAGGTCGAGCTGCTCAGATGAGGCTTGTAACTGACATAGTCGCCATAGCGCGAGACCAGCCAGGCGCGGATCGCCTCGGGATCTTCGCCCGCGGCAATGCGGGTGCGGACCTGATGGCGCATGTCGCCCGCCATCGGTGCATCGCTGTCGGCAATCGACTGGCTCTGGCACTTGAGGCAGCGCAGCGTGAACATCAGTTCCTGCGCCTTGGCTTCAAGCGCCGGGTCTTCGAGCTGCTGATAGGCATAGGGCGCGGGCGGCATGGTATCCTGCCCCAGCACCGGGGCAGCCAGCGGCAGCGCGAGGACCAGCGCCAGCAGAGCGATCAGCCTCTTCATGCGCCTGCCTTCCGCAGTTCCTCAAGGATCATGCTGACCTGCTCCGGGCGGATATCGCCGATATGCTGATAGGTGATGCGCCCCTTGCCGTCGATCACGAAGGTTTCCGGCACCCCCGAGGAGCCGAGCGAAAGCTGCACCTCGGAAATGTCGTCACGCCCGATGCGGGTGAAGGGGTTGCCGTATGTGGCGAGAAAACGGTCCACGTCTTCCTCGCGGTCGCGGATCGCCACACCGACAATGGGCACACCGGCGCGCTCCAGCTCGGCCAGTTGCGGGGCCTCAGCGGCGCAGGGTACGCACCAGCTGGCGAAGATGTTGAGCAGCTTGGGCTTGCCGTCAGCCAGATCGGCGCTGGAAAGCGCCGGGCGGCTTCCGCTGGCAGCGGGCAGGTCAAAAGCGGGAATCTCCTGCCCGACCATCGCGCTCTTCACGAATTCTTCCTTGGGCTGGCTCAGCTGATAGGCGAACAGGCCGAACAGGAAGGTGGCAATGCCAACCAGCACCCACAGGCCGATGCGGACTTTCCTCATGCGCGTGCCTCCTGCTCTTCGCGGCGCTCGGCCAGCTTGCCCGCCGCCGAGCGACGGCGCAGATCGCTCACCACGCGCCCGACCAGCGCCAGCACGCCGCCCAGTGCGATCAACAGGCCGCCATACCAGATCCAGGTGACAAACGGCTTCCACCACAGGCGCAGCTGCCAGCGCCCGTCCTGCACCTGGTTGCCCATCGCGACATACAGCTGGCCGTTCCAGCGCGTGATCAGCGCCACTTCGCTGGTTTCCTGCGGCGGAGCCCAGAAATGACGGTCCTGCGGACGCGCATCGCGCCATTTGCCGCCCTCGTAGGCGACCTGCATCTCGGCCTCCATCGCGACCCAGTTCGGCCCGGCGGCGGGCTTCACCGCATCGAGCCGCACCTGCCACGGGCCGATGTCGACCACGTCGCCGATGTCAGAGGCGATCAGCCGCTCCTGCTGGAACGCGCTATCGGCAGACATACCGAACAGCGCCACGGCGAGCCCGAAGTGCCCGATGCACATGCCCCAGACCGCCAGCGGCAAGCGCCGCAGCGAGCGCCCGCGCAGCGGCATGAAGCTCGACACCGCCACCGCAATCGAAAGCCCGAGGCCAAGCAACGCCAGCACGGCAATATCGGTGAGCACAGCGGTGCCAATCAGTACGGCCAGCCCCAGCGCAGCGGCAATCAGCACCGGCCATTTCACGCGGGCAAAGCTGTCCTTGCGCCAGCGCAGCAGCGGCCCGATCACCAGCACCGCCATCATCGGGAAGAAGAAGATCGCGCTCACCGGATCGAAATAGGGCGGCCCCACCGAGACCTTCACGCCGAAAGCTTCGGTCAGCAGCGGATAGAGCGTGCCCAGCAACACGATGCCGAGGATAGCCGACAGCATGACGTTGTTGACCACCAGCGCACCCTCGCGGCTCATCGGCGAGAAGCGTTCGCCCTCGGCCACGGTGCCCGCGCGGGTAGCGAAGAGCGCCAGCGCGCCGCCGATGTTGATCGCCAGCAGAGCGAGGATGAAGCTGCCGCGCTCGGGATCGACCGCGAAGGCATGAACGCTGGTGAGAATGCCCGAACGCACGAGGAAGGTGCCGACCATGCTCATCGAGAAGGCCACCACGCCGAGCATGATCGTCCAGGTCCGCAAGGCATCGCGCGCGGCGAGCACGCTGGCCGAATGCAGCAAGGCCGTCGCTGCCAGCCAGGGCATCAGCGAGGCGTTTTCCACCGGGTCCCAGAACCACCAGCCACCCCAGCCCAGCTCATAATAAGCCCAGTACGAGCCGGCGGTGATACCGATGGTAAGGAAAATCCACGCGCCCAGCACCCAGGGGCGCATCACGCGGGCAAAGTCGGGCGTCACATTGCGCGTGAGCAGCGCGCCGACGGCAAAGCTGAACGCCACCGACAGGCCGACATAGCCGACATAGAGGGTGGTCGGATGGTAGGCGGCCGCCACGTCCTGCAACAATGGGTTGAGGCCCGAACCCTCGGGCGGTGCCGGGTTGAGCCGCTCAAACGGATTGGAGGAGATCAGCAGGAAGGCATAGAACCCCAGCCCGACGAAGGCCTGCGCGCCGAGCGTCGCCAGCATCGTGCGTTCGGGCAGCCGCCGCTCGATCAGCGCGATCGCCCCGCCCGCCACGGCCATGATCGTCACCCACATGAGCATCGAGCCCTCGTGGTTGCTCCAGGCACCGGCGATCTTGAACACCATCGGCTTCATCGAGTGCGAATTGTTCGCCACCAGCAGCACCGAAAGATCGGTGACGATAAAGCTGTAGAGCAGGCACAGGAACGCCAGCCCGCACAGCCCGGCCTGAAGCAGGGCCGCCGGGCGCACGAGGGCGGCCAGCGGATGGCTCTTCTCGCCCGCCCCCAGCAGCCCGCCGATCAGTTGCAAGGCAGCAAGCGCCGCGGACAGCCACAGCGCGGCAAGGCCGATCTCCGGTATCATTCGAGCGTCGCTTCCACTTGCCTACGCACCTGCTCCTGGCTCATCCCTTCAAGCTCCTTGGGCACGTAGTTCTCATCATGCTTCGCAAGCAGCTCTTCAGCCACGAACACACCGTCGGCGCCCATCCGGCCATCGGCGACGACGCCCGAGCCTTCGACAAACAGCGCCGGGACGATGCCGGTGAAGCTGACCGGCACCTTGGCCGTGCCGTCTTCCACCACGAAGTGAATGGTGGTGCCATCGGGCTGCTCCTTGATCGAGCCCATCTCGACCATGCCGCCAAGCCTCACGCCCTGATCCGGTCCGGGCGCGTGGGCGACGATCTCGCTCGGGAGGTAGAAATAGCTCGCCTGATTGCGCAGCGCCCAGGCCGCGAGCAGCCCGGCACCGATCAGCGCCACCAGCGCAAGGCTGAGCAAGACCAGCCGCTGATGCTTCGGCTTGAGACCTCTGGTTGCACTGTCGGTCATTTCCTGCGGCTCTCCTCACGGCGCTTTTCCGCCGCACGCATGCTGGCAAAGCTCCACCCCGCCAGCGTCAGCGTGCCGACAAGGCAGATCGCATATGCCGCATAGACGAAGTCCATCATGTCGAGCGTTTCGCGCATCAGGCGTCTCCTCGGGCGGTTTGCGCCAGTTCGGCCTTCTGCGCCTTGCGCCGCAGCCGTGCTTCGGCCTGCGCATCGGCCAGAATCGCCCGCATCCGCGCGAAGACCACGCCGCCGAACAGCAGCGAGAAGCCCAGCACGCTGGCGAGCAGCGGGTAAAGATAGACCGGGTCGATGGCCGAATTGCCCATCGTGATCGAGGCCGGCTGATGCAGCGAGTTCCACCACACCACGGAACGGTTGATGATCGGCACGTTGATCGCACCGACCAGCCCGAAAATCGCCGCGATCCGGCTCGACGAGCCTTCGCGGGCCAGCGCATTGGTCAGCGCGATATAGCCGAGATAGAGGAACAGCAGCACCAGCATCGAGGTCAGCCGTCCGTCCCACACCCACCAGGTGCCCCAGGTCGGGCGGCCCCAGATCGAGCCGGTGACGAGGCACAGAAAGGCGAACACCGCCCCCGGCACCGCCACCGCCCGCGCCGAGATCGCCGCGAGCGGGTGCCGCCAGACCAGCTCGACGAGGCTGGCAATGGCAATCGCCGTCCACCCGCCCATGCCGAGCCAGGCGGCGGGCAGATGGATGAACAGGATTTTCACCGAATCGCCCATCAGCCGGTCGGGCGGAGCCGAGGTCCAGCCCCAGACCAGCGCCGCCGCAGTCACCAACAGCCCGCCCACCAGCAAAGGCATGGTGAACCAGCGGGCGATTTTCAGGAATCGGGCGGGGTTGGCGTAGCCGTGCATCTCTCGGACAAAGTCAACTTCTTGGCCGCATCACGCGGACCGCCCCTTTGGCATTAGTGCGCCCGCAGGGCAAGCTTATCCGGGGGCTATTCGCCGCGCCCAATCGCCTGTCGCGCCATGCGGTCGGCCACTTCATGCGCGCCGGTGCCCGAACGCTCGCTCTCGTCCCAGATCGCGGCGAGCGTGGTGCCGATGCCCTCGATCCGCTCGATCACGGTGCTGACCGAGCAGGTCTCACCAGCGCGGCGGGCGAGGTATTCGAGGCCGACATTGATGATGCCGCCCGCATTGATCACATAGTCGGGCGCGTAGAGAATGCCGCGTTCGCGCAGCATCCCGCCGTGCTCGGCGCGGGCCAGCTGGTTGTTCGCCCCGCCCGCCACGATTGCGCAATCGAGCTGCGGAATGCTCGCATCGTCGAGAATTGCGCCCAGCGCATTGGGGCTGAACACGTCGCAGGGGACCTGCATGATCTGATCGGTGGGCACGCAGTTGCCGCCCAGTTCCGCCGCCAGCGCTTCGGCCTTGGCCTGATCGATATCGGCGAGCGTCACCCGCGCGCCCTCGCCCGCCAGCATCCGCACCACCCGGCCGCCGACCGAACCACAGCCCTGCACCGCAACGTGGACGCCGTCCATGTCCGCACGGCCAAGCCGATAGGCCACCGCGGCCTTGATGCCGAGGAAGATGCCACGCGCCGTGTAGGGGCCGGGATCGCCGCCCGCCTGGCCCTCGGCCACCGGCAGCCCGCAGACATGCTCGGTGCGCTGATGGATCGCCTCCATGTCGGCCACGCTGGCGCCGACATCCTCGGCGGTGACATAGGCCCCCGCGAGCGCCTCGACCGCATCGCCGAACGCGGCGAGCATCCCTGGCGTCTTGCTGCGCTGTTCATCGAGCAGCACCACGGCTTTGCCGCCACCCAAGGGCAGACCTGCCAGCGCATTCTTGTAGCTCATCCCGCGCGACAGGCGCAGTGCGTCACGCACGGCGGCCAGCGGCTGCGGATAGTGCCAGAAGCGCGTGCCGCCGGCACCGGGCCCGAGGTGAGTCGAATGCAGCGCGATGATCGCGGTGAGCCCCGAGGCACGGTCATGGATGACCTCAACGCGCTCGTGCTCGTCGAAATCGGGCATGGTCCAGATGGCAGCAGAGCCGGGCGCAGTCATGTCAGGAATCCCCAGTGCAAGAGCCTGCAATGCTGGGAGAAAATGGGGCGATCGAGGGGTCTCGAACCCCCGACCTCCGGTACCACAAACCGGCGCTCTAACCAACTGAGCTACGATCGCCACATGCCAGCCAGGCATTGATCAATGCACGGGCTGTTACGTCCCCGTGCCGGCCGGTCAAGCGGCTTTAAGCACGGGCGAGCGCCTCTTGCACACACTCCCCGTTTTGCAAAGCGAAAATTGCGCAAAAGGTGCGACTATTGTTCATGCTTGAACCGGGCCGCGCGTGGACTATCACCCGCAGGCATGACTCAACCCGGCGCCACCAGCCCCGAAACCCTGCTCGAATCCCCCGGCATGATGCGCGTGCCCAACCCACGGCTGGAGCTGTTTCAGCTGCCCGGATTTCTCCCGCCCGCGCTGTGCGAGGAACTGATCGCCCTGATCGAGCGCGACCGCCGCCCCTCCACCATCGCCGACCCCAACGGTGACGACTACTTCCGCACCAGCGAAACCTGCGACCTCTCGCCTGACGAACCCGCCGTGGTGGACCTCGAACAGCGCCTGCATGCACTCAACCGCATCGACCCGGCACACGGCGAGCCGGTGCAGGGCCAGCGCTATGACGTGGGGCAGGAGTTCAAGCCGCACACCGACTATTTCGAGCCCGACGGCGAGGACTTTCACAAGTATTGCAACGTGGCGGGCAACCGCACCTGGACCTTCATGATCTACCTCAACCCGGTCGAGGCCGGAGGTGCGACCCGGTTCAAGGTGATCGACAAGACCTTCAAGCCCGAGACCGGCCGCCTGCTGTGCTGGAGCAACCGCCGCGAGGATGGCCGCCCCAACCCGGTCACGCTCCACCACGGGATGAAGGTGCGCAAAGGCGTCAAATACGTGATCACCAAGTGGTATCGCGAAAGGCCGTGGGGATGGAGCTAATGAGCGGAGCCGTCTTTATCTACCGCTGGCGCGTTGCCGCCGAGCACGAAGCGGCCTTTCTCGACCGCTGGCGCGAGGCAACCCGCGATCTGGGTACGCGCGGAGGTCTCGGCTCGCTGATTGGCAAGAACGCGGAGGGTGACCTTGTCGCCATCGCACTGTGGCCCGACGCGCAGAGCCGCGAGGCCGCCTTTGCCACCGGCGGCAAGGCCGAGCCCTGGCCGCCGTCCGAACGGCTCGTGACGGAGCAGCTCGATCCGTTATGCGACATGTGGAATCTCGAAGCCTGGAAGGACCTGCACCGATGACATCCTATCGCCGACAAGGCTCCTGCCATTGCGGGGCCGTCCGCTTCACCGTGGAGTTTCCCGACGAGACGTTGCCCGCCTCGCGCTGCAACTGCACCATGTGTGCGATGAAGGGCGCGGTGATGTCCTATGTACCGCTCGAAGCAGTGACGATCACCCAGGGTGCGGACAGGCTCGCCTGCTACAGCTTCAACACCGGGGTGGCGAAACACCACTTCTGCCCGACCTGCGGCATCCACCTGTTCCATCAGGCCCGCTCGGACCCGGACAAGTACGCGATCAATGTCGCGACGCTGGAAAACGTCAGCCCCTATGAGGACTTTCCGCTGGTGCCGATCGCCAATGGTCAGCGCCATTCGAAGGACAACAACGGCGAGCGCCTGATGGCGGGGCTGCTGCGCTTCGAACCCTCGTCCGACGGCGACTGGGGCACGCTCAACAATCTCAAGGTGTGATCGCCAACGAAAAAGGGCGGCCCCGAGAGGCCGCCCTTTTCGAATAGACGCCAGTGCTGGCGCGGCTCGCTTACTTCTTCTTGAGCGAGAGGCCGCCGAAACGCTGGTTGAACTTCGCCACGCGGCCACCGTCCTGAATACGCTGCGGACCGCCGGTCCAGGCCGGGTGGCTGGTCGGGTCGATTTCGAGGTTCATGGTGTCGCCTTCCTTGCCCCAGGTCGACTTGGTCTGGAACTCGGTCCCATCGGTCATCTTGACCGTGATGGTGTGGTAATCGGGATGAATATCGGCCTTCATGGCATTGGTCCTTCGTAGCCTCGAAGCGGTTCCGACCGCCTCAGCTGTAAATGGGAAGGCGCGCCCCTAACGCCACCTGTCCCGAAAAGCAACTCAAAACGGCCCAAAGGGCCGCAAGGGCGACCGCCCGCCCGCACCGGCCCCGTAACGAAGTGGAGGGAACAGCCGGGAGGACGTCGGCCCGGATGGGCCGACGAAAAGCAAACTACGCCGGATCGGCGATCATCGCGGTGAACTGCACCTCGCAGGTGGTCTTGCCCTCAACGCTGGCCTTGCCGGCAAACTTGCACACCTTGCTGCGCTGCTGGACGAAGCTCGCCTCCAGCTCAAGCAGGCAACCCGGCGTGACGGGAGCGCGAAACTTCGCGCCCTCGATCGCCATGAAAAACACCAGCTTGCCGCTGCCCGCCAGCTCCAGCGTCTCCACAGCGAGGATGCCGGCGGCCTGCGCCAGCGCCTCGATCTGGAGCACGCCGGGCATGATCGGTGCGCCGGGAAAGTGGCCCTGAAAGAACCCCTCGTTGAAGGTCACGCCCTTCACCGCCCGGATGGACTCGCCCTTGTTAAGCTCGACCACCCGGTCGACCAGCAGCATCGGATACCGATGCGGCAGGGCGCTGAGGATCTTCGGGATGTCGTAGATGTCGCTCATGCGCCCTGCCCCGTCGTGCCTGTCTTAGCGGCCCGAGGTCGCGGGCTGGCCCTGCGCAGCCGGGGCAGCCTGTTGCTGCTGCTGACGCATTTCGCGCGGCACCCAGCCCTCGGGCGGAGTGACCTGTACGCTCGGCAGAGCGGTGTTGAGCTGGTTCAGCACCGCCTCGTTGAGGTTGTGCGAGTTATCGGCCCACAGCACGGTGTCCGGGCTGAGCACCAGCGTCACGCCAGCGGCCTGAGCGGCGGCCTGAACGGCGGCGCCGAGACGCTCCTCGATCTGCTCGTTCACATAGGCTTCCGAACGCGAGATCGGAGCGAGGATCTGGTTCAGTTCGGCCTGGCCGTTCTGCTGCAGCTGCTGGATCTGCTGCGCCTGCTGCTGCAGGGCGGCCTGATCGGGGTTGGCTGCCTGACGCGCGGTCTGGAACGCGGTCATCAGGGGATCGATCTGTGCCTGCAGCGCGGCGCGGCGCGTTTCGGCCTGCTGCAACTGCGCGGCATAGGTCGTCTGCTGGGCGGTCTGCGCGCCCTGATAAGCGGTCGAGTTGGCGATCACCGCCGGAAGGTTGACGATCGCCACCTTCTGCGCCGCCTGCGCCATGGCCGGAGCCGCGGCGAAAGGAGCGGTAAGCGAAGCAATGGCGAGTCCGGCAGCAAGCGCGGCTTTGGTCATGATTTTCATCAGAATCGGGTCCCTACGTTAAACGATAGTGTCTTGGTCTGATCGCCCCGCTCCTTCGAAAGAGCATAGGCAAGATCGATCCGGAATGGACCGAAAGGCGAATTCCAGTTCACGCCGATACCGGCAGTGATACGCGGCTTCCAGGTGTTGCCGACAAACTCCTCGGTGAAGAACCGGCCCAGCGTGGTGAACGCCTGCGGGTTGGTTGCACCGGTCGGCGAAGTCGGGCTGGTGACCAGTTCCACCTTCTGGTTGCCCTGATCGTCGAGCACCGGCGCACCGCTGCCATCGACCACGAGCTGCGTGTAAAGCAGGTCACCCGCATTATTGCGCTGTGCAATCAGGATCGGATCCTCGGGCGTGTTCTGGTTGAGCACCGGTGTATCGACACCGAACACCGAGCCGATGTCGACGAAGATCGAGGGCCGCAAGCCAAGCTCGCGCGCACCAGAGCCGAGCGGGATCTCGATTTCGGCGCGGGCCAGATAATAGGCCCGTCCGCCCAGCGCATCGTCCTGGTTGCGGTCGTTGTAGAGGTCGTTGAGGACGTAGTTGCCCTCCGTGTCCTGGGTGTAGAAGCGGCGCACCACGCGCGGGCCGACACCGCGGATGTCAAACCCGCGGATTTGCGATTCGCCAAGGAAGAAGCGGTCGGTCAGCAGGACGTCGCTCTGCCCCGGCTCGCGGCTGCCCCAGCCCATGATGTAGCCGCCTTCGACGCGCAGCGAACCGATGAAGCCGCTGCCCAGCGGGACGAACTGCGCCGCATCGGCGCGTGCCCGCAGATAGCGCGTGCTGCCGCCGAGGCCCGCCAGATCGAGCCCGACCGTCGCCGAACGCCCGCGGGTCGGACGCAGACGCGAGTCGAGCGAGTTGTAGCTGAGCGAAAGGCCGAGGATCGACTGGGTCCGGGTGCCCAGCGCCTCGCACAGATAGCGGCCCGAAAGCACCGGTTCGCAGGTAGACACGCCGTCACCGTCGAAGTCGGCGAAATAGCGGGTCGGATCGACGGTGATATCCTGAAAGTTCAGGGTGTAGCTCGCCAGCGCGCTCAGATATTCCGACAGCGGAATACCGACGCGCGTCCGCACACCGGTGGTCGACTGCTCGTAGGTCGCGGTCTGGCTCGAATAGTAGCGGTTGTTCACTTCCTGCCGGTAGATCTCGAAACCGGCGGCGATATCGCGGTCGAACAGATGCGGTTCGGTGAAGCTGATGTTGCCCGACTTCTGATAGCGCGAATAGTTCACGCCCAGCCCGATCGACTGGCCACGGCCGCGGAAGTTGTTCTGCCGGATCGAGCCCGAGAAGATGAAGCTCTCGAGACTGGAGAAACCGGCCGACAGCGACAGTTCGCCGGTCGGCTTTTCCTGCACGTTGGCGACCAGACGGATGCGATCGGCGGTCGCGCCCTCGACCTGATCGATCTCGAAGTTTTCCTGGAAATATCCCAGCGACTTGATGCGTGCGTTCGAGCGGTTGACCTGCAGCGAGCTGAAGGCATCGCCCTCCGCGATACGGAACTCGCGGCGGATCACCTTGTCCTGCGTCAGCGTGTTGCCGTTGATCTCGACCGCCTCGATGTAGGTCCGGTCGGAATCGGCCACGGTGAAGGTGACGTCCATCGTGCGCGTTTCGCGGTTGAGCCGGATATCGGGCCGCACGTTGGCAAAGGCATAGCCGAAGGCACCGGCGGTCTCGGTCAGCCCTTCGACGGTGTTGTCGACCAGCTCGGCATTGTACCAGTCGCCGCTCTTCATGGTCAGCGACGAGGTCAGCGCCTCCGAGCTGAAATCGCGCAGCTGGCTGACCACATTGACGTCGCCGAACTTGTAGCGCTCGCCCTCTTCCACCACGTAGGTGATAATGAAGTCGCGCTTGTCGGGCGTCAGTTCGGCCACCGCCGAAACGACGCGAAAATCGGGATAGCCCTCGGTCAGGTAGAACTGGCGCAGCTTCTGCTGGTCGAATGCCAGACGATCCGGGTCGTAGCTGGTGTTCGAGCTGAAGATCTTGAGGAAGCCGGACTGCTTGGTGACCATCTCACCGCGCAGCTTGCTGTCGGAAAACACCTCGTTGCCGATGATGTTGATCTGGCGGACCTTCGACTTCGGCCCCTCGGTGATCTCGAAGATGACATCGACGCGGTTCTGGTCGAGCATCACCATCTGCGGCTCGACGCTGGCGGCGAAGCGGCCCTGCCGCTTGTACAGCTCGATAATGCGGGCGACGTCGGCGCGAACCTTCGAGCGGGTGAAGATCTGGCGCGGCGCGAGGTTGATCTCGGGATAGATCTTGTCGTTCTTGAGGCGCTTGTTGCCCTCAAGCACGATGCGGTTGATCACCGGGTTTTCCTGCACCGTGATGACCACGTTGCCGTTGTTGTTGGCAATCTGGTAATCGGAGAACAGCTCGGTCGCCGCGAGATCGAGCAGCGCCTGGTCAGCCGCGGCGGCGGTGTACACCTCGCCCACGCGCAGTTTCACATAGCTGACGATCGTTGCCGGTTCGAGCCGCTGCGCCCCCGCGACCGCGATGGAGCGGATCACGTCGCCTTGCGGCTGGCCTGGCGTGGTTTCCTCGGGGGCGCTTTCCGCTTCGGGATCCTGCGCCAGCGCAACGCTGGGCAAGCCTGCCAGCATCGTGCAACCCAGCAGGGTCGCAGCAAAAAATTTGGCACAAGGCGTCGCTGTCTTCGAACCCATTATCCGTCCACTTGTTTCGGCACCGCACGCCCCCGGAGCCAACCTGCCCTTGCCCATATCCAACTGGCGAGCCAAGAAAGGTCGGATAAGGCGCTAAAAGCGCCCTTGCCCGATGCGCCAAACGCAATCAAGCAATCCCTCCGTATTGGGAAGTTAGTAGCCGTCCTTATCCCCGCCTAGCTACCGAAGATCGGCAGCTTGGCAATGTCCAGTATCGTCACGAACAGCATCAGCGCGAGCACGAAGGCCATGCCAGTGCGGAACGCCCATTCCTGACTGCGCGGGCTGGCTGGCTTGCGACGAATTGCCTCTGCCGCATAAAAAGCCAGATGCCCACCGTCGAGGGTCGGAATTGGCAGCAGGTTAATGAATGCCAAGTTAATCGAGATAAACGCGATCAGCTCCACGAACGGGAGCGGGCCGAGACTGAGGCGTTCGCCCGAAATCTTGGCGATGGTGAGCGGGCCGCCCAGCTCCTCCACCGAGCGTTCGCCAACGATGATCTGCTTGATACCGGTCACCATCATGGCCATCAGGTCGACACTGCGCTCAGCCCCGAAGACGAGCGCGCCGATCGGCCCCTCGCGCGCGAATTCCTGCTCGAACGAACCGATGCCGATCCGCCCGATGCGCGAGGCATTGCCGAAGCGATCCTTCATCTGGACCTCGGCGATGGTGAGATCGGTGGTCCGTTCTGCCCCGCCACGCTCGTAGGTCAGCTCCACGGTACGCCCCGGATAGGGCAGGATCAGTTCCTGCAACTGCTGGAAATTTTCGACCTCAGCCCCATCGACCGCGACGATCCGGTCTTCCAGCTTCAGCCCGGCGGCCTCGGCGGGCGAGCCCTGCGTGATCGCCTGCACCACCGGCGGAGTGCTCGGCACGCCGAAGCTCATCGCGAACCCGGCGAAGATCAGCACCGCGATCAGCAGGTTGGTCAGCGGCCCGGCGGCCACGATCAGCGCGCGCTGATAAAGCTTGGCGTGCTGGAACGCGCCCCTCTCGGCAGGCGCATCGGGATCGGGCCTTGAGGCCGGGTTCATGTCACCCACGAACTGGACATAACCGCCCATCGGGATCGCCGAAATCCGCCAGCGCGTTCCGCGGCTGTCGGTGCGGCCCCACAGTTCGTTGCCGAAACCGACCGAAAACACCTTGGCCCCGACACCGAACCAGCGCCCCACCAGATAGTGCCCCAGTTCGTGCAGGGTAACGAGCGGGCCGAGCATCAGCAGGAAGCCGGCCAGCATCATCCACAAAGGGACCGATTCGAAACTATCAGGCAACGAGCAACAACTCCTTGGCGCGGGCCCTCGCCTCGGCATCGACGCTCAGCACGTCATCGAGGCAGGCAGGCGCATCCGGCCCGAACTTTTCGAGCACCTCGGCAGACAATGCCGCAATCTGGGTGAATTTTATCTGACTGGCGAGGAATGCGGCGACCGCCACCTCATTGGCCGCGTTGAGCACCGCCGGCGCGCCCCCACCCGCCTCAGCCGCCTCTCGGGCCAGACGGGTGGCCGGGAAACGCTCCTCGTCCGGCGCGAAGAAGGTGAGTTCGCCGATGGCGGCAAGGTCGAGCGGCTTGCACGGCGTGTCCATCCGCGCAGGGTAAGCAAGGCACGAGGCAATCGGCACGCGCATATCCGAAGGGCCAAGCTGCGCGAGGGTCGAACCGTCGCGGTATTCGACCATCGAGTGGATGACGCTCTGCGGGTGGACGACGATCCGCAAGCGCTCGAGACCGACCGGAAACAGGTGCCAGGCCTCGATGAATTCGAGCCCCTTGTTCATCATCGTGGCGCTGTCGACGCTGATCTTCGCGCCCATGTCCCAGTTGGGATGCGCGACCGCCTGCGCCGGGGTGGCGGCCTCCAGTTCGGCGAGCGACCTGGTGCGAAACGGCCCGCCGCTGGCGGTCAGCGTGATCGAGCGCACGTCCTCGATGCGATTGCCCTCAAGGCACTGGAAGATCGCGTTATGCTCGCTGTCCATCGGCAGCAGTGTGGTGCCGTGGCGGCGCACCGCCTCCATCATCACGTCGCCTGCCGAGACCAGCGCTTCCTTGTTCGCGAGCGCGACCGTGCGGCCCTGCTCGATGGCGCGCATCACGGGGCCGAGCCCCGCACAGCCGACAATGGCGGCAACGGTAATATCGACCGGGCGCGCCGCCGCATCGCACAGCGCCTCGCGGCCTCCGGCGGCCTCGATCTGCGTGCCCGCAAGGTGCACGCGCAGCTCTTCGAGGCAGCTTTCCTCGGAAACAACAGCCACTTGTGCGCCGAACTCGACAGCAAGTCTCGCCAGCTTTTCCGCCGAGCAATTGGCCGTGAGCGCCACCACCTGCCAGTGTTCGCGGTTGCGGCGGATCAGGTCGAGCGTGGAATCGCCGATGGAGCCGGTCGCTCCGAGAATGGAAATGCTGCGGGTCATGAAAGGCCAAACATATGGGGCGCGGTCATCAGCAGATAGATGCCCACGAGAATCGAAACCGCCACCAGCCCGTCGATCCGGTCAAGCACGCCGCCGTGACCGGGGATCAGATCCGAGGAATCTTTCATCCCGGCGCGGCGCTTGAGCCAGCTTTCGAGAAAATCGCCGCTCTGCGCGACAATGGCGATCAGAAGTCCAATGCCAATCAGGGCGAGATAGGCGCTCCCTTCCGGCTGCCAATAATGGCCGCATCCGGTGGAAAAGCCGCCGTGGACGAAGGCCGGCTCGCGCCATTCGCAGATCCAGCGCGGCACCTGCGCGTTAAGGACAATCGCCAGCGTCGCGCCAACCGTTCCGCCGCCGAGCCCCGCCCATGTCTTCGAAGGGCTGATCCGGGGCGCGATCTTCGGCCCGCCGAGGGTGCGCCCGAAGAAATAGGCGAACACGTCGACCGCGATCACCGCGCTGATAATCAGCACCAGCCAGGCAAGGCTCTGCGCGCTGACTGTCGCCAGTACGAACACGGCGAGGCCGAGGTAGAGTGCTCCGAAAGCCATCCAGGCGAGCCGTGCTCCGCCAGTGAAGCCAGCCTTGGCGAGGCGCGAAAACTCCCAGAATCCGGCCGCGCCCACCGCGACGATAAAGGCGGTCAGCACCCAGCCTCCGAGCCAGATTACCGCGCCTGCGATCACGAGCATCACGATGGCGCTAAGGGCGCGGACGCCGAGATCGGAGGCACCCTTGGCCTTGCGGTCTGCGCCGGTCACAGCCCCACCCCCGCTCGTCCTGAGCCGGAGAGAGATGCGATCAGCAGCACCATCTTACCGCCCGCCATAGCGCCGCTCCCGCGTGGCGAATTCCTCGCAGGCCGCGCGCAGCTCGGCCTGCCCGAAATCAGGCCACAGCACGTCGGTAAACAGCATCTCTGCATAGGCCGACTGCCACAGCAGGAAGTTCGACAAGCGCACCTCGCCGCTGGTACGGATGAGCAGGTCCAGCGGTGGCAGGTCGGCGGTATAAAGGTGCTTCTCGATGGCCGAGGCCGTCACCTCACCCTCTGCTGCCGCAAGCGCCGCCGCGCGAACAATCTCCTGCTGCGCACCGTAGTTCAGCGCCACCACCAGTGTGCGCTTGCCGCCCGCCGTGCGCTCCAGCGCATCTTCAAGCCGTTCGACAATATCGGGATCGAACGCCTTGTAATCGCCGATAATCCGCAGCCGCAGCCCCTTGGCGATAAAGTCCGCAATGTTCGCTTCGATAAAGCGGCGCATCAGGTTCATGAGGTCGGAAATCTCCTCCGCCTCACGCTTCCAGTTCTCGCTGCTGAACGCGTAAAGCGTCAGGCACTCGATCCCGAGCACCTCGCAGGCCTCGACCACGCGCTTGACCGCATCGCCGCCCGCCTTGTGCCCCAAGGCACGCGGCAGCCTGCGCTTCTTCGCCCAGCGTCCATTGCCGTCCATGATAATGGCGACATGGCGGGGATAGGTGGATGCTACTTGCGACATTCCGAACACCGCTCGTGCTGAGCTTGTCGAAGCACTGCCCATTTCCTTGCCGCCAGCCCGGCAGAAAAGGACAACCCTTCGACAAGCTCAGGGTGAGCGGGCGAAGGGACAAAGTGCCCGATCACTGCGTCAGAATTTCCTTTTCCTTGGCCTCGGTCGCCTTGTCGGCATCCGCCACATACTGGTCGGTGAGCTTCTGCACCTCGTCCTCGAGCTTCTTGCGCTCGTCTTCCGAGATTTCCTTCTTCTTCTCGTCGTCCTTCAGCGCTTCGTTGGCGTCGCGGCGCACGTTGCGGATCGCGATCTTGGCCTTCTCGGCATAGGTTCCGGCGAGCTTGGCCAGCTCCTTGCGGCGCTCCTCGGTGAGGTCGGGCAGCGGCAGACGCAGCGTCTGGCCATCGATCATCGGGTTCAGGCCAAGGTTCGAGTGGGCAATGCCCTTCTCCACCGCGAGCACATTGCTCTTGTCCCACACCTGCACGCTGAGCATGCGCGGCTCGGGCGCCGAGACCGTCGCCACCTGATTGAGCGGCATCATCGAGCCATAGACCTCGACCATCACCGGATCGAGCAGCGTGGTGTTCGCGCGGCCCGTGCGCAGACCCGAAAGGTCGCCCTTGAGGCTCTCCACAGCGCCCGCCATGCGGCGCTCAACGTCAGCCTTGTCGTATTTTGCCATGATAAATTCCTGAAATCTCTAAAGCCTGTATCAGTCCTTGCGGACAATCGTCTGCACACCCTCGCCCGCCAGCACGCGCTTCACGTTGCCCTTCTCGCGGATCGAGAACACCACGATCGGGATATCGTTCTCGCGGCACAGCGCCACTGCTGCTGCATCCATAACCTTGAGATTGGCCGAAAGCACCTGCGAATAGGAGATTGTTTCGAAGCGAACCGCATCGTCGGCCTTTTTCGGGTCCTTGTCATAGACCCCGTCGACGCTGGTCCCCTTGAGCAGCGCATCGCAATTCATCTCCGCCGCACGCAGCGCCGCACCTGTGTCGGTGGTGAAGAACGGGTTGCCGGTGCCCGCGGCGAAGATCACGATCCGGCCCTTCTCCAGATGCCGCTCGGCACGGCGGCGGATATAGGGCTCGCACACGGCGGGCATGGGAATGGCGCTCTGCACGCGGGTTTCGACGCCCGCATTCTCCAGCGCATTCTGCATGGCGAGCGCGTTCATCACCGTCGCCATCATGCCCATGTAGTCGGCGGTGGTGCGGTCGAGCCCCTTGGCCGCGCCCGAGATACCGCGAAAGATGTTGCCACCACCGATCACGAGGCAGATCTCCAGCCCCGTGTCATGAGCCGCCTTCACCTCTTCGGCGAGGCCCGCCACGAATTCTGCGTCGATGCCGAATTCCTGTTCCCCCATCAGCACTTCGCCCGAAAGTTTGAGGAGAATGCGTTTGGTGTCGGGCAGGAGCATATGGGGGTATCCTAGGGCAAGAATGCGTGTTGGCGGGCGTCTTAGTGCGCGGGCCGTCCGGTGCCAAGGGGGCTATCGGCGCACCGCACAGCAAAACGGCCACCGGAGCATCCTCCGGCGGCCGCCTTGTTGTCTCGAATGATCGAAAGGATCAGCCGGCCACTGCAGCAGCAACTTCTGCCGCAAAGTCGGTCTCTTCCTTCTCGATGCCTTCGCCGAGCTGGAAGCGGACATAGTCCTTCAGAACGATCGCAGTGCCGGCGTCCTTGGCAGCCTTGGCAACGACTTCCGCGATGGGCGTCTTGTTGTCCATCACGAAGACCTGGCTCAGCAGGGCGTTTTCCTTGGCATACTTGGCCACGGCGCCATCGACCATCTTGGCCTGCACTTCCGCCGGCTTGCCGCTCTCGGCAGCCTTTTCGGCAGCGATCTTGCGCTCGCGGTCGATCACCTCGGCGTCGAGGCCTTCGGCGTTCAGCGCCTGCGGGAACGCAGCCGCGATGTGCATGGCCAGCTGCTTGCCGAGCGGCTCGAGCACGTCGGCACCGGCTTCGCTCTCAAGCGCGACCAGCACGCCGATCTTGCCGAGGTTCGGCGCGGCGGCATTGTGCATGTAGGGCACGATCAGACCGCTCGACACGGCAACGCTCTTCACGCGGCGAACCTGCTGGTTCTCACCGATGGTGGCGACGTTGTTGGTCAGCTTGTCGGCCACGGTGCCGCCGTCGGGATAGGCGGCAGCCTTCAGCGCCTCGACATCGTCGCCTTCGACACCCAGAGCAACCTCGGTGGTCTTGCGGACGAAGTCCTGGAACTGGTCGTTCTTGGCGACGAAGTCGGTTTCCGAGTTGACCTCGACCGCCACGCCCTTCGTGCCTTCGACGGCCACGCCGACGAGGCCCTCGGCCGCGGTACGGCTCGACTTCTTCTGCACGGCGGCAAGGCCCTTGGCGCGCAGCGCGTCAACCGCGGCTTCGATGTCGCCATTGGTCTCTTCGAGCGCCTTCTTGGCGTCCATCATGCCTGCGCCGGTCTTTTCGCGGAGCGCTTTTACGTCGCTTGCAGTAAATGCAGCCATTGTTCTCTTCCTTTATTCTGTTCCGGTGGCGCCAGGCCTGTGCTGCCCGGCGCCTTGGAGTGCCTGTGTGACATGCCGCTTACATTGAGCGGCGCGCCTTGCGATCAGGCGTCGGCAGCAGCCGGAGCTTCGCTGACGGCAGCCTCTTCCGGCGGCACGTCCATGGCGCCGATGTCGGCACCCGAATCGACCACGCCCGCACCACGGCCGCTCGCAGCGGCAGCAGCAACGGCGTCACAGTAGAGACGCACGGCGCGGCTGGCGTCGTCGTTGCCGGGGATCGGGAACGCGATGCCCGAGGGATCGACGTTGGTGTCGAGCACGGCCACGACCGGAATGCCGAGCACGTTGGCTTCCTTGATCGCGAGGTCTTCCTTGTTGGCGTCGATCACGAACATCACGTCCGGCACGCCGCCCATGTCGCGGATACCGCCGAGCGACAGCTCAAGCTTGTCACGCTCACGGGTGAGGTTGAGGATTTCCTTCTTGGTGAGGCCGGTGGTGTCGCCGCCAAGCTGCTCTTCCAGCGTCTTGAGACGACGGATCGAGCCCGAGATGGTCTTCCAGTTGGTGAGCATGCCGCCCAGCCAGCGGTGGTTGACGAAGTGCTGACCGCACGAACGGGCAGCCTGGGCGATCGGCTCGGCAGCCTGACGCTTGGTGCCGACGAACAGCACCTTGCCGCCGGCACGGGTGGTCGCCTGCACGAAATCGAGCGCGCGGGCCATCAGCGGCACGGTCTGCGACAGGTCGATGATGTGAACACCGTTGCGGGCGCCGAAGATATACGGCTTCATCCGCGGGTTCCAGCGGTGGGTCTGGTGGCCGAAGTGTGCGCCGGCCTCGATCAATTGCTGCATCGTGACGGTAGGAGCCGCCATAGGTAAATTCCTTTCCGGTTAAGCCTCTGGATAGCGGGGAACCGAACCCGGCAAGAGCCGGATGCGGCACCGGTGATGTGTGCCATCCATGTGGATTTGTTGAACGCCGTCCACACGAGGGAATCGCATGGCCCGCTTCAACGCGGCGGCCTTTAGCGGCCTTGGCGAAATTAATCCAGCCCCAACCGCACGCTTTCGCCCGCAAGCCCCGGAACGACTGCGAATCTTCGCCGTTTGTTCCAGAATGGTCGAAAACAGCTTGACCAATGAGAACAAAAATAGAACAGGAGGGGTATTGAGAACATTGCCGGAACATCCGGCGATTCGCAACAAGGAAGACTACGATGATCCTCGCTGTCGCTCTCTCGCTGTTTTTCGGTGTTCTGGCCGGTTTCTCGCTGCTGGTGTGCGGCCGCTCGGGCATGGAAGGGCTTGCGCAGTGGCGCAGCATCCGTGCCGAACTGGCCCTTATCGATCAGGCCGCTCGGCCAGAGATTGCTCCACTTCGTCCACGCCCAGCGGCTTTCGCGCAAGGGGCATGGCGGCTGCGTCGCGAGCACGTCTGACACGGGCATAACGCACAATGCCCAGCGGCATCAGCGCGAGGTAAACCACGCAGATCAGTGCCAGCGTCCACCACGGCTCGCTCAGCAGAGCGGCGAACAGCAGGCCCGAGAGGGCAATCGCCGGAAGCCGCACATCGGTCGAAGGACGCAGTGATTTCCAGCTCAGAGTAGCGATGTTGCTGATCATCAGCACCGCGATCACCAGCGCCCACAGGCCAACCAGCACCGGCTCGCGGAACACCGCCATGCCGCTGCCCAGCCACAGATAGAGCGGCAGAAACACCAGCCCTGCCCCCACGGGTGCCGGAATGCCGGTGAGGAACCCGGCGGACTTGTGCGGTTGTTCATCGACGTCGATCTGCGCGTTGAACCGCGCGAGCCGCAGCGCGCAGCAAATGGCGAAGGCGAGTGCGGCAAACCAACCCATCCGGGGCAGGTCCTGCAACGACCACAGGAACAGCACCAGCGCAGGCGCCATGCCGAAGCTGAGCGAATCGGCGAGGCTGTCCAGCTCGGCACCGAACCGCGACTGCGCCTTCAGCAGGCGCGCGATCCGCCCGTCGATCCCGTCGAGCATCCCGGCAAGAATGATGGCGAACATGGTCTTTTCCCATTCGCCCTCGATCGCGAAGCGGATGCCGGTGAGCCCCGAACACAGCGCCGCGGCCGTAATCGCATTGGGCAGCACCGCCCGCATCGACAGCCCGCGCGGCGCCAGCGAACGCTGCGTCGATTCGTGCTCGCTCGCCTTCGGGCCAAGCCAGGCCGGGCCATGCGGTGCGAGCCGGTCGTCGTGCGGCAATTCGTCGCGGTCGAAGTCCTCGTCGCTCATCGGCAATACCTCACTGCGCCACCCCTTCGATCAGGGCGATCGCACCGATTTCTGCCAGAACGGTTTCGCCCGCGATCATGCGCTGGCCGGGCAAGACCTTGGGGTCCGTCCCGATCGGCAGATAGACATCGACACGGCTACCGAACCGAATCAGCCCGACCCGCTGCCCGGCTGCGACAATGTCGCCCGGCTTCACGAAAGGCACGATCCGCCGCGCCACCAGTCCGGCGATCTGGGTAAAGCCTACGGGCGCGCCGTCGGCCTTCTCGATCAGGATGTGCTGGCGCTCGTTCTCTTCGCTGGCCTTGTCGAGATCGGCGTTGAGAAAACGGCCCGGCACATAGGCGATCCGGCGGATCGTCCCGCCAACGGGCGCGCGGTTGATGTGGACGTCGAACACCGACATGAAAATGGAGATCCGCGTAACCGGCTCGCTGCCGAGGCCGGGACGCCCCTGATCGTCAGGGCCCTGCAATTCGGGCGGCGGGGCGACCTTGGTGATCAGCGACACCATGCCATCGGCCGGGGCCACGATCAGCCGCTCGCCCTGCGGCACCACGCGTTCGGGATCGCGGAAGAAGGCGAACACACCGCCCGTCAGCGCGAGCAGCGGCCAGCCAAGAAACTCCCAGTCGACCAGAAACAGCACGACCAGCGCGATAGCCAGAGCCAACAGCCCGAAGCGACGCCCCTCGGGATGGACGGGCGGAAAGCTCCACTCGCCAATGCCGCGCCCACGATTATCTTTCAGTTCACCTGCCATCGGAGCAAGTTAGTGAGTCTGGCCCAAGGCTACAAGCGCAGCCGCCAGCTTATGCGCGGCTTAGCCACACTGCCGCGTTCGCAACAGCATTCCTTCACGCAAGGTCTGATGAGGCCGATCCGACCGTACCCAGACCCAGCACGAATCGGGCTCCCCCGCCCTCGGCATTCTCTGCCTGCACATGGCCGCGGTGCAGGTCGGCAATAGCCTTGACGATGGCGAGCCCGAGGCCATGCCCGTTGGGACGATGCTTCAGGCGCACGAACGGTTCGAAGATGTCGCTCAGCCGGTCTTCCGGAATGCCCTCGCCGCGATCTCGCACGGTGATCGTACCGTCAGACCCGAGCACGACATCCACGGCACTGTCGTCGGGCGCGAAGCGCACCGCGTTTTCGATGAGATTGCCGACTGCCACCATCAGCAATTCGGCCTTGCCGAGCGCTATCACAGGCGCATCGGGGGCCTCCACCGTGATCGTCACGTTCCGCGCCATGGCAGCTGGCAGATGCTGCTCGCGGGCATCCTCGACCACGTCGCGCAGATCGACCTCGTCCTGGAGCCGCTGTTCGCGCACTCCCATCAACAACAGCAGTTGCTTCACCATCGAGGAAAGACGGCGGACATCGCCGACGAGGCGGGTCCGCATCTCGTCGTCCTCGATCATCTCCAGCCTGGTGCGCAGGACGGTCAGCGGCGTGCGCAATTCGTGCGCCGCGGCCGACAGGAACAGGTGCCGTTGACGCTCGTCTTCCTCCATCCTCCAGATCACGCGATTGACCGCGCGGACCAGCGGCAGCACCTCGATCGGCAGCCCCTTTTCCGGAATGCGGCGATGCGTGCCATCGGGGCCGATGGCCTGCGTGATCCGCGCCACCCGGCGAATGAGTGAGAAATTCAGCCCGAGGATCGCCGCAAACAGCGCGAAGACAATCGCCACCGGATAAAGGAAATAGTCCGAATAGAACGTGACCCACTTGTCCCAGTACGACTGTTTCTCGACATCGGGCAACACGATCGGCTCGGTCAGCCCGGTGAACTCGAAATAGGAATATTCCGGGCACAGCGTATATTGAACGAAAGCCAGACCATCCGACAGCTTGAGAGGCTCACCAACCTGCGCGCAGACCCGCCGACCAGGAGGCGCCTGCTCGATCTGGCGGGTGATGTCGGCGATGTGGTATTCGTCGTAGAGCTTCGGGTGGCTGGTATTGCCTGCACGCCCGTTCTTCGTCTCCACGTAATAGCGCATGTTCGGATTGGCCGCGAGGATTGCCCGGAACTCCGGGTTTTCGCGCGGGTCGCTGGCCTCCTCGCCATAGCGCCGACCGAAAGCATAGCTGCTGAGGATCTGGGTTGCCCGCCCTTGCGTGATGACCAGCGGGTCCGCCTCGACGATCTCGGGCCGATCCGCCACCGGCATGATCACGAAGGTGTAGAACCCCCAGCCAAGCAGCACGAAGGTCAGCAACGCCATCTGCGCAAAAATCGACCGGCTCAGCGCGTGCAGGATCTTCATGCGGCCATCATGGCGCGGTGCGGGGCGGCTGAAAAGGGAGGACAACTCATCGCGCCCCGCCGGGCGCAGTGCAGGCGGGCAGGTCCGGCATTTCGCCCGGGCCACCGTGCGGACCGCGGATCAGGCCCCGCAGCGTGCTTGCCACGTCCTGATAGGCAGCTTGCGCGGCCTCATGATCCGGCCAGCACGCCAGCGTGTGGATGAAATCGTCCGGCCTCACGACCGCAGGACGCCCCGGATAGGGCACTGGCTCGTCGCTTTCCATGAAGCGCACCTGCAGCGCGGCATCACGCACAAGGCGGCTCGCCGTCCCGGTCTGGCCTTCCATGCCGAGGATCCGCGCGAAATAGAGTCGTTCGCCAGCAAGCATCCCAGGATGGCGCTCGATATAGCCGAGCAAGCTATCCACCGGCACCTGCCCGCCGCCCGCTTCCGCCACGGCAAGCGCCAGCAGGACAGCGTGGGGTGACGCGTCCTCGCTCACCTCTGCCGGCTGTCCGGTGGCTGCCAGCCCCCGCCCTGCGGCGCGATAGAGATCGATGTAGCCGCCACGATCCTTGTCACCGATGGCAGACAGCAGCGTGACCACCAGTTCGCTCACCTCAGGCGAAAACGCCGGATGGCTCTGATCGAGACCGGCTTCGGCAAGGCCTTGCGCGATATCCTCGCGGCGAAGCGTCGGCACCGGGCTGTCGGGTTCGGGCGGCTGGGCCGAACGGCGCCAGGCCATGCGCAAATCGCGCAGGACATCGCTCCCGCCCGCAAGAACCTCGCGAGCAAGCCCCGCGCCCGCAGGCTCGTACTGCGGATCTGCCACGCCGGCAGCCGGATTGGCGACAAGGCGGGCCAGCGCCGCTTGCGGTCGAGCCTCGACAAGGTCCGCCAGCAACACGCTCGCCAGCGCCGTCATGCCCGAGCGCGGCAGGCTTGCAGGAGGCGTTGCAATCGCTGTCCACGCCGCCGCGTCGTCAAGCGGTGTTCCGGCCGCCGCCGCGCGCTGCTCGGCCTGCGCGGCATCGCCCGGATCGTCGCGCAACAGCAAGGCTGCCGCGAGCGCCATGCCCGCCCCCCGGTCACCGCCCACGCGGGCGAGATAGTCCTGCAACAGGCCAATCGTGTCGCCCGGTTCGGACAGCGCGCGACGCGCCAACAGCAGACCCGAAACCCAATCGCCGTTCGCCGGATCGATCGCAACGAGCCGCTCGAACACGCGCAGGACCAAGGCGTCAGGAATGTCGCGCCCCAGCGCTTCTGTGAAAGGACCGGTGTAAAAGGCGGCCGCCTCAGCGGGCGACGGTGCGGCCCGGGCAAGGAAGCGATCGACATCGGCATTCGCTTCCTCGGCGAACCATCGTTGCTCGATACCCGGGAGATAATCGACGGTGCGCGCAGCCGTACGCGTCTCCTGATGCAGGCGGCGCAGCAGCGCGAGCGCAGTGGCCCTGTCGTCAGCATACCAGGCGCGCAGCATCTGCGGCATGGCCGCCCCGTCGGCAAAACGGCGGGCCAGCGCATCGGCGCCCGCCAGCAGCACTTCGCGGTTCGCGGCGGGTGCGTCGAAGATCAGCAGGGTGGGCGCAAACCAGGCGGCGGTGTTATCCTCGGCCCCGCGTCCACTGCCTGCCTGTCGCTCGACCGCGGCGATAACCCGCTGACGCTGAGCCTCGTCGAGGTCACCCATGACGAGTTTGCCGAACAGGTCGCGCGCCAGTGTGTTGTCGATGCCGGTGGCGACGCCGCGCTCGACCAGCCTTTCGTAAAGCGTCACGGTCTCGTCGGTGGAGAAGCGCCCGATCATCGCCGCGATACCATCGGCAGCATCGGCTTCGCCACGGCGCGACTGGACCGACAGCGGCATTGCCGTCGAGCGCCCCGACGCAATGCGGTCGATCATCGTTGCATGATCCAGCGCGGATTCGCCGATAGCCGCCTCCAGTTCGTCGTAGCGCGAAGGGGCCGAGTTGAGGATGTCGAAGGCCACCGCACTGCGTTGGGCGGGTGGGATCGGGGTCCAGACGATCGCGCGGAAGGCCTCGGCTGGAAGCGCTTCCAGCGCATCGAGGACAAAGCCCACCAGCAGGCCGCGCGGCGGACGCGGGGGCCCCTCGCCCAGGGGCCGCGCACGCTCGTCCGCATCGTCCGCGATCACCTGAGCGAGCAGTTCGGCCAGCCATTCGCGATCCAGCCTCGCCAGAGCGAGATGCGCGGCGAGGAAGACGTTGCCGCTGTCCCGCGCCTGCACGGCCAGAGCCTCGTCGATGGCGACAGCATCGGGCTGCGGGAGCGAGGTGAGGTGACGGCGATAGGCAAGCTCGCGCTGCGCCAGCAGATCGGCAGGAAAGGCCTCGGACAGCGCAGCCTGCACTTGCGCCGCCGCCCCGGCATCGCCGCGCGCGGCAGCAATGCGCCAGGCAGCATCGGCGGCCAGTCGCAGGCGCACGTGGCTTGCATAGCCGGCCCCCGCCACCCGCGCTGCCGCAGCATCCCGCACGAGGGCGACGAGCCGCTGCATGGTGGCATCGCCGGCAGCTCCCGCTGGCATGGTCGCTACAAGGCCCTCCACCAGCGTGGCATAAAAGCGGCGGACATCGAGACCGGTTTCGCTGGCAGGATCAAGCGCCTCGCCCGTCGCCGCTTGCCGCACGATCAGGGAGGCGAGCCCATCGGCATACCAGTCATGGGCAAGCCGCTCCTGCCCCATGGCCTCGCGCAGGATCGAGGTCGCCACGATCAGCCCCGGATTGCGCCGGTCGCGCAGCAGCGCCAGTGCATAGTGATCGAGCGCCTGATCGTACCGCCCCACGGCCGCGTAGGCGCGCGCGCGGATCTCGTCGGTGTTCACCAGCCCGCCCAGATCGCCCATCATCGCGAAGGCGCGCGCCGCATCGCTCACCTTGCGCACGGCCAGAAGCGCGGTGCCGATCTCGGCATAGGTCTCCGGCGGAAATTCCACGCCCAGCGCTATCAGACGCTGGCCGTAGACGGCCCGTTGTTCGGGATCGGCGGTCGTCCCGTCCGCGCCTGGCTTGGCCGGGTCCGCCATTGCCACCAGCCGGCGCAGGATATCGGCCCGCTGGCCGCCTGCTGCGGGCAGAAGCATCTCGGTCGCGCGCAGTTGATCGCCCAATACACCACCTGCCGCCGCCACATCCGCGATCTGCGCATAGAGATCGAGATCGCCGCCACCGCCCAGCACCTCGTCGAGCAGCCGCAAGCGCAGGAACCGAAGGGCAGCATTCATACGCTGCGCCAGCACCGGCGCCTCGCCACCCTGCCCCCGCGATGCTCCCATCAGCGCATCGGCGGCAACAGCGCGCGAGGCCGCGTCCGGTGCCATGGTGAGCGCATAGCTTGCCACGGCGAGTGCCTCACCGCCGCGCTCTTGCCCGGCAAGGATCTTGGTCAGTTGCATCAGATCATCGCCCCGATCCGGAGACAGAGCGACGGCACGCCGATAGCTGGAGATGGCCCGCTCGTGGAGCGAGGCAAGCTCGTAGATCGCCGCCGCGCGCGATGCCGCCTCGGCGCTGCCCGAAGCCTGCGCGGAGGCGGCATCGAGCTGCGCGATCAGTCCATCGATCGCGGCCTGCTGGTCATCGGCGGAGCGGAACGCCCCCGGCTGGGCGAGCACGGCGAGAATGCGCTGGCGCAAATATATGTCGGCATGTTCAGCATCGAGCTGCGCCAGCCGGCGCAGTGCGTCGTCGAGTGCAGCATAGTCCCCGGTGCGGGCATGGATTGCGACCAGTTCGCGCAGGCGATCCTGCTCGTTCAGCCCCGCGCTCGCGGCAAAGCGGGTGATCGCGTCGCGGGCCTGCGCCCGCTCCCCCTCGGCCAACCGAATTGCCACCACCAGGGCAAGCGCACTGCGGCTGCCGCTCGCAGCAAGCTCGCGCTCCGCATCGCCGGCAAGGGTGTCGAGCTGACCGGTGCGCTTGCCGAGACGGACGATCCGCGTTTCGAGAAAGCTGCGCCGGGCGGGAAGCTCGCTTGCTCGCCACAATTTGCGCCATGTAGCCAGAGCCGCATCGTCCTGCCCAGACTGTTCGAGCAGGTCTGCAACGTGAACCTGATGATCGTAGTCCAGCAGGCCCTGCGCGGAAAGATCGTCCAGCACCGCGAGGGCGGCATCGAGGTCGCCCAGCCGTTCGTAAGCATCGGCAAGTTCAGCACGCATGGCATCGCCGCGCGGCATGATCTCCGCCAGCCGGTCAAGCGTGGCGCGCGCCGCCGCATCGTCGCCGCGTGCAGAGAACGCATCGAACAGGAACAGCTGCGCGGCGATGGCAACTGAAGGGTTCCGAGCCAGAACACGGATGCGCGCGATGGCAGCCTCGTCGAGGCCCATGCCGATCATCGCGCGCGCCGCCTCGATCTGCGCCTCCGGCGGCGGGGCGGAAGCGAAGAAGCGGTCGAACACCTCCAGCGCCTGTGCCTCCTCGCCATTGGCAAGATGCAACAGGGCAAGACGCACATAGGCATCCGGATCGCGGGGCCGAGCGGCGATGGTGCGGCTGAATTCCTCGGCAATGGCGGCACGGTCGTCCGTGATACGGTCGATCTCGATGCGCATGTCGCGCGCGGCCGCATCGTCGCGGTCGGCGAGCAACGCGCGGGCCGCACCGTAGTCACCGCCGCGCAGCAGCAGAGCGATCCGCGCATCGGCGCTGTCAACGTCGGTTCGCCCGGCAAGGCGGCTGGCGAGCGCCTTGCGAGCAGCCTCGTCGGGCGCGCTTTCGGCGAGCAAAGCCAGCGCATAGCGCCTGTCGCCCGCAGTCCGCGCCCGGTCGAGCGCCTGCCAGGCGTGGCGCGCGGCCGCTGTAGTGTCTCCCGCTTTTAGCGCCTGCTCGGCCAGCATCAGCGCACCCTGCAACGTCGCCGCCTCGGGCGTTACGCTGCCGAGCCGCTCGGCGGCCGCAGCGTAGCCGTCAAGCGCGAGAACCTGCGCCGCCGACTGCCTCGTTACGACACCTGCCTCGGCAAGATCGACAACAGGCTCGCCTTCCACACCGGGATCGAGCAACGCCAGACGCCGCGCAAGCGCAGCCTTTTGCGGCGCTGAAATAGCCAGATCGCGGGCCCGTTCGTAAGCCATACGGGCGCCGAGCGGGTCGTCGCGCAGCAGTGCAAGATCGCCTTGCAGGACTTCGCCGTCGTGGCTGGCAGCGATGGCATTGGCCGCTTGCGCCCGCATCGCCGCACCGTCGAGATCGCCGCCGCGCCACAGCACCAGCGCCGCCGCCCGCCGGGCATTGGCACGCTGTGCGGGAGCCAGTGCGCTGTCGGCGGCCAGCGCATCGAACACTGCCGCAGCATCGGTGCCCTCCACCAGGGCTTGCCGCGCGAACCGGTCAACGGCGGCGCGGTCGAGCCGGTCTCCGGCAACAATCGCGCGTGCCGGGGCACTGGCGACAGCGGGAGCGTGAGCGGGCGTGGTCTGCGCGCAGGCAGGCACGGCCGCCGCCAGGGCAATGGCCGCTACCCCGCAATGAAGGACAAGGCGAAGGGCGTTCACGCGAACCTCTCTTTGCGGGGCAGCCGACGCAGCGCGACGTCGGCCAGATAAAGCAACAGCGCCAACAGAGCCAACCAGCGTGCCAGAGCGAACACGTCGTGACCGGTGCCCGATCCGTCAGGCCAGACGGGCAAGCGCTCGCCTGCCTGCACGGACACGCCACCGCTTGCGATGGCCAGTTCGCCCACAGGCATGACCCGGTCGACAGGCCCTGCCCCCTGCGACGGCGGAACGACCAGACGGCGCGACCGGCCCGCTTGCGAAACCTCGATCCGCACCTCCTGCCGCGGGTCGGCAGCGATGGTGGCAGTGTAGTGAGCGGGTCCGGCGGCCAAGGCCTCGACCACGCGAAGATCGCCATCCGTGCCGATGGCCGCCCGGATCTGCGGGGTGCCCGCTCCCTCACCCTCGCGCCGGACGTCGACTACTACGCGCCCCTCCTCACGCCGGGCTTCCAGCGCGAGATCTTCCACCCGCTGCGCGGTGCCTGCCAGCACCCGGCCGAGCCAGGGGCCATAGTCGCGCCAGCGGCGCCATTCGGCAGTACCCGCACCGAGCGGATCGACCGCCATCGCAGTGACCCGTCCCGCGCCGCGCTGCCAGGTGGCGAGCAACGGCTTGCCGCCATCGACGCTGGCAAGCACCCGCGCACTGGGCCGCACCCGGGCCGGGACAAAGCCATCGACGGGCGGAACTGCGGCCATCGGTGTGCCCGCCCACCAGCCGGTTTGCGGATCGGTGCGGACCGCCTGGCGTCCCGCCACCCATGCTTCCGCCGGTTTGACGGTGGGCCGCGCGAAATCGATCTGCACCAGCGAGAACTCATCGCGCACCGCATAGTAGCGCCCGCGCCCCCACCGCGCCCAGTCCGCCATGCGCTGTTCGCCTTCGGGATCGCTGCCGACGAGGACGGTGGACAGGTTGATCGAATCGCGGGCGATGAAGCGGATCAGGTCTTCGTAGCGTTCCTGCTCCACCCCGGCATCGGAAATGACCAGAATGTGCTTGTAACGAGCATTCACCCGGCGCAGCCCGAACAGGGCTTCCTGAATCGCGGGATAGAGAACGCTCGCCCCCTTGGCCTCCATGCGGCCGATCACGCGCTCGATGGCGGCGGTGTCGCGCGCGGGCTGCATCGGCACCGCCCATTGCCGCGCGCCGTAGAATTCGACCACGCCGACCTGATCCTGTTCCGTCAGACGCGACACCGCCAGCCGCGCGGTCTGCTTGGCCATTTCGAGCAGCTTGCCCTGCATCGAACCCGACGAATCGATCACGATGGCAAGGGCGACACTGGGCCTTTCGATCTCGCGCTTGCCTTCGAATGTCATGGGTATTGCCGCAGCCAATGGCCCGGAGCTTGCCGAATCGGCAAGGGCGCCCCCGCCCCCAACAAACATCCCCAGCCCGCGATCGGTAACAGCGGTTCTGAGGGCCCGCTGGCTGCTGATTGGAAGCCGCGCAAGCGAGACGTCGTCGAGCATGACGAGATCGAAGGCCGCAAAGTCGCTGGCCTCATCAGGTTGCAAGGCGCGCACCGCGAAACCGGGGCCGAGCAGAGCCTGAAGCGGACCCTCACCGCCGCCGACACCCCGTAACAAGCCGATGCGCAAGGGATCGTCGCCTGCCACGGTGACGGGCAGCGATTGTCCTGCCGCGCCAGCGATCCGCACTGCCAGGTTACGGAACCCGGCATCGCGCCGTGCAAGCGGGAGGGTAAGCTGCGCGGTGCCGTCGAGATCGACAGGTGCGGAACGGGCCAGCACCCTTGCGCCATCGACCAGTTCCGCCACCGTTGCCCGCCCTGTTCCGGCCAGCGTCACCTCCACGCTCGCAGGCGTTGCGGCTCCGCCCGCATCTGCGCTGGCCGAAACGACCCGCGCCTCCCCTTGCGGTCCGTGGATGGCGATATGGTCCAGCTGCAAGCCACGCGCGGCCACGGCCTGTCCGCCCGCTGCCCATGTGTCGCCACGGTCGCGCGGGTCCGCAATGAGCGCGATACTGCCGCGCTCGCCGGGGGCAATGGCGGCCTGCGCTTCGGCCAGTGCGTCGTCGAGCGAAGCCTCATCCGGCAGGACGATCCGCGCGCGATCCGCAACCGGCAGGGGCTCGCCCCCCAGTTGCACGACCGTAAGCCGGTCCTGTGGGCGTGCTGCCGCAACCATGCGTTCGAGCACCTGCCGCGCCGTGCCGCGGGCAGCATCGCCCAGCCACGCCCGCTGGTCGACCACGAGCACCCGCTGCGCCGCATCGTCATCCCGCAAAATGACGGGCTGCGCCAAGGCGAGCACGATCGCGCCGATCATCGCGCCACGCACAATACGGTGCCAGAGCGGGCGGCTCCGCCCCGCCCGGAAGGCCAGCGGCACCAGTACGCCCAACCACAGTGCCAGAGGCTGGAGGAGAACGGCGCTCATGGAATACGCCTCTTCGCAACCAGCCACCACTCCACCAGTGCCAGCACGAGGCAAGCCAGCAGCACCGCGCTCAGCAACGAGAGCACGGGGCGCGATTGTTCCGCGCTTACGCGCAGTGGTGCTGGCCGGGCCATGGCGCGGGTAATCTGTTCGCCCGGCAAGTCGGCGGCGTCGCGGAAGGCGCTGTCGGGGCCACGGCCCGCGAGCCACAGAAGCATGCGCGACACCAGAACGGGCCGTGCCGCCTGCGCGGCCGGATCGCTGTTCTCCACCAGCAAGGCAGCCGGGATCGTGATGCTCCGCTGGTCGGCTTGGTCAAGGGTGACGGTCGGCCGCGCCGGAGCGGCGGCTCGTTCGGCCCAGGGGGCAATTCCGGAAGCGTCGATCGAGCGGGCCAAAGCTGCAGCATCGCCGGGGTAGGCAAAGGTTAATGCTGCGGCCGGAGCCCGCTCGATCGAGAGACGGGGCAATACCCCGTCTCGTGCCCCGCCGACGATAACGTCGGCGTTATCTGCGTCACTGCGGACAAGTGCCGGATCGCGCGCCACAACACGCGCCACAATCGCCGGTGCATCCGCGCCGATGGCGACGCGTACGGGCCGAAGCTCGGGCAACGTGACGGAGGCAGCGTCATCGGCGGGAAAGCCATCGCCCTTCACCAGCGTAGCGGAGAAACCCGCGCCATCGGCGGGCAGGTCGGCAACAAGGACCGCGCCATCGTCCAGGCGGTTCAGCGCTGCTGGCGGCAAGGTCGTGCCATTCACGGCAAGGCGCAGGTCAGCGGCAGGCAGGGCATGTCCGGCGGCATCGACCGCCCGCACCATCACATCGACCTTGCCCCACTGCCCCGATGCCGCCGGACCGCTGGACAGCGCAACAATGCCGCGGTTGTCCGCGACGGCATCGACGAAGAAGCCGGCTTCAAGTTCCGGGTTCGGCTTGGCTGGCAGTGCGGCGGCATAGCCGTAGTACCGCACCGCCCCGCGCGGACGCAACGCCAGCCAGCGGCGAAAATCGTCAACCGTGCCGCCTGCCTCGACGCCGCCGAGGCGTTGGGTCAGCAGTTCGGCCGGCTCGCCCGGCCGCAGCA
>NZ_QXFM01000078.1 GCF_003584015.1 Aurantiacibacter xanthus
GGGGTGCGCCGGACACAAGGCCGGTGGCGATGCCGGGTCCGAAGATCGAGAGGCCGAGAAGCGCGAGGGCGGCCAGCGCCACCGACATCGCCTGTTCCGCAGTCGGCATTTCGCCGAACGCGCTTTCGAACTGGGCGAAGAGGCCGGTGCCGATCCCGACGATGACGGCGAGCACCAGCACCTTGATACCGGAGGCGACGACATTGCCGAGCACCTTTTCGGCAAGGAAAGCCGTTTTGTTGAACAGTGCAAAGGGCAGCAGGACGAAGCCCGCGAGCGTGGTCAGCTTGAACTCTATGAGCGTGACGAAGAGCTGCACGCTGATGATGAAGAAGGCGATCAATATGATGACCCAGGCGATCAACAGGATCGCGATCTGGACGAAGTTGGTGAACAAGCCGACCGGGCCGGTCAGTTGTCCGGCAGCGTCGAGCAGCGGTTCGCCTGCATTGAACCCGGCGGCCGCGACGCTGCCCGGTTTCATGAAGTCGGCGAGGCTGATGCTGGCGCCGCTCGCCTTCAGCCCCAATCCAGCGAAGCTCTCGAATACGATTCCGGCGAGCGCGGAGAAGTTGCCGATGACGAAAGCGAAGAAGCCGACATAGAGCACCTTCTTCACAAGGCGGTGCATCACGTCCTCGTCGGCGCCCCAGGCCCAGAACAAGCCGGCGAGCGTGATGTCGATGACGATCAGTGTCGTGGAGAGGAAGGCGACCTCGCCCCCGAGCAGGCCGAAGCCGCTGTCGATGTAAGTGTTGAACGTGTCGAGGAAGGTATTGATGACGCCGGTGTCGTTCATGGCCGGTCATCCTCGCGTCCGAGGAAGCGGCGGCGATGTTCCTCCCAGGCCGCGTCACAGCCGGAATCCGGCATGGTGAGCGTGCGGCAACGGGCAAGCTCGTCGCGCAAGGGATCGTACGGCGCGAGATCTGTGGGCGATGGCAGAGGCGCGGCAGGTTTGCGCTCGTCCACCGCTATGGCGATAGCGGTCGCCATCAACAGGCCTCCGGCAAGCGCGACTCCGGCGATCCTGGCGCTGCGGCTCATGTGCGTTTCCCCTTCTCGATTATCGCCCGGTCACTGGCCGCTGCGGCGCATGAAACGGCGAAAATGCTCGCGGCCCTGCTCTTCGGTGGCGGCGTTGCGCGCGGATTCGAGCGCCTGGGCGCGGCCCTGCGCGGCGAGAAGCGCGGTGAGATCGGCGATCTGACGCGATTGCAGGGCAAGAAGCTGGTTGCCGGCCTGGGCCGCCTGAAGCGCGCCGGTCGCCGACTGGCTGGCGCCGACGATGTCCGCCATCGCCGTCTGCGAGCCTTCGATATTGCCGACGACGCCGGCCTGGACGCGGAGCGCATCCTCGAAGCTGCCGACACTGTCCCGCCAGCGCTCGCGGGCATTGGCGATCAGGGTCGCGTCGGACGCGCTCATATCGACATTACGATAGCGCGCGGTAAAGGCGTCCTCGATCGTCTTCACATCATAGGCGATGCGCTGCGCCTCGCTCAGCAACTGGCGGGTCTGCTGAATCTGCGCCTGAAGCTCGCCCAGGCTGCTGAACGGCAGCGAAGCGAGGTTGCGGGCCTCGTTGATGAGCGACGTCGCCTGCTGCTGGATCTGCTGTATCTGATTGTTGATCTGCTGGAGCGAGCGCGCCGCGGTCAGCACATTCTGCGCATAGTTGGTCGGGTCATAGACGATCCCGCCGAAGCCGAGCTGCGCGCTGGCAGGCTCTGGGACGGCTGTTAGACCCAGCATCGCGATGCCGACGATGATGCTGCGGCGCAGTTTATGACGTGTCATAGCGGATTCTCCTCTGTGAAAGCGGGCAGAAGGTCGGCCGCCCAGTTCAGACCGCGATGGCGCAGCCAGGCGTCGGCGAAGCCCTGCTGCCCATGGGCGTCCATCAGTTCGCCGATGGTGATCTGGTCGGTCTTGGAAGAGGCGGCCGCGAAAGCGAGCGCGACATCGCCGAGACCCAGCTCGAACAGCCGGTTGCCGCGTGGGGACTGGCAGTAATAATCCCGCTTGGGCGTCGAACGGGCCAGGATTTCGATCTGCCGGTCATTGAGACCGAAGGCGCGGTAGATGCGGGCGATCTGCGGCTCGAGCGCGCGTTCGTTGGGGAGCAGGATACGCGTCTTGCAGCTTTCGATGATCGCGGGCGCGACGCTGCTGTTCTCGATCTGGGCAAGCGACTGGGTGGCGAAGATGACGCTGGCGTTCTTCTTGCGCAGCGTCACCAGCCATGTGGAGAGCTGGCGGGCGAAGGCGGGCGAGTTCAGCGCCAGCCAGCCTTCGTCGATGATGATGAGCGTGGGGCTCCCATCGAGCCGCCCGGCGATGCGGTGGAAGAGATAGGACAAAACGGCGGGCGCCGCGCCACTGTCCATCAGCCCTTCGGTCTCGAACGCCTGCACCGAGGCGGTGCCGAGCCGTTCCTGTTCGGCATCCAGCAGCCGCCCCCAGGCGCCGCCCACGCACCATGGCGCAAGCGCCTGCTTCAGCTCTTGCGACTGGAGTAGCACGGCGAGCCCGGTGAGCGTTCGCTCGCCGGGCAGAGCGCTGGCGAGGGAGGTCAGGGCCGACCAGATATGGTCCTTGGCCTGCGGATCGACTGTCGCGCCTTCGGCTTCGAAGATGGCGGCAAGCCATTCGGCAGCCCAGGCTCGTTCGGCTGCATCATCGATCCGGGCCAGCGGCTGCAACAGGACGCCGCCTGTCTCCTCCGTGTCGCCATCCCGCGCAAACAGGCTTCCGCCGAGATCCTGCCAATCGCCTCCCATGCCGAGAGCCGCAGCACGGATACTGCCGCCGAAATCGAAGGCGAAAATCTGACTGCCGGGATAGCGCCGGAACTGGAGCGCCATGGTCGCGAGCAGCACGGATTTGCCCGCGCCGGTCGGGCCGACGACCAGCGTATGGCCGACGTCACCGACATGAAGCGACAGGCGGAACGGCGTACTGCCTTCGGTCTTGGCGAACAGCAGCGGCGGCGCCTTGAAATGCTCGTCGCGCGGCTGCCCCGCCCAGATCGCCGAGAGCGGGATCATGTGGGCAAGGTTCATCGTCGAGAGCGGCGGCTGCCGAACATTGGCATAGACATGACCGGGGAGCGATCCGAGCCAGGCCTCGATCGCGTTCATGCCTTCGGGGATGCAGGTGAAGTCGCGGCTCTGGACGATCTTTTCGACGAGACGCAGTTTCTCGGCGGCGATACCCGGGTCTTCATCCCAGACCGTGACAGTCGCGGTCACATAGGCCTGTCCCACATCATCGGCGCCCAGCTCCTGCAGCGCCGCATCGGCGTCCGCCGCCTTGTTCGATGCGTCGCTGTCCATGAGGACCGACGCCTCATTGGTCATCACCTCCTTGACGATGGCTGCGATGGATTTGCGCTTTGCGAACCATTGCCGCCGGATCTTCGACAGCAGCTTCGTCGCGTCGCCCTTGTCGAGCATGATGGCGCGGGTGGACCAGCGATAGGGAAAGGCGAGCCGGTTCAGTTCATCGAGAATCCCCGGCCAGGTCATTGTCGGAAATCCGATCACGGTGAGGACGCGCAGATGATGCCGGCCCAGCCGGGGCTCGAGACCGCCGGTCAGCGGCTCATCGGCCAGCAGCGTATCGAGATACATCGGGGTTTCGGGCACGCGGACCCGCTGGCGCCGGGTCGAGATCGTCGAGTGGAGATAGGTCAGAGTCTCCGCATCATCGAGCCAGGCGGATTCGGGCACGAACCCGTCGATCAGATTGAGAAGCTGGGCGCAGCGATCCGTGAAGCTCTTGACCAGTTCCCAGGGATCGACCCCGTCTTTGGCCTTGCCTTCGTAGAGCCAGCTTTCGGCGCGGGCCGCGTCCTCGGCGGGCGGCATCCAGAGCAGCGTGAGATAATAGCGGCTCTCGAAATGCGCGCCCGCGTCGACGAACTGGGCGCGGCGTTCCTCGTCGACCAGCGACGAGACCGGGTCGGGGAAGTCCGAAACGGGATAGTCGTCGGACGGGATGCGCTGGGCTTCGACGAAGATCGACCACCCCGATCCCAGGCGCCGGAGTGCATTGTTGAGCCGGTGGGTAACGCCCACCAGTTCAGACGGTGTGGCGGAATCAAGATCGGGGCCACGAAAACGCGCGGTGCGCTGGAATGAGCCGTCCTTGTTGAGGACGACGCCCTCGGCAATCAGAGCGGCCCAGGGCAGGAAGTCGCTGAGCCAGGCAGCGCGTTGGCGATATTCGGCGAGGTTCATCATGGTGTTGCTCCGCCTCAGACACGCAAATGCGCGGGGTATCGGAGATGACGGCGGGCGACGTCGGCGAACTGCGCATCGCGGCGCGCGGCCCAGACGGCGGCAAGATGGCCGACCAGCCAGAACACGCCGCCGGCAATCCACAACTGGAGGCCGAGACCGATCGCGGCCGCCAGCGTGCCATTGGCGATGGCGAGCGTGCGCGGGGCGCCGCCGAGCAGGATGGGCTCGGTCAGCGCCCGGTGGACGGGGGCGTAGAAGCCCGCGACCTCATCTCCGCCGCCCAACATCAGATGACGGCCCCGCCGCCGAAGCTGAAGAAGGAGAGGAAGAAGGAACTGGCGGCGAAGGCTATCGAAAGACCGAACACGATCTGGATCAGCCGCCGAAACCCGCCATTGGTGTCGCCGAACGCCAGGGTCAGGCCGGTCACGATAATGATGATGACCGCCACGATCTTGGCGACCGGCCCTTCGATCGACTGAAGAATCGACTGAAGCGGCGCTTCCCAGGGCATCGAGGAGCCTGACGCCCTGGCCGCGCTCGACATGGCGAGCGCGACCACGAGGCCGATCATCGCCGTGTTGGCGGTGCTGCGGAAACGGGAAAGTGCGTTGGTCATCCGAGTTCTCCTGTCTGATGGATGGGGACGTCTTCCGCCCTGCGGACGGGCTCGAGCGGGCCGGGGAGCTGGCGCAGCGCATATTCACCGGCGGCATTGAGCCCATCGACGCGGGCGAGTTCGGACAGCCGACGACCATGGCCATCGCGCACAAGGACCGCGACGAGATCGATGGTCTCCGCGATCAGCGCCCGCGGCACCGTCACCACCGCTTCCTGGATGAGCTGTTCCATGCGGCGTAGCGCGCCGATCGCGCTGCCGGCGTGGATCGTGCCGACGCCGCCGGGATGGCCCGTGCCCCAGGCCTTGAGGAGATCGAGGGCCTCGGCGCCGCGCACCTCGCCGATCGGAATCCGGTCCGGGCGGAGGCGCAAAGAGGAACGAACGAGATCCGACAGGCTGGCGACGCCGTCCTTGGTCCGCATCGCCACCAGATTGGGGGCGCTGCACTGAAGCTCGCGGGTGTCTTCGATCAGAACGACCCGGTCGCCGGTTTTGGCGATCTCGGCCAGCAGCGCGTTCGTCAGCGTGGTCTTGCCGGTGCCGGTGCCGCCGGCGACCAGGATATTGGCCTTGTCGGCGACTGCGATTTGCAGCGCCGACGCCTGCAACCGCGTCATGATCCCGTCGGCGACATAATCATCGAGGGTGAAGACAGCCACGGCGGGCTTGCGGATCGCGAAGGCCGGCGCTGCGACGACAGGCGGCAACAGCCCCTCGAACCGCTCCCCGCTATCCGGCAGCTCGGCCGAGACGCGCGGGCTCCCTGCATGAACCTCGGCGCCGACATGATGGGCGACCAGCCGAATGATCCGCTCACCGTCAGCCGGTGAAAGCCGTTCGCCGGTATCGGACAGGCCTTCGCCCAGCCGGTCGAGCCATAACCGGCCATCGGGGTTCAGCATGACCTCGACGGTCTTCGGGTCCGCCAGCCAGCCCGCGATCGAAGCGCCCAGCGCCGTGCGAAGCATCCGCGCACCGCGTGCCGAACTCTCCGGTTTAAGGCTGTAGCTTGCCAATGACCGTCCCCTGATTGCGCCTTGGCGCGAGCCGCGCGTGGGCATGGGGACAGTTAGAAGAGACAGAAAAAACGCTATCGCAACAACTATTTGCGTTTAGCGTAGGGCGTCGAAGGAATAGAAAGCCGGGCGTAGGACTTATTCAGTCCTCAAACCCGGTAACGGGACGGCTCGCCTGTGAATCAACGTCCTGCGTGATCTCACGAGCGAGACTCGACCCCGTCTCGACCCGACGGCCAAGCGCTTCGATGAAGGCCTTATAGCGTTCATTGCCGCTGGCCTTCGCGGCCGCCTGCCCGGTGTCGGGCAAGGGCGGGGTTGTGGTGAGCCAGAAGCGAACGAACAGGGCGATCGCCTCATTGGAGATGGTGATGTTCTGCTCGGCTCGCTCCAGTTGCCGCGACAGGCGATCGAGGCGCCGCGCCAGCGCCGCCTCCAGGCGCTCAGGCCCGTCTGGCGACAGGAACGAGAGAAGTGCGGCCTCGATGATGTGCGTCTGCGGCACGCGCTTGCGGGCGGCATAGTCCTCGATCTGATCGACGAGATCGGGCGGCAGACGATAAGTGCGTTTGACGCGCATGGTCTGGGTTCTCCCTGTCAAAGCTCGATGCCGTCGCCGGGATCGAGGCTCGCGATGCGGGCGATGCGGTGCATCCGGCGCTGGGTGGTCGCCTCGTCGCTGGCTGTATCCGGTTCGTCGAAATCGAACTCGTTGACGGGCGCCGGCGCCTCACGCACCACCTCCTCATGGTCGGGAAGCCCCGGCTCACGGCGGATATTGGCATTGGCGTCATCGCTGTCGGCATTCTCAGGCGTGGCGGCCGCACCGCCGGATTGACTTGGAGGCGGACTGTCCGGCTGCGGCGGCGGTTCGATACCCGTCCAGTCGTCTGGACGTGGCGGCCGCTGGTTGCGCCGGGGTTTTGGCGCCGGCAGCAAGCGGCGGGTGAGACGGGGATCGGTAAAATATCGCGCCTTCTTCGCCCGCACCGGCGGCGTGCCCGCCACCATGACGATCTCATCGTCGGGTGGAAGCTGCATGATCTCTCCAGGCGTGAGAAGCTGGCGGGCGGTCTCGGATCGCGACACCATCAGATGACCGAGCCAGGGGCTGAGCCTGTGGCCCGCATAGTTTTTCATCGCCCGCATTTCGGTCGCGGTGCCGAGGGCGTCGGAGACCCGTTTGGCCGTCCGCTCGTCGTTGGTCGCGAACGAAACCCGGACGTGGCAGTTATCCAGGATCGAGTGATTGACGCCATAGGCCTTCTCGATCTGATTGAGCGACTGGGCGATCAGGAAGGATTTCATTCCGTACCCGGCCATGAAGGCGAGCGCGGATTCGAAGAAGTCCAGCCTGCCCAAAGCCGGAAACTCGTCGAGCATCAGCAGCAGGCGCTGCCGCTTGGCAGTGGAGTTCAACTCCTCGGTCAGCCGGCGGCCGATCTGGTTGAGGATGAGGCGGACCAGCGGCTTGGTGCGGTTGATGTCGGACGGCGGCACGACGAGGTAGAGCGAGACTGGATGCGGCCCGTTCACGAGGTCGGCGATGCGCCAGTCGCATTGCCGTGTGACGGCCGCGACGACGGGATCGCGATACAAGCCCAGGAACGACATGGCGGTCGAGAGCACCCCCGACCGTTCATTCTCGCTCTTGTTGAGGAGTTCCCGCGCCGCCGAGGCGACGACCGGGTGGACGCCCGCGTCTCCCAGATGCGGGGTTAGCATCATGGCCCGCAGCGTGGTCTCGATCGGGCGGCCCGGATCGCTGAGGAAGTTGGCGACGCCGGCCAGCGTCTTGTCGGACTCGGCATAGAGCACATGGAGAATGGCGCCCACCAACAGCGCGTGGCTGGTCTTTTCCCAGTGGTTGCGCTTCTCGAGCGACCCTTCGGGATCGACCAATATGTCGGCGATATTCTGAACATCGCGGACTTCCCATTCGCCGCGGCGCACTTCGAGCAAGGGGTTATAGGCCGCGCTCGCGGCATTGGTCGGGTCGAACAGCAGCACCTTGCCGAAACGGCTGCGGAAGCCTGCGGTCAGTCCCCAGTTCTCGCCCTTGATGTCGTGGACGATGCAGCTGCCCGGCCAGGTCAGCAAACTGGGAACAACGAGGCCGACGCCCTTGCCCGAGCGGGTTGGCGCGAAGCACAGCACATGCTCCGGGCCATCGTGGCGAAGATAGTTCGTGCCGAGCTTGCCGAGAATGACGCCATCATCACCCAGCAAGCCGGCGGCGCGCGCCTCCGTCTCGGTCGCCCAGCGCGCCGAGCCATAGGTTTCTGCATTCTTCAGTTCACGGGCGCGCCAGACCGACATGCCTATGGCGACGGCAATCGATACGAATCCACCTGAGACGGCGATATAGGCGCCGTGCAGAAATATGTCGGGTGCATAGGCGTCGAACGAAAACCACCACCAGAAGAAAGCGGGCGGCGGATAGATCTGCCAGTCGCCTATGGTGAACCAGGGTGATCCGAGCTGGGGTTGATGGGCGAGCGCGGCGGCCGTCCACTGGGTCGCGCTCCAGACTGATGTGAGAACGATCGCGAAGACTGCGAGGATCTGGCCCCACAATATCTTGGTAGCCGACATAACCCTTCCTTTCCGGCAAATTGCCTAAAGGTCGGGATCCAATGATTGCGATTACAATATCTTAGCGAGAGCGATCGAAGAAATAGAAACGCTATCGTGCAAATACAAATGATAGCGTAGGCGAATTACGCGCGTCTCAGACTCTATTTGCATCGAATTTCGCCATACGGCTGGACCGATCGTCCGCTGAACCTCGGGAATGACGCAGCATCCAACAGCCTCCCGCATGGACCGATGACCCGGTCACCGAACCAATCCAATCTCGGTGAGAAAGACGGCGAGGTCTTGCTCAACAGCCGCGGCGCGATGAACGGCGTCGAGGTCCAGACGTTCGGCAAGTCGGTTGGCTGACATCCCTTTCTGATAGTCATTCCATCGCCGTCGTAACTCGCGAAGCGCCCCTGCGGTGCTTTGCGGATCAAGGCGTTCACATCCGTCGATGTGATGCAGCAACGTGGCTTCATGGCAGGGCCGTTGCCATACAAGATGAATATTCTCGCGGCGGCTTAGCTGGAAGAGACGCTGATCACGTTCCGGGACGGCGCCGAGCCGGTCGGCATCGAGCAGCACAATCTTGCGATCATAGGGTTCGCCACGACTTTTCTGCTTCTGCGCGATCCTGCGAGCAGCCAGTTCAACGATGCCACATGGATCGCCGCCGCCAGGTTGCAGCACAACCAGATCGAGATGGACCGCAAGTTGCTGATCTTCGATCAGACGGGTGAGGAATGCTCCATAGCCGCGTTCGCTCTCTCCCTCGCAGCCGACAAACAATCGCCTGCGCTGCGGGATGCGGCGGCGTTGTGGCCGCCTCATCCGATTTGGGGAACGGCGCCGTAGGTGCCGCTCAGATATTTGCGATAATAATTGTCGTCGCGCCGGACCGACTGGACGTCGCGCAGCGTGTAGACCTCGGTGCGACCGCGCCGGTCCTTGGTGCAGAACAGCACTTCCTCCTTGATGAGTTCCTCCAGCAGGGAGGCGTTATGGCAGGTCATCCAAAGTTGGGCATCATGCGGATTACGTTCCGGATCGTGGAACCAGCGCAGAATCTCAGGCAACACCAGAGGGTGGATAGCGGTGTCCAGTTCGTCGATTACCGCGAGGCCGCCGGTTTCTAACGCTTGAAGAATGATTGGATAGATACGCAGGAACATCCGCGTGCCGTGGCTTTCCAGTACGAGCGGCATCGGACCATCATGGCCTTCATGAGTGAACAGCGCGATTGGACCGTTGGGACCGGATTCGAGTCGCATCGCCTTGATGCCGAGGTCGATCCGCTCGATCTCACGGTTGAGCGCATCGACCAGCGCCGGATTGCTAGCATAGTGGCGCACCATCTGATCCTCCAGTCCATCCTGCTTCTCGATCAGGATATTGGAGATGACGAGTGAAGCCGCCTGCCAGATGGATGTGGCGAAGGGATGCTTGAGCTGGGCAAGCGTCGAGATGACGCTTGCGTTCGGCCGCAGCACCTTCTCCAGTGCCTGCCGGTAGCCGGAAAGGCCAAAGGCGCTCGCCGCCGTCACCTTGCCGTAACGATCGCGCTCGAACAGGCGAACCTTACGCCCGGTGTCCGGCGGCCAATAATATATCGCTTCAGCCAGCACCTCCTGCGCCTGACCTGCCGCGCCGCCCAGCGTCACCTCATACGCGTACCGGCATTGTGGTCCATTCGGATCATCACTCTCGGGATCAGCAAGGCCGGCCAGCGAGACCGACAGGCGCGTCGGCGCAGCCAAGGATGCTTCGTCATTGAAACGTTCGTAAGGCAGACGCGCACCGGGCGCGATGCTGAAGCTGTCGCGTACGAACCAGGCCACAAAAGACAGTGCGCGCAGCACCGTTGATTTGCCCGAAGCGTTTGGACCGAAGATAGCGACCACCTTGGGCGCCCGCTCCTTGGAACCCGCCCAGATTGGTGCCAACCGTTCGGGAGTGTCGGGCGCGTTTCCAGCCGCGCGCAGGTCGATGACCTGCCGCTCGCGGATGGAATAGAAGTTCTCAATGTCCAAGCTGTATAGCATCTGCGCCGCTCCTCGACCCACAAATAGGGCATTTGTCGCCACATTCAACGAAAATTTGTTAAACTAGGCGCCAAATATCCTTTTTCGATCCTGTTTGACGTCAGGAAAGCAGGCCAAGATTTGCTACAGACCCAGGCCCCGCTGTCGGCCAAAGGTCCAATCAACCCCGCCGCCCGGCGTCATTGTCCCGGACACATGCTGCCCCAGATTCTGCTCCAGCGCGGGGCGCCACGGTACGAGTTGGAACCCGAGACCATTGTCGATCATGGCATAGCGGCCGGATGCGAGCGTGACGCGCTCCCGGTAGACTCCGGCGACATGCTCCCCAGGCGCCGACGGCTGCGGCGCGAGGCCCGTCCGGCCCGCAATTTCCGTCTGCGCCCGTTGCAGCTCACGCTCTTTCAGCGTCTTCAACAACGACCGTGCGAATACTACTCGTTGCCCGCGACGTTGGGCGAAACCCTCCCCCTCGAGATAATCGCAGCGCGCTTCCAGCGCCGAGGCCACCTCAGCGCCGAATCCGCCGCCCAGCACAGGTTGTTCGCGGGCGATCAGATTGCGATCGAGCCAGGTGACGCCATCAGCGCTGATCTGTTGGCTCAAGGTCAGATCCGAGCGCGTCGCGAGCGAATGGCGCCGCTGTCCCCTAACGTCATCCCAGGAGCGCAGCTCGACAATTGCGCCTGGCTTCGCGTCCCCGGTCATTTCGAGATCCTCGAACCGGAGATGATGGGTGCGACCATCGATGCCGTCGACCACGGCAAAGGCGCTCCCTTTGAGTTCATCATAAAGCCCGCGATCAACCAGACGGCCCACGATCGGATCGACCGGCGGAGCGAGGTGGATCGCGAAACGCGATACGTCCGGATTCGGCGTGTCCTTACCCATCGCCTTATGCATAGTCTTGATGATATCGCCGCGAACGCCGAGATCGCGCAGCTTGTCTTCCAGACCCGGCTTGATGGTCCAGGCTGCGGGACCGAGCGGATCGACCAGGCCCAGGGCTTCGAGCTTCTGCGCGCGGCCTATCAGGAGATGCCGGTTTTGAGCTCCATGACCATTGGCGTCCGGGCGCAGATCGACAATGCCGCCATGACGATCGGCGATATCTCTCAGCGAGCGATCGAGGCTGGTCCAGCGATCGGCCTGAACCTCGCGACCGAGTGCGGCCTGGATCTCGCGCTGTGTGCGCGGCCCCATTTCAAGGGTCACGCGGTCCTCGGCGCGATGGCGGAAGCCCTCGCGGATATAGTCCCGGCTTATGACGAGGTCGCGGCCATCGTCACCGCGACCACGAACCAGCACATGAATATGGGGGTCGTCGGTGTTCCAGTGATCGATCGCCACCCAGTCGAGCGAGGTGCCAAGGTCGCGCTGTGCATCTGCCATCAACTCGCGGGTAAAGGCACGCAGGTCCTCCATCTCTCTGGCGTCCTCCGGTGAGATGATGATCCGAAAATGGTGGCGGTCGTCCTCGCAGCGATCAGCAAAGGCGTTCCCGTCCGCCTGGTCGCCAGTCGCGTCGAACAGTCGGCCCGGCGCCCCGTCGCGAGTGACACCTTCGCGTTCGAGATAGCTGGCGTGCCGGGCAAGCGGCGCTGCACGATATTTGCCCCCTTGGTGCCGGACAATCCGCATCTTGACGACGACGCGTCGATCCGATGACCTGCGCGCGCGACGAGGGGCTGTCACTCGGCCGCGCCCGAAGCGGGAAGCGCCGCCCCCTTTCCGGCGAGGACTGTATGTGCGACCGCCGCGCCCGCCTTTGTTCGCCGCCCGCAGCACCTGGCCGACGAAGGACTTCGCTTGCCGGCCTTTTGTCCCTCCGTCGCGGGGCCGTCCAGGCCTGACCTGGAACTCGTCGTCGGGGCCGCTCATCGGAGGCTGGAACCATCGGCGCAAAAGCCCGCCAGACGCGGATTGACGAGAATTTCGGCAGTTTCACGAAAACATGCTGGCAGGCCGCTCACGGAGCCATACGAAAAACCCCCGACCAACCAACCATCTGGACCGAGCCTGCTGGCGGTCCTTTTATCTTGCGATGCTCCCCTTATTTCCCTGCCTTCCCGGCCTCGTATGCGATAGCGAACGCCGTTGCGCCCCAGACTACGCCTGCCTGCGAGCGGGCGCCTCATGACGGCTGGTGACCGGAAAGAGGGACGAACAGGCTATCCTCGACTTCGGAAGGGGCTGGATCTGGTATCTCTCCGGCATCGCCCCGTGGCGCTACGGATGGCGTCGAAACTGTGCCGGACGTGACGCTGACCGGACGGGAAAAGAGCGGCGCGTGGGTCCAGGCCAGCGCATCGGCGGGCGCGCTGGCGAGCGCGCGAGCGGGCGCTCCGCCGACCATCGGCGCGAGCATGGCGAGATAGGCGCGCGTCTCTCGCGGTAGCGGGCGGCCGTTCGCCAGATGCTCATCATAGCGTCCCGGGCCAGCGTTATAGGCTGCCAGCATTGCAGTCGGATTGCCGTAACGATCGTGCAATTCACGAAGATAGGCGGCGCCCGCGATGATGTTGTCGCGGGGGTCGTAGGGATTGCGGCCGAGACGATAACGCGCGCGAAGTTCCGCCCAGGTGCCGGGCATGATCTGCATCAGCCCCATGGCTCCAGCGTGCGAGAGCGCGGTCACATCGCCCGCGCTCTCGACACGCATGACCGCCCATATCCAGCGCTCCGGGATACCGAAACGACGCGATGCCTCGGCCACATGAGCGGCGATCGGCGTCACCGCGGACGACGACTGCGCCGTGGCGGTTTCGCCGCGCGCGATGGCCGTCGCCGGCGCACTCGCAAGACTTGCGAGCAACGCCAGCGACAGCGCCCGGCGGCGCGATGTGCAGCAGCGCGGGCGCACCGGATCAGCTCCGATCTTCGCGGACACGCGGACGGCTTACCGACAGGCGGAAAGCCGAACCCTCGTCGTCGGTGCGGAAGAGATGCGCGCGCAGAGTCTGGCCCGCGAACAACGGGCTTTCGATCTCCAGCGAGACATAGTCGCCCGCGCGTTCGCCGACATCCTTCCACGCAGCGCCGACTCTGGGGCCATGTTCGTCGTCGAGCAGGACGCGGAAATCCGGCGCTTTTTCTGCATCGCTCGGTTCGGCGGGAACGAGGGCGATAACCTCATCGATGCCGAACAACCGGATGCGGCCCGTATAGCCATCATCGGTGGGTTTGAAGATATTGGGTTGCATTGCCAGTCTCCTTTGCTTGGCGGGGTGGAAGAGATTTCGCGGCACGGCGAACGCTCACATCGGCGTCGCCCGACCGATCACGGTTGCTGCGGGAAGCAGTCCGAAATAGCGGCCGTCGAGGCTGTCCTCGCGGTCGGCGTTGAGGAAGAAGAGCTGGTCGGCTGCGAGCGTTCGGCAGCCCGCCCAGACCGGCAGCGCGCGGCCAAGCCGGTCGGTCGCCTTGGCGACGGCGACGGTCCGGCCATCGATGCTTATGGTGTCGCCAGTCCGGCAAACCGTCTGTCCGGGAAGCGCCGCGACACGCTTGAGGAGTGGCAGGCCGAGCGGCAGATAACCGCCCTCGGCGAGGAACCCCGCGATATCCGGCGGCGGCATCACCACGGCAAGCGCGCCGCGCGGGACGGAGTCGCCCGTCCGCACGCGGTAGAAGCCGATCGGAACGCTCGGACTGGCATTCCAGATCAGTCGCGGCGGCGGATCGATCCACATGGAGATCGCGATGAGATTGACCGCGACGACGGCCGCCGCGAGCGTTTTCCACGGATAGGTCATTGCAGGGAGCCTTTGCGGGCGAGCCAGGCGCGGTGGCGCTCCAGCGTGTAGGGACGCGGCGTTTCGCGGGCGGCGAGACGATTGTGGACGTGGCGCCAATGGTCCGGCGCGGTGTCGGCGGGATCGATGTCGAGTGCGTCCACCGCGTCGATCGCTTCGAACACGCGCTGGACCTTCGGCCAGCCGGAAAGCCGCAGCAGAATGTCGCCGCCGGGATCGACGCCGGGCACGGTCTGATAGGGTTCCCCCGGCAGGACCGCGCGCAGAATGTCGATGCGGGAAACGACCGTGCCGAAGTCGTTGGACGCCCAGCGCACGAAGGCGAATATGCTGCCAGGAGCGAAGCCGAGACGGCGACGGCGCCGGTCGAGTATCTGATCCTCGACAGGGCGTCCGAAGCGTATCCAGCGCTCGATCTTCTTCTCGATCCACAGCAGGTCGACGCGGGTGCGATCATCGCGGGCGGCGATCATGGGGCGCGCTCCTGATCCTCGTCCGGGAAGGCTTCGACCAGCAGGGCGCGCAACAGATCGGCCAGCGTCAGCCCGCGCTGGAGCGCGGCGAACTTGATCCGTCTGCGCAGTTCCGGCGTCACGTCGATGGTGAGCCGCGCGGTGTTCGCGCTGCGTGATGGCGGCGTGGTTCGTTCCCGATCGCCGTCGGACACCCAGGATTCAACACCGCGCGGCCGGGCGACGAAACGCCGGGACGATTTGCCCGGACCGCTCATGAGAGCAGGCTCCCGACCTGCTGCGCCAAAGCGACGATTTCGCGCGCGGCGATGCTGCCCGAGTTCATTTCGGACGCGAGCCGCCCGGTTCGCAACGCATCTGCGAAGATCACCCGCTGACCGACATGGGCCGGCAGCAGAGTCGGATCATGGTCAGCAAGGTTGTCGGCAGTGGCGCGTCCGATCAGCGTGCGCGCAGGATAGCGGTTGAGAATGAACCGCGCCGCGATCGCGGGTTTGAAGATGCGGGCCTGATCGAGCAGCGTCAGCATCTCGGCCGAAGCCCATCCGTCAAGCGGCGATGGCTGCACCGGCAGGAGGACCAGATCGGCGGCGAGCAGAGCCGAGCGGAGCAATCCCGCGACACGGGGCGGCCCGTCGATCACCACATGGTCGACGCTGCGCGCCAGCTCCGGCGCCTCGTGGTGCAGCGTGTCGCGTGCGAGACCGACGACGCTGAACAGTCGCGGCAAGCCTTGCGACGCGCGCTCCTGGGCCCAGTCCAGCGCCGAACCCTGCGGATCGGCATCGATTAGGAGCACGCGCTTGCCGGTGATGGCCCACTGGCCAGCCAGGTGGAGCGCGAGGGTCGTCTTGCCGACGCCGCCCTTCTGATTGAGGAACGCGACGATCATCGCGCTTCGTCCACAGGGGCGCAGCCCGTTAGCATGAATCCGAAGGATTCAGAGTTAGCAATGTTAAGGGGCGGAATCGTGCAATGATTCCATTGTGTTATAGGTGGTTTCGGTTCCTGATAGTCCGAGGATCGGGTTCCCGATCGTCCGATAGTCGCGGTTCCTGATAGTCCGTGTCTCATGGCAACTTATCCACAGGCGGGTAGCCCATCCGCCGCATGACGGCGTCGAGCGGATCGATGGGGAGCGGGGTGAAGTTCAGCCGGTGGCGGCCGAGTTCGAAGGTGAGGGTCAGCCGGTATCCGGGCAGGGGTTGGCGGCGGACGATATCGCGCAATTCGAAGCTGAACCGCTTGAGCGGCGAGAGGACGCCCGACTTCAGGTGGAGGTGAGCGACGTCGAAGCTCCACCCATGTTCCTGCCGTCCGCCATGCTTGCGGCAGATGCGATAGAGCCAGCGTTCCAGCCCGCCGGTCAGGCTGAAATAGGCGCGGTCGATGGTAAGGACGAGCGCGTGATCCAGGACCCCGGCGTAGAACCAGTCGGGAACGATCATCTCGATGCCGAGCGCGCGGCCCTTCCCGTCGAGACGCTCGCGCCATTCGTTGATCCAGGAGAAGCGATGGCGCCGCCGCTGGGTGGTTTGACGGATGCTGGTGGCAATCGTGGTCGACTGAAGCCGGTCGAGACCGGCGCGCAGCCGCTCATAGCTGGCCTTGCCGGTGCCGCGCCTTGTAAAGGTCAGGATGTCATAGGGCGTGGCGGCGATGAGGCGCGAGGTCGGCAGGCCGGCGTCGTGCGCCTCGACGATCTGGCTCGCGGCCCAGATCAGAATATCAGCATCCCATATGGTGGCCATGCCATGTTCGGGCGTCGCCTCGACCTGGATCGAGACCTCGCCCATGCGAAACTCGATCGGTGCGACCCGCTTGCTCTTGGCGAGCGAGAAGAAGGGCCAGCTCATCAGATCCTGGGCATCGCGCGGTGCGACATCACCGCCGGCCGGGCGGAACAGGTCGAGCTGCCGGGCGGGAGCTTTGCTTAGCGACATGGATTATCGCCCGCGCGTCCCGCTGGCGTGCCGCCTTGTCGTGGCCAGGCCGGGTCCCGGATCGGATGTCGAGCGCCGCATCCCGGCCGCCGCCCACTCGTCGATGTCGGCAACCGTGTAGACGATGCGTCCGCCGAGCTTGTGGTAGATGGGGCCGGTTCCGAAGCAGCGATGTTTCTCCAGGGTGCGCGGCGAGAGGCCCAGACGCTTCGCAGCATCGGGTGTTCGCAGAAAGCGCGGCGCAGTGTCTGGGGCGTCAGGCTGCATGATCGGTCTCCGTCGAAGCGCGGGCCACGAGGGCAAGGCGCGTGGTGCTGGAGACAAGGCTGGCGTATGCCGCCTATGCCGGGAGAGAGGGTAAAATAAGCCTGCGGGAAATGTCGCACCGGCGTAGAGCGTTACCGGCTCCGGAGCAGATCGAGATATCCGGTCTCGCTGAGCCGAATGGCCTCGTCGCGCAGTCGTTGAACCTGCCGGCGTTCATTGGCCGCGCGCCAGTTGGAACCGTGAAGCTCCAGGCCGGGATAAACCGCGGCGTCGGCCAGCTCGCGGGTGCTCAGACCAGCCGCGAGGAGACTGAGCAGGTGGAGCAGGAAACTCAGGCGCAGGCGCTGAAATTCCGTTGGCCGGAAAGCGGCGGATCGTCTGCCGCGCGGCGCTCCCTGAAGTCGGCGCAGGAAGCGGTCGGCGGCGGCCCGGCGCAAGGGATAGTCCCCGTCGGGTGAGAGTGCGATGATCGTGCCAGCGCGCATCGCTGGATCAGACAGCCACAGGCGCAGGCGTCCACCGGGATCGTCGATAACGAGATGGCGACCGCTCTGGTCGGTGTGATCGGCGACGATCGGGCCGAGATCGGCCGGATCAAATGCAGGCGCGGCGGCATAACCTTGGGGCGGAGGCGCCAGCACGACTGTGCCTGGCGCGACGTCGGGGCGCCATAGCGCGGGCGCGGCTGCGGCCGACACATAAGGGTCGATGGGGAAACACCAACCCCCAGCGCCGGACGAAGTCCGCGCCGAGGGTCTTCTCCCGATGTGCACCGTCCGCGCTCGTCGATGTCATCCGATCATAGTCACGGCGGTAATTCTTGTTGTGCCGCAGGAACTCCTGCGCAAAGTCCGCATAATCGAAATTGGCGGTTGCCCCGGCGATCGCTTGCGACCGCCAATCGCTGGCAGTTGGCATCGCACCTCTCCCTGTATCCCGCATTGGGGGTCAGGAGAGCGAGCTTGCCTGCGCTCACCCACGCCAGAAGAACCGCCCGAGCGCATGAATTCAACGCCTTGCGGGCGAACCTGCGCGCACGGCGCAGCGATCCCCTGTAGGCGGCGGCGACGGTTCTACCGGGGGCGTCCTTCGAGCAAATGGCGATATCCGACTTCGGTCATCCACCTGGCGCGAGCGAGGTGACTTTCGTAGATGCCCCAGGCGCGCTGGGGATCTGTTGCCGGATCAAGGCCAAATATCACGCGGACAATCTCATGCCAGTGCGCGCCCTCGGCATCCGCTTCGAGCAGGCGCAGATAGGTAACGAAATGGCGTTCGTCATAACTGTTCACCCGCCTTGTTTGCGGAGGCGCGTCGTCAAATGCAGGAATGGTCATTGCGCGACACCTGGCGCCCAGGGCGCGTTGCGGTTGTCCCGAAAACGGAGCCCGGTCATGCGACCGATGGGATAAGCGCCTCGCGCGCGGCCCGCAAATCGCGCCCACTGCCAGAACCTTCCGCAAAGGAGACGCGGGTCGTGGAACACCCTGCGCACCGTTGGTCCCGACAATAACGGATGAAGATCAGCTCGACTTGCGGAAGAATTCCATCGGGTCAATGTCGAGGATCGTCGCGATCCGTTCGAGCATATCGACGGTCGCCGCGTGTTCTTCGCGCTCCAGCATTCCAACATAGTTGCGGTTGATCCCGGCACGGTCCGCAAGCTCCTCCTGCGACAAGCCTTTGGCATGACGCATGTGACGCAAGTTGGTGGCGACGATCTCCCGCAAGCTCATGCGGGGGACGTCGCCGCTCTGCCTAACTCATGGCCACCTAATATACTAGGGAATCGTATCTACGTAACGGCGTATCTGCGGAAATCCGCCACTACGCATTCAAGGAACGCGGGGCCGACGAGCGGCCCCGCGTCCGTCTCACCGGGCAAAGGGATCGAACTCAAGAACGATGCTTGCCGAATCGCCGTCCCATTCGCTGGCCGGCATCGCGCTGAACAGGCCGCCTTCGGTTCGGAATACGATGATATTGACCATGAGGCTGCGCGCGAGGCTCCAGGCATAGGCGGATACGGTGTTGAGCGACTTGGACATTGCGGGCTCCTGTCTTTCGTCGCGGGGACCATCCCCGCTCGACAGGCTCCCGAAGTGTCGGGCGCATGGCTGCAATCACCGCACGGGCGCAGCCCGAAGGCCGCACGCTGCGCGTAGCGGACCCTTTATGGGTTGATGGCGAAGCCATGGGTCTGACCAAGGATCAGAGCCAATGAGAGCGGCGGTGGCGCCTGCGAGGAATCGGAACCGCCGGAGGTTCGTTCAAACCGGGTCCGGCTGGGTGGACACTGCCTCATCCTTCCCGGTCTCGCTTCGGTCCAGGCAGCGATGGTCAGGGTATGGCGGACGTGTCATGCATCTGGACGCAGACCGACACGCAAGGTCGGTTTTCCGCGGGGGCGATCCGGGGCGGCTGGTTCCGGGCGTCGGCAAATAAAGAGGCCCGGCGGATTGCTCCGCCGGGCCGCTCCGTCCCGATCAGAACGGAATGTCGTCATCGAGGTCGTTGTAGTTCCCGGTGTAACCTTCATCCTTCTGCGCGGGCTTGCCGCGGCTCAGGAAGTCAACCGTTTCGGCGATGATCTCGCAGCCATAGCGGTCGTTGCCCTGCTGGTCGGTCCACTGGGTGTAATGGATGCGGCCCCGGACCAGAAGCTTCATCCCCGACGTGCAATGCTCCTGTACCGTCTTGCCGAGGCCGTTGAAGCAGGTGATGCGATGCCACTCGGTGTCCTGGACCCGGCGACCCTGTTCATCGCGGACGATCTTTCCGTCTTTGTAGCGGGGACGCGAGGTGGCGAGGCGAATGGTGGTGATGTTGGTGCCGCCCTGGGTGGTGCGGCTTTCCGGGTCTGCGCCGAGATTGCCGGCGAGAATGACGATGTTCTGCATGATATTGCTCCGTTGCTTCAAGTCCGAGGGACCGTCCCTCCGACGAAGCCCGATCAAAGGCCGTCCGGTGCCGTCCGCATCGCCGCCTTCAGGCGGCGGCCTGACCCCATAGGCGCGGGAGTGGTGCGGGCAGCCGCGCAGCGGCAACTCGGTCCGGCGCCGCCGGGGTTGCTGGCGGAAACGGAACGGACTTAGGGATTCGCCAGTCGGAAGGGACCGCCCCCTCGGTCGAGGCAGGACGGAGATCGATGCGAATAGAACAGCGACAAGGCTGGCTCGCGAACGGGAGCGAACCGGCTTGCAGCCCTACAGGAAACAAACACACCTGCTTTCGGCACTGGCCAAAGGCCCCGGATATCCGGCGAGCGACTTCGCGCTGACCTGGTTCACCGTCAAACCACCGACTTGCGATCAAATCCGTTCAATGGCTGGTAGTCGTTCCGGCGCGCCACGGGAAAGCCGACGCTTCCGGCAGCTTCCGGAGCAAGGTGGGACTAACGAGCCAGCCGGCGCGCGCGCCGCCTGCGATAAGGCGCCGAGCGCATCGATCGAACGGGGTAAGCTGCCCTGGAGCGAACGGGAATGGCCGAGAAGCTATGACAGACCATATCCATTTCTGAATGGAACAGAGGCGGCCCAAGCGGCGCGATCGGCCTTGTCTGGCAATTTGGCCGCGCTCAAGGGATCGGTCAGCGACCTGTGGATGAAGGTCGCGTTGCCTTGGGCTTGGGCTGGTGAAGACGCCGCTTCACATTCGGCTTCAAAGCGCCGCGAACATCTTTGTCGGCAATCGCAATATCGAACCACTCAGGGTCGAAATATCCGCCGCACCACCGCTTGGTTTCTCTGTATTCGGGGTCTTTCGGGTCTGCCAGCACCTCTAGAAATTGCTCATATCCTGAAATGCCGCCGACATCCTCGGGCGGCCGAGCGCGTGCGCCATCGATGCAGGTTGCGTGGGTTGGGGGCGTATCGAGAAAGACCATTTCCTCGATTTCGACCTGATGCCGCCAATTGTCGCCGAAGTCGTACAGATAGCTGAAGACAATCCCGGCGCCCTGGAAATCCCTTATCCGCACCGCGCGTTCGTCGAAGACTCGCGCATCCCCCTCGACCGAGCCATCCTCGGCAAGAGCGGCATCGCCATAGCGCAGTCCGCCTATCTCAAACTCGTGGAGATGATAGTTCCACCAATTGAACGCGGCCTGGATCGCCAGGTGAAGCTGTTCGAGGTTCCACGCGCCCGGCACGATGATGCGGCGCCAGATTTCGGGTTCAATCCCGTTGATGGATATCTTGAGCCGCGCGGCATTGGGAGCTTCGAACATCGCGTTTCAAGCCGCCTTCGATAATGCTGACACCTTGATCTCGTCCTCATGGCCCCGTGCCTGGGCGAGATCATAGGCGCCCTGCATCCGCATGAGCGTATCGGCTTTCAGGCCAAATGCCTTCTCGAAGCGGATCGCCATATCGGCAGTCAGGCCGGTGTGCCCGTTCAGGACATTACTCAGATTCTGCCGCGAGACACCGAAGTGCTGCGCCAGCTCCTTCACATTGATACCATGCGGCTCGACCATCTGGCGCTTGAGCCAGGGGCCGGGATGAACATGGATCGAAGGATGAACTTTGATAGCCATCAGTGATAATCCTCCAAATCAAGATCCGCGATCGTGGAGTCGTCCACCATCGTAAATGTCAGCCGCCAATTCTTCGTCACCGTCATGGCGTAGCTGCCTTTGCGGTCCCCTGTCAGGGGATGGAAACCGAAGTTTGGTGGAACAGAGAGTTCATCCAGGCTGGATGACGAAACCAGGAAGGCGATCATATCAATGACGCGTTCCGCCTCGATCACGCCCCTGGCGCTGCCTTTTTCGACCAGTCGTCGCAGCGCCTTGTGCCTGATGCTATCAATTTCCACGTGTCAACAGATAGGCGACACGAAAGTCCGTGTCAATGATTGGTTGACACGGATTGCTGTCGAACGTGGCCGATGGGCGGCGCTTACGCGCCGCCCAGATGACGGAAATCCCAGACCTTGATGCCGAGCGTTTTGGCCTTGTCACGGATGTTCGACTGGATGCCGGTGCCCGGAAACACCACCAGCCCCTTGGGCATGGCGGCCAGCATCTCGTCATTACGCTTGAACGGCGCGGCCTTGCCGAGTTTCCAGTCGGGCTTGATGGGGACGCTCGGCACGCCGCGTTGGTCGGCCCAGAGGACCGAGATATGCTCGCCGCCGCTTTCGGTAGCGCCATGGATCAGAACCATGTCGGGGAACCTGGCCCGGATCTTGTCGAGCGTCGACCAGATCAGCCGCGTATCGTTGAACGCCGGACCGGATGAGACCGCGATACGGACGCCTTTCGGCATAAGCACCTGCTTGTCGGACCATTTGCGGTCGTTGATGAAGTCCTTGCTGGCAATGACCGCCGAGGTCAGCGCCTTGCGATTGACCTTCGAGCCGGACCGGGGAAGCCAGGGCTTCTTGGTGAAGGTGCGGTACTGGTCGGCGGCGGCGTCGCGCAGATATTCGAAGGTGTCACGGCGCTCGATCATCGTCACGCCTTCGGCGATCGTCCGCTCCAGCTCGACCGACTTGACCTCCGAGCCGTCCTGTTCGCGCTGCATCCGCTTCTGCGCGACCTCATTGTCGTCCAGTTCGCGTTCGACCCGCTGGATGCCGTTGTGAAAGACGTTGACCAGTCCCCAGAGGATATCCTCGAGGTCGGGTTCGATGCGCGTGTCAATCAGGGCCGAAACGATGCCATCGAACATATCGGCCACTGCGCCGTCGACGAGGCGGGTTTCGGGTAGCGGCCGCTGATCCGGCTCATCCTCGAAGGGGCGGTAGCCATAGAGCTGCATCTCCTGGAGCAGATAGGCCGTCTGGGATTCGGCGTGTTCGGGTTCGTCAGCGGGAATGTCGTTGCTGTCGTTCATGGGGTGTCGCCTTCGTCTGGGAGCCGCGACCTTCGCGGCCTTCATGGCGACGGAAGGCAGCGGGCCGGGCAGCGCGCACACCGCCAAGCGCCAAGCGTGCGCGCGCCCCTTTCGGGCGCGCGATGGCGGCCGAAGCAAAGCGGAGGACGGACAGACGGGGCTATTTTGCTTCGCGATGCAAAGCGGCCGCTCGCGGCCGCGGCGGAAAATAGCCCCGTCGTCCGTTGTGCTCGCTGGACGCCTGCTGCTCCTGTCGCCCTCTATGAAGGCGTGGGGGCGGCCTCTTCAGCGAAAATGGCGCCTATGGTGCGACACAGCTTCGCCGGTGACGACAATGCCGAACTCCCGCTTCCCGGCCTTCAGCCGGACAGGAGAAGGTGATGCTCGGCATCTTCGTCCCGCAGTTGAGGGGCCAGATGCGCCCGCAGCCGATCCGCCCCCAGGCCGTGCAGGTCCGAGTTGAAATCGTCCAGCATCGGCGCCAGCGGGATAACCTCGATCCCGGCCTCGACAGCCCTGCGGGTCAGCAGGCTTTCGGCGGCGGCTCCGGTGGAATCCTCGTCGCGGGCGATATAGAGGCGCCGAAGATCCGGCGGGAACCGGATGGCTGCAAGGTGGGCGCCCGACAATCCGGCGATTGCCGGCAAGGTCGGCATGATCGTGCGAAGCGACAGGATCGTCTCGATGCCTTCGCCGGCGATCATCACCCGACCGGCCGCACCGAAGCGAACCCCATGGCCCAGGAGATGACCCATGGCGCGGCGTGGATAGGCGACCGGCGCTTTATCGATCGTCGTGGGATCGAGCCAGGTGCGATGCACGCCCGTGATTGCACCGGCCAGATCGGTGACCAGCGCGATCATCGCCGGCCAGGCCCGGCGCGTGCCGGGACGATCTTTCCGGGATGGCCGATAGTAGCAGCGCGGATGGAAGCGGAGCGGATCGCCGGCTTGCAGCGGTGCGATGCTTCGCCCTGCGAGATAGTCCGTGACGAGGGTGCTGTGAACGGGGAGCGACGCTGCGGCCAGACGCTGCGCCGCCTCCGGCGTGCCGGACGGCGCTTTGGGTTCCCGCCGCGATCCGGCGCCCTCATGCCGAGGCGATGGCTGCGGCAGGCTGAGGAAGCGCCGGGCCTCTTCCAGCGTGTCGCGCAGCCGCGCATGGCCTCCCGCGATGGTGATGATGTCGAGCAGATCACCATGGTCGCCGGTCGCCGCATCGGTCCATTTCCCGGCCGCCCCTCCGTCAGGAGAGGCGACCAGGCGGACATAGAGACTGCGACCGGGCGTGTTGCGGGCATCGCCCACCAGCCAGTAGCGGCCTTCGCGATGTCCTTTCGACAGATAACGGCGACAGACGCTCTCGGCATTGTCGGCGAGACGCTGCGCGATGTCGGTGGCGGAGTTCTTCATCTCCCATTCCTCCGTCACGCCGCATGGCGCTCGCCGACCCGCTGAAGCGGATACCGTTCCAGCAGCCGGGCGAGCACGGTCGGGCCATCGCTTCCGGTCGGGACGAACAGCCGCAACTTCCAGGAGATGATCTCCGAGATCAGCCCCATCGCCTTCAGCCGGTCCCGCATCGTGTCGGTAAAACCGTCCAGTTCTATGCGGTTCACGCCCATCACGCGCGCTCGGCGAAGCTGAAGCCCTTCCGTCAGCTCGAGGATGGCCTGACCATCCATCAGCGCCGTGAACGCGGCGTCGGCTGCGAGCACCGGGCCATTGTCGTTCGCGGTGGCGGTCGCCGCCCAGGCAGGCGACACGCGGCGCCCGACGATCCGCTCGCCATCATCGGTCTGGAGCCGATAGACGCGGGTGGACTCCTGCGGCAGTCGCTTCCAGATCGGCAGCAGAAGCCCGGCGACGATGTGCATGGTGCTGGTCGCAAACTCCGGCACATCGGCAAGCTCCGCCTGCCACGCCCGCTCGAACTCGCCTCGGTTCGCCTCGCGCCACTGGGTTTCCGCCATGGCGGCAAGCGGCATCGGCGTCGATTCCATCGGCCGGACGAGCCGGATGCGCGCTTCCACGCTCCCGTCGTCCAATTGCAGCCCGCGCGTCGGAATCTGCACGGCGGCGCGGCCCGACTGCGCGTTGACCAGCAGCCTGGCGCGGCGATCGCGCAGATGGTCGAACGCTTCGTCCAGCGTCACCGGCCGGTTGCGGTCCTTGCGTTCGATGGTCAGCAATCGCGTCTCCGCTCTCGTGCCCGGATGGGTGTAGATGGTGGCGCGATCGACGATCCTGAAGCTCTCGGCCTGGAGCGTCTCCAGTCCCAGCTCATATGTGCCCGACGCGATTGCGCCCTCGATGCGGCCGCTCAGCAGATCCTCGAAGCGGGTGAACAGGATGTTCTGGAGGTCGATGGTGAGCGCCAGCATCCGGTTGAGGAAGGTGGTGATCGGGGGCAGTTCGTCCCGAAGACCGCCCTCATCACCGAGCGTCAGGCCGGTCGCGGCTTCGAACTCCGCGAGCGAGCAGCCCTCGACCTTGCCGCTGAAGATCAGGCCGTAGAGCTGGCGCAGCGCATCGCGCGCATACCAGGATTCCAGATTATCCTCGGGCCGGAACAGGCCCTGGCCGCCGGTCTGGCGCTGGCCGCGCGTGATGGCGCCGAGGGAATCGAGCCGCCGCGCGATGGTCGAGATGAACCGCTTCTGCGCCTTCACATTGGTCGTCACCGGGCGGAACAGCGGCGGCTGCTTCTGGTTCGTGCGGTTCGACCGGCCGAAACCCTGGATCGCATTGTCGGCCTTCCAGCCCGCTTCGAGCAGATAATGGACGCGCAGGCGCTGGTTCTTCGCGCCGAGATCGGCATGATAGCTGCGCCCGGTGCCACCCGCGTCACTGAAGATCAGGATGCGCTTGGCGTCGCTCTGGAAGGCGTCGGTCTCGGATATATTGGCGGAGCCCGGCCGGCTTTCGACGACGAAACGGTCGATCCCGTCCGATCCGCGCCGCTTGACGATGCGCCGCGAGCGGCCGGTCACCTCGGCGACCATGTCAGTGCCGAAGTGATGGAGCACCTGGTCGAGCGCGGCCGGGACCGGCGCCAGAGAGGCGAGCCGCTCGATCATCCGGTCGCGCCGTTCGATGGCCTCGCGCGATTCGACCGGATTGCCGTCCTTGTCGGTGACGGGCCGGGACGAGAGATTGCCCTCGCTGTCACTGAAGGGCTCGTAAAGCTGCACCGGGAAGCTGTGTTCGAGGTACGAGAGAACATATTCCCGAGGCGTTACGTCCACCCGGACGTCATCCCATTCCTCGGTCGGGATGTCAGCGAGACGGCGTTCCTGCAGGGCTTCGCCGGTCGAGACGATCTGGATGATGGCGGCATGGCCAGCTTCGAGGTCGCGCTCGATGCTGGCAATCATCGCCGGGGTCTGCATCGCGGTAATGAGGTGGTTGAAGAAGCGCTGTTTTGCTGACTCAAAGGCGCTCCGCGCGGCCGACTTCGCCTGGCTGTTGAGGTTGCTACCCGCCGCCCGCATCGCGGCGTCGAGATTGTTATGGATGATCTGGAATGCCCCGGCATAGGCGTCGTAGATCGCGATCTGGGCCGGTGTCAGCGCGTGCTCGAGCATCTCATACTCGACGCCGTCGAAGCTGAGCGACCGCGCCGAATAGAGGCCGAGCGCCTTTAGGTCGCGCGCCAGCACCTCCATTGCAGCGACCCCGCCATTCTCGACCGCGCCGATGAACTCGCCGCGCGTGGCGAACGGGAAATCCTCGCCGCCCCACAGCCCGAGCCGCTGGGCATAAGCGAGGTTCTGCACGGTGGTCGCGCCGGTCGCCGAGACATAGACGATGCGCGCATTCGGCAGCGCGTGCTGGAGCCGGAGACCCGCGCGGCCCTGCTGCGAGGGCGCCTGATCGCCGCGATCGCTCTTCCCCCCTGCGGCATTAGCCATCGCATGAGACTCGTCGAATATGATGACGCCATCGAAGTCGGCGCCGAGCCAGTCGACGATCTGCCTGACGCGGCTCACCTTCTCGCCGCGATCCTGCGAGCGCAGCGTCGCATAGGTGGTGAACAACACGCCTTCGTCGAGCGTGATCGGGGAGCCCTGGCGGAAGCGCGAGAGCGGCGTCACCAGCAGGCGTTCCTGGCTGAGCGCCTCCCAGTCGCGCATCGCATCCTGGTGGAGCGTCTCGGAGCGACTCACCCAGACCGCGCGGCGGCGGCCCTTCAGCCAGTTGTCGAGAATGATCCCCGCGACCTGGCGGCCCTTGCCCGCGCCAGTGCCGTCGCCGAGCATCCAGCCGCGCCGGAAACGCACGGCATTCCCCGCATCGTCCGGTGCGGCGGAAATGACGTCCCATGTCTTGTCGACCGTCCAGGCACCCGCGAGATGCTCGCAATGCGCTTCGCCGGCGAGAATGATGGATTCAAGCTGGGCGTCGGAGAGGATGCCATCGCGCACGAGATGGGACGGAAGCAACGGACGGTAGCTCGGGACGGGCGGCGGCACCGAGGCCATCGACGCCGACTGCACCAGCGGGGTCGGATGCGGCTGCGCGCCGGGAATGGTGATCGACTGGAGCGCATAGGGCTCATAGATCGCGTCGGTCAGCCGCCCGGCGTCGGGCACGGCTTGGCTGCTCGGCTCATATGCCAGCTCCACCGCTTCGATCGGCGCGGCAATGACAGCGGGCCGGGATTTGACGGTCGCGCGGGCTGGCCGGACGGTCATCGCGGGCATGGCGATCGGCGTGACCGGCGGCGGAGCATCGGGCGTAGGCGTGCGAGGCGGCACCTGGTCGAGCACCCAGCCAAGCAGGGTTACCGTATTGGGCGCAACGCCCGGCGCATCGGGAAAGCGGCGCGGATCTTCGGCGGGCACGCGATCGATCACGGTCAGGCGTGTGTCGATGGTGGTGCCGTGCTTGCGATAAACGCCGCCGTCGATCGCGGCCGTGAACAGCACGCGCCCGCGCTCCTGGAGCGCGACAAACGCATCGGTGAAGGCGGGATTGTCAGGCGCGCAGGAAGCGCCGGTAATGACCACGAGACGACCGCCGGGGCGGAGCCGATCGAGCGCCGATCCGATATGGCGCATCGCCGCATCCTTCATGCGCTTGTCTATATGGGCGATTGCCGAGAATGGTGGGTTCATCACCACCACATCGGGCGCCATCGCCGGATCGAGCCGGTCATGGATGGTCGCGGCGTCATGTGTCGTGACGCCGGCGCCGGGAAACAGCAGGTCGAGCAGTGCGGCGCGGGTTTCGGCCAGCTCGTTCAGCATCAGGCGCGCGCCTGCGATCTCGGCCTGGATCGCGAGCAGGCCGGTGCCCGCCGAGGGTTCGAGCATCCGCTCGCCCGGCTGGAAACCAGCGGCGACGCCGGCGACATAGGCGAGGCCGGCGGGTGTCGAGAATTGCTGGAGCGCCTGGGAGGTTTCTGACCGGCGCGTATGGGTCGGCATCAGCCCCGCGATCTTCTCGATCAGCGCGAGCCGGGCCTGCGGATCGGCGTGTTTGCGGAAGATCGTATTGGCGTATTTACGCAGAAACAGGATCTGCGAGGTCTCGCAGGCGTCATAGGCCGATTTCCAGTCCCACATCCCTTCGGCGTCGGACCCGCCGAACGCTGTTTCCATCGCGCCGCGCAGCGCGGGCGCATCGACGGGACGGCCGCTTTCGAGGTGGGGAAGGATGAGCTGCGCGGCGGCAAGCAGCTTCTCGGCGGTGTCGGCGAAATGTCGCGCGGCGCCAGTCGGCACGGCGGCGAGCGCCGTGGAGCGATTGAAGGTCATGGGGGAATCTCCGGGAGAGGTCAGGGTCGAAGCCGGCGGACCCTCTCTCTCAAACCGCCAGGCTCACCCCGTCCCGGCCTTCCTCTTCCTCTCCGATGGCCCGGTGTGGATGCTTGCCGCATCCACCAGCCCCCAGACTGCGGCGTTGCCGTTCTCGCCGAAAAAACCTATAAGTGACCAACTACATGGTCAGGAGCGAGTCATGGATGGAATCAATCTGGCGGACGCCAAAGCCCATTTGAGCGAACTGGTCGATCGCGCTGCTGCTGGCGACACGATCGATATCCTGCGCCGTGGGAAGCCTGTGGCCCGCCTTGAGGCCGCCAAACGGCCGCGCAAGGCGATCGATGCCACCCGGCTGCGCCAACTGACCGATTCCCTGCCGGTCCAAAGCGAAAGCGCCGACAGGTTCACGCGCGCCATGCGCGATGGTGATCGTTACTGATGCTGTATCTCGATACGTCTTTGCTGATCGCGGCGCTGACGAACGAGGCCCGCACGGCGGAGATTCAGGAATGGCTGGCCGGGCAAGACCCGGAGGAACTGATCATCAGCGATTGGGTCGTGACGGAGATGTCGTCCGCCTTGTCGATCAAGGTGCGGACAGGCCAGCTCGATGCGGCTCAACGCGCCGAGGTGCTGAGCCAGTTTCAACGGCTTTGCAGCGAAAGCCTGACGATCGTGCCGGTGGCTTCCGCCAATTTCCGGACCGCAGCTTTGTTCTCCGATCAGTTTTCGCTGAATCTGCGTGCCGGTGACGCGCTGCATCTGGCGATCGCGGCGGAGCGAGGTGCAAGGCTTTGCACGCTGGATCGCCGTTTGGCCGAAGGAGGGACCGCGCTCGGCGCGGTGACGTCGCTTCTGTAGGAACCTGCCATATGGTCCAACTCTGGACGGCAGACAAAAAAATGGGCGACCCCATGACGGGCCGCCCAGATAAATCAGACTTCCAGGTGCCGGGCCTCGTCGATTACGAACCCGAAGCGTCCGGCGACATACTCGTCGGATGGAACCAGGAAGCGCCGTTCATGACCCCGATTGCGTCGCCCGCCGAGCCGGGCGACGCAATCCGTCATGCCAGGTTTTTCCCTGGAACGGATCGCCGATACGACCACCCAATCGTGCCGGTGCTTCTCGCCAAAGAGCCGCCGATCATTCTCGACGGATTCACCGGGCGCCAGGAAACGGTCGTGGATCGCCTCCCAACAATTTGGGTAATAGTCGCGCAGGGTCTTCTCAGCGTGACGCCGTTCATAGGCCGTGAAGAGATCGGGAAAGCCAGTCGCGACCTTCGCCCATTCTGCATCTTCCTCGTACCAGCCCCCGGCAACCCGCAAGGCCGCGGGCATTCTCGCGTTGCGCGCGCGATCGAGCTTGAAGCCGCCATGGCTCGCCGTGGAATGGAAGACCACCCCATCGGCATAGATCTCACTCGATTGAGATTGGCCCCACGGCGTCGACAGCTTGCCATCGCCACGCTTGCGTTCGAACCGCAGCAATTCCTCCCGGTGCTGGACCAGTTCGGCGATATGGTCATGAAACCCTACTGCATCCGCGACAACGGCGATTGCGCCATAGAAATCATCGCGCCGCCATTGGCTCATAGGCTTGCTGAGCCGCCAGGCGTTCGCAATCCGGAGTCCGCGGGGGCCGGGAATGGCGGCATAGGCGGTGTCGTCGACAAGCGCGGCGAGATCGCCGTCGGCGGTGCATCCATAGGTGGCCGGGACCGAAGGCGCCGGGCTCATGCCGCCCTCCTGATGGTCGAGACGACGGGTTCGTCCTCGACAAGCTGAAGGACGAGATTGGAATAGCGGTTCCGGGACGCCCAGCTTTCGGCGTCCGCCATATTGGCGGCAAGATGCCGTAGCTCGTCCTTGCCGTTCCAACGGGTGAGAACCCGCACCATGCCCGGCTGCGGCAATTCGACGACTTCGAAGCGAAGGTCCGTCGTGACCATATAGTGACGACGCACGACAAGGACCGGCGTGATTCCGGACATGAAGGTGCCCTCATGGAGCACGAAGCTTGCCGAGCAGGTCCTGTCGCCAATAGCCGCCGACGGTGATTTCTCCACGAGACGCCCGGTGCTGTTGCGCGTCTGCCAGTCCCGCAGCTTGCGCGTGTGGCGGGCCGGCGGCTGCGGGGCACCATCGAAGTAGCGCAGGACGGCCCCGAGTGGCGCCATGGCGTGAACCGCGTCGCCATCGAGAATGATGGTCGTCGCGCCCGCGACAGAGGCGTTGCCAGTTCTTTCGGTCATGTGAGGTCTCCGGGAGAGCAGCGAGGGAGCGAGCCGCCGACCGCTCTCTCTCAAGCCGGCCGGCTCACCCGCTTCCCCGCCACCCTCTCACTCTGGCCGCCGGCCCGGAGACGGAGCCGACGGCAGACCGATCACTCCCGCAGCGACCCGGCGGCTATATCAGCCAGCCATTCCACGGCTTCTTCCACGTCTGCGTCATCCTTTTCGGCAAGACGCGCAAGCGCGACGGCGCCGTTACGGCCCAATTGGCCGAGGCGCTGAAGAGTAGCGAGCAACAAGGGCGCAAGCGCCTCCGGACTGGCGTTTTCGATGTCGGAAATCTTCACGGGTCAATCTCCATTCTATGAGGGGAAACCCGAGCGCAGAGCGCCCAGGCGATGTTCGCCGGCAGCAACCCGCCGGACTGCACCGTTCAGCGGGCAGCGAGGTTGCGCTTGGCGGCGAGCGAGATCGCTCGCGTTGCGGCCTTGGAGGCGGCTTCTCCCTCTTCATGGGAGAGATCGCTGGCCGCCTTCACATCGAGGGATGCCTGACGGATATCGGCATTGCTCACATCGGCGATCTGGAGACCATCCGGCGCTTCCGTCTCGAAGACCACTTCCACGGTCGCGCGGACATGCTCCTCGCAGAGGCGGAGCAGGACATGCGAGCCGAGACCCGGCTCAACGCCGAGCGGCCCATATTCTGCGATGCCAAGCATTTCATCGAGCATGGACTCGGTACTGCGCGCCATGATGTCGTCGGCCGTGATCAGCACGGCCATGCCGCCGAAACCGTCTGGCCGCATTTTCGTGCAGGTCCAGGCCGAAACGATCGATACATAGGGGAGCGCGGGCGTCCGTCGGACGATGCTCTGGAAAAACACCTCCCAACCGGACACGGAGAGGTCGAGTTGAAGATAGGCGTCGTCTTCGCCGAGTTCGGCAAGCTCCGCGCGGACCGCGTTGGCCGCCGCGCTTTCAACGTCTCCGGACAAGGCGAGCGCGGCGCGGACCTCGTCGACGGGATAGGCGGGCATGTCATTGGCGCCCTGTTCGGCGTAGAAATAGAGGCCGCCTCCATCAACTTCACTGCTGAAGATGCCAGAGAGGATCAATCGTTCGAGCGGCGTCATCGCGCTCAGCGGAATGGTGGGCTGAACCACCGTGGAACAGAAATAATCAGCCATATCGGGTCTCCAAGAACGCGAAAGCCCGGCGCGCGGCCGGGCTCTCGATAAAGGTGATGGGGTACAAATCAGGACGCTGGCGGACTTTCGATCGCGAAAGGGTCCACCAGCTTGTGGATCGGCTGCGCGCGGCCCATCCAGGGTTGCGGCCGGATGCAGCGAACCCAGTCCGCGAAGCTCGGAATGAAGCCGAGGTCTTCGAGGATATGTTGTTCGCCGATCAACCGGACGGGAACGACCCGCCCGCTTGAGACCGTGATGGTCGCGCCGAAAAAGCGTTCGAGCATGAAAATGCCCTCGGCATGGTGGCGCAGTGCACGATGGCGGAAGTCAGCGGTGATCGCCTTGGACTCGTCGAACCACTGGTGCAGCGGCAGATAATCCTCGGCCGAGCCGCCCCATTTCCGCACGGACGAGAGCGCGTGATGATAGCAATGGCCCATCGTCGCCTCCCTACAGCTCGTAATAATGGTTTTCAGACCGTTCGATCCGATAATTGAAATCGAAACGGACAGTCCCGGCGGCGACGTCAAAGGTGAACTCGCCATAGCCGCCTTCATTGTTCTCCCAGCCGCCGTGCTTGCTTTCGAGGAGGTCGTAACACATGGCCTCGATCGCATCCGGGAGCGGGACCGTTACATGGCGGACCTCCTCGTCGTGAAATTCACAGCGGGCGATCTCGACAGATGTGTCGGGCAGGTCGGCACTGCTTTCACCAGAACGCGCGTCAATCTCCTCGATCTGGCCGCTGTCCCCACTGCCATCGAACCGCACGGTGACAAGGGTGATGCCAGATCCTGCCAGAACAGACAGGACAGCAGCCTTATTGGCGGGAAAAATCTCGCTCGCTCGTTTCTCATATTCCGCCTGGTGCGCCAGGAAGGCGGTCATGTCGAACGTGGGAACAAAAGGCGTATTGCTCATTGTCTATCTCCGAAAATGAAAAAAGCCCGGCGCGTGGCCGGGCTGAGAATGGGATTGAGGTGAGACGTCGGTGCGGGACGGGGCAGCGACTGGTCGACCCGTCCCGCACCAGCATTCAGGCGGCGATAGCGTATTCGTCGTCGCCCTCCTGGTCGGCGTAGCTGTCATCCTCATCGAGGAACGCCGGCAGCGCGTCAGCCTCATCCGTCAGCGGCAGCGGTTCCTCGATCACAGGCGTCCGAAGCGGTTCGGGCAGCCAATTCGCATCGGCGAGCAAGCGTTCGGCCTCGCGCGCCATGTCGCCCTTCTTCAGATGGTCGATCAGCCCGGCGGTCTGCGGCCCCGTCGCCTCGGCGACCGCCTCAAGGATGCGCGGCTTCGCGACCCGGTTGAGGTAGTTGTCGAAGGTCGGGCGCCAGCCTGCGCCGATCATGTCGAGACCCACGGCGCGGGCCAGTACATTGGCATGGTCGATGCGGCGCGCGACGCCGTGCGCCGAGACACGGCCACCGCCATGCTTGGGAACCGGCTCCCACTGCGCGTTCACACAATAGGCTGCGCAATGGGCGAACAGACTGGCCTGTTCGCCGCCGTCGAGCTGCTGGAGCGCATCCCACACATCCTTGTCGGATTGGGGGAGACGCTCCTTCCAGCGGGTGTGCCGTTCCTGGATGGATGCCGCCGATGGACTGTTACGCAGGTCCGCGCCCTGGAACGGCATGGAGACGCGGTGGACAGCCAGCTCCATGCAGCTTTCGGTGCGGCCCATGTAGAAGACCGACAGCACCATGGCGTGCAGCACGGCGGCGAACGCGACCGAAGGCGACTGCGCGAAGGCATCCTGAAGCGCCAGCGTGCGGGCGGCGGTCAGCTCGGCGACGAGACGGTCCGGGAGCGGCTTGATGACCTCACCGTCATCATCGTCATCGTTCGGAGCGGGCCTGGACGGGGCCCTGCTGGACTCGCGATCGGCCGTTTCGCCGCCGATCTCATCGGACGCATCATCCGATCCGGCATGGGACGCTTCATCGCCACCTTCGCCGGCATCGTCAGCCTCCAGCTCATCCTCGGCGCGGACATAGCCACGGTCGATATAGAGCGTGCCGTCTTCCTCCAGACCAATGAACACGCCGGCATTGGCGATCTCGGCAGGATCGAACACCCGGTTGCTCTGGGCGAGAACGCCAAGCTCGGCGTCGATGGCGGAGATACGCAGTTCCACGTCCTCCGGAACATCGGGCTTGCCGTCCCACTCGGCCTCAAGCGCATCGGCCTCGGCCCGCAGGGCGACGATCCGCGCTTCCTGCACCTCGGTCAGCGGCTGCACCTGGCTGGCGATGGCGCGGCAGTCCTCGTCATAGCCATAGGGAAGATCGACCAGCGTCTCGACCCACTTCCAGCCTTCGGCCATGACAGCGTCGCCTTCCGCGCGCAGCTTCTCATCGACCAAACGATCGAGCAGCGCGGGATCGGAGAGCCAGCCGCCATCGTCGGGTTCGAACAGGTCGCGGATCGGACCGGCGCCGCCCGCAGCGATATAGGCGTCCAGCCCGATGAAGCGGACGCGCTTCTCCGTCACCTCGACCTTGTCCTCCAGCAGCCTGGACTTGATGAACCAGGGCGACTTGTTGCTGCTGTGCGCGAGTTGCCCCCACAAATCCTCCTGGCGCTGGTGATCGTCGCTGACCGTGAACGCCATGAGCTGGTCGAGGGTCATGTCGCCTTCGGCATAGCATTCATGCAGCGTGGGCGAGACCGATGCGAGCTTGAGGCGCTGGCGCACGACGGCGGGGGTGACGCGGAAATGGGCGGCGATCGCTTCCTCCTGCTCGCCCTTGTCGAACAGGGTCTTCATCGCCCGGAACTCGTCGAGCGGGTGGAGCGGTTCGCGTTCGCTGTTTTCGGCGAGCGAATCCTCTTCAGCCAGGACCGGATCATTCGCGGCCTTGACCACGCACGGAACCGGGGCGTCCTTGGCGAGCCGCTTGCGCTTCACGAGGATCGCCAGCGCGCTGTAGCGGCGGCCGCCGGCGGGGATTTCGAACATGCCGGTGTCTTCACCAGCCTCGTCGAGCACAGGGCGGACATTGAGGCCGGTCAGCAGGCCGCGGCGTTCGATATCATTGGCCAGATGCTCGATGGTCACGCCATGCTTCACGCGGCGGACGTTCGATTGCGACAGGACCAGCCTGTCGAACGGAATGTTCCGGGACTGGTTGAGGGTGATCTTCGATGGGGCTTTCGCCATGACACGTCTCCATGACGGGCGGCCGGAAGACTCTCTCCCAGCCTCCAACCCGTCACGAAAACCAGAGCCTCCCTCTCACTCTATGGATCAGGCGATGTGTGGGAGGAGCGCTTGGTCCTTCGCCGAGGTCATGAGGACTTCATGATCTCCTGCGATCCGTATCGACGGATTTACGGAGCCACGAGGCGTGGGGACGCAGAGGATTTGACGACGCTCTATCGCTGCCGGACCGCGCTGAGCGAAGTGCGAGACCATTTCGATGCCCGCGTTCCGGCTCGGGCCGCCTGGTCGGCCGAAGTCTGGCCAGAGCGCACCGGCCTGGTGGTGTATCGGAAAAACAGGGAGCGTTTCGCAGAGCCAATGCGATGGGGCATACCGCGGACAATTCTCGATGGGGTGCGCAACCGACGCGCCGTTTCGACGGCGATGTGGTTCAATCGCAGGAAAGTCGAGGAAACGGCGAGATTTCAGAACCCGTGGCGCTGCCTGATCGTCATGGACTCGTTCGCCTATCCGGCGGGCCAGTCGGGCGCACGCAAGCGCATGTGGTTCGGTGTCGAGGACAGGCCGATTTTCGCCTGGGCCGGCGTGTGGGCCGAGGTGGACGACGAAAAGCGCTTCTGCGGCCTGCTCGCGGAAGCAAACGACGTCGTACAGGGACGTTCCATGCCCGTCATCCTTGACCGCGATGACTATAATCTGTGGCTTGGAGGCCGGTTCGACAGGGCATCGCCGCTCGCCAACCGGCCCTATTCGGAAACACGAATGTATGAGGAAACGCTGGGAGAGCCGTGGAAGGGCAGCGGCAGCGAAGGACCGTGATGTCATCGGCGAACAAAGGCGTTCGTGTCACCTGACCGGCCTTGCGGGATCGGACGGCGGCGATGAACTTTTCGCGCATCTCGGCGGCGGATTTCACGCGTCGAGGTTGGTCAGCCGCACCACATAGTGATTGCCGTTGTGGCGATCGGAACCGAGATGCGTGCGACACGCAGCGACGATCCGGTCCCAGATCGCATCGGGCATGTCGGAATCGCTGCCCTCACCACTAAGGCCGGGATCGACCAGCACGACAACGTCGGAATATTCGTCAACCTCGCCGCCGGTGTGCCAGGTGAACTTGGGCCGGCGGTTGGCGAGCCAGGCCCGAAAGGCGGGGTCGGCAAAAAACTCGGGGGCATTGATGACCATGCCCCGGCAAAGCGTGATGTCCATGTCGAACTCCTGTCGATGGGGATATCGGGAAAGGGCGACGCCAGCGCGGCGCGGCCTCAGCGATAGTCTTCGGGTAGGTCTTCCTCGGCCCCCTGCCAGACCACCTCGTCGCCCTCGTAAATGCGGACGAAGCCGCCGCGCCTGGGTATCTCTACGGGCGGCAACGGCTTCGCCGCGAAGTTGAGGCAGGAAAACTCCGCGACCGTGGACGAGAAGGCGAGCGGCTTGCCCGGCGCCGTGAGCACCCGGTCGCAGGCGCCGCTCGGCCGCTTCACGCGGCGGCGCGAGAGGCCGAGCCTGAAATATTCATAGTCACGCTCCTCCCGCTCCGAAGGCGGCGACCAGTGGCGGCACCAGCGGCACGTCCGAATGGTCGCAGGGGGATCGTCGTCGAGCGGCGGCCCGTTATTATGTCCCGCGCCGGGCGGCCGCCCGTTCACGGCCAGCTCTCCTCGAGCCAGCCCCGGATCTGCTGGCGCATGATGCCGATCGGGCCATTGATCTCGGTGATACGGGCGTCCGGAGCGATGCAGCGCAGATCGCGGAAGCCGTCGAGGAAGGCCCGCATCACCGCGATGTAGAGATGCCCGCCCGCGAGCGCGACGTCGGTGAATGGCCGCGTGCCGTGGTTGGAAAGCGAGGCGATCTGACAACCGGGCGAGTCGCCATAGGTATCGGGCATGCGCGCCGATGGCGGACGCGGCCAGCGCCGATTCATTCCGCCCGCGATCATGCGCTGGGCGAGATCGGGGGTCAGCCGGGCGTCATAATCCTCGATAGGCGAGCGGGAATCGAGAAAGCCGTAGCGGGCCGAGAGCACCGCGACCTTGACCCGCATCCGGTCGGGATTGACCGCGCGCACGGTCTGCCACAGCGGGCCATCGTAGCGGTCGATCGCATCGATCCAGCCTGTGTCCCGGCGCTTGGTCGCCGAGCAGGACAGGATCAGCAGCCGGTGGGGTGCGCGCCAACCGCGACCCTCGGTCGGGGCGATCCCGCGCTCGACCAGGCGCACCGTGACCGCAGTTTCCTCAGCGACCCGAGCAAGCCGCTCGATCAGCGCGAGATCGTCGCTGGAGCAGACCCCGCGCACATCGAAGGTGATACCTGGCTTCCCACCCGGATCGACAATCCGGTCGACGAACAGGATGCCCTTGCCGAGATTGCCGCAAAAGAGCAGCGTGTCGGCGTCGCTGGGCACGCCGCCCGCATTGACCTTGCGGCGTCCGATCTGGCGGAACGCTTCCTCGAAGGTGTTGGGGGTTATCGTGGCCCGGGGCTGGACACGGGCATGGAAACGCCAGCCCGGCCGGGTGATGTCGAGCTTGCCCACCTCGATCTGGTGCAGGAAGTCCGCGAAACTATAGGGATCGGCCGGATAGGGACATTCCCGCCAGAGCGCACGGATCGTGCGGCGGCGTTCGTCCGGAATGGCGAACAGGCGAGCGCGCGCCTTGCGCCATACGGCGGCGCGCTCATCCCGGCGGTCCTGCTGCTGGCGCGGCCACCATTCGGCGCGGCGGGCCATTTCCTCATCGACGCTGTGTTGCCCAGCCGCGACCATGTCGGCGAACAGCGGCAGCGCCTCGCGCTCGCGGCGCTGTTTGGTGAGAAACGCCGCGCGTTTGCGCGACGTTTCTTCATAGGCGGTTGGCTTGGGCCATTTGCGAAAGCGCATCGCTCAGCCCTCCCGCTCTAGCCGAGCGATGATGCGCTCAGCCGCCCGGATGCCGCGGGCTATGTCGGCGATATCGATCCACACCGAGATCGGCGCCGTCGTCTCGAACAGGATGTCGCGCTCGACGCCAAGCTGGAGCCCGACGTCGAGACCTTGCAATTCGGAAAGGCTGAAGGTGCCATAGTCGACGCAATCCATGTCGAGATCGGCGATGCCGTGCAGGGTATCGCCATCGGGTTCGAGCAAGGTCGCAAGCCACACGCCCGCGCCCACGGGGTTGAAGAATTTCGCGACCGGCAGATGGTCAGCGCTTGGGTCGGCCGCATTGGCGATGAGCTGCGCGCGCAGCTCCGGGGTCAGGAGGATTATGCCGCCCTCCGTTCGATCAGAGCGCCGCGGGCCTCCGCTCCTGCGGCATCGCGGAAGGCGAGCAGATAGTCGGCCGCCCTCGACGCAGCGCTGGCGGCGCGAACGATCGCGCGATCATCCGCCCGCATGATGTCGAGCCAAGCGCCGATATAGTCGGAATGGCGGACAGTGGGTTCGATGCCGAGGGCAGCGCAGACGAAGGCGCCAGCCATCTCCGCGACCAGTTCCTCGCGTCCATATGTCTCCGAACCGAAGCGGCCGCTCTGATCCCGGTCGAGGCGACCCCGGCTGCCCGTCCAGTGACCGAGTTCGTGAAAAGCCGTTCGATTCCAATTGATTGGATCGAAGTAGCGCGAGGGAGGTGGGACGCAGACCCGGTCGTTCGCCACGTCATAATAAGCCTGATCTCCGCCAATACGGAAATCCGCACCCGTCGCTGTGATCAGAGCTTCCGCTTCGGGAAGGATCTGATCGGGATCGGGTCGCGGGATCTCGGCGGTATAGGCGTCAGGCAGGCCTTCGCACTGGTCCAGGTTGAACACCGTGAAGCGTTTCAGGAACGGTATCGTGCCTGGAGTGCGGCCTTCCTCGGCAGCCTGGCGCCGTTCGTTGCCGGGGGTGAAGCGATGGGCGTAAACGACGGTGGTGCCGGTCGCGCCCTTGCAGACATTGCCACCGAGTTCGAGCGCCTGGCGGAAGGTCAGGAAAGCGTTGCTCGAAAAGCCCCGCGAGACCACCGCGTGCCACAGAATGAGAATATTGATCCCGGAATAGCAGCGGTTGCTCGACGCGTTGTGCGGCATCTGGAGCGGGGCCTTGGCCGATGCCCAAGGCTGGACCCAGGGAACGCGACCGGCTTCCAGCTCGGCAATGATCTTCTCGGTGATGTCCTGATAGAGGGTGGGCCGGTCATGACCTGCCGGCCGGGATTTGAACTTGCGTGCCATCGCATGTCTCCGCGACGGGTCGGTCCCGAGCCTCTCTCGCGACGCTCAACCCGTCACGAAAACCCGGCTTTCCTCTCACTCTTGCGGGGGCGTTGCGGGGGCGGCTGGCCCCCGCTCGAAGGGGTAGCGCAAGACCGCCTGTCGGGCTTGCGGTCAGGGGAAGCCTTTCCCCGCAATCCTTCCCGGCCAAACCACGCCAGGAGTATCGATTGCCCTGTACGGAAACGGCGGCATGATGCCGGAGATGTGCAACCTCTATTCTCTGGTCAAAGGTCAGGCGGCGATTCGCGAACTCGCCGAGGTCATGGCCGACCACACGGGCAACCTGCCGGAGATGGCCGGGATCTATCCTGATTACCCGGCGCCCATTGTCCGCAACCAGGAAGGTGGCCGGGAAATGGCAATGGCGCGTTGGGGTATGCCATCTCCGGCCTTCGCGCTCGAAGGCAAATCGGTCGACAAGGGCGTGACGAACATCCGTAACACGAAGAGTCCGCACTGGCGCCGCTGGCTCGGACCCCAATCACGCTGTCTGGTGCCGTTCACCTCTTTCAGCGAGCCGGACCAGTCACCCGGCGGCGACCGCAAGCCAGTCTGGTTCGCGCTGAACGAGGATCGGCCGCTCGCATTCTTCGCGGGGATCTGGACCCATTGGACCTGTGTACGAAAAAAGGCCGAAGGCGAGATAAGCTGCGACCTGTTCGGTTTTCTGACGACAGAGGCGAATGCCGAAGTGGGGCGCTATCACCCCAAGGCCATGCCGGTGATCCTGACCGAAAAGGACGAGTGGGATAGCTGGCTCAATGCGCCCTGGGATGAAGTTGCTGCGCTCCAGCGCCCCTTGCCCGATCACGCGCTGACTATCACAGGGAAGGGCGACAAGTCAGACGGAGGCGGTGAGCTTCTATGAGCAAGCGATCCAAGCGCGACACCCAAGGCGCAAGATCGAAATTCCCGCGTCCCGATAAGCTGGCGACGCTCCACATCGACACCGATAACGAGCGGTTCGTTTTCACCACCAAGGACATGATCCAGAACCAACTGAGGCGTGACGGCCCCAAGATCCGGCGGTCGTTCGATCTGGCGGCCAAGGATGATATCGCGGCGTGCAGCGCGGTGTTTGGACTGGCAGCCGGGCTGTGCTTTCGGCACTGTCTCCCGTCAGCACCTATGGCACAGATTAGAGGTTGTGATTTAAGGAGGATTTGGGCTTCGTCGTAGTGACGAAGGAACGAAGATGAAGCCCAAATCCTCAAGGTCCAAATTGCCTGCCGAGCAGGTCGTAAAGGATATCCGCCGCAAGACTCGGCGGCACTTCTCTGCCGAGGACAAGATCAGGATCGTCCTTGATGGCCTGCGCGGCGATGACTCCATTGCCGAGCTGTGCCGCCGCGAAGGGATTGCGCAGAGCCTGTATTACACCTGGTCCAAGGAGTTCATGGAAGCCGGCAAGCGCCGTCTGGCTGGTGACACTGCGCGTGCTGCGACCACGGACGAGGTGAAGGGTCTGCGCCGTGAAGCGCGCGATCTGAAGGAGTGCGTGGCCGATCTCACTTTGGAGAACCGGCTGCTCAAAAAAAGCATGATCGCGGATGGGGGAGACGAAGAATGAGATATCCCGCATCCGAGAAGCTCGAGATCATCCGGATCGTCGAGCAGT
>NZ_QXFM01000079.1 GCF_003584015.1 Aurantiacibacter xanthus
GTCCTTGGCGCTGTTGATGCGCTTGCCGGTCGACAGGCGTTCCATCGCCGTGCCGAGCATGGCGCTGGCCGAAGTCGATGCATTGGTCGCCCGAATAGCGGCGATATTGGTGTTGATGACGTTCATGACTGATCTCCGCAAAATCTTTAGTCGTTTTCGCCGCCCCAACTGGTTCCACGGCAGCTTGTTAACCAGACCGGCATTTTTCACGCGAATTTAAGGGCGCCCACAGCGGCCAGCCCGAGAAAACTGACAAGTGCTTCAATTGGCGCGATATTTTTTTGAAATGAGATTTAAGTCTCAGAATAAAAACGAATTTATCCGGCAAAGTGCGGCGGGATCTTGCCGGAGACCGGCACGATTTTGCCGGTTTTTGCCGGTTTGCCCGGCCATGCTTGATCTGTACCCCGACGGTTAATTTCCGCCGCGCTATGCAGTCCCCACAGTTCCCCGATCATCGCCGGGAAAGCGCGGCCCTATATAGGGGAGGCATGGAACGGACCCGAACCTATCCCTGTCTCCTGCACAAAGGGCCCCGGCATCCAGGTGGATACCGGGGCCCCGTTGGGGCGCCGTTTGCGGAACGGCGGTGGAAAGGTTTAGCGCAGCAGCGACAGAACGTTCTGCTGGCTCTGGTTGGCCTGCGCCAGCATCGCGGTCGAGGCCTGGCTCAGGATCTGGGCCTTGGCGAGCTTGGTCGTTTCGGCCGAATAGTCGGCGTCTTCGATGCGGCTGCGCGCTTCCGACAGGTTGGTGATGTTGTCGTTGAGGTTGTTCATCACGCTTTCGAGACGGTTCTGGCCCGCACCCAGCGAAGCGCGGGTGGCGTTCACCGAAGCAAGAGCCGCATCAACGTTGTCCATGGTGGTGGCAGCCTTGGTGGTGTCGGTCACGTCGAGCGCCGTAGCGTCGAGCTTCGTGCCGTCGATGCCCTTCGAGGTCAGCGTGACGATCTCGCCCGAGTTCGCACCCGTCTGGATCGAGAAGGTCTCGTCGGTGCCCGAGGTCTTCGAGAACAGGGCGTTGCCGTTGAACTTGGTGTTCGTCAGCACGTCGTCGATCTGCGAGGTCAGCGCGGTCACTTCGGCCTGCATCGCGGTGCGGTCAGATGCCTGATAGGTGCCCGAAGCCGACTGCACGGCCAGCTCGCGAACGCGCTGCAGCATGTTGGTGACTTCGTTGAGGCCGCCTTC
>NZ_QXFM01000080.1 GCF_003584015.1 Aurantiacibacter xanthus
GTACCCCTCCGGCGAGGGCCGCCTTGCGTGGATAGGTATCGAGCGCTCTTAAGCGTGCTCTTGTGAGCGCGCTTAGGAGTGGTCGATGGGTCAGGTGACGGTGTTTTCGGGGCCGGAGCGGCGGCGGCGGTGGAGCGATGAGGAGCGGCTGCAGATCCTGTCCGAGGCTTTCGCGCCGGGCGCGTGCGTTGCCCAGGTGTGCCGACGGCACGATATTTCTTCGGCGCTGATCTACACCTGGCGGCGCAAGTTGCTCGATGCAGGCGTGGAGCGGGAAGCAGAGCTGCCCGAGGCACTTCCGACGCCGGTGTTCGCCGAAGCGGTGATCGACGAAGATGTGATGGCGGCCGGCGCTGCCGAGCACCCCGCGATGATCATCGACCTGCCGCGCGGCAAGCGGCTGAGCATTTTCGCGGCGGCACCGCCGGCCCTGGTCGCTGCGGCGCTGAAGGGGCTGCGATGATCCCTTCGGGCGCGCGGGTGTGGATCGCGCTCGGCCACACGGATATGCGCAAGGGCATGCAGGGCCTGGCGCTGCTGGTGCAGCAGGGTCTCAAGCGTAATCCGCACGGCGGCGATCTGTTCGTGTTCCGTGGCCGCGCAGGCTCGCTGATCAAGATCATCTGGCACGACGGGATCGGCATGTCGCTCTACGCCAAGCGGCTAGAGAAGGGCCGGTTCGTATGGCCCTCAGCGACTGAGGGAACGGTGTCGCTGACCCCCTCGCAGCTGGCCTGCCTGCTGGAGGGGATCGACTGGCGCAACCCGCAGTATACATGGCGGCCACAGAGCGCCGGATAATCGGCGCGAGGCGGTGTTTTGCCCTTGCAGCAGAGGGTGGATGATGATTCACTCCGGTCTATGGAAGCCGCCATTTCGCCCCTTCCGGACGACGTTGAAGCGCTCAAGGCGCTGGTGGCGGCGATGGCCCGCAAGGCCGATGAGGCAGAGGCCAAGCTTGCCAACGCCATGGCCCACCAGAGCGCCATCGAGGCGCTGATCGCTCACCTCAAGCTGCAGATCGCCAAGCTCAAGCGCGAGCAGTATGGCCCCAGCGCCGAACGCAGCCGCCGTCTGCTCGACCAGATGGAGCTGCAGCTCGAAGAGCTCGAGGCTGATGCCGCCGAAGACGACCTGATCGCCGAGGGAGCGGCGGCCAAGACCGCCACGGTCACCGCCTTCGAGCGCAAGCGCCCGGCAAGGAAGCCGTTCCCCGAGCATCTGCCGCGCGAGCGCGTCGTGGTGCCTGCGCCCTGTTCCTGCCCGGCATGCGGTGGGGATCGGCTCTCGAAGCTCGGCGAGGACGTCACCGAGACACTCGAGGTGATCCCGCGCTCGTGGAAGGTGATCCAGACGGTGCGCGAGAAGTTCTCGTGCCGCGACTGCGAGAAGATCGCGCAGGCCCCCGCGCCCTTCCATGTGGTGCCCCGCGGATGGGCCGGACCCAGCTTCCTCGCGATGCTCCTGTTCGAGAAGTATGGACAGCACCAGCCCCTCAACCGCCAGGCCGAGCGGTTTGCCCGCGAAGGCGTGCCGCTCAGCCTCTCGACTCTTGCCGATCAGGTCGGGGCAGCTGCCCATGCGCTGATTCCGATCTACAAGCTCATCGAGACGCATGTTCTGGCTGCAAACCGGATCCACGGTGACGATACCACCGTGCCGGTCATGGCGAAGGGCAAGACCGATACGGCGCGATTATGGGTTTACGTACGCGATGATCGTCCCTTTGCAGGCACCGATCCTCCAGCTGCCCTGTTCCACTATTCGCGCGATCGGCGCGGCGAGCACCCGCAAGCCCATCTCGCGGCATGGTCCGGCATCCTGCAGGCCGATGCCTATAGTGGCTACAACGATCTCTATCGCGGGGACCGCGCCCCCGGTCCCGTGCTGGAAGCGGGCTGCTTTGCTCATGCGAGGCGCAAGTTCTTCGAGCTCGCCGATGTCCTGAGCTCAGCCCGCAAGAAGAGCCGCGGCCAGCGCGGCAGCATCTATCCGATCGCGCTCGAAGCCGTGCAGCGTCTCGACGCCCTGTTCGACATCGAGCGCGGCATCAACGGCAAGAGTCCTGCCGAGCGGCTCGCAGTCCGTCAGGAACTCAGCGCGCCGCTGATGGCCGAGCTCCACACCTGGCTTACCGCGCAGGTCGCCAAGCTATCGCGCGGTCATGACCTCACCAAGGCCTGCTTCTACATGCTGAAGCGCTGGGATGCGTTCACCCGCTTCCTCGACGATGGCCGCATCTGCCTCACCAACAACGCCGCCGAGCGCGCGCTGCGCTGCATCCCGCTTGGCCGCAAGGCATGGCTGTTCTGCGGATCCGATCGTGGCGGGCAACGCGCCGCCATCATCTACACCCTGATCCAGACCGCGAAGCTGGGCGACGTCGATCCGCAGGCATGGCTTGCTGATGTCCTCGCACGCATCGCCGATCATCCTGCCACCCGGCTCGACGAACTCCTGCCCTGGAACTGGGCGCCCCGTCCGAACGCGATCGCCGCGTAACCCGACCTACACTCCGGTCGGCATCACGCTGCGGCCTTCACCGGACGGATACTCATTGTCAGGTCTCTGAGCAGGATCTGTCAGGAGTGTGCGGTCGCATTAACGATGCGCTGCTTTTCTCCTTGAATTAGCATTTGCATCTAGGCTTTTTGCGTTAGCTTGCACCTTGCAGAGCGCCAATTCGCAAGCTTTGCACCTAGAAATTTTCCACCCACCACAATCTCCTCAACCCAAACCGGTGCCCCGAGGGTCACAAAAACTTGATTATGCAAAAAACTTGGCGACTGCAGACGCTCGGCAAAAGCCGGCCGGGCCAAGGTATCGCACTCCCGATGCCAGCGCATCGCGATACGCTCTCTGGGTGCTGACGTTTCGCCGCAGGCTAAGCTCAGCTGAAGTGATGTGTCGACGGCCCATTTTGAGAACATCTTCCAACCGAAGATGCTTGGCCCGCCCCCCCTTCCTTGTCGGAACATCAGCGAAAAGTTCCGTCACTTCCTGAGGTCCGACGTTGAGTATTTCGCCGGCATCAGCCTTTGAGATCAGATGCGAGAAAGCGGTGTTGCTCGCCACACCCCCTACCGCACAAAACTCCTCGATGACTGAAAGATCCTGCCGCCTGATGAAGATCCTCCGCACCAGTGCTTTTGGACCCGGTTCAATTCGGAACGGGAGAGAGCCATCGAGCAGCTTGCCGAACAGAGTGCTCCATGGCTTTGTCTCTCCGCCGATAACTTTGATGGCGGTGGAGAGGCACATGAGCTTTTCCTCTGCGGCGAGGACACCAGCTCTATAAAGATTGCCCTGCAACGCGTCGCTCGACGCTTGAGCCACCTGTAGCGTGCCATACCTTGCAAGGAAAAAGGGATGTTGCAGAGGCTCTATGAGGCGAGCCTCAGCCAGCTGCTCCGCTCCGTTACGAGAAATGCCCAGTTTCCAAGCAAGGGTGTCGATGCCCAATCGCGACGCCATGCCCTTTTCAATATTCTCAATTTCCTGCCGATCGAACATGGGCTGCGGCCTGCCCATTTCATCGATAACAAATCTGGCGCGGAGAACCCCGTCACGTCGCAATTGTGCGACCTCGGCTGTTCCCATTCCAAGAATTTTTGCAACTTTCTTTATCGGCAGAATGTCTCCCGTCAGCACCTATGGCACAGATTAGAGGTTGTGATTTAAGGAGGATTTGGGCTTCGTCGTAGTGACGAAGGAACGAAGATGAAGCCCAAATCCTCAAGGTCCAAATTGCCTGCCGAGCAGGTCGTAAAGGATATCCGCCGCAAGACTCGGCGGCACTTCTCTGCCGAGGACAAGATCAGGATCGTCCTTGATGGCCTGCGCGGCGATGACTCCATTGCCGAGCTGTGCCGCCGCGAAGGGATTGCGCAGAGCCTGTATTACACCTGGTCCAAGGAGTTCATGGAAGCCGGCAAGCGCCGTCTGGCTGGTGACACTGCGCGTGCTGCGACCACGGACGAGGTGAAGGGTCTGCGCCGTGAAGCGCGCGATCTGAAGGAGTGCGTGGCCGATCTCACTTTGGAGAACCGGCTGCTCAAAAAAAGCATGATCGCGGATGGGGGAGACGAAGAATGAGATATCCCGCATCCGAGAAGCTCGAGATCATCCGGATCGTCGAGCAGT
>NZ_QXFM01000081.1 GCF_003584015.1 Aurantiacibacter xanthus
GTACCCCTCCGGCGAGGGCCGCCTTGCGTGGATAGGTATCGAGCGCTCTTAAGCGTGCTCTTGTGAGCGCGCTTAGGAGTGGTCGATGGGTCAGGTGACGGTGTTTTCGGGGCCGGAGCGGCGGCGGCGGTGGAGCGATGAGGAGCGGCTGCAGATCCTGTCCGAGGCTTTCGCGCCGGGCGCGTGCGTTGCCCAGGTGTGCCGACGGCACGATATTTCTTCGGCGCTGATCTACACCTGGCGGCGCAAGTTGCTCGATGCAGGCGTGGAGCGGGAAGCAGAGCTGCCCGAGGCACTTCCGACGCCGGTGTTCGCCGAAGCGGTGATCGACGAAGATGTGATGGCGGCCGGCGCTGCCGAGCACCCCGCGATGATCATCGACCTGCCGCGCGGCAAGCGGCTGAGCATTTTCGCGGCGGCACCGCCGGCCCTGGTCGCTGCGGCGCTGAAGGGGCTGCGATGATCCCTTCGGGCGCGCGGGTGTGGATCGCGCTCGGCCACACGGATATGCGCAAGGGCATGCAGGGCCTGGCGCTGCTGGTGCAGCAGGGTCTCAAGCGTAATCCGCACGGCGGCGATCTGTTCGTGTTCCGTGGCCGCGCAGGCTCGCTGATCAAGATCATCTGGCACGACGGGATCGGCATGTCGCTCTACGCCAAGCGGCTAGAGAAGGGCCGGTTCGTATGGCCCTCAGCGACTGAGGGAACGGTGTCGCTGACCCCCTCGCAGCTGGCCTGCCTGCTGGAGGGGATCGACTGGCGCAACCCGCAGTATACATGGCGGCCACAGAGCGCCGGATAATCGGCGCGAGGCGGTGTTTTGCCCTTGCAGCAGAGGGTGGATGATGATTCACTCCGGTCTATGGAAGCCGCCATTTCGCCCCTTCCGGACGACGTTGAAGCGCTCAAGGCGCTGGTGGCGGCGATGGCCCGCAAGGCCGATGAGGCAGAGGCCAAGCTTGCCAACGCCATGGCCCACCAGAGCGCCATCGAGGCGCTGATCGCTCACCTCAAGCTGCAGATCGCCAAGCTCAAGCGCGAGCAGTATGGCCCCAGCGCCGAACGCAGCCGCCGTCTGCTCGACCAGATGGAGCTGCAGCTCGAAGAGCTCGAGGCTGATGCCGCCGAAGACGACCTGATCGCCGAGGGAGCGGCGGCCAAGACCGCCACGGTCACCGCCTTCGAGCGCAAGCGCCCGGCAAGGAAGCCGTTCCCCGAGCATCTGCCGCGCGAGCGCGTCGTGGTGCCTGCGCCCTGTTCCTGCCCGGCATGCGGTGGGGATCGGCTCTCGAAGCTCGGCGAGGACGTCACCGAGACACTCGAGGTGATCCCGCGCTCGTGGAAGGTGATCCAGACGGTGCGCGAGAAGTTCTCGTGCCGCGACTGCGAGAAGATCGCGCAGGCCCCCGCGCCCTTCCATGTGGTGCCCCGCGGATGGGCCGGACCCAGCTTCCTCGCGATGCTCCTGTTCGAGAAGTATGGACAGCACCAGCCCCTCAACCGCCAGGCCGAGCGGTTTGCCCGCGAAGGCGTGCCGCTCAGCCTCTCGACTCTTGCCGATCAGGTCGGGGCAGCTGCCCATGCGCTGATTCCGATCTACAAGCTCATCGAGACGCATGTTCTGGCTGCAAACCGGATCCACGGTGACGATACCACCGTGCCGGTCATGGCGAAGGGCAAGACCGATACGGCGCGATTATGGGTTTACGTACGCGATGATCGTCCCTTTGCAGGCACCGATCCTCCAGCTGCCCTGTTCCACTATTCGCGCGATCGGCGCGGCGAGCACCCGCAAGCCCATCTCGCGGCATGGTCCGGCATCCTGCAGGCCGATGCCTATAGTGGCTACAACGATCTCTATCGCGGGGACCGCGCCCCCGGTCCCGTGCTGGAAGCGGGCTGCTTTGCTCATGCGAGGCGCAAGTTCTTCGAGCTCGCCGATGTCCTGAGCTCAGCCCGCAAGAAGAGCCGCGGCCAGCGCGGCAGCATCTATCCGATCGCGCTCGAAGCCGTGCAGCGTCTCGACGCCCTGTTCGACATCGAGCGCGGCATCAACGGCAAGAGTCCTGCCGAGCGGCTCGCAGTCCGTCAGGAACTCAGCGCGCCGCTGATGGCCGAGCTCCACACCTGGCTTACCGCGCAGGTCGCCAAGCTATCGCGCGGTCATGACCTCACCAAGGCCTGCTTCTACATGCTGAAGCGCTGGGATGCGTTCACCCGCTTCCTCGACGATGGCCGCATCTGCCTCACCAACAACGCCGCCGAGCGCGCGCTGCGCTGCATCCCGCTTGGCCGCAAGGCATGGCTGTTCTGCGGATCCGATCGTGGCGGGCAACGCGCCGCCATCATCTACACCCTGATCCAGACCGCGAAGCTGGGCGACGTCGATCCGCAGGCATGGCTTGCTGATGTCCTCGCACGCATCGCCGATCATCCTGCCACCCGGCTCGACGAACTCCTGCCCTGGAACTGGGCGCCCCGTCCGAACGCGATCGCCGCGTAACCCGACCTACACTCCGGTCGGCATCACGCTGCGGCCTTCACCGGACGGATACTGAATACATCGAGGCCCGGAAGATGAGCCATGTTCGCGGCGCCCCATGCCACCCGCAGACCCAGGGCAAGATCGAGCGCTGGCATCAGACCCTGAAGAACCGCATCCTGCTGGAAAACTACTTCCTGCCCGGCGACCTCGAGGCCCGGATCGAGGCGTTCGTCGAGCACTACAACCACCAGCGATACCACGAGAGCCTGAACAACGTGACGCCCGCCGATGCCTACTTCGGCAGAGCCCCAACCATCATCAAACAGCGTGAAAGGATCAAGCGACAGACCATCGAACATCGGCGCTTGCAACACCGCAGGCTCGCCGCCTAACATCAATCCCCAGACGAGGCCGACACTCCGCTAATCTACGCCGCGAGTTGCGCCAAATGTTCTGACGACGGACAGCCGCTAGCCGGGTTTCCAGGGAAGATGAGAGCTATGACGTAGTGTCGCCGAAGCCGTTCGGTCTTCATGCGACCGCCATGCCTACCGCTGCTTAGGCCGCGTTGACAAAAGACTTCAGCCATAGTCGGGCGGCAGCGAGGTTGAGGAAGCTCTCGAACGACAGGACGGTCTTGTCATAGCGGGTGGCAATTCGGCGCTGCTGCTTCAATTTGCCGAACATCCGCTCGATGCGGTTGCGATCCCGGTAGCGGCGATAGTCTGGATGGACTGGAGCTTTCCGGTTCGACCGGGGCGGGATGATGGGCAGGATGCCGCGCATGAGCAGATTTTCGCGGAAGCGGTCGCCGTCATAACCCTTGTCGGCCAGCAGCGTCGTCGGCTTGGCCAACGGCAGCGCCATGAGATCATCGACAGCAGCATAGTCCGAGGCTTCGCCACCGGTCAGGATGAACCCGATAGGCAGTCCTTGATTGTCGCAGCGGGCGTGGACTTTGCTCGTAAAGCCGCCGCGCGATCGACCAAAAGCCTGCGCAAGAGCCCCCCTTTTCCGCCCACTGCCGAGACATGGCCGCGAACGGTGGTGCTATCGATCATGTGCTGCCAGTCGTCGGTCAGCCCCAGATCGATCAGCGTCTGAAGCAGCGCATCCCAGACACCCTGTTCGGCCCAGCGTCGGAACCGCACATAGACCGAGTTCCACTTACCGTAGCGCTCGTGCATGTCTCGCCAGGGGCAACCTACCCGCAGCACATGAAGCATGCCGTTGAGAAACCGCCGGTTGTCGCCGGCAGGTCGCGCCCAGCGCCCCCGTTCAGATGGCAGAAGCGGCCCGATCAGCTCCCATTCCACATCCGACAAGTCCCCACGGCCCATGATTGCTTCCCAAAGAGCAGCCTTGAATCAGAACCCGACCGGCTTGGGAATCCCTTTTGTCAACACGGCCTAGCACTACTTTGGCAGATTTTCTGGTGTCGGGTCAGATATGCAGCGACCGCAGTGCGGGCATGGCCGATCCGGTGGCTTGGAGAAGCGGTCAATGATGGCCTGTCTGATCGCTGGTAAGCTCGGCTGTGGAGGCGGACCGGCAGTCCTTTTTTTCCCCCTTGGCCTGCTTGAGGCGCTGGGTCTGCAAGAAGGCCAGGGCGATCATGGACATCAGCGCGTGTCGGTGCAGCCCCTTCCATGATCTACCCTCGAAGTGATCGAGGCCGAGTTCTTCCTTGAGTTGCTGATGCCCCTGCTCACAGACCCAGCGGGCCTTGATGGCGCCGGCAAGCTGCCTGATTGGCGTGCTGGCAGGCAGGTTGGAGAGGTAGTATTTGCGCTCGCCAGTCGAGCGATGCTCCCCGACCAACCACACCTCCTCGCCGGGCAGATGTTGCGCACCCATGTCCCGGATGCGCTGGGGCGGACCATCGGCGACACGCACGCGAACGGCAGCGAACCGCGCCGAGAGTGGCCCTTTGGTCCCGCGCCGCCAACTCACCTTGCGCCACCTTGCCATCTCCAGCATTGCCTTGGCGGATATCGATTTTGCGTCGGGGATGGCGTTCTTGCGAGGGCGACCTCTTCCAGCGATCGGGAAGATCATCCCAACATCGGCGGGGTAGACCTTCTGTCTGAAAGGTATGCCCACCGCCCATGCAAGCCCGCGCTCACTCAGCCCCTGTCGGAACGGTGCGGACATGCCATAGCCCGCATCCGCCAGGACACAGCCGAAACGAACACCCGCAGCGCCGACCCGATCGATCTCAGCGAGCGCGATCTCGGGCTTGGTCCTGTAGGGGCAGCAATCGAGAGGAACTCCAGTCCGTTCCAGGCGGGCCACGTCTCCGGTCCAGCTCTCGGGCAGGAACAGGCGCAGGCCGACCATGATGGGGACTTCGCCAGATGCCAGCGTCACCGACACCAGCGTCTGGCAGTTGGCATTCTTGCCCAGTGCCGACGCATATTGCGGCGCCACGCCGACGGAATGGCGCCCCTTCTTGGGCAGCGCCGTGTCGTCGATGATCAGCCAGGCCTTCTCGCCGCCTACCTGCCGGTCGGCCTCGGCGAGCAGAGCTGCCTCCAGCGGTGCTTCGTCCCACACGCCGCTGGCGATGAAATGATGCAGCCGATCGTAGCTGACATCATCTGTCCGGGCGGCCATCGGCTGTATGCTTTTGCGATCCCCCGGGCCGATCAGTCCCGCGATATACGCCGGACACATCCGGCCACGCGTCTTGTGTCGCAACGCCGCTACAAACGGTGCCAACCACTCGTCCAGTTCGCCACGCCAATCCGTATCCATCGCCAGCCCCTTCGAAAAGCTGGCTCCCTATGAATCACTGGAATCCCACCTTGGGAATCCCAAAAATCAGATTTCTGCCAAAGTAGTGCTA
>NZ_QXFM01000082.1 GCF_003584015.1 Aurantiacibacter xanthus
GTACCCCTCCGGCGAGGGCCGCCTTGCGTGGATAGGTATCGAGCGCTCTTAAGCGTGCTCTTGTGAGCGCGCTTAGGAGTGGTCGATGGGTCAGGTGACGGTGTTTTCGGGGCCGGAGCGGCGGCGGCGGTGGAGCGATGAGGAGCGGCTGCAGATCCTGTCCGAGGCTTTCGCGCCGGGCGCGTGCGTTGCCCAGGTGTGCCGACGGCACGATATTTCTTCGGCGCTGATCTACACCTGGCGGCGCAAGTTGCTCGATGCAGGCGTGGAGCGGGAAGCAGAGCTGCCCGAGGCACTTCCGACGCCGGTGTTCGCCGAAGCGGTGATCGACGAAGATGTGATGGCGGCCGGCGCTGCCGAGCACCCCGCGATGATCATCGACCTGCCGCGCGGCAAGCGGCTGAGCATTTTCGCGGCGGCACCGCCGGCCCTGGTCGCTGCGGCGCTGAAGGGGCTGCGATGATCCCTTCGGGCGCGCGGGTGTGGATCGCGCTCGGCCACACGGATATGCGCAAGGGCATGCAGGGCCTGGCGCTGCTGGTGCAGCAGGGTCTCAAGCGTAATCCGCACGGCGGCGATCTGTTCGTGTTCCGTGGCCGCGCAGGCTCGCTGATCAAGATCATCTGGCACGACGGGATCGGCATGTCGCTCTACGCCAAGCGGCTAGAGAAGGGCCGGTTCGTATGGCCCTCAGCGACTGAGGGAACGGTGTCGCTGACCCCCTCGCAGCTGGCCTGCCTGCTGGAGGGGATCGACTGGCGCAACCCGCAGTATACATGGCGGCCACAGAGCGCCGGATAATCGGCGCGAGGCGGTGTTTTGCCCTTGCAGCAGAGGGTGGATGATGATTCACTCCGGTCTATGGAAGCCGCCATTTCGCCCCTTCCGGACGACGTTGAAGCGCTCAAGGCGCTGGTGGCGGCGATGGCCCGCAAGGCCGATGAGGCAGAGGCCAAGCTTGCCAACGCCATGGCCCACCAGAGCGCCATCGAGGCGCTGATCGCTCACCTCAAGCTGCAGATCGCCAAGCTCAAGCGCGAGCAGTATGGCCCCAGCGCCGAACGCAGCCGCCGTCTGCTCGACCAGATGGAGCTGCAGCTCGAAGAGCTCGAGGCTGATGCCGCCGAAGACGACCTGATCGCCGAGGGAGCGGCGGCCAAGACCGCCACGGTCACCGCCTTCGAGCGCAAGCGCCCGGCAAGGAAGCCGTTCCCCGAGCATCTGCCGCGCGAGCGCGTCGTGGTGCCTGCGCCCTGTTCCTGCCCGGCATGCGGTGGGGATCGGCTCTCGAAGCTCGGCGAGGACGTCACCGAGACACTCGAGGTGATCCCGCGCTCGTGGAAGGTGATCCAGACGGTGCGCGAGAAGTTCTCGTGCCGCGACTGCGAGAAGATCGCGCAGGCCCCCGCGCCCTTCCATGTGGTGCCCCGCGGATGGGCCGGACCCAGCTTCCTCGCGATGCTCCTGTTCGAGAAGTATGGACAGCACCAGCCCCTCAACCGCCAGGCCGAGCGGTTTGCCCGCGAAGGCGTGCCGCTCAGCCTCTCGACTCTTGCCGATCAGGTCGGGGCAGCTGCCCATGCGCTGATTCCGATCTACAAGCTCATCGAGACGCATGTTCTGGCTGCAAACCGGATCCACGGTGACGATACCACCGTGCCGGTCATGGCGAAGGGCAAGACCGATACGGCGCGATTATGGGTTTACGTACGCGATGATCGTCCCTTTGCAGGCACCGATCCTCCAGCTGCCCTGTTCCACTATTCGCGCGATCGGCGCGGCGAGCACCCGCAAGCCCATCTCGCGGCATGGTCCGGCATCCTGCAGGCCGATGCCTATAGTGGCTACAACGATCTCTATCGCGGGGACCGCGCCCCCGGTCCCGTGCTGGAAGCGGGCTGCTTTGCTCATGCGAGGCGCAAGTTCTTCGAGCTCGCCGATGTCCTGAGCTCAGCCCGCAAGAAGAGCCGCGGCCAGCGCGGCAGCATCTATCCGATCGCGCTCGAAGCCGTGCAGCGTCTCGACGCCCTGTTCGACATCGAGCGCGGCATCAACGGCAAGAGTCCTGCCGAGCGGCTCGCAGTCCGTCAGGAACTCAGCGCGCCGCTGATGGCCGAGCTCCACACCTGGCTTACCGCGCAGGTCGCCAAGCTATCGCGCGGTCATGACCTCACCAAGGCCTGCTTCTACATGCTGAAGCGCTGGGATGCGTTCACCCGCTTCCTCGACGATGGCCGCATCTGCCTCACCAACAACGCCGCCGAGCGCGCGCTGCGCTGCATCCCGCTTGGCCGCAAGGCATGGCTGTTCTGCGGATCCGATCGTGGCGGGCAACGCGCCGCCATCATCTACACCCTGATCCAGACCGCGAAGCTGGGCGACGTCGATCCGCAGGCATGGCTTGCTGATGTCCTCGCACGCATCGCCGATCATCCTGCCACCCGGCTCGACGAACTCCTGCCCTGGAACTGGGCGCCCCGTCCGAACGCGATCGCCGCGTAACCCGACCTACACTCCGGTCGGCATCACGCTGCGGCCTTCACCGGACGGATACCTTACGGCCTCAGCCCAGCCACCACCAACATCGGAATGGTCCCCAGCGAACCAGACGGTCTGCTGGTCCTGCAAACCTTCGGCATTGGCGAACGGATCGGGTTTGAAGTTCTGGCGCGGGGTCCAGTTATAGAGCCGGAACATCCGACGACGCTCGTCGATCGCAGCGGCTTGCCGGAATACGCGTACGCTCGGATTGGACTTAGTGTACGGCAGGAAAGACTGGCTGGGAAACCGCAGCAACCCCGGACGGACCAACACCGAGGCGACCGTGTCCCACACACCCAAAAAATGGATCGGCACCCGGCGTCCGCCAATCACACGGCGAAACTGCCAGGCGATGTCGAGCCGGTCTTCGCGGTCGGCGCGTTTATAGGCCTTGAGCGCATATTGGGCGACGTTGCGCTGATCAGTTTCGAGCAGACCGACCAGATGGATTAGGCCCGCGACTGCGCGGGCAGTGTACGCGCCGCGGCTGAAGCCGAACAAGAAGATCCGGTCGCCTGGCTGATAGTTGTCGATCAAATAGCAATAGGCGGCGAGAATATTGGCGTCGAGACCCCAGCCGGTTGCGAGCCCGAAGGCCGCGATCGCGCTTTGCGCGGCAGGACTCCAGTCGGTGGTAAGCGGCACGGTGCCGATGCCGGGGTGATAGAAGACGCGCTGACTATCGCTGCGTTCTGCGCAGCGATATAGCTTTACGACGTTGGTCAGGTTATCCTTGACCTCGTTGCTGGTGCCATCGAGCAGTAGAATCAGATTACGCGGCATCATTGCCCCCTGAGCCCAAGGGCATCAACAGCCACTTCTTTGGGGCAAGATGTCTTGGAACCGAAATCGATGGACAACCGCCTTCGTGCGTTTGACGGCTTAGGATCCGATAGAGCTTTCTCATTACCTTCATCGACCGATCACCAGCCGTTGTTGAAAGCCACCCTGGTCGCGCCGTTCATCCCACAGGATTAGCGGCAAATCTGCCTTTGGCATCCACACCCTACCGACTTCGATCGCCATTGCGACGGGCAGCGCTGGAAAGACGTGAATCTCGGCATCATCGCCATGTGCGAGACGAATTGATGCGAAAGTCTGCCGGAGCAGCGTACGGAACGCCGCAAGGCATTCTGGGCGGCCCAAAATGTCATTGCCGGGGCTCTCTGCTTCGATCGCCCAGATTGGTATGTCGTCTCCAAGCACGCTGCTGATCCGTTCGTCATCAATCGTGGCGCTGATGCCGAGGTTTAACGCCACCTTTGGCGCCGTTCGTGGTTCGGCTCGGCGATCGAGAAAGGTGATCGGCGGCCAATTTTCGCGCCATACCCAGCCTTTGGGTTCGCGCGAAATCTGACGCACATCGACATCGGCGATATCGCTGAGCAGGCTGCCAAGTTGGATCAGTAGGGGCTGTGGCGCGATCGCAAACACGCTCAAATGTCGGATTTCGCCTTGGCGGAGACGTTCACCCACCCGCAATTCGAACTGCCGGGCGAGATGGTCATGTTGAAACTGCCAATAAGCGGCGTCATTCTCACTGAAGCTGGAGTCTTTAAGCTCAAGCGCCAGTGGATGCCCAAGTGGATAGCGCGTCGGTAGCACCGCTGTCCGGCTGTGCGTAGCAGAGACCGGACAATCATGTTCCCCGATGCGCGCGGCATAATGGAGTAGATGCGTGGCGCGGTCAGCATCAATCGCAGTCACCAGCGCGATCCGAGCCTCATGTGCTGTTTTCATCTCAAGAAGCCGTGCTTCAGGGTGACCCGCAACCTCCTCGCGATCAATCAGGCGGTGGTGCACGTCACAAAGCAACATCAGGTTGTTGATGTCGTCGGCCAGCGTATGCGAACGGACCGGATCGCCACGCGGACCGTCGGGCGCAGCTGCGACGATGTGCGCGATATAGGCGGTGTTGAGCTTCTCGGCGCCAGAGATGATGTCGCCGATCAGTGGCTTGTTACAGCCGGAATATTGGCAATTGCCGCCGGCTCGGGTCCACAGGATCAAGCGGTTTTTCTCGGACACCCGGACTGCCGCGCGCCCCTTCCCCTTGATGATGCGGGTCATGCGGCCCTCCGCAGCAGTTCAGCAACGGGATCGTTGATCGGATTGCGCAACCGCGAGAAATCGATGTCGCGAAGCCGATCGGCCAGCATGCGCCGATCGACCCTCCCGGACTGACGCTGCTCGATAGTGGCGACGGTCAGACGACTTGTGTCCATTCCCGTGACTGTGCTGGTCCGATGCAGCAGCTGCTGCCATCCTGACCGTCCGTTGCCAAAGGTTTTCGGAGGCTGCGAGGCGCCATGGTTGCGGCCGCCGCCATGCCAAATGCCGGTCGCATGCCACGCCTCGTAGAAGCGCAGCCATTCGGCAATCCAAGGCACGGTCGTCGCGCCGATCGCCTGCGAGGTGTCCCATCCGCCGCAGGCGGGATCAAATAGGCAGAGGTTGGGGTCGTCCAGTTCGTCATAGACATGCGGGATCGGCGTGTCGGGATCTTCGGCGCGCCGTTCGACGCGGGGTGAGAGAATGCGTACTTCCGGAAACCAGGCATGGGCATATTCGAAGCCGTTCTGGAAGTGCCGGCGCACATAGAGGATCGACACCTCATAGCCTTGCGACAAACCATACACCCGGCCACGCCACAGCGCGAGATCCTTCCCCAGCAGGACGGTGCGGAAGGGCCAGTCACGCCTTAGCAGGCGATCCTGTTGCCACAAGGGGAGCGGCGGGGCGGCGTTGATCACTCGCGCCATCGAGTGCCTCCATAGAAAGATGTTTGCGGCGTCGGGCGGCCCTGCGAGCTGGTCGCTGCGGCCATTGTCGGCAAGATAAGTTTGCCAGTGTGTTTCTGGTACCGGCTTTCGCCCAGTTCCTTGGCCCGGCCCATCCGATCGGCGAAAGCACGGACCGCTTCCCCGGCAGCATGTTCACCGAACAGCTCGGCGAGGATTTCCTGGCGCTCCCGAAGCGTCACTTCGTCATGGACGTAGCGATAGAGCTGGCGGACCAGATGGTTGAGATCGCCAAGCCAGAGCGATTGGTCATAACCGCTGCCCGGCCAGCGGTCTGTCAACACATCTGCCTCGCAGCGTGGGTTGGTCTCATGGATGTGGGTGCTGTTGCTAACGTGATATGCGAAACGGTCGCGCAGCGCGACTGCATGCTCCAGCAATGCTGCGGCAAAGGTAGGGCTGGAGGCGCGAAAGCCTGCCACTAGCTTGGCCAGCAGCACGCTCGGCGGGCAGCGACCATCACGCAGATCATAGCGCAGATTGCGGAACCGTTTGATAAGCTGGAGGCTGGCGAGGGCACGCGACATGCCATGCGGTCCGACTTGCGCCGGCAAAGGTTCGACTTCAGCCCGTTTGGCCAGCACCCGCGCGCTATCGACTGCAATTACGAACATCGGTTCAGGAGGCGTCTGCTCCTTGAACCAGTCAGTGAAGCCGAACGGATTGGCAGTGACGCGCTTGCCCGGATTATGGGGCTCCTCGGCGCGGTGATGGAAGATAGTGCTCTGTCGTGCCAGGGTTCCGGGCTGTAGGACTGCCGGGGTCAGGTCGACATGCATCTTGTCGGCATATTGAACCTGCACGCAGCGCGTGCAGCGAGTCGTTGCCTTGTAGTAGCGCGAGCCCGGCTCCCCACGGATGGTATGATAGAGCAGGTCCAGGACGAACGCGGGGCCGCGATCCATTTCCGGATCAAGCTCCAGCATGGCATCGATATCAAACTCGTCATTGGTCGCACGCGAAGCAACCGACGATCCCTGCGCCGCGCCACCTTGACCGTAAACGCGGCGAACACGCCCTTTGAGCAGGCTGCCATCGCGTTCCACCCAGTCTCCGAGTGTATGATAACGTTGCTCGGCCACCTCATATTGCGATGGCGGGAGCTGAACCCCTGCTAGCACATCGGCGAGCAGGATGTCGGCTTCGGTGGCAAGCGCGTTCGGACGAGAGAAGAGCTTATTGGCTCCCGCAGCGTGCGCGATCTGGCGGCCGTTTGGTGTGGCATCACCGATCGCCCCATTGCGGAACTCGAGGTCGGTGCCGGCGACCTGAAGCGCGGCCCCCTCGGTATTCTTCTTGGCATTCATGTCCTCAAGCTCCTTTCTGGTCCCAGATCGGGAACGCTTTTGTGATCCCATGATCCGCAGCGATTCGCAACCCTCAACGTTCCCGAAACGGGAACAATTATGCTTGCGAAAAATGTCCAGCTATGCGATCGAGGAATGAGATTGATTGGACGACCTCTACTTTTGCGTATGGCCGAGGATGCGGATGAAAATCTGCAGGATGACTTGCGCGCATTCGCCGCCGAGGTTGAAACGGCGTCCTGGAACTCTTCGAAGAGCCTTAAGCGGGCCTTTCCCGAGGCGCGCATTGAGGGGCGCCGCGCCCTCGTCGATCTTGACGAGCGCCATTGTGCGGTGATCATTGTAGATTACGAGAGGAGCGTTACCGTGGTGGAATACGCTGGATTGAGGGCGGAATACCAAACGGCGGCTGCGACCGCTGCAAAGTCAGGGCGGCGCAAGTGAGTCCCGTGACGACCGTGCGCACCGAAGCGCAGTATGAGAAGATGAGTGCACGGCTTGCCAAGCTGATCGCGTCCGGCGGGCCCGGCGAGGAAATCGAACTACTGTCTCTTGTGCTTGAGGATTATGAGCGCAAGAATTACGAAATCGAGGCTCCGACCCCATTGGCCGCAATACGTTTCCGTATGAAGCAAGCATCGTTGGCGCCGCGCGACCTCGAACCTTTTATTGGATCGCGTTCCCGTGTTTCCGAAGTTTTATCTGGCACAAGATCCCTGTCGCTTGACATGATACGAGCCCTCAACCGTCATCTTGGTATTCCGGCCGACGCCCTCATCAAGGAGGATGTCCCGCAACATGAGACTGTGATCGAAGCACCCTCGGTACATGCGATTCGAAAACTTCGCGATCTCGGGGTGATGAAGGCGAAAGAAGAATTCGAGGCTTTCATGGTTCGCATGATCGGGCCCGGTCATGCGCCGGCCTTCCTGCGCAAGTCACGCACCGAACGCACAAACGCGAAGACCGACCAGGCTGCGCTTACTGCTTGGCTGGCGACCGTGCGTCATCTTGCGGGGCGAGCAAAGGTGTCCAAGCCGAAGAAGAAGATGCGGGGAGCCGCAGCAGGTCGAAGGCTGGCACAGCTCAGCACGCTTCCAGACGGTCCGAAGAAAGCACGCGAGCTTCTACGCGAGTGGGGCATCGCCCTCGTCACGCTTGAACATCTCCCCGGTACCTATCTTGATGGGGCCGCAATGCGCCGCAACGACGGGGTTGACATCATAGCCATGACGCTGCGGCACGATCGCCTCGACAACTTCTGGTTCACCCTTCTCCACGAATTCTGCCATGTGTCGGAACACTTGGCGGAGGATACGCCTCTCATACTCGACGATCTCGATCTGAGGAGCTCGGAGGAGATCGAGGAGGAGGCCGACCTCTTCGCGCAGGACGCGCTAATACCGCGCGATATTTGGAAGAAATACGTCACGCCAGAAATGAGCACCGAGGAATTGGAGCTCATCGCCAGGAAGGCCAAGGTGCACGTGGCCATCGTTGCGGGTCGCTGGCAGAGAGAGCATTCTGACTACCGGCGCTTCGCGAAGAAGCTGGGACGCGGCGAGGTGCGCCGCCAGTTTGAGAATCGCACTTAGACATTGAGGCAAATGGCGGCATTGAGAAGCTGGCGGCAGTGGCGAATGCACCTGCTCTTGGGTCGACTGCGGCTCCAGCAATTGCCTCCTCTGAGTGTCGGCCTTCCCATTTCTCATTCGGAAACCGGACAGGTAGAAGACGGCCCAGTTGCCGTTACTGGCAAGCGACTGAACGTAGGGCACCTTTTATTGGCGAGCTGTTCCGGTGCGGAAAAATGACGGCTATGTCGGCGGCAACGGGCTGGGCTTGCGCCGATGACGCCGGTGCCTCTCTAGAAATTTCGTGCTTATTCCCGCGAAAACTGCGACAAGGCCGGGAAGGTTCGTCTATGGGTGCTCCTCACAATGAGCGTATGGCTGGGGGCGAGTCGATGGAAGCTGTGTTCAGGCTCAGGGGTGGCAAAGCCGAAGTCGAGGCAGCCTTGACGGACATCGCCGCACTTTCCGGCGTGGAAACGGTGCGGGGGACGCCCGAGCCGGTCGTCGGCTCGGTATTGTCGCGCGGGCGACAGCATCAGATCGAACTTGTCGAGTGCATCGTGTCGGTCGTGCTGGGGCTCGCCACCTCAGCCGCTTATGATGGTCTGAAGGCTGCGGTGGCCGCCATCGGCAAGCGGCGGGAAATAGAGGCCACAGAGGAGGACGAGTCCACGCCGCAATGATCCCGGCGGCTCCCGTTCTACAACGCCCGGTGCATCGATCTTTTTTCTCGGGATCGCACTACAATCCGTATTTCCTTATTACGCGAAACGCGCACCGGTTGAAGGAATTGGATCCAAGCGACTCGACTGCCACGCTCGATTTCAACCTCGCGCATATCCATGAGAACGTTCATTGGTTCCAACATGTCGGAACGACATACGGCGCGTTCATGGACGCCCTGCGATCGTCGCAGCGCTACGTCCTCATGCGCTTTCTGCGCGAGCTGCCTCGCACCCAGCGCAAAGCCCTGCTTGAGGATCGACTGAAGACTGGCCGACCGTTCATCGAGCTGGACCCGCGAACCCAATATCCAAAGGACATCACCTTCGACGCGCCCGCAGTCAGCCTCGTGAAGCAAATCTGGTTCGATCATCAATGGCTGCACGCCAGTTTCGAGGACTCGCGTGCGACCGATCGACTGGGCCATCCGCCCGTTGATGCCTGCTCCAACGTCATGGCAGACGTCATCTTGAACGCCTGCGACACGCACGGCTTCCTGTCGCCGGACTATAACGCCGACAGCCATGTCGGTGCGCGCGACTGGTACTTCACCACCGATAGAACGATCGCCGAGGTGGTGACGGAGATCGACGGAGAGCGGGTCCACGTTACATCCGTCGGGCTCATGGAATGCGCAGCGTCGCTCAACGAGCTGCAGTGGCTCCAGGGCAATATGATCGGCGTGGTCGCGCCCGATGAGTTGAAGCGCATCGTTCAGGCGAGGATCGAGGAGTTTGTCGGCAGCAGCTACTCAATACCCTTTAAGCTGTTCCACCTCGCATCCGACAGACCCCGCACGAGGTCCAGCACCCTGTGGCTTTCGCTCAATCTTTTGGTTTTCTTCGCGCTGAATCCGCCTCTTCCCCCAAGAATCCTCTCGCGTCCACGCGAGCCCTTGACCTGGCCAGAAGTGTATCCGCCGATCCGCTTCTTTATGGGGCTTCGCGTCCTCGACGACATCGAGCCGATCTCCGATCCGCAGTCGGTCGTTGAAATGCAACGCTACATCGCGGACATCGCCAATGCCACCGGCCTCGAATATTGCGGCGACGTCCCCATACCGCAGCGAAAATACACCACCGCAGAATGGGATGCCGCTTCCGAGACGGAGAACTACCCCCTCTCCATCGACGACGAATTGATTATCCAAGCGCAGCTGCGCGTCGAACGCATACCCGACCGCCTCCCGCTCATCGCCAATTTTGCAAGCTGTCTGCAAGGCAAGCTGAGCAGGCAATTCGCCCGCCTGATCTTTGCGCATGAGGAACGCTACGACTTCTTAGGGCCGCCACTCGAATTTTTGAAGAATGGCAAGGTAGGCTTTCGCGGCTCGGCCGCCTTCGGCAACAATGTCGTTCGATCCGTCGCCGTCAGCGCTGCCCTATTCGAGTTCGCTTGCGGCGCAGGCAAATTCTCGCTCGCCGAGTTGCCTTCCGAAGTCGGACGCGGCGACAATATGTTTCGCTTTATGGAAGATACGCTCCACCATCTGATCGTCGAAACCGATAACGTCTATAAATGAGCGGCGAAGGGTCGGTGTGACGGCCTCCCAGACCGAAATTTGCGTGGTTTTCAGGCGGGGGCCGACGCGATCGCCCTTAGCAGAAACGATTATCGAAGACTTCCTTGGTGTTCTGGCTGGCAGTCTCGCATCATAGCGGTAGCTGACTTCGTCAGCGCCGCTCTGTGATGATCGGGAACCTTTCCTAGTGAAACCACCAATACAAGGGTGGAGCCCTTCGCTGAACGAAAGGCCGTTTTCAGGGAAGTTGCGCGGTGGACTGAACGACGGCTATTCAGGCGAAAGCTGTCACCATGAGACACCGCAATTGTCGTAGGTAGGGTGAGCCGATCTCTACTGCGGCAAATCCTCACGAAAACGGTCAATCTGATGCATCCGTTCGTGAAGCACGGTGACGATCCCGACCGTGTCATCGGACAGCACCCGCCAATAGATATAGTGATGTTCGTAGCGGCAGTAGAATCCGTCCACTCCAAACTCGGCCGGAACCGGACGCCATCGAATATTTCGAGCCGCGATTTCCTCGAACCGCTCGAACAGGCCTCGAATATAGCGAGCTGCCTGCTCCTCGCCCCACGTGTCGCGGGTATAGACGTAAATTTCGTCGAGACGGCGACCCGCGCGATCCTGGACGCGAAAGACGGCCACGCGATCAACCCCGCGCGTTGCGGGCGATCACCGTTTCGGCATCAAGGGCCTCATAGGCCGATTCCGGCGCCGCGAAAGCGGCGGTCAGTTCGGCTTTCAGTCGCTCGAACCCTTCGGCCTCGACCCGCTCCTTGTCGCGGCGGATGAGGTCGCGGACATATTCGCTGACATTCTCATAGGCACCGCCGTCGCCGATATTGTCGGCGACGAACTCGCCCAGCGTGCCGCTCACACGCACATTCAGAGTCATGGCCTTGGGCATGGCATTGTCCTTCGATCATTCGTCCTCAATATAAGGAATATTGTGGACAAGCGCAACGACCTCTCCGTCTAAAGTGTCGCAGTATTAAACCATCGATGGTTCCCTCATGCCACTCCCCAGGCGTCAGGGGCTCCTACGCCATTCTCTGTCTTTCTTCGCTAGCCTGCGACGCGCGCATTTTCCTGTTGAGTCCCATCGCTTTGCGGCTTTCTTGATGGGCCTCTGACGTCGGGCGGCGGTTCGCCTGGCAGACAAGCAGGGGCTGACCTTGACCGTCCATCCGATCCGTTCCGAGGCAAGTTCACGCGGCGCGCGCATGCTGCGCACGGCGCTCGGACTGTCGATCGCAGCCTGGCTCGACGATGCGACGGTGATCGAGGTCATGTTGAACCCCGACGGCAGGCTCTGGGTCGACCGACTGGGCGAAGGCATCGCCGACACCGGCATGACGCTGTCCGCTGCCGATGGCGAACGCATCGTCCGCCTCGTCGCGCATCACGTCGGCGTCGAGGTTCATGCCCGATGCCCGCGCGTGTCGGCGGAGCTGCCGGAGAGCGGCGAGCGGTTCGAGGGTCTGCTGCCCCCCGTGGTAGCCGCGCCCGCGTTCGCTATCCGCAAGCCCGCTGTCGCCGTATTCACGCTCGACGATTATGCTCGCACTGGCATTATGTCGGCGGCCGAAGCTACGGTGCTGCGCGAGGGCGTAGAAACGCACGCAAACATCCTCGTCGCTGGTGGTACAGGCAGCGGCAAGACAACGCTGGTCAATGCGCTGCTGGCGGAAGTGGCGAAGACCGCCGATCGCATCGTGCTGATCGAGGATACGCGCGAGCTGCAGTGCGCCGCGCCCAACCTCGTCGCCATGCGCACCAAGGATGGCGTCGTCTCGCTGTCCGACCTCGTGCGCTCCAGCCTTCGCTTGAGGCCCGACCGAATCCCCATCGGCGAAGTGCGGGGCCCCGAAGCGCTCGACTTGCTCAAGGCATGGGGCACCGGACATCCTGGCGGGATCGGCACTATCCATGCCGGAACCGCGCTCGGTGCGCTGCGGCGGATGGAACAGCTCATCCAGGAGGCCGTCGTCACGGTCCCGCGCGCGCTGCTCGCGGAGACCATCGACATCGTCGCCGTGCTGGTCCGCGACGGGCACGGCCGCCGCTTGACCGAACTCGCCCGCGTTGACGGGCTTGATTCTTCCACCGGCGACTACCGCCTCACTGCGCTTTCCCAGCCCTCATCAGGAGACCTGCCATGATCCATGCTATCAGGCATGGCGCCCGCCGCGCTATGCTTGTCGTCACCGCCAGCGTGATTGCGCTGTCCCTGTCTTCGCCTGCTTATGCCGGCGGATCGTCGATGCCGTGGGAAGCTCCGCTACAAAGCATCCTCGAAAGCATCGAGGGACCGGTAGCGAAGATCATCGCGGTGATGATCATCATCATTACCGGTTTGACGCTGGCGTTCGGTGACACTTCGGGCGGCGCGCGGCGGCTGATCCAGATCGTATTCGGGATCAGCATCGCCTTCGCCGCCAGTTCCTTCTTCCTGTCGTTCTTCAGCTTCGGCGGCGGGGCGCTGGTCTGATGGAACCGGGCGAACCGATCCCTGGCTATATGGCGCCGGTGCATCGCGCACTCACCGAGCCGATCCTGCTTGGCGGTGCGCCGCGCAGCCTTGCGATCCTCAACGGCACGCTGGCAGGCGCCATCGGACTCGGTTTGCGGCTCTGGATAGTTGGGATAGCCATCTGGGCCATCGGCCATGCCCTATCGGTCTGGGCTGCGCGGCGCGATCCGCAGTTCGTGGACGTTGCCCGGCGACATCTGCGCTACCCGACCTGGATGCGGCCATGATGTCCTTGCGCGAATACAGGAGTGGCGCCGCGCATCACGCCGACTTCCTGCCCTGGGCGGCACTGGTGAAGACAGGCGTCGTTCTAAACAAGGATGGCAGCTTTCAGCGCACGGCGCAGTTCCGGGGACCAGATCTGGATTCGGCGACGCCGGCAGAACTGGTCGCCACAACCGCGCGGCTCAACAATGCGCTGCGACGATTGGGTTCGGGCTGGGCGATCTTCGTCGAGGCGCAGCGCAGGCCCGCACTTGATTATCCCGAATCTACATTTCCTGATCCGGTCTCGGCGCTGGTCGAGATGGAGCGGCGCGAGCAATTCCGGGAAGAGGGATCGCACTTCGAGAGCCGCTATTACCTGACGCTGCTGTGGATGCCGCCGGCTGAGGACGCGGCCCGCGCGGAAGGCTGGCTTTACGAGGGCCGGTCGAACTCCGGCGTCGATCCGTGGGAACTGCTGGGGAGCTTCACCGATCGCAGCGATCGGGTGCTGAACCTGGTCGAAGGCTTCATGCCCGAGGTGTGTTGGCTCGACGATAGCGACACGCTGACCTACCTGCACAGCACCATCTCGACCCGCCGCCAGCGTGTGCGCGTTCCCGAGACGCCGATGCATCTCGATGCGCTGCTCGCCGACGAGCCGCTGACCGGCGGGCTGGAGCCGAAGCTGGGCGAGCATCATTTGCGCACATTGACGGTCACGGGCTTCCCGAGCGCGACCTTTCCCGGCCTGCTCGACGAATTGAACCGCCTCGCTTTCGAATATCGTTGGTCCACTCGCGCGATCATGCTCGACAAGAGCGATGCGACCAAGTTGCTGACGAAGATCCGGCGGCAATGGTTCGCCAAGCGCAAATCCGTCGCGGCGATCCTCAAGGAGATCATGACAAACGAGGCAAGCACGCTGCTCGACAGCGATGCCTCGAACAAGGCCGCCGATGCCGACACCGCCCTGCAGGAGCTGGGCGCCGACTATGCCGGCATGGCCTATGTCACCGCAACGGTAACGGTGTGGGATCGCGATCCTGCCCTCGCCGCCGAAAAGCTGCGGTTGGTGGAGAAGGTCATCCAGGGCCGTGACTTCACCGTGATCCCGGAAGGGATGAACGCGATCGAGGCCTGGCTGGGAAGCCTTCCCGGCCACACCTACGCCAATGTCCGGCAACCGCCGATTTCGACCATCAATCTCGCCCACCTGATCCCCCTGTCAGCGGTATGGGCGGGGCCGGAACGGGACGAGCACTTCAATGCTCCCCCCTTGCTTTACGGCAAGACCGAAGGCTCGACCCCGTTCCGGTTTTCTCTTCATGTCGGCGATGTCGGGCACACGTTGATTGTCGGCCCGACCGGTGCGGGAAAGTCGGTACTGCTGACGCTGATGGCAATGCAGTTTCGGCGCTACGAGAACGCCCAGGTCTTCGCCTTCGACTTCGGCGGCAGCATCCGTGCGGCCGCGCTCGGAATGGGCGGCGACTGGCAGGATCTCGGCGGCGGTCTGTCCGACGACGACGATGGCGGCGTGCAGCTCCAGCCGCTTGTGCGAATTGATGATCCGGCAGAGCGCGCCTGGGCCGCCGAATGGCTCTCGGCGATCCTTGGCAGCGAAGGCGTTGCTGTCGATCCACAGGCCAAGGAGCATATCTGGTCGGCGCTCGGTTCGCTGGCGTCTGCGCCAATTGGTGAGCGCACGATCACCGGCCTTTCCGTTCTGCTCCAGAGCCAGCATCTGAAGCAGGCACTGGCGCCCTATTGCATCGGCGGGCCATGGGGCCGGTTGCTCGATGCCGAGGCAGAACGGTTCGGTGAAGCCGACGTGCAGGCGTTCGAGACCGAGGGTCTGGTCGGCGCCGGATCGGCCGCAGCCGTGCTTTCCTACCTCTTCCACCGGATCGAGGGCAGGCTCGACGGCTCGCCCACACTCATCATTATCGATGAGGGCTGGCTCGTCCTCGACAGCCCGGACTTCGCCGCGCAGCTGCGCGAATGGCTGAAGACGCTGCGCAAGAAGAACGCGAGCGTGGTCTTCGCCACGCAGAGCCTTGCCGATATCGAGACGTCGAGTATCGCGCCGGCCATTATCGAGAGCTGCCCGACACGCATCTTCCTACCCAATGAGCGCGCGGCTGAGCCGCAGGTTGCAGCCATCTATGAGCGGTTTGGACTCAATGCCCGCCAGATCGAGATATTGAGCCGGGCGACGCCGAAGCGCGATTATTACTGCCAGTCGAGGCGCGGCAACCGGTTGTTCGAGCTGGGCCTGGGCGAAGTGGCGCTAGCCTTCGCCGCAGCGTCTTCCAAGACCGACCAGCTCACCATCGCCGAGATCATGGAAACGCATGGGTCATCGGCTTTCGCCACCGAATGGCTGCGCCATCGCGGCTGCGGCTGGGCCATCGAACTGTTGCCCGAGGCTTCCGCCTCCGGGAACCACCTTTCCCTCACGCCAGATCTGGAGATTGAATCATGAAACTGCCCCATATGCGCCATGCCCTTATGACCGGTGTTCTTGCCGCCACGAGCATCGTCGGTCTTGCCGCTATGAGCCCGGCTCACGCGCAGTTCGGCGGGATCGTTTATGATCCCACGAATTACGCGCAGAATGTACTGACCGCCGCCAGGTCGCTCGAACAGATCAACAATCAGATCCGGCAAATCCAGAACCAGGCGACCAGCCTCGTTAACGAGGCGCGCAATCTAGCTTCGCTGCCGTACAGCTCGCTTCAGGCCTTGCAGGATCAGGTCAGCGAGACGCAGCGGCTGCTCGGTGAAGCCCAACGCATCGCCTATGATGTGCAGCAGATCGAGCAGGCGTTCACCGATCGCTATAAGGGATCGGCACTCACCGGCAACAACGCCCAAATGATCGCCAATGCCAATGCGCGCTGGGAAGACAGCGTTGGCGCCTTTCAGGATTCGCTCAAGGTGCAGGCGGGCGTCGTCGGCAATATCGACGGCGCTCGCACTACGATGGACGATCTGGTCTCGGTCAGCCAGTCCGCGACCGGCGCGCTGCAGGCCAGCCAGGCGGGCAATCAGCTTCTCGCGCTGCAATCGCAGCAGCTTGCCGATCTGACCGCGCTGGTCGCGGCACAGGGCCGGGCGCAGGCGCTCGATTCCGCGCGACAGGCGGCCGAGGAAGCTGAGGGGCGCGAGCGCTTCCGCCGTTTCTTCGGGCGCGACTGAGATGAGTCGAACGGCCAGAATCTCGGGCGTCGCGGCAATCGCCGGGATCATGCTGGCCGTGGCGATCGTCGCCTTGAGCGAGCCGGACGACTTACCGCGCGAAGCGGTTCTGCCCGTCGTCGAAGAAAGCGAGCCGCAGGAGATGCTGGCGCGCGAACTCGAACGCTGCGCAACGCTCATCATGCCCGATACGGCTTGCGAACAGGCCTGGGCGGAAAAGCGCCGACGCTTCTTCGGCAGCGATGAGGGCGAACGGCGATGAACGATACCGGCGTCATCGACAGCTTCCTGGGCGTCTTTACCGGTTATATCGATTCCGGCTTCGGTCTGCTGGGCGGTGAGGTCGCATTCCTCTCGACCACGCTGATAGCCATCGATGTCACCCTTGCCGGCTTGTTCTGGGCCTGGGGCGCGGACGAGGATGTGTTGCAGCGGCTCGTCAAGAAGACGCTCTATATCGGTATCTTCGCGTTCATCATCGGCAATTTCTCCACGCTGGCGACGATCCTGTTCGAAAGCTTCGCGGGGCTGGGGCTCAAGGCGAGTGGTGATGCGCTCAGCCTCGCGGAGTTCATGCAACCCGGTTCCATCGCCGCAACCGGGCTCGACGCCGCCCAGCCCCTGATCGACGCCACAGAAGCGTTCAGCAGCATCTGGTCGGTGTTCGCGAATCTCGCCATCATTCTCGTGCTGCTGATCGCCTGGCTGATCGTGGTGCTCGCGTTCTTCATCATCGCGGTGCAGGTCTTCATCACCCTCATTGAGTTCAAGCTGGTGACGTTCGCCGGCTTTGTTCTCCTGCCCTTCGCCTTTTTCGGTCGCACGGCCTTCATGGCCGAGCGCGTGCTGGGCCATATCGTCTCGACCGGCATTAAGGTGCTGGTGCTTGCGATCATCACCGGCATCGGCACCACCCTGTTCAGTCAGTTCACCGTTTCCATGGGGCCAGAGCCCGATGCCGAGCAGGTCATGGCAATCACGCTGGCCGCGCTGGCGCTGCTCGGCCTTTCCATCTTCGGCCCCGGGATTGCCAACGGCATCGTCACCGGCGGTCCCCAACTTGGCGCAGGAGCCGCGGCCGGAACCGCGCTGGCTGCCGGTGGCGCTCTGGTCGGCGGTGCGGC
>NZ_QXFM01000083.1 GCF_003584015.1 Aurantiacibacter xanthus
GTATCCGTCCGGTGAAGGCCGCAGCGTGATGCCGACCGGAGTGTAGGTCGGGTTACGCGGCGATCGCGTTCGGACGGGGCGCCCAGTTCCAGGGCAGGAGTTCGTCGAGCCGGGTGGCAGGATGATCGGCGATGCGTGCGAGGACATCAGCAAGCCATGCCTGCGGATCGACGTCGCCCAGCTTCGCGGTCTGGATCAGGGTGTAGATGATGGCGGCGCGTTGCCCGCCACGATCGGATCCGCAGAACAGCCATGCCTTGCGGCCAAGCGGGATGCAGCGCAGCGCGCGCTCGGCGGCGTTGTTGGTGAGGCAGATGCGGCCATCGTCGAGGAAGCGGGTGAACGCATCCCAGCGCTTCAGCATGTAGAAGCAGGCCTTGGTGAGGTCATGACCGCGCGATAGCTTGGCGACCTGCGCGGTAAGCCAGGTGTGGAGCTCGGCCATCAGCGGCGCGCTGAGTTCCTGACGGACTGCGAGCCGCTCGGCAGGACTCTTGCCGTTGATGCCGCGCTCGATGTCGAACAGGGCGTCGAGACGCTGCACGGCTTCGAGCGCGATCGGATAGATGCTGCCGCGCTGGCCGCGGCTCTTCTTGCGGGCTGAGCTCAGGACATCGGCGAGCTCGAAGAACTTGCGCCTCGCATGAGCAAAGCAGCCCGCTTCCAGCACGGGACCGGGGGCGCGGTCCCCGCGATAGAGATCGTTGTAGCCACTATAGGCATCGGCCTGCAGGATGCCGGACCATGCCGCGAGATGGGCTTGCGGGTGCTCGCCGCGCCGATCGCGCGAATAGTGGAACAGGGCAGCTGGAGGATCGGTGCCTGCAAAGGGACGATCATCGCGTACGTAAACCCATAATCGCGCCGTATCGGTCTTGCCCTTCGCCATGACCGGCACGGTGGTATCGTCACCGTGGATCCGGTTTGCAGCCAGAACATGCGTCTCGATGAGCTTGTAGATCGGAATCAGCGCATGGGCAGCTGCCCCGACCTGATCGGCAAGAGTCGAGAGGCTGAGCGGCACGCCTTCGCGGGCAAACCGCTCGGCCTGGCGGTTGAGGGGCTGGTGCTGTCCATACTTCTCGAACAGGAGCATCGCGAGGAAGCTGGGTCCGGCCCATCCGCGGGGCACCACATGGAAGGGCGCGGGGGCCTGCGCGATCTTCTCGCAGTCGCGGCACGAGAACTTCTCGCGCACCGTCTGGATCACCTTCCACGAGCGCGGGATCACCTCGAGTGTCTCGGTGACGTCCTCGCCGAGCTTCGAGAGCCGATCCCCACCGCATGCCGGGCAGGAACAGGGCGCAGGCACCACGACGCGCTCGCGCGGCAGATGCTCGGGGAACGGCTTCCTTGCCGGGCGCTTGCGCTCGAAGGCGGTGACCGTGGCGGTCTTGGCCGCCGCTCCCTCGGCGATCAGGTCGTCTTCGGCGGCATCAGCCTCGAGCTCTTCGAGCTGCAGCTCCATCTGGTCGAGCAGACGGCGGCTGCGTTCGGCGCTGGGGCCATACTGCTCGCGCTTGAGCTTGGCGATCTGCAGCTTGAGGTGAGCGATCAGCGCCTCGATGGCGCTCTGGTGGGCCATGGCGTTGGCAAGCTTGGCCTCTGCCTCATCGGCCTTGCGGGCCATCGCCGCCACCAGCGCCTTGAGCGCTTCAACGTCGTCCGGAAGGGGCGAAATGGCGGCTTCCATAGACCGGAGTGAATCATCATCCACCCTCTGCTGCAAGGGCAAAACACCGCCTCGCGCCGATTATCCGGCGCTCTGTGGCCGCCATGTATACTGCGGGTTGCGCCAGTCGATCCCCTCCAGCAGGCAGGCCAGCTGCGAGGGGGTCAGCGACACCGTTCCCTCAGTCGCTGAGGGCCATACGAACCGGCCCTTCTCTAGCCGCTTGGCGTAGAGCGACATGCCGATCCCGTCGTGCCAGATGATCTTGATCAGCGAGCCTGCGCGGCCACGGAACACGAACAGATCGCCGCCGTGCGGATTACGCTTGAGACCCTGCTGCACCAGCAGCGCCAGGCCCTGCATGCCCTTGCGCATATCCGTGTGGCCGAGCGCGATCCACACCCGCGCGCCCGAAGGGATCATCGCAGCCCCTTCAGCGCCGCAGCGACCAGGGCCGGCGGTGCCGCCGCGAAAATGCTCAGCCGCTTGCCGCGCGGCAGGTCGATGATCATCGCGGGGTGCTCGGCAGCGCCGGCCGCCATCACATCTTCGTCGATCACCGCTTCGGCGAACACCGGCGTCGGAAGTGCCTCGGGCAGCTCTGCTTCCCGCTCCACGCCTGCATCGAGCAACTTGCGCCGCCAGGTGTAGATCAGCGCCGAAGAAATATCGTGCCGTCGGCACACCTGGGCAACGCACGCGCCCGGCGCGAAAGCCTCGGACAGGATCTGCAGCCGCTCCTCATCGCTCCACCGCCGCCGCCGCTCCGGCCCCGAAAACACCGTCACCTGACCCATCGACCACTCCTAAGCGCGCTCACAAGAGCACGCTTAAGAGCGCTCGATACCTATCCACGCAAGGCGGCCCTCGCCGGAGGGGTACCTACTTCGGACCTAGCTGAATATTGTTTTCGATCGCGAGGAGAGACGCTCATCACAGGGCGAAGTTCTAAAAGAGGCCTAGTCGTGCTCGGAAAGTAGTGTGAAAGCGAAACCAGAATTCTGCAGCACACTGGCCGAAGGATGCGAGCTCTCGCCATCAAATAGCTTGCCAATCGGCTTATTTTTCTGGCTCGCATCGTTGCCCACGCTTCTGGAAGGAGCGATTAGTTGGGCCACTTGGCTGGGTTTAAGTGGATATTTTAGATTCTGGAAGCCTGTGCGGAACAACTGCTGAAGCTGGGTTTGCTGCTGGAGCGCCTCTATTTCGGATCGACTATTGGTGGCGACATCACCGAGGTCGATACCCAAGATCGCATCGGCAAAATCGTCTTCCTGCGTCTGGTCGAAGGCGATGCGTGCGGTCTTCGTGCGCTGATCGATATGCATCACACCTGTCAGATCGGATTTGCTACCGATCTTGATTACTACGAGGTCGCCATTTTTTGTCGGATAGGCGCATTGCACGGTTATGTTGAAAGTACGAGGAGGCAGGGCCATCATTCCCACGCGTCCGATGTGATCGAGATATTGTTGCCGCAGATTGAGGGCGCTAACGTCCCTTAAAGTTTCCGCAATCTTTGCAGACCCGTCCGACGCCAAGTGATTTTTCGCGCGTTGGAGCGTAATTGTAGCTGGAAATCCGAAGTCCCATCTGATCTGATAACGCTTCTTCCCGCGTGTGATGATTGGCGTCGTCTTGTCTTCGCCAAAAAGTGGCTCCGTCATAGCGAGCGGTTCTAGGGTACCTCCGATAAGCAGTGCTGCGTGGAGGTTTTTGCCACGCAGCAGATCACATTCCGGCGAGGCAACGAAAAACACCCTGTTTGGGTCGCCTTTGAAAATGCTGGCCTTGCTGACCGATCCCTGGAGCCGGGACATGAGAATGTCACCAAATGTGAGTGGCCAGACCGAGCCATTGTCTCGCTTGCGCCGCTCGGGATTAGCGAAGACCGTCCGCTCGATGAGGCGGAAACTGTCCTTTCCCTTAGCGATCGTCAAAGGAGCCGGCTTGTCGCTTATTTTGTCTAGCGCCTCGGCTCCGGACAGGATTTCCTTGTCGGCTTCGATTTCATATTGAAGGACGCGGTCGAGAACGCTGACCATATAGCTTGATGGCAGCAGTCCTTCGGCTGATAAAAGCAGCGATTTGATATGATGCAGGTCGTCGATATCGATTCTTCGCAATTCTCGTCCCGCACGTTCGACCGCGTCAGATGCGCCGGTCTTCCACTTATTAGTGAATTCCGCCAGCAAGAGACTATCTTCACGGTGCGTCGCCAAGGTTGCGATGATGCGCCGCATTCGAGCGCCCTTCTTGATTACCTTTTTCTGGATGCTGCGGAAACCGGATGCGTGGAGCTCGACCTCGTCGCGAAGCCCGGGTGCCTCTTCTGTGAGGCTGATCTGCGACATCAGAACAACTGCGGGGGGGGCGTCACGGCCGTCGATCACTTTTTTCAGGCCGGCTACAGTCGTTTGCCTGTCTTCGTCCGACTGGGCGGCACCAAGAAAAAGGTCGATGATGATGAGGTCGACCTGCTCGGCAGCTTTGACAAAGTCGCGTCCTGCTTTGGTGAACGCAATCCCGAGATCGGTCAGTATTTCTTCGATCTCACCGAGAGCTTTGATGTCTCGCAGGCTCTTCGCGACATAGTCGGCGAACAGGTCGCGAACCAGATCGTCAAGAACTCCACGGTGTTCCCACAGCGCTTGAATGAAGGCGTCATCACCGCGAAGATCGGCTCTCTCATCGGGGTCAAAGCCCGGGAAAACCGCTTCCAAGCGCTCGAGCGCGTCGCCAATGGCGTCGTCGAAAAAGATATCCCAGTCTACATCTGCAAGCTCGCTCGCGCGCGGTACTAGGTCATAGCCATCATCGACAATGAGCGCGGACTTTATGCCCGCCGCGGCGATGATTTCCTTGTCCGTCATTCATCGCTCCCGATGACGCGATAATCGAACGTGGTGTATCGTCCCTCGCGGTTTACAATTTCGGTGTCGATGACAAGCGCGCCGCCATTGTGCTCCGCTGCTTCGCGGGCAATGAACAGCCCGAGTCCGCGCCGTCGGCTCTTGTCCTTCAGCGAGAAAAACAGGTCGAAAACCCGCTCGGCGTATTCGGGCGATATACCGGGCCCATTATCGGTTACCCGTACCCGCGGTGGATTGTCCTCCACCGCTATCGTGAGCAGCGGCTTGAAGCCCAGTTTGCGTTCGCGCTCAATATCCATCCAGTAGACAGAATTGGAAACGAGGTTTTCAATAACCTGTGCGACCATGCCTTTGACGGCTTTCAGCGCAACCGGACGATCGGGGAAATGCGTTTCAAGTTTGACATGGTGTCGGTCGAACTGCGCTTCGTGGGCACTGAGGAGGTCGCGGACAAGCTCGTCAAGTTCGAACGCCTCCTTGCGTTGTCGGCCACTCACGCTGAGCGGGTCGAGAATACGAAGCCGCTTGCTTATCGCTTTCATCGACGCGCGCAGACTTTCCAACCTGCTTCGTACCTCTTCCGGTACGTTTTTACGCTGAAGCTTGTTTAGCGTGTCGAGCGCATCCTCGGCGGATCGAGCCAATTCGTGGGCAACGACCTCGACCATCAGACCTACGCCGGCCATCGCGACCATCTGATCGGTATCCTGCTCGAGCTCGAGAATCCGTTCCCGCGCTTCTGCGGCATACCGGGAAAATTCTTCACGCATCTCTTCAAACTCGGCGACGATCTCTCGCTGGTCTTCATCGGCCGATCTGGCGAGCGCGCGAATTGCTTTCTTCATCCGCTGTTCGAGGGCTTTCGTACGGGTCGGGTCCGTCGGCACTCTCGGCTTGTTTTTCTTGAAAGCGTTTTCGACGCGCTTCATTTCGTCGCGTAGCCTGTCGACAGCGAGCTGTATCGCCTCTTTGAGAACCGCTTCTTCTGGGGTGTGCCGCAAACCCTCTCGGTTGGTTTGGTCGATTAGATGCGGATTGCTGAAGCGGCCAATATCTACCTGTCCGACAAACTGAATCCGATTGAGCGCATAGCCCTTGGCGCGCAGAGCTGTGCGATCGAGTTCGAGCCAGTCATCATCTTCGGTACCATAGGGATAGACCCTGAACCCGTCGCGATAGAGCCGCACTCCCATCCATTGGTCGAGCAATTTGCGCAAAGCCTGGTAATCGCCTGTACTCCGGCCCTTTCGCAGCGTTGCGCGATTGAACCAATAGAGTTCGAAATTGAAAGGTCCGACGTCAGTCAGTGCGGCTGCGTTTACATCACGCTTGTTTTCCCGGCTGCGTTTTTGACGCAGGCCGACCAGTGCGGCGAGCAAATCGTCGAATTTCAATGTCTCGATCTGGTGCTCGACGGGATGCTCGAACCCAAGATTGACGAGCTCCATTCGCAGCGTGAGTTCGGGAGAGCCGTCCCGGATCTTATACTCACCCTTGAGGGTCGCGTGGGCATGAGAAAGGAAATTTTTGTCAAGCCGGGCAAAATTGATGCGCTCGCCGTTCCAGAAAATGGCAATGCGGTGGCGTTTGGGCTTTCCAATCGGGTTGGCAAGCAACGAAAAATCATCAACGGCAAGCCGTTCAACACGGTTGCGATCCCAATTGGCCTTTAGCCTGCGGACGCGAATGTCAGTCCCGCTGTAGTCCGGTTGCGGCTTCTCTCCGCCCACGCGCGGTTCGATCGTGACATCCTCGATCATCTTTTGCGGATCTTCGAAGTCGGTCCAATCGATGTCCAAGATGTTGAAGGTCTCGTCTTCTTCACGGGCGGTTCGAACTGTCAGCCGGTCGCCAAGACGCATTGCGGAGAGCCGGCCTATGCCTTTCTCGCCCAAATACGGAGCTTCGCTGACACCGTCTTCAAACGCAGTGTCGACTTCTTCTTTGCGCGATTTGGTTCCGAGAACCAGAAACACGGTTTCGAGCTGTTCCAAGGACATGCCCGACCCGGTGTCAGAAACCGTTACCTGGTTGAGCGCATCAATCTCTTCTAGCGCAGCATCGTATTCGTCGAGATCGTCGATATCCTCGAGAAATTCGATCGCCCTATCGTAAAGCTTGCCTGCATCGCTGAAGAGGCGGGCACGGGTTTCATCGAGCAGTTCGGCAAGCGCTTCCTCGAAATCGAACTCATCTTCCGCATGATTGCCATTGTCGGGCATATTTCGCAGGCGGTTCACGGTATGGCGCAACTCGAGATAGTCCCTGCGGGCGAGGACAACCTTGAATTTGATCGTGACGCCGTCCTTCGTCCCTGCGTCAACACCGTTCTTGATAAGCTCATAGAATGCGATCGCGTCGGAGCTGATGAGCTCTGAGCCGAGCTCAAGAACGGTGCGGGCCGAAACCTTAAACATCACGGGCACATAGAACGGAAATGGTAAAATGACAGTATTCTAATTTTGGCATCTCAAGCATGCCCCCGGAACCAAGGAAAGTTGATTTGTCGACATCATAGACTGCAAACTTGAGCCTCGATATTTGTAGGCTTCGTCATTTGTGACAGACGAGACAGCCGCTGTCCTCGTCCGCAAGCATCTGTTCCACCGTCCTATCGGTGATCCGTGCTCTCAGCGAATTTGGCATTCTGCGAGCGAGCGCCTGTGCCTTGCGCTCTTCATGATTGCGCTCGATCTCGGCAACCCGCTCCGGCCGCGCCAGTTCTTCGAGACTTTCGTTCTGGGTCCAGGTGAACGGTGAACCGTGCTCGATGGCTGATTTCTCGTAACGCTTGGCTTCCTCGAAGGCGTCCGGGTGCTCGCGCATCAGCCGCACCCATTCGATCTTCTGCTGGTAAAAGCAGAATGTGCAACCGCTGCGAGAGCGCCAGCGATAGTAATCCGGTAGGCCAAGCCCGGAGTTTTCCAGCAGGCCGATGACCGAAGCCTTGTCGAGGCCGGCCTCCCTCAATGGGAAATGGACGTGCATGTTGGGGTGGGTTGCGATCATTCCCGAGCGGCTCGGCTCGTCGGCCCGGATCGCGACATAGGAATGCACCTCCACGCCTGCGTCGAGATGCGGTTTGAGCCACTTCTGGAACGGCTGAATCTTGAGCTGCCGCGTGCACCAGCGGGTACGCGGGGAAGGCAGGAAGTGGCCGTATTCGGCTAGCCAAAAATCGAAATCCCGACCAGGGTTGAGCATTTCAATGGTCTTGCCAAGGAAGCCCTCAAGGCGGCCGAGATAATCGTAGACCTCGGGTAGCTCCTTGCCGGTGTCAGTGAAGAAATACCGCACATCGATGTCCGGACGGTGATCGCGCATCCAGACCGCGAGGGCAGCGCTGTCTCGTCCGCCGGACAGACCCAGAACATGCATCGCCTCGCCGGTCACGCTTCCTTCTCCGCGCTGATGGGCACAGTGACATCGCGCTCGCCGTCATCCTCGATATGACGCTGCGCGAGCTCCGCGATCACGGCGAGCACCATATCGGGCTCGAGCTGTGCGGCGTCGAGCGTCTTGCCGATCTCGTCGAGAAGTGGCCCTAGGCGCTTCTGCGCCTCGGTTGCAATCTGTGCTCTGCGAACGACGCTTCGTTCGGTCGACCCGACACCCGCCATCACCATCACCGCGGTCTGGGTCGGTTGCTGGTCGCTGTCGCCGAACAGTTCCACGCGGCGGAACCGGTAGGCGTATTCCGACAGTTGCATCGCCGCCCGGCTCGGCTCGAGATCGTGCCACGTCGTCACCGGCTTGCCCATCACGAGACCGCAAATTTCCGCCATGCTTTCCGTCGACCCATCGAACTCGGCCAGCCTCGTGATGAAGCCTCGAAGCTTGAGGTCGTCTCCCCCATGCCCCGCTATTCGCTTGGCTCGCTCCACCAACTCGGCGAGATTTCCTGCGTCGCGATGTTTCAGGCCCTCCAGCATCCGGGTTTTCAGATCCTCGATCATGTCTGGGTAAGCGTGATCAAGTTCGCTGAGGACCGTGCGCAGCGCACGTGCGGTGCCTTCGCCTGAAGCCTCGAGCGCTTCGGGTATGTCGACGAAGAGGAACTGGTAGGGATCATCCGCATCGAGCAACAAGCGGCGCACATCGATCGCTTGCTTGGAGAGTGTGGCTTGCGCCTTGCGGGACCAGTTGGGAAGGCTGTACGCAAACTGCACGAGCGCCTGTGCTATATCGAGCGGCTCCTCCGATGGCGCCTCTTCGACGAATTCGCTCGCGACGGCGGCAAACTCCTTCAGCGCGACCGCATTCGCGGCATCGGTCGGAACCGATCTCAGCGCAATATGTTCGGGGTCCTGCAGCAGAAGATCCATGACCAGATCGGATATGGCCGGCTGGAAGGCCTCTTTCGCATAGACCGCGGTGCTGTGACGGCGCGAGAAAAGATAGGTCACGATTAACAGGGGCATCACGCCTTGCTGCACGCCGTAAGGCGGCTCGCCCCACGCCCGGTAAATGTCGGCAACACAAACCTGCTCGCCGGCTTCGAGCAGGTCATCGGTCAGCGACCAGAGAGGGGCGAAGGTGCTGGTCTCGCTGGGCGGAACGAAGTCCCACCGCTCGCCTTGCCGGACATAGAGACCCGCGCGTTCCAGAACGGTAACCGCTAGGCCCTTCTCGGCCGGATAGCCCTTGATCCCGAAGTGCTGCTCGCCGCGGCCCACTACGATAGCATGCAACAGGGCTCGCAACGCCGCATTGGAATTGCTCGAAGGCCGCCGACGATTGATGAGTTCGGAATGCACGATCGGAGCCTGCCGGAAAGTCCGCCGGGCGATATCGCTTGCTGCTTGCGACAGGCCATAGGAAAGCGACTGCAAATCGAGCGGCTTACCAGTGTCGAACCAGTGCGCGCGCTCGAAACCGTCTCTCAAGAGACCTTCCAGCTGCGCGGACAAATGGGCAATGCGGGCATCGATCTCGCGCCTGGCGGCTGCATCTCCGGCCAGTTCGGGGCTTTCGTTGCGCACGTCGCGCGCGGCTTCGAGCTCGATCGCTGTTTTGCGAATGTCCGCACTGTTCGATGCAAGACCGACAATTACGGGCAGACCGTGCCGATGCTCCGTGCGCGAGACTTCGATCAGGCTCGCCTCCGCTTGGTCGGGATCGACGTCGATCCCAGGCAGAAGCAGCAGGAACTTGCCAGCAGCCCCGGCGCTAACCCGAACGTCTTTCGGACCAAGCCCTTGCGGCGCCAGTTCGCCGATTTGTGCGTCGAACCAGCGCGGCGTGCCATATTCGGCGTAATGCCGTTTGGCCAGAATCGGCTGCAGCGAGGCGAGATCGTTCAGCGACGCTATCTCGAGCCGCCCGCGTTCGGCGATGCGGGCCTCGATTTCGCCCTCGATGTCGAAATCGCTGCCGGCATAGATTGCATAGGCGCCCAGATGACGACGGTAGACAAGCGCCGAAATCTTGACGAGATCGGCAAGCTGATCTTCGACGTCGGCATCGGAATGACCGAGGCTTGCCGCGATTGTCCGGGGCGAGGCTGCCAGTCCCGATCCATTGCTGAACAGATCGATGACCGCTACGGTCTTCGCGATCTGCAAGCGCAGGTGGGTGCCGTCGCGGCCCGCCCTCGCTATCGCTTCTGCGGCCTGTGCCCAGCGATGGCCGTCGGGCGAAGCCATGATCGCGGGCTCCAGATTGACCTGCAGATAATCCCAAAGTTCTGCCGGTCTGAAGGTTTTTCCTGAGGCGAGCGTCGTGCGCTGAAGAAATTCGGTGAAGCCGCTGGGTTCCGCTGAGGCAAGAAAACCGAACAGGCTGCGTTCGTTCTGGCTGAAGCGCCGCCGGGTGATCGGTCCAAGCAGCGCTGCCGCCGCAGGGTTGAGAGGCCAGCAATCGTCGAGCCTCTCCGCAAGATCCTTGGGCACACCTGGTCGCCGTTCGGCAATCTCGCTGGCAACAATAGCGGCAATCGGATGCGACTGAGGGTGCGAACGCTCTGTCGTGACGGCACGCTCGACCAATTCGATCACCTCGTCGACCGCCGTAATGATCGGGACATCCGCAAAGCGGCCCTGAATCTTGCGCCATTCGTCCTGGACGCTCTGGCCAAGACGATCCGCATAGCGCTCGAAAGCCTGGTGCAGTACGCCCACGACGATAAGCCTTCCCTCGCTGCGATTGGCGGCCTCTGCGAGATCCTGGAAGAAATGGATGTCGATGGCGTGGTCGGCAGCACCTTCCAGATATTTGCCCAGCTCATCGACAATGACGAGCACTCCGCCCTTGGGACGCGCTTCAACCTCGCGCTGCAGCCGCTCGACGATATCGCGCCCGTCAGCAGCTTCCATCTTGGACCGCTTGGTCCGCGCGTGGCCCGGCTCGCCAGCGATTGCTGATGCGAGCGCTTCGCGCAGGTCGGCCACCGGATCGCCCCTCCGACCGCTCAGCGGCACGCAGAGCCAGTCTTTGGGCGCACGCCCGAAAACGGCGGTTACTTCGGGCACATCGCCAAGGAGTTGTTTCGCTTCTTTGAAGGCAGGTCCGCGCCCGAGCGAGTAGGAGGCAAGCGCGAGCGCGAGGCTCGACTTGCCGCCGCCATAAGGGCCCGTCCATGTGAACGCGCCCTGGCCGTTTGTCGCGAGGCGGAGCGTGGTGGTCAACGCATCGCGCGCCGATCCTTGCAGTACATAACCGGACAGGGGGTCGGCCTGGCCAAAATCGGCGTCGATTCTGACCGATCGCTGGTAGCGCGGCGCGACCGAAACATGGTCTGCGAGGTAGGTCTGGGTCATGCCGCGAGCGCCTTGGTGTGCGGATAGGCGCTGGCGATAAAGGAGGCCGGATCGGGCAAGCTTTCTCCCCGCCTTGCAATCGCGCGCACGCCTGCGCTGTCGGTCCACAGAAAGGCGCCCTTGGCGACCCTTTCGATATCGACAAGCCGGTCGATCAGCGCATCCTCGTCTAGCTTGAAGATCCGCCCCGGCGATCCGGGCTCGTATACCAGCGTATCGATGGCGAGCGTTGCTTGCTCGGGTGCACGCCTTGCCCAGAAATCTGCAAGCGCAAAAAGGAAGATACCGTTGGGCAAGCCGGGCTTGGGCCCATGGCGGAAAGCGAACGATCGCGATGACACTTCGCGCATAAGGCCAAGTTCGCCAAGTACGGTTTCCACCTGATCGTCAACCGCGCCCGCGCCGACCTTGGCGACATAGGATCTGACAAAGCATTCCACGTCGCGCTTGATCGTTGTGGAGGAGGCCCGCGACCGGTCGAGTTGGGCACACAGCAGCCGGATCGGCTCGGCAATGCCGTCGCGGTCGAACCCGTGTGCATTCAGATGGTTGAACGCATAATACCATGTCGTCGCGCGCTCGAAATTGCTGGCGATCTGCCAATGGAGCAGCCATGTGGTCGCGAGGCTTTCCATAAATGGATCGAGACCTGTATCGCGGTCGAAGATGAGCTTGCCGAAGGACGTTGCCTTCAAGGCGCCGACACCCCGCTCCGGGTCTTCTTCAATGATTCGGCAAGTGAGCGCCCAATGCTTGATTGCCGCAACCATATTCTTGCCGACTCCGAACCGGATGATCCCTTCGTCCTTGTCGAAGGTATTTGGGGCCGGAGCCTCCGCATCCTCGCAGACCGCATCGTAAGCCTTGCGTAGCCACAGCCGCCTCAGCGGAAAGGTTTCATGTCCCGCGAAGCGCGTCTTCACGCCGGTTTGTCCAAGAGGGCCTCTGAGCATAGCTTTTTCCTACTGGTGATTTCCCCCAGTTGGCAACCTCGATGCGGGCCCTGCTTGGAAATTTACGCTTCAGGCCGCTGCTCGGTAGGCTTTCTCGTGCGCGGCCAAGAGCGCACTGACGGCACGGTCGATATCGGCCTCGGAAGTGGTTCGGCCAATCCCGATGCGAACGGACGACGAAGCCTCGTCAAAGGAAAGCCCTTGCGCCAACAGGACGTAAGACGGCTCGATGCTGCCTGAGTTGCAGGCTGAGCCTGTCGATGCCGATAGTTCGCCGCGGGCATGCAAGAGGATGTCTTCCGCATTCACTCCCTCGGCCCTGAGGCTCGTGCAACCCGGGATGCGCTCGGCATGCGGATTGATAGTGAAAGGACATCCCTTCCTGGTGACCCGATCTTCTAAAAGTCTTTGTAATGATTGAATATGTGTGCGTGCCGACTGGCCGTGGCGCTCGTAAAGCCGCGCCGCCGCTGCAAGCCCGGCGCAAAGCGGAACCGGCACTGTACCGCTGCGTCCGAGAGGCTGCTGTCCACCGCCATCAAGCTGCGGAACGAGCCGTAACCGCGCGGCGCGCGACACGACAAGGCCGCCGATGCCTTTTGGACCGTAGAACTTGTGACCGGAGAAACTCAGCAGATCGGCACCGGTATGGTTGAAGTCGACATCGATCTTTCCGACGGTCTGCGCCGCGTCTGTGTGAAACAGGACACCTTGGCGATGACAGATTTCGGCAATCTCGCGCACGGGTTGAATGACGCCGGTTTCGTTGTTGGCGTGCATGACCGATACGAGCGCCGTGTCGGGCCTCAGGGCCTGCGCGATGGCTTCTGCGCGAACGCGGCCATCTGCCCCCGGTTTGACTTCGGTGACCTCGATCCCGGTTTTCACGAGCGAACGGGCGGCCTCCAGCACGCATTTGTGCTCGATCGATGACACCACCAGATGGTTTCCGCGTCGTTCGGCTGAGCTCATAACACCTTTGATGGCGAGGTTGTTCGCCTCGGTTGCTCCGCTGGTGAAGAGGATTTCGTCCTCCCCGGCTCCGAGCAGCGCCGCGAGCGCTTCGCGCGATCGTTCGACAATTTTCGAGGCCTGCAGGCCATGCGCATGATCCGAATGCGGATTGCCCCAGTCATGGCTCATCGCGTCCGTCATCGCATCGATGACCGAGGGATCGACCGGAGTTGAGGCCATGAAATCGAGATAGGCGGGGCCGGGTCTGCGCAAGGAACAACCTTCATTGAAATCGGTGCACCGATAAGACCAAACCTGGCCTGGCAAAGCAACCACGATCGCGCGGTGTTCGAGCCTGAATGGCGACGCCCTCCCGATTTGGCCTTGCCTTTTATTTCTTATTCTTCGCCTTTCTACGCCGATTGCAGATCACTGTTGCCCGAGGGCAAAGTAATGTCTTTTTGATCTGCCTCGCGAACGCAGCCGATGGTCGGTTGCCGCATCCGAGGCAGTCCATGAGCGTCATCCCCCTTCGATCCGAAGTCTCATCGCGCGGCGCGCGCATGCTGCGCACTGCGCTTGGCGGCGACATCGCCCGCTGGCTCGACGAGCCCGATGTCATCGAAGTCATGCTCAACCCCGACGGGCGTCTCTGGGTGGACCGGTTGGGCGAGGGTCTCGCGGCGAGCGAATGTCTGATGAGCGCAGCCGATGGCGAGCGGATCATCCGGCTGGTCGCCCATCATGTCGGCGCCGAGGTGCATGCAAGCGTACCGCGTGTGTCCGCCGAACTGCCGGAAGGCGGCGAGCGCTTCGAAGGTCTGCTGCCACCGGTGGTTGCCGCCCCGAGCTTCGCCATCCGCAAACCAGCCATCGCGGTGTTCTCGCTGGCCGATTACGTGACGACCGGGATCATGAGCAAATGGCAGGCCGAAGCGCTTGCCGGTGCGGTCGCTGCGAAAAAGAACATTCTGGTCGTCGGCGGCACCTCGACCGGCAAGACGACGCTCACCAATGCGTTGCTCGCCGAGGTCGCAGCCACGTCCGACCGTGTCGTCCTCATCGAGGATACGCTGGAGCTGCAATGTGCAGCGCCCAATCTGGTATCGCTGCGAACCAAGGACGGCGTTGCGACTTTGTCCGATCTTGTCCGGTCGGCGCTGCGCCTGCGGCCCGATCGCATTCCCATCGGAGAGGTGCGCGGTGCCGAGGCGCTCGATCTGCTGAAAGCCTGGGGCACCGGTCATCCAGGCGGGGTCGGCACGCTTCACGCCGGCTCGGCGCTTGGCACACTGCGGCGGCTCGAACAGCTTATCCAGGAAAGCGTGGTCACCGTGCCGCGCGCGCTGATCGCCGAGACCATCGATATTATCGCCGTGCTTGTGCGCGACGGCACCGGGCGGCGCCTTGCCGAACTCGCCGAGGTGCGCGGACTCGATGCCGCGGGCGAATACGTCCTCGCACCCCTTCCATCCACAACAGGAGACCATTCGTGACCCATATCTTTTCGCGGGCGCGACCGCGCCTGTCCGCTTTGATCGTTGGGAGCGTCATTGCGCTGGCATTTGCGGCGCCCGCCCAGGCCGCCGGCTCGTCGATGCCGTGGGAAGCGCCGCTCCAGGCGATCCTCGAATCAATCCAGGGCCCGGTCGCCAAGATTGTCGCGGTGATCATCATCATCGCCACCGGGCTGGCGCTCGCTTTCGGGGATACATCGGGAGGCTTCAGGCGCCTGATCCAGATCGTCTTCGGGCTTTCGATCGCCTTTGCCGCGTCCTCCTTCTTCCTTTCGTTCTTCTCCTTCGGCGGCGGAGCGCTGGTCTGATGGACAGCGGTCAATCTCCTCTGCCGAACGGCTTTGCTGTTCCAGTTCACCGGGCGCTGACCGAGCATATCCTGCTCGGCGGTGCGCCGCGCGGGCTCGCTATCGCCAATGCGACGTTGGCGGGCGCAATCGGACTGGGTCTGCAGCTGTGGATCGCAGGCGCCGCGTTTTTCGCGCTCGGCCACATGGTCGCGGTCTGGGCCGCCCGGCACGATCCGCAATTCGTCGATGTCGCGCGGCGGCATCTGCGGTTCCCCGCACATCTGCAGGTCTGAGCCATGCTGTCCCTGCGCGAATATCGAAACAAGGCCGACCGGCTTGCGGATTTCCTGCCATGGGCGGCGCTCGTCGCCCCCGGCGTTGTGCTCAACAAGGACGGCAGCTTCCAGCGCACCGCCCGCTTTCGCGGGCCGGATCTCGACAGTTCGACTCCTGCCGAACTGGTTGCCACGACCGCTCGATTGAACAGCGCGCTGCGCCGGCTCGGGTCGGGCTGGTCGATCTTCGTCGAGGCCGTGCGCCGTCCGGCACTTGATTATCCCGTCTGCGCCTTTCCCGATCCGGCTTCGGCACTGGTCGAACGCGAGCGCGCCGCGCAGTTCGCAGAAGAGGGCGCGCATTTCGAGAGCCGCTATTTTCTGACCCTCCTATGGATGCCGCCAGCCGAGGATGCCGCGCGGGCTGAAAGCTGGCTCTACGAAGGAAGGGCCGAGAAAGGCGTGGATCCGCGCGAGCTTCTCGAGGGCTTCGCCGATCGGACCGACCGGCTGCTGCGCCTGTTCGAAGGGTTCTTTCCTGAGGTCCAATGGCTCGATGATGGCGAGACCCTGAGCTATCTTCACAGCTGCATCTCGACGCGACTGCACGATGTACGCGTTCCCGAAACCCCGATGCATCTCGATGCGCTGCTTGCCGACGAGCCGCTGACCGGCGGTCTCGAACCGCGCCTGGGTGCGGCCCATCTGCGGACACTGACCGTGATCGGCTTTCCGAGCGCGACATTCCCCGGCCTGCTCGATGAACTCAATGCGCTAGGCTTTGCCTATCGCTGGTCGACGCGGGCAATCATGCTCGACAAATCCGATGCGACGAAGCTGCTTTCGAAAATTCGCCGCCAGTGGTTCGCCAAGCGCAAATCGGTCGCCGCGATCCTCAAGGAAGTGATGACCAACGAGGCTTCGGTGCTGGTCGACAGCGATGCCGCCAACAAGGCCGAGGATGCCGATGCCGCGCTGCAGGAGCTGGGCGCCGACCATGTCGGGCTCGCGCTGGTCACCGCGACCGTTACGGTGTGGGACGAGGAACCGGCGCTTGCCGCCGAGAAGCTGCGGCTGGTCGAAAAGGTCATCCAGGGCCGCGATTTTACCTGCGTGACCGAAGGCATGAATGCGATCGAGGCCTGGCTCGGATCGCTGCCCGGCCATGTCTACGGCAATGTTCGCCAGCCCCCGATCTCGACGCTGAACCTTGCGCATATGATGCCGCTTTCGGCTGTCTGGGCCGGACTGGAACACGATGCGCATTTCAACGCGCCGCCGTTGTTTTACGCCAAGACCGAAGGCTCGACCCCGTTCCGGTTTTCGCTTCATGTCGGTGACGTCGGACACAGCCTCGTCGTCGGTCCGACCGGGGCGGGCAAATCGGTCTTGCTGGCAATGATGGCGTTGCAGTTTCGCCGCTATGCCGGGTCGCAGATTTTCGCTTTCGATTTCGGTGGCTCGATCCGTGCGGCCGCGCTCGTGTGCGGCGGCGATTGGCAGGATCTGGGATCGAGTCTTTCCGAGGACAGCGACGAGCCAGTCCTGCTGCAACCGTTGGCGCGGATCCATGAGCCGGCACAGCGCAACTGGGCCTCGGAATGGCTTCAGGCGATCCTCGCTGCGGAGGGCGTCGCACTCGATCCGGAAACCAAGGATCATCTGTGGTCGGCGCTGAGCTCGCTGGCGAGCGCGCCGGTCGCTGAGCGCACGCTCACCGGGCTTGCTGTCCTTTTGCAATCGCAGGCATTGAAGCAGGCGCTTGCCCCCTACTGCGTCGGCGGGCCGTTCGGACGGCTCCTCGATGCCGAGAGCGAACGGCTGGGCGAAGCGAGTTTCCAGGCGTTCGAGACCGAAGGGCTGACCGGATCGGCGGCTGCGCCTGCCGTGCTGTCCTATCTGTTTCACAGTATCGAAGGCCGCCTCGACGGCTCGCCGACGCTCATCATCATCGATGAAGGCTGGCTGGTGCTCGACAGTCCGGCCTTCGCCGCGCAATTGCGCGAATGGCTCAAGACCCTGCGCAAAAAGAATGCGAGCGTCGTTTTCGCCACTCAAAGCCTTGCAGATATCGAGACCTCGGCGATCGCGCCCGCGATTATCGAAAGCTGCCCGACGCGAATCTTCCTGCCCAATGACCGGGCGGTCGAACCCCAGATTTTGAGTATCTATCGCCGCTTCGGGCTGAACGACCGCCAGATTGAAATCCTCAGCCGGGCAACGGCCAAGCGCGATTATTACTGTCAGTCCTCTCGCGGTAATCGCCTGTTCGAACTGGGCCTTGGCGAAGTGGCGCTCGCCTTTGCCGCCGCTTCTTCCAAGAGCGACCAGCTCGCCATGTCCCGCATCATCGAAGAGCATGGTCGGAGCGGCTTTGCCGTCCACTGGCTGAGGTATCGCGGCCTCCACTGGGCCGCCGAATTGCTCGGCAGCGATGCGCACTCTTCCGACCCCCCAAACCCATCAGAAGGAGACCTGAAGTGACCTCTCGAAAAATCATCCGCAGCCTGGCCATGGGCACCGCGCTCGCCTTGGCGAGTACGAGCGCCTTGGTATCAACGCCTGCACACGCCCAGTTCGGCGGGATCGTTTACGATCCGTCCAATTACGCGCAGAACGTGCTGACTGCCGCGCGCACGCTCGAGCAGATCAACAACCAGATCCGCATGCTGCAGAACCAGGCGACGTCGCTCATCAACGAGGCGAAGAACCTTCAGAGCCTGCCGCTGACGATCGTGCAGCCCCTGCAGGACCAGATCCGGCAGACCCAGCAACTGCTGAATGAAGCCCAGCGCATCGCCTACGATGTCCGCACCATCGAGGGCGCTTTCGACCAGCATTACAAGAACGTACCGCTCGGTGCCTCGCAGCGGGCGATGGTCGAAGGCGCCGAGGCGCGCTGGCAAAACAGCGTGGTGGCTTTCGAAGATGCCCTCAAGGTCCAGGCGGGCACGGTTGCCAATATCGAAGGTTCGCGCGAAGCGCTCGGCAGCCTCGTTTCCGCAAGCCAGTCCGCCACGGGCGCCTTGCAGGCAGCACAGGCTGGCAACCAGCTGCTGGCATTGCAGGCCCGCCAGCTGGCCGACCTGACCGCCACGATCGCCGCTACTGGCCGGGCGCAGGCGCTCGATGCCGCCGAACGCGCGGCGGCCAAGGCACAGGCGCGCGAGCAGTTGAGGCGGTTTCTCGCTATTCGTCCGCGCTATCTGCCCGGCGGATCGGACTGATCCGCGATGGACACCAAGCTCCTCGCGCGCATCGGTGCCGTTGTGTTCGTCGGTCTCGCCATCGCGACGACGATCGTCCAGCTGCGCGAGGAGCCCGCGCCGGTGCGGCAAGCTGACCGGCGCATATGGGTGCCCGACGGTGATCCGCTGCCAGCACAGCTGAGGGCTTGCGCTCAAATGGGCGAACTGGCGCTGTCCTCGCCCGATTGCCGCGCGGCCTGGGCCGAAAAACGCCGCCGCTTCTTCGGCGTCGATCACCCCGAGGCTTATTCCGGGATCGGCGACAGGGCGCTGCCTGAGTCCTTTTCCCGCGAAGCGAGAGGAGAGAACTGACATGGGCGGCACCGGTGTTGTCGATCGCTTCCTCGCGATCTTCTCGCAATATATCGACAGCGGCTTCGGGCTGCTTTCTGGCGAGGTCGCCTTTATCGCGACCACGCTGATCGTGATCGATGTCACGCTCGCCGCCCTGTTCTGGAGCTGGGGCGCGAACGACGACATCATCGCCCGGCTCGTCAAGAAGACGCTTTTCGTCGGAATCTTTGCCTACATCATCGGCAACTGGAGCGCGCTCGCCAATATCGTGTTCAACAGCTTTGCCGGGCTAGGCCTGAAGGCGAGCGGCTCGGGGCTTGGCGCGAGCGATCTGTTGCAGCCGGGACGGGTGGCGCAAGTAGGCATCGATGCCGCCTGGCCGCTGCTCGAATCGATTGCCGATCTGATGGGCTATGTCGGCTTCTTCGAGAATTTTCTGCAGATCATCATCCTGCTTGTCGCCTGGGCGATTGTCATCATCGCCTTCTTCATTCTCTCCATCCAGCTGTTCGTCACCCTGATCGAGTTCAAGCTGACGACCTTGGCGGGTTTCGTGCTCATTCCCTTTGGCCTCTTCGGCAAGACCGCCTTCCTTGCCGAACGTGTGCTCGGCAATGTGGTCTCCTCGGGGATCAAGGTGCTCGTTCTCGCCGTCATCATCGGCATCGGTTCGACGCTCTTCGCCGAATTCACCGGCGCCATCCCCGGCGAGCCGACCATCGAGGATGCGCTGGCCATCGTGCTCGCCAGCCTCACCCTGCTTGGTCTGGGCATTTTCGGGCCGGGGATCGCCAATGGCATTGTCGCGGGCGGTCCGCAGCTCGGTGCAGGCGCTGCCGCAGGCACCGCGCTTCTTGCAGGCGGTGCTGCGGTTGGCGGCGTGGCCGGTGCCAAACTTGCGGGCGGCGCGGTCGCCAGTGCTGCCTCTTCCGTCGCGCGAGGCACCTCGCGCGCTGCCGGAGGTGCGACCATGGCCTATGCCACCGGTTCGGCGGGCAAGAGCGGCGGCGCCGCGGTTGCAAGCGGAATGGCGGGTGTTGGCCGCGCAGCAGGCGGTGCCGCCATGTCGCCGCTACGCAAAGCGGCAGACAGCGCCAGGAGCAATTTCCGCGACGGGGCGCGTGCGTCGGTCGGGAACATGGGTGGCCGCATCGTGCCCGCTCACGGTGCTTCGTCACCGGATCCGGAACAGACGAACGGCCCGCCGGCCTGGGCGCGGTCCATGAAGCACAGGCAGAGCCTGGGGCACTCGGCCTCGCTTGCCGCGCACACCGTGCGCTCCGGTGATGGCCACGGTGCAGGCGCTTCCATCGACACCAAAGAGAAGGATTAGCTTTCAATGTTCAAACGGCCTTCGATCCGCTACGCAAAAACGCCTCAAGCAGAGACGCCCTACCAGCGCGCGGCGCAGGTCTGGGACGAACGCATCGGTTCCGCGCGCGTCCAGGCAAAGAGCTGGCGCTACGCCTTTTTCGGCGCCCTCGGCCTGTCGGCAGCGCTGACGGGCGGGCTCGTGTGGCAGAATGCGCGCGGCACCATCGTGCCCTGGGTGGTCGAGGTCGATAGGCTCGGCGAGGCCCGCACCGTCGCTCCTGCCGCTGCGGATTACGAGCCGACCGATCCGCAGATCGCCTTTCACCTCGCCCGGTTTATCGAGCATGTCCGCGCTATCCCCGACGATCCGATTGTGGTGCGCGAGAACTGGCTCAGAGCCTACCAGTTCGCCAGCGACAAGGGCGCCTTGGCGCTCAACGATTATGCGCGGGCCAACGACCCGTTCGCGGCAATCGGCCGCGAACAGGTTGCGGTCGATGTCACCAGCGTGATCCGAGCCTCGCCGCGCAGCTTCCGCGTGGCCTGGGTCGAGCGGCGCTACCGCGACGGCGCGCTCGCCGAAACCACTCGCTGGACCGCTATCCTCGGCGTTGCCGTCCAGCCTCCCAGAACGCCCGACGCGCTCACCAGCAATCCGCTCGGGATCTTCGTCACCTCGATCAACTGGTCAAAGGAGCTTGGCTGATGACGCACTTACTTCAATTCTCCCGTCCGGCGCTGCTCGCAGCCGGCGTTCTACTCCTTGCCGGATCGCCCGCGTCAGCGACGCCTGCGCCGCAGGCCCGGGCCGCATCGCGGGCGATCACCGCCTTCGACCTCGCCGATGCATCCCGCCTTGTTCAGGCCATTGCATATGCCAACACCCCCTCGCGGCAGGCCTCCCCCACTGCCGCGCGCCGCTCCCCTGCCTCTGACCCCGCCCCTGATCCTCAGAGCCATGTGGGAGCGGCGAACGAGGCCGCCAGGATCGAACCGGACAATGCCGGATTTGACAATGCCATCCAGCGCTATGCCTATCGCGAAGGTGCGTTGTTCCAGGTCTACGCCAAACCCGGGCAGGTGACCGACATCGCCTTGCAGGAGGGCGAAACGCTGGTCGGCCCCGGGCCGGTCGCTGCAGGTGATACCGTGCGCTGGATGATCGGCGACACGCTGAGCGGCTCGGGAGCGACGCAGCGGGTGCATATCCTTATCAAACCGACGCGGCCCGACATCGCCACCAATCTGGTCATCAATACCGACCGCCGCACCTATCATATCGAACTGCGCGCCAATCCGGACATCTATATGGCCTCGGTCAGCTGGTCCTATCCGGCAGACGAACTGATCGCGCTGCGCCTTGAAGAAGAGCGAGCGGCGCGAGCCACACCAGTCGCCGACGGGTTCACGCTTGAGGCGCTCAATTTCGATTACCGCATCTCGGGTGACAAGCCTGACTGGCGCCCGCTACGGGTCTTCGACGACGGACAGCGGACCCTGGTCGAGTTTCCACCCGATATCGCCCGGGGCGAAATGCCGCCATTTTTCGTGGTTGGCGCCGGTGGCGCAGCCGAGCTGGTCAATTACCGGGTCTCCGGGCGCTATCTCATCGTCGACCGCCTCTTCCACAAGGCCGAACTGCGCCTCGGTGCCGGTCGCAGACAGGTCCGCGTGAAGATTGAAAACCGCAAGAGGGGGCGGTCGTGAACGAGGAAAGCAAGACCGAGCCGCCACCCGATGCCGAAAGTATCGTTCAATTGCGCGGGGAAGGGCCGCGCGTGGTCAGGCTGTCGCGCAAGGCTATCGGCATTGCCAGCGCCGCGGGTCTGACCGTCCTTGGCGGTATATTGCTCTACGGCCTGCAGCCGCCCTCACAGGACAGCGGCGAAGAGCTGGTGAACACCGACGGGATCGCTGTGGCAGACGGGCTTGCCGCAGCCCCGGCGGACTATTCCCAGGTTCCGAGGTTAGGGCCACCGCTGCCGGGCGATCTCGGTCAACCGATCCTCGAGGCGCAGGATCGCGGTGCTATTGCCGCGCTGCCCCCTGTCGGCGCCCCGCCTCCGGTCCCGCCCCAGCGGGCGGCGCCGAGCCCTGAAGAAATAGAGCGCGAACGCCTAGAACAGGAACGCGAGGCGGCGCGCGGCAGCCGCCTGTTTTTCGGCGGCGGGACACAAGCTGCCAGTTCCGGTCCGGCAGCTTCGGGTTCTGGGCCACAACCGGCAGTACCAGTTCAGCCTTCCGTCTCGACCGCGCGGGCAAGTTTTCTCCAACAGCCTGCCGAGACGCGGACAGCGTCCGTGCAGCGGCTTGAGGCGGTGCCATCTGGCGCGCTGCTTCAGGCCGGGTCGATCATTCCGGCAGCGCTGATCACCGGCATCCGCTCAGACCAGCCCGGCCTCGTGACCGCGCAGGTTACCGAGAATATCTATGACAGCCTGACCGGACGGCATCTTCTGATCCCGCAGGGTGCGCGCCTGATCGGTGAGTACGAATCCGATGTCGGGTTCGGGCAACGCCGGGTGCTGCTGGCCTGGAACAGGCTCATCCTGCCTGATGGTCGCTCGATTGTGCTCGATCGCCAGCCAGTCGCCGATCCCTCGGGCTATGCCGGACTGGAAGACGGCGTCGATTACCATTGGGGCGGTGTCGTCAAGGCGGCGCTCGTTTCCACTTTGCTCGGGATTGGTGGCGAACTCGGCGCAGGTGGAGATGATGATCTGCTGCGCGCTGTTCGCCGCGGCAGTCAGGACAGCATCAATCGCGCTGGCGAGCAGGTGATTGCACGCGAGCTCGATATCCGCCCGACGCTGACGATCCGCCCCGGCTTTCCCGTGCGGGTGCTGGTGACGCGCGATATCGTGCTGGAGGGTGGAGCATGACCCGGCTCAAACTCTCCGACATCACCGATGGCAAGCCTGTAAAGTTAACGATCGAAATCCCTGCCCGGCTCCATCGCCGGCTGATCGAATATGGGACCGTGCTCAATGGCGGGGTATCAGAGGGTGCGCCTGTGCCTGAGCTGCTTATTCCGCCGATGATCGAGCGCTTTGTTGCAAGTGACCGGGATTTTGCCAAGGCACGCAGAGGATCGCGCGCACTATCCAAACAATAAGCACCTACAATATCGGAACTTTTTCTGGTTCTTCCAAGCCATTCTTACTTGCGAAATGCACACGTAGGTAGAATTGCGCTGTTTCCGCGTGCATGATTGGCCTTATCGTGAAGTAGCGAACGCATGTTCCTAGCGACCGGGTGGCGACACGCATGTCCAGGCGAAAAGCTAAAAGTGTCGATACACTCGCCAACGGGTGTTTCCATCACCCGGTCGCATCTTCGACCACACTGTATTTATAATTCCATTATAAGTTGGTCTGAATTCCGCTCCGCGCTCACTCTCCACTTGCGACGTCCGAGTCGCGATACCAACCACAGGAGTGAATCATGAAGGAGTTCGACCATAACCAGAATGAGGTTATCGACCTCGGCAAGGCCTCGGTTGAGACCAAGGGCGCCGTCGGTTTCTACATCGACGCCAGCGGCGGGCAATTGGCCAACAGCCCGGGCCTGCTCGACGAATAAGTCCTCGGCGGGCCGTGCGGCGCAATCCTGCCGCGCGACCCGCCGATTCGGGCTCCCAATCGATGGATCTCCACCGCGAAGGACTGGCGTGGCGCATTTTGGATGGCCAGCTCCTATTTCTCGATGTTTCCAACGATCGCTACTTTCGGTTGTCGGATGACGAAAATCGCAGATGTCTCGAAAAACTTGGCCGGTATCCCGAGAAGCAATGGCACCAACCGAGCAGCCTCGCCCGGCCTGCGGACTGGACCGTCCCAGAACAATCGAGCCCGGCAATCGCCGAGCACACCTTTAGTCTGCCCGCAGTCGCGAGAGCGCTTTGGATGCAACGCCGCGTTGAAGCGCGGCTCGCGAAACACTCTTTGGCGCTGGTCCTTTCCCAATTACGGAGCGTTGTCGAATCCAGGTCGGAAAGCCAATTCGAGATCAGTGAGAAGGGACGCAGGTGTATCGGGGCTTTTGAGGATGCACGATTGTTGCGCACCGCTGCGGACCGGTGTCTTTCGCGCTCCATCGCTCTCGCGACTTGTCTTGCCGCATATGGCGACCGGGCGCGGATCGTCATCGGCGTCCATACACCCCCTTTTGCAGCACACTGCTGGACGCAGCACCGAGACACGGTCTTGAACGACAGTGTCGAAGAAGTGCTCCGCTATGAACCAATTCTTGTCGTATGAGACCGCTACGTTTTGTTCTTGCGGTTCCTCATGGCGCGAACGGCCAAATCTTGCCGTCAATCGTTGCAACCCCGGGTCAGGTTTGTTCCGATGTCGCGGCCTTGTGGTGTGACAGCGAAACGCCCTGCCATTTCCTGAACCGACAGTGCTGCCTGATCGGGATCGCTTTTTCCCGAACGACATATCGCCGCGTGCGCGCCGCCGAGGAACTCGGGTTGGCCCCGGCCGAAGCCGAGGAGGCCGCCAAGCATCTCGTCGCCAACGTCTGGGGTGGATATGTCGCCATCCTAGGCGATTGGAGCAATGGGCCAATGGGTGTGCTGGTCGATCCTTCCGGACTCTTGCCCGTTTACCTTCTCTCCACATCCGAGCACGTCATACTGACCAGTGACCCGCTCCTGATTGCGGAAGCGGGAGGATTGGAGACGCCGGTTTCGTACCCGGCGCTGCACGCGCACCTGCTACGGCCTGAACAACGCCACCGGAAAACGTGTCTTGAGGGAATTGACGAACTCGCGCCTGGATCGCTGCATTTACTCGCGCGCCAGGGTTTGCAGATCCGTAGGATATGGCATGCAACCGACTTTCTCCCACGAATGCCGATCCCGGCATTCACGGATTACGCCGCGCAACTGAAGGAGCTCGGCGCCGCAGTGCTGCAAAGCTGGAGCGGCATGTTTGGAAGAGCAAGCGTAGCGGCATCGGGCGGCGTCGATTCGTCATTCATTTGCGCTGCTCTGGCCCATTCGGGCGAACGCTTCGATTGCGTTACTCTCGCCACTCCGGATCCGTCCGGCGACGAGCGCATATACGCCAATCGCGTGGCGGAATGGTTCGGGGTTCGGTGTGTCGAACGGATATACGACCCGGCGTTTTACGATCCTTCGAGGTCTTCCTCCCGGGGGTTGCCGCGACCGGCCCGACGTTCATTCCAGCACATTCTTGACGCCTTGCTTGTCGATGCGATGGCGGACCTCGGCGCCTCGGTCATCTACGATGGCAACGGAGGCGACAATCTGTTCTGTTTCCTCCATTCCTCTGCGCCGGTAGCCGACCGGCTGGCAGCGGAGGGTCTGGGGACAGGCGTGCTGCGCTCCCTGATTGACATGTGCCATATCACCGGATGCTCGGTCCCCACCATGGTCGCCGCAGTTCTTCGCAGACGGCTTGGTAAGGGAACGAGGGAAAGCTGGCCGGTCGATGCGAGTCTGCTTACCTGCGGAACTGACGCTGCGTACAGCGAGCCACTCGTGCCCTGGCTGAGTCCTCTAGGGATCTCAGGTTCGGGAAAACGCGACCATATGGTCCTGATCATGCGGGCACAGAACCACATTCATGGACTGGCCGCCGGCCCGCCTCGATTTTCGCCACTAATGAGTCAGCCGCTCATGGAGTTTTGTCTCGGTGTTCCGACTTGGATATGGGCACACGGCGGCAGGAACCGCGCTTTGGCCCGGGCGGCATTCGCACAGGAATTGCCGCCTGCCGTGCTGGCCAGAACATCGAAGGCCGGACCCGACAGCTTCGTAAGGCAAATTTTCGCCCTGAACCGAAATTCGATCGCCGAGCGCTTGCTGGATGGGTTGCTCGCCGCGAACGGGGTAATCGACCGCCATGCCGTGGAAGCCGCGCTGCGCACTGATGAACGAGACGACAACAGCATGTTCGGTCGCATACTTGACCTGCTCGAAGCCGAGAATTGGGCTCGCTCATGGACCCGCTAATGGTTCAGCATGGCAGCGAAGGTCGCGTGTGGGCGGGGCACCCTCCATGGCGCTCCAGCGGGCGTACTGTGCTTCTCTTGAAGGATTGCAGTTCAGCCTGCCCATAAGCCAGAACTCGAACCATTCGACGACGCGCTCGTACATCGCCAGGCGATGCGACGATTGCCATTTGACATGAGACTCATCGGGGAACACGTAGAGTTCGATAGCCTTATTGTTATGCGAGAAGGTTTCAACGACATCGAGGCTGCCTTCGTACTCGCTGTCCCCTGCCTGGATCAAAATTGGAACTGTCCGTCGTCAGAACATTTGGCACAACTCGCGGCGTAGATCAGCGGAGTGT
>NZ_QXFM01000084.1 GCF_003584015.1 Aurantiacibacter xanthus
GTATCCGTCCGGTGAAGGCCGCAGCGTGATGCCGACCGGAGTGTAGGTCGGGTTACGCGGCGATCGCGTTCGGACGGGGCGCCCAGTTCCAGGGCAGGAGTTCGTCGAGCCGGGTGGCAGGATGATCGGCGATGCGTGCGAGGACATCAGCAAGCCATGCCTGCGGATCGACGTCGCCCAGCTTCGCGGTCTGGATCAGGGTGTAGATGATGGCGGCGCGTTGCCCGCCACGATCGGATCCGCAGAACAGCCATGCCTTGCGGCCAAGCGGGATGCAGCGCAGCGCGCGCTCGGCGGCGTTGTTGGTGAGGCAGATGCGGCCATCGTCGAGGAAGCGGGTGAACGCATCCCAGCGCTTCAGCATGTAGAAGCAGGCCTTGGTGAGGTCATGACCGCGCGATAGCTTGGCGACCTGCGCGGTAAGCCAGGTGTGGAGCTCGGCCATCAGCGGCGCGCTGAGTTCCTGACGGACTGCGAGCCGCTCGGCAGGACTCTTGCCGTTGATGCCGCGCTCGATGTCGAACAGGGCGTCGAGACGCTGCACGGCTTCGAGCGCGATCGGATAGATGCTGCCGCGCTGGCCGCGGCTCTTCTTGCGGGCTGAGCTCAGGACATCGGCGAGCTCGAAGAACTTGCGCCTCGCATGAGCAAAGCAGCCCGCTTCCAGCACGGGACCGGGGGCGCGGTCCCCGCGATAGAGATCGTTGTAGCCACTATAGGCATCGGCCTGCAGGATGCCGGACCATGCCGCGAGATGGGCTTGCGGGTGCTCGCCGCGCCGATCGCGCGAATAGTGGAACAGGGCAGCTGGAGGATCGGTGCCTGCAAAGGGACGATCATCGCGTACGTAAACCCATAATCGCGCCGTATCGGTCTTGCCCTTCGCCATGACCGGCACGGTGGTATCGTCACCGTGGATCCGGTTTGCAGCCAGAACATGCGTCTCGATGAGCTTGTAGATCGGAATCAGCGCATGGGCAGCTGCCCCGACCTGATCGGCAAGAGTCGAGAGGCTGAGCGGCACGCCTTCGCGGGCAAACCGCTCGGCCTGGCGGTTGAGGGGCTGGTGCTGTCCATACTTCTCGAACAGGAGCATCGCGAGGAAGCTGGGTCCGGCCCATCCGCGGGGCACCACATGGAAGGGCGCGGGGGCCTGCGCGATCTTCTCGCAGTCGCGGCACGAGAACTTCTCGCGCACCGTCTGGATCACCTTCCACGAGCGCGGGATCACCTCGAGTGTCTCGGTGACGTCCTCGCCGAGCTTCGAGAGCCGATCCCCACCGCATGCCGGGCAGGAACAGGGCGCAGGCACCACGACGCGCTCGCGCGGCAGATGCTCGGGGAACGGCTTCCTTGCCGGGCGCTTGCGCTCGAAGGCGGTGACCGTGGCGGTCTTGGCCGCCGCTCCCTCGGCGATCAGGTCGTCTTCGGCGGCATCAGCCTCGAGCTCTTCGAGCTGCAGCTCCATCTGGTCGAGCAGACGGCGGCTGCGTTCGGCGCTGGGGCCATACTGCTCGCGCTTGAGCTTGGCGATCTGCAGCTTGAGGTGAGCGATCAGCGCCTCGATGGCGCTCTGGTGGGCCATGGCGTTGGCAAGCTTGGCCTCTGCCTCATCGGCCTTGCGGGCCATCGCCGCCACCAGCGCCTTGAGCGCTTCAACGTCGTCCGGAAGGGGCGAAATGGCGGCTTCCATAGACCGGAGTGAATCATCATCCACCCTCTGCTGCAAGGGCAAAACACCGCCTCGCGCCGATTATCCGGCGCTCTGTGGCCGCCATGTATACTGCGGGTTGCGCCAGTCGATCCCCTCCAGCAGGCAGGCCAGCTGCGAGGGGGTCAGCGACACCGTTCCCTCAGTCGCTGAGGGCCATACGAACCGGCCCTTCTCTAGCCGCTTGGCGTAGAGCGACATGCCGATCCCGTCGTGCCAGATGATCTTGATCAGCGAGCCTGCGCGGCCACGGAACACGAACAGATCGCCGCCGTGCGGATTACGCTTGAGACCCTGCTGCACCAGCAGCGCCAGGCCCTGCATGCCCTTGCGCATATCCGTGTGGCCGAGCGCGATCCACACCCGCGCGCCCGAAGGGATCATCGCAGCCCCTTCAGCGCCGCAGCGACCAGGGCCGGCGGTGCCGCCGCGAAAATGCTCAGCCGCTTGCCGCGCGGCAGGTCGATGATCATCGCGGGGTGCTCGGCAGCGCCGGCCGCCATCACATCTTCGTCGATCACCGCTTCGGCGAACACCGGCGTCGGAAGTGCCTCGGGCAGCTCTGCTTCCCGCTCCACGCCTGCATCGAGCAACTTGCGCCGCCAGGTGTAGATCAGCGCCGAAGAAATATCGTGCCGTCGGCACACCTGGGCAACGCACGCGCCCGGCGCGAAAGCCTCGGACAGGATCTGCAGCCGCTCCTCATCGCTCCACCGCCGCCGCCGCTCCGGCCCCGAAAACACCGTCACCTGACCCATCGACCACTCCTAAGCGCGCTCACAAGAGCACGCTTAAGAGCGCTCGATACCTATCCACGCAAGGCGGCCCTCGCCGGAGGGGTACTGTATTCAACCAGTTCGCCCGCGATATAACTGGGACCATTATCCGACAGCAGCCTGGGCTTGTGCAGCACCGTGGCGCTGTCGCAGCCGGAAGCCGCAAGAGCGAGGTCCAGCGTGTCGGTCACGTCCTCGGCCCGCATATTGGTGCAAAGCTTCCAGGCGATGATGTAGCGCGAGAAGTCGTCGAGCACGGTCGACAGATACATCCAGCCCCAACCGATGATCTTGAAGTAGGTAAAGTCGGTCTGCCACATCTCGTTCGGCCGGGTGGTCTTGGTGTGGAACTGATCGGCGGCCTTGATCACGACATAGGCCGGGCTGGTGATCAGATCGTGGGCCTTGAGCAGGCGGTAAACCGTGGCTTCGGACACGAAGTAGCGCTTCTCGTCAGTGAAGCGCACGGCTAGCTCGCGGGACTGTCAGGATTTCCGTGTGTGGGCGGGCGGTTGATCATCAGGCGGCCATGGCTCTGATGAAGCGTTCGCCGAAGATGACTGCAAATTGTGCCTTTGCCATCGTCCATTCACGAGGCGGCATCTTCCACTCTTTTTCCGACCTGTTCAAGATCAGATAGAGCAGCTTGGTTGCTGCGTCGTCGCTGGGGAAATGTCCTCTTGTCCTGACAGCCCTGCGCAGCTTCGAGTTCAACGCCTCGATCGCGTTCGTGGTGTAGATGATCCTGCGGACGTCGTCGGGAAAGGCAAAGAACGGAATGACCTCAGCCCAGGCGCGACGCCAGCTCTGGCCAATAGCCGGGTAACGCTGGCCCCAGGGACCGGCCTCGAATTCGGTGAGTGCCACCTGTGCAGCATCAGCGCTGGGCGCGCGGTAAATCTCCTTGAGCGCCGTTGCCAGGCCTTTGCGGTCCTTCCAGGATACGAAGTCCATGGAATTGCGGAGTAAATGGACGATGCATGTTTGAACGACGGCCTCGGGAAACACGGCTGTGATCGCATCTGGAAAGCCTTTGAGGCCATCGACGACAGCGAGCAGGATATCCTCTGTGCCACGGTTGCGCAGTTCGTTCATGACCCGCAACCAGAACTTGGCACCCTCGTTTTGCTCAAGCCACAGTCCGAGCACCTCCTTGGCACCATCGGCGCGAACGCCAAGGGCGATATGGATCGCTTTATTGCGGACCATGCCTTCGTCTCGGATTTTTACCCGGATCGCATCGAAAAAGACCAGCGGATAGATCGCATCGAGCGGGCGTTGCTGCCAGACGGCGACTTCATCGAGCACCGCGTCCGTCACCGTGCTGATGAGATCGGGCGACACATCGATGCCGTACAGATCCTGCAGATGCCCGGTAATCTCCCGGGTGCTCATGCCCCGCGCATACATCGAAACAATCTTCTCATCGAAGCCCGGAAAGCGGCGCTGATACTTGGCTATCAACTGCGGGTCGAAGCTGGACTGGCGGTCGCGCGGGACATCAATCTCCAGCTTGCCGGCCTCGGTCATTACGGTCTTCCGGCCATAGCCGTTGCGCGTGTTGCCGGCGCCTTCGCCTGTCGCAAGATGGTGATCCATCTCCGCGTTTAACGCGCGCTCCGTGAGCGCCTTCTTCAGCGAATCCAGCAAGCCACCTTGTTCAAATGCGGCACTGGCAGCGCCTCCGGCCAAAAGCTGGTCGAGAAGCGCATTGGGAATAACGGGTTCTTTGCGTCGTGACATAGTGGGTCTCCTTGTTGCCCATTATGCCCGCCCACACACGGAAATCCTGACAGTCCCCTAGCTCGCGCGGGGACAGCTCACTGTGATCCAGCGCCATCTCGACGATCTGGTCCTGGATGTCCTCGCCGATGCGGTTCCACACCCGGCTCGGTGCCGATGGCCGATCCTCCAGCGCTTCCGGCCCGCCTTGGAGGTAGCGGTCATACCAGCGATAGAACGTCCGGCGGGCGATGCCGAGCTGGTCCAGCGTGCGCTTGGCGGACAGGTGCGACTGCTCGACGATGCTGATGATCTCCAGCTTCTCGGATGCAGGATACCTCATTCGTCGTCGCCCCCATCCGCGAGAATGCTTTTTTTGAGCAGACGGTTCTCGAGCGTCAGGTCGGCGACGCACTCCTTCAGCGCGCCGGTCTCCCGGCGCAGATCCTTCACCTCATCTGTGGTCGCGGCACGGGCAGTATCGCCGGCCAAGCGCCGCTTGCCCGCTTCCATGAACTCCTTCGACCAGGTGTAATAGAGGCTCTGGGCGATGCCTTCCTTGCGGCACAGCTCGGCAATGCTGTCATCGCCGCGCAGTCCATCGAGCACAATGCGGATCTTGTCCTCGGCCGAGAAGTGCCGCCGGGTGGCCCGGCGGATGTCCTTCACCACCGCTTCCGCAGAGGCCTTGGTGCGCGATTTTGCATTGGAGGATTTGGGTCTCATCTTCGTTCCTTCGTCACTACGACGAGACCCAAATCCTCCTTAAATCACAACCTCAAATCTGTGCCATTGGTGCTGACGGGGAACAGGCGGGTGAGCAGATCGAGGTCGTTGTCCAGCCGACGCCTTTCCGCGCTATCGAAGGCAATCTTGATCTTGGAGAGCAACTTCTCAAGCGCTTCGCTGTTGACCGTACCTTCGCGGCGTCCAGCATCGACCACGGACTGAAGTGCAGCAACCTCAGAAGAACTCGGCCTTGCATAGGCACGTCCCGGGCTGTCCTTAATCCGAAATCGCTTGATCCGGCCGTCGATTGTTTCTTCGAGATCGAAATGAATCAGAATGACGTTTCGCAAGCGTTCGACTGTTCGCCGGTTGACCTCAAGCAAGGACGCCATTTCGTCGAGAGTCAAACCTTCGATGCTCTGCGTAAGCGCGTGCACAAGCTTCAATGTGCGATCGAGATTACTGAGGCGCTTGGTCATCACGGAACATTGCTAACTGCCTGATCGGTAGGAGCAAGTCAGTTCGACATCGATCCACACATTATATGACCATTTTTGTCGCAAAATTGCACAAGATGACTCAGAGCAGTCTGACCGAATTCAGCCTTCTGGCCGTAGTATGTCTTGTAATTGTCCCGTTGCGCCACCCATGCGCAACCTGCGCGCTGCAAGTTGATCCCGCAGTGGTTTAGCCAGCCTATCAAGTTGAAGGCGAGCGCCTTTACCAACGGCGATAAGATCACCGATCAAATTCGAAATCGCACGCTCGCGCTCAGGTGGTTCCAAGAGCGCGACCAATTCGATCGTTTCGCGCACCACCCCGGGAACCTGACGACGAATGAAGACGGTATAATCGATTACCTCCACATCAAGCACCTTGGCGCTCGCGCTGGCGCACATGAATTGAGCGCAGGCCTCGCGCGCAGCATCCAGTTGTGCGCATGGGGCGAGACGCATCGCTTCATCCCACGCTTTGCTAAGCGCCTTGTCTGCAAAGGATACTTTGCGTCCTTTGCGTCTCTTTAACGTGGAATCCCTCTTGGCGACTGCCTGGAAATCTTTGCAACTTGATAGGTCATTCCCGCCTTGCCTTACCTTCCGTGCGGACTGCGCGGCGCGCATCCGGCTGATGAAGTAGAAAGTCGGGATTAGAGCGAGCACAAAGGCGACGGTGCCATTTCCAACACCGCTATCCAGCTCGGATGAGCTAAATATCCCGATAGCGAGAGCGAAGGTAAAAGCCACCCCAACCGTCAGCACCGCTCTTACGATGAGTTCCAGCAATGCGGCCAAGAGCCCAACAGTGAGCACTAGGAGCACAGCCAGTAAGCAAAAGCTAACGACATTTATCATCACACGGCATCCCTTCCGTGCTCCCATCCAGTGCTCCTACGTCAGAAATGGTCGCACCGACAGCCGTCCAGCGAATTTTGATTGGTGTTCAGCAAACATTTCCGCAATCTAGCACTTGAGAAGGGGGAATTGATGGATCTCGATTTGCTGGAAAGACGCCAGGCTACCCTGGCGTGGCGCGACGACTTAATCATGGCAATCTGGGGCATCGTCAATCGTGCTGGATTGGAAGCCAAGCGCGGGGTGGAAGAGCGCCTTGCGGAGGCCGGGATTGTTGAGACGCTCTGGGATCCTGCCAGTTTTACTCGCGACAGGGTCGACGTTGTAATGCGCGAAATAATCGTCAGCGAGCTTGAGAAGCTGTTCGGGGGCGCTGCTGAACAGTTGCGTACGATCAACCCCGGATACAACGCGCTCGCAGATGCGCTGCTGGAAAGCCTGAGCGTGCTCCAAATGCCATCGCTTGAACCCGAGGTCCAAGGTGAACCCAAAGTGGATGCACCTAAGGGATCCGTTACAACCTCCACCGGCAGACTAGCCACAATGATGGAAACTATCTCCAACCAGGATCTCGTGAAGAGTGCGAAGGAATGGGGCAGCTGGGCGCTTTCAGTGGTCGGGGAGGCAAGTGAAGCCGCGAGTCAGAAATTGCAGAGCGGCGCGGGTCTCCATGATCGTCTCCGCCGTTCCGCACAGGCACGAATCGAGACGGCGTGGATGGCTCCAGCAGGCGATCCACCTCCACTGATGGGACAACTTATTGCAGTGGTGGAAAGCGTAGGCAACGAGGCGCGGAGCATGGCCCTATGAGCGATGTCGGAGGACTGTTCGTCGCATCACTCGATGCAGCAACGGGGATCAAGGCCGGGAAGCTCAGGATCGTAGGTTCCGTCGTCCGCCATGCTGCTGGCCCGCTCAAGGGCAAGATTCATTCATATCTTCAGGAGACCGGAGCCGCCGGAGCTTTGCTTGAGTCTGTGTCGGGAGCTGGCAGCACATTTGCCAAAACGAGCATGACGACCGGCAACCCGATCGCCGGAGCTGCGGTCGCTGGCACACAGTTGGCAAGCTCGCTCGGCGGAAATGTCCAGAATGAGATTATTCGGCGCGGAGTTAAAAGGGTCGAGAGTAAGGTCGACGCCCTGGCAAGTGGCATGCAGACGCTGGAAAACCTCGGCGTTGCCAATTTGGCGCTCAGCGCAACGGGAATAGGTGTGTCGCTGGTCGGGTTCGGGATCATGAATGCACGCCTGTCGCGGGTCGAGCAAACTCTGGCTGCGCTTACAGAAAGTACAGACCGGATACTCGCTGCGGTGGAGCGCATTCGACAGGATCAGCTGGCCAGTGAATTCTCGGCATTGCGATCTCAGGTCAGGCTGTTTGAGGAAGCCTGGCTAATGTCGAACCAGGAGCGCGCTACCCAGGTCTGGCTTGACGTCGCACAGGCGACGCGGCCGCATCAGGACAGGTTTGAGGGACGCGCGCGGGAATTGCTCTTCGCCATGCCGCCCGAATTTGATCTGGCGGATCCCATTGTCGATGCACTCGCACTAGCTGGAGGCCTGCGGGTTGCCTGTCTAATGGCGTGCAACGAAAGCGAGGCAGCAAGCTCGGCGGCAAGTGAGAATGCGCGCCAAATCGAGGGGTTGACCGGAACCGTAGGTAAGGTCGATCTGGTGATGGCACGAATTCCATCTTCCATCGACCGGGCTTCGCTGGAATGGGCGGGCGCCCTCGCCGCTGCTGTCGACGAAGCGGCACCTATCGCCCAGCGCTGGCGCCAGCGCGAAGCAATCGCTGCTACCCGCGCGGCGCCGCTTGCCCAACTTAAGCGCGACGGCGTTACTCCGCGAGAGTGGTTGAAGGCAGCGCGAGAGGAGCAGAATGAGCCGATTCTACTCCTGAAAGCTGCGGAGTGAATTCGGCCGCAATGGCAACGTGTAGGCTCAGTCCACCACCGGATAGTTCGGCATCGGCCATTCATGCTGGGGATTGTCCATCATTAGATCGACGAAGATCGGTAGAAGGCAGCCAAGGAGCGACGCTCCGTCCCTCACTTGGTCGCGGTTGACATCGCTGTTCCAGGTCGCGCCGCCGTGCACCAGCTGATTTCGCAGGACGTAGAGCCGATCGAACAGGATCGACAGGATCCGCACCGTATCGTGTTCGCGCAAGGCGTGATTGATGGCTATGCGACCGCGCTCGAGTTTGTGCTCCCAGTCCTCGTAACCTGAAACACCGTTCTGATGCTGCCAGAAGGGATGGTAGACATAGCGATTGTCGAGAAGGAGGCGGATCTCCTGACTGAACCGCTGCCAAACCGCGTCGTAGACGCGGTGACGCCCATCGAACTTTACCAATGTCGAGAAAAACGATTGGAAGAGTCCACGCTCGCCTTCGGGCGCTGAGCTGCTGGAGGAGGGGTCTAAAGATGTACGATATCCCATTGATTTACCTATGTTTGCTCTTTATTCACCCTCGAAATACCCCCACCACTACCTCCATCGATCGCCTATACACGACGAGCCGGTTATAGCCTGCGTCAAGGCGATCCTAAATGGTCCGCCTCTCCGAAACGAGGCTCGACCTAATTCGATTCTAACCAACGTATGAGTAGCCGAAATCACCTCGTTTGTAGAGAACGATCATGCTACGGTTTCGGGCATGCCAGTCAGGCTGGGACAGCGATCGCTCCTGAAGTGAAATCTGAAGGTCACGTCACCAACCTCTGCTCCAAATTCGTTGAATCCAAATCTGTTGAGATGGTTCGATCCTTGCTGTGGTAGTCTAGGCTTTCTCCCATCGATGGAGCTTGGATCTTCTATTACCGGCGAAAATTGTTCGCTCAATGAAATCTCTTAAGATAGAGTTTTACAATGAATACCGACCAGAAACCTTTGAATTACGGGGACCAAATCAAACTTCTCCGGATTATTGGGGATAAAGCAATCGATCATTTTAATGAGGAGGTACGTGAGACTAATTGGTCGCATTACCCCGGTGCATTCTCTCAATATGACATTTCAAACCTATTTTATACATCTGATCAACTCGAATATGATGTTGGTTCCGCTAGGATTAGGCCGGAATCGATTGACGTTTTCACCAATGGCCGGTTGGTCCGCTTTGGCGATCTCCAGCACAAGACGGGCCGTTCGCAACTAGCGGTACTCATTGACCAGCTTCGTCAGGGGGCAATGGTTCGCGTCCGGGACCTTCAGAACGCAAGTCAGTCGATTGAACATACAGTGCGCCAACTCGAGCAGCTTTTCCTAGCCAAGTGCCAAGTGAACCTATACTTGGCCCCGATGGGTGGTGCGGGTTTCCCTGCTCATTTCGACATCACCGATGGATTTGTCGTCCAGTGCGGTGGCACGAAAGATTGGACGATCTTCGAAGATTACACCGATCAGACGCGCCTACCTCCCGCAGATACCCCTTGGGAACCGAAGCGTTACAAGCCTCTAGGCTCGGGGAAAAGCTTGGTGATGCAACTCGGCGATGTTCTTTACCTTCCACGCGGCGTCATGCACGCTGCCCGATGCACAGATGAGCACTCGCTGCATCTCACGATCAGCTTGGAAAGCCTCACCTATTCTGACGTGCTGCAGTCGGAGGTCCGTCGTCTTGCTCACGATATTCCGGCTATGCGACGCCGAGTTCCATGGTCGTGGGACGGCAAGGATGAGCAGCTGACCGAAGCGCTGCGCGATCAAATGCGCACGCTCGCCGATCGGGTTGAGGTGGGCCCCGCCCTTGAAACGACACGGCGAACGCTCGGGCGAAGCCAGGACTTCGCGCCCGGCACGCTCAGTCAGGCTTTGACGCGACCGAGCTGAGGAGGCCCCTCGGTCGGCCGGTCAATCCAAAACGAAATCGCCGGCCCGCATGATCGCTCGCCGCTCGCCGCTCTTCAGAACGCCGTCTACATCCATCGCGTCATGGCCGATCATGCAGTCGATGTGCAGGGCGCTGGTGTTCGCGCCGGCGATGTTAGGGTCGCGCCCGGCTTCGATGCAGGCGGAGTATGACTGGCCGAAGGCGATGTGGTTAGCGGCGTTCTCGTCGAGGAGCGTATTGTAGAAAAGCACCTCCTTGCGTGCTACCGGCGAGTTGCACGGCACCAAGCCAACTTCGCCCAGCCGCCTTGCGCCCTCATCTCCGGAAAGCAGCCCCTCCAGCATCTCCCGGCCTTCCCGCGCCTCGACATGCTCAGCGACCCCGTTGCGGAAGGTCACGACCAGGCCGTCTACGACGATCCCCCCCAGGGCGATCGGACGCGAGGCCGCCAACCTGCCTTCGACCTGGTCACGATGTGGGCAGGTGAAGACTTCCTCAGTTGGGAAGTTGCAGACCGGAAGCGCGCCGTTGGCGGCTCGAGATCGACCACCCACCCATTGATGGCCCTCGGCCAGTCCGACTCTCAGATCCGTGCCGCCGCCGAAGAAATGGAGCGCGCTGAGGTCAAGGGCTTGAAGACCTTGGCATCGCGTTTCCAAAACCGCCAGATGGTCACGCCAGGCGGCGATGGGATCGGCGGACTTAACGCGCACGACATCGAAAACATCATCCCAAAGTCTCGCAGTCGCCTTGGCGATCGGCAGCGCCGGATAGACCATTCGCGCCCAGCTCTGGGTTACGAAGGGGACAGCGCACCAATTCACGCGCAGATCCGCGGTGAAAGCGCCCTCTGCAGCAGAGGCTGCCGCCATGGCTGCGTGCATGCGACCGATCCGCTCGGGCGCGACACCCGTCAGCAGATCCGGATAGGGGCCGTAGACAAAAAGCCTTGCCGCACCACCTTCATAGGCTTTGACAACACCATCGGAGAGCCAGCCGGGAGCGCGGTCCAACGCCTCGTCTGCGCCATGATCGAAACGCGCGCGGATCAGGGAGGGGTCCTCGTATAGGCAAGTTACGAGCGGCGCTCCGGCCCGATAGGCGGCTCGGGCGACCTGGCCCACGAATGGCTGGGCTTCAATGGGGGCAGACACGATCAACTCCTGTCCTTCGCGCAAATCAAGGCCGGCCGTCACACAAAGGGCTGCAAAACGTGCCTGCAGATCATCGATAGTCACAGTCTTCCCCGAATCTGCCTGACCGCCGCCGACGACAGCATATGATGATGCTCCGCGTCCACCTGTATGACCCGCAGCGTGCCGCTTAAGGAGCGCCATGCCTCCGCATCGGCGAAGGATCGATCAAGACCGGGCGTGACTCGGGTCGCCTCGAACAGGATCACCTCGCCGTCGAACCGATCCAAGCGCGCCTCCCATAAAAGATGGGCATTGTTGGTTACGACGCGGGCCATGGCCTGCAACTGCTCGACCGAAAAACTCCCAAACACATGCCCCTGTGCCTTGGCCAGAGCGAGCAACTGTCCGGCATCGCGCGGTGCGGTCGTCGTCCTGAGATCGGCGCCATGCGCGATTTCACTCCAAACGTCGCCGGGTTCCGTGGGCGATGTATCGGGGACCGGGGGGAAGGCGTCGAAGAGCAACACCCGCTCGACCGCTTCTCCCACGGCGCGCAGGCGCGTGGCGATCGCATGGGCAACGCTCCCGCCAAACGACCAGCCGGCCAAGTGATAAGGACCGGCCGGCTGGATCGAACGGATCGCCGCCAAGCTGATGTCGACCACGTCCAGAAAGGAGGTCGCCAAAGGCGCGTCAGTCAGGAATCCGCGCGACTGGATGCCGTAGAGCGGCTGATCGGAATCGAGAATTGCTAGCAGATTCGTATAGGGCCAGCACAGGCCGGTTCCTGGATGCAGACAAAAGAGTGGTGCGCGTGCGCCTTCAGATCGAATAGGAAGGATAACATCGAAGGCGGCGCCAGGCTCGGCCACTACGCCGATCCGCTTCGCCATTTCGGCGATCACCGGATGACTGAAGATGGTATCGATCGACAGATCGCGACCTAGCTTCGCGCTGACCTGCACGGCCAATTGCGCGGCGAGCAGCGAATGGCCGCCGAGATCGAAGAAATTATCGGTCGGGACAACTTCCTCTATCCCGAGGATATCCGCGACGATAGCGCAAAGCGCCCGTTCTTCCGGCGCACTCGCGCGTGGAGCAACATCGGCGCGGAGTATATGCTGAGGTTTCGCAGACAAGGCCGTGAAGTCGACCTTGCCATTGGGCGTGAGCGGCATTTCCCTTACGACACGCCACAGGCCTGGGATCATATAGTGCGGCAGAGCCTTCGCGAGCTCGCTTCTGACTGCTTCGATGTCAGGCATGACCGGACCCGATGGAACCAACCAAGCCATGAGCTGAGCCCTTTTGGCGTCGTCTCTGACGCGTACCGCGGCCTGAGCGACATCGGACCGGGCACATAATGCAGATTCGATTTCACCCAGCTCGATGCGGAAGCCTCGCAATTTGACCTGACCGTCTTGACGACCGTGGAACATCAACTGGTCGTTGTCGTTCCAGCAGGCGCGATCACCCGTGCGATACAGGCGCTGTCCATCCTCAAAAGGATTGGCGATGAGACGCGTGGCTGTGAGCGCCGGGCACGCGTGATAACCATGCGCGAGACCCGTTCCGGCGATGTAGAGATCGCCGATCACTCCTTTCGGACATGGCCGAAGCCGCTCATCCAGTACGTAGGTCCGGACATTCGCGATCGGCGTGCCGATGGGCGGCTGGCACGTTCCGTCCAGCGCCGGGCTCATGGTGGCGAAGACCGTGGTTTCGGTCGGGCCATAGCCGTTGTGGACTGCGCAAGCGCGCGCCCATGCTCCCGCTGCTTGAGGCGAGCAGATTTCGCCGCCCAGGATGAGCTTTCGGACCGACAGTCCTGTACCGTCACCATTAAAGGGAAGCAGACGCGCAAAGGCGCTTGGCGTTTGATTGAGAATCGTCACCTGCTCATCTGTCAGTAGCGCAAGGAAAACCTCGGGCGCTCGCGACTTCTCCTGCGGCACGACAACCAGCCGCCCCCCCCGCAGTAACGGCCCCCAAATCTCCCAAACCGAAAAGTCGAAGGCGTAAGAATGGAACCACGTCCAGACATCGGTTTCAGTGAAGTCGAATCGATCGGCGGCAGCCATCAGGTGCATCAGATTGGCATGACTGTTGACGACTGCCTTCGGCTGACCAGTGCTGCCCGACGTGTAAATGAGATAGGCTGGGTGCTGCGGCAAGAGCGGAGTGCAGCGGTCGGTCGCGCTTGGAGGTCGCGGCGATCGTTGCGCAAGATCCGATAGCGTTTCGGGGGCATCGACGGCGATGGCCGTACTGACCCGCGAAGGCGCGAGCGTCGCCGCCAGGTCACTCGTCGTGACGATGACTGCGGGTCGTGTCTGCTCGAACGCGAAATCTCTGCGTAAGTCCGGAAGGTCGTGCTCGATCGGAAGATAGGCGCCTCCCGCCTTCAGAACGGCGAGGATAGTCACAATCGAGCCCGTGCCGCGGGGTAACTGAATGGCCACCACATCGCCGGGGCCCACCCCCTCGGCAATCAGGCGCCAGGCCAGCCTGTTGGCTTGCTCGTCAAGCTCGCGGTAGCTCAGCGTCGTCCCCATGTGGGTCACTGCCCCATGTTCGGGGAAGCGGGCGACGGTCGCCTCGAACAAGTCGACCACCGTACCGGCGGCGACCGTTGCGACGGTCTCGTTGTTGGCCTGCGTCAGTCTAACTTTTTCTCCGGGCAAGAACGGGTCGAGCTCCGCCACATCGGCCTGCCGATTAGCCAGCATGGATTTGAGGAGCAGCTCCAACCGCGACAGCAGTTCAGCCCCGCCTGCGGAAGCCAAGGTACCGCACAGATGGAGCTTGAAGGATAGCGCCGGTCCGGGCTGAACAATCAGGCTCAACGGGTAGTGCGTACCACTGCTTCCCGAGACCGAGGCGAGCGGCAGTCCTCCGTCGCGGCCGTGTTCGCCTTCGCTAGGGAAATTCTCAAAGGTGAACAGCGTGTCGAACAACGCCCCACCCGCTAGCAAGCTGATCTCAGAAAGCGATAGGTGCTGATAGGGGATCATCGATCCCTGTTCGCGCTGCTGCCGACGCAGGAAATCACCCACGGGCTCGTCCTTTGACAATTTGACGCGAACCGGCGTGGTCGTGATGAGCATGCCGACAATGCGCTCGACGTTCGGCACGGCCGCGTGGCGGCCCGCACTGACAACGCCCAGACAAAAGTCTTCGCGGCCCGAAAGGCGCGCCAGCAGCAGCGCCCAAGCGCCTTGCACCACTGTCGCAAGGGTGACGCCCTCGCCTATCGCCAGCGCTTCCAGCTGTGCTGTCATGGTGCACGACAGACTGAGTTCGCTCTCCGACACGCCGTGCTGCATGGCCGCCTTGTCGCCGATCAGCGGGGCGCTGTCCAAGCCGTCGAGATAGGCGTGCCAGGCGTCACATGCTTCCTCTTCATTCTGCGCCCGAAGCCAGCCTAGATAGGAATTGAATCGGGCCGGATGCGGCAACATGGCCCCGTCACCATCATGGCGATAGAGAGCGTCCAACTCCTGCAGCAAGAGTGCCCCGGACCATCCATCGACAACCATATGATGCATGGTAAGCAAGAGCTGGTCGCACGTGCCATCCCCCTCGATCAACGAGGCGCGGATGAGCGATCCGTCGAAGAGATCGAAACCGCACATGCGATCCTCGGTCGCTATCCGTTCCAGACTTTCGGATGTGCCATCGTGTAGTACAACCCTCTTCAATGGCAGGGAAACCTGCGAGGGAACAAGTTGCACCGCGCGACCCTGTCGATCATGGGCTAGTCGCGCGGTCAGGCCGGGATGCCGTTTGACAAGTGCATTAAGCGCGCGTTGGAGCCTGCCCGGATCAAGCGGCCCATCGAGATCGAGACGAAGCTGCACGAGATAGGGGTCCTGCTGCCCGGCTGTCCGCTGCGAATGGAACAGCAAGCCGGCCTGCATCGCTGTGAGCGGCCATATGTCATCCAATTCAGGAACGATCGCGGCGAACTCATCGATCTGGACCTGATCATACGACACGAGATCGAAATCGCTGGGCGAAGGCCCGCCGGCCCCGGGTGTCGCTGAGTGACAGACCAGGGCCTGAAGCGCGGCGATCCATGCATCGGCAAGCGCGTGGATTGCATCCTCGTCGATCACTCTGGGTGCATATTGCCAAGTCGCGTCCAGCCGGGGCCCCTCGGGCGTTTCATGCACCGCGCAATTCAGGCTGATCAAATAATCCAACGGCCTGTCTTGCTCGGCTCCAGCGAAGACCGCGGCGTAGCTGTCGGCAGGGGCAAACTGTGCTCTGCGCGGACGACCGAAACGGCCAAGATAGTTGAAGGCGATTTGCGGATCGGCACTGCCGCCCAGCGCGGTTCGTCCTTCATCGTCGAGATGCCTGAGCAAGCCATAGCCGACGCCGGCATGAGGCAGCGTGCGCAGCTGCTCCTTGATCCGCTTGAGCGCCTGCCCCGCGTCGCTTCCGCCTGCCATGGCTTCAGTCAGATCGATATCTCCGGCATCAAGATGCACCGGGAAGACGCTGGTGAACCATCCGACGGTTCGGGTCAGGTCAGTCGCTGCGTCCAGCGGTTCCCGACCATGCCCTTCCAGGTCCAGCGTCAATGCTGGCCGGCCGCCTCTGCCAGCGCGCTCGCTCCAGGCGGCGACCGCCAGCACCAAGGCTGTCAACAACACATCATTGATGCGCGCACGGAACGCAGATGGAACGCGGGTGAGCAAGTCGCTGGTCATCGCGCTTTGCAGAGAACGATTGATGTAGCCGGCATCTCCCAACAGGTCCTGCTTTGGATCCAGACGGTCGGAAGTGAACGTAAGCCCCGCTTTCGCTACCATCCCCTGCCAGTAAGGCAGCTCGTTCCGATGGCTGGAGATGGCTGCATCCTGCGCCAGCGACCACTGGCGGAAGCTCGTCGTCTTCCGACCGAGGTTGATCCGCCCACCATTCTCGGCCTGTGCGTATGCGCGGGCGAGATCTTCGGCAAGGATGCGCCAGGACGCCCCGTCAACCGCGAAATGGTGGATCACGATCAGAAGATGGCCAAGCTGAGATGGTCCTGCGTCGGCCCATACCGCCTCCACCATCCTTCCGGATGAAGGGTCGAGACGCGCAATGGCGTCGGTATAAGCAGACTTCAGAGCGGCATCGCGCTCGGCGACCGTATTCCCCGCCGTCATAAGCCGTCGCAGCGACACAGGTGCCCCTAGGTTCGGCGCAGGAATGGACATTTCCCCAACCCCATTGACCGTCAGGCGTAGCGCGTCGTGGTGCGCGATGATCGCCGCTAAGGCGCGCTCCAGAGCATCAATATTCAATCTGGCGGGAGTGAACAGCACACTGGCCTGGTGGAAGCTGCGCCAGTGCTCGCTGCGGTCAGTGGTGCGGTGTATTATAGGCGTGGCGGCAACATGTCCTTCCGCCACATCCTCCTGCTCAGCCTCCTGTGATCCGAAGCGAGCATTTGCGGCGAGATCCCGCAGCACCGGGTGCAGGAAGACATCGCGGGGAGAAAGCAGCAATCCTTGCTCCCGGGCGAGACTGACCAATCGGATCGAACTGATGCTGTCGCCACCCAGATGAAAAAAGTTGCCGTCGAGATCGACCGCATCGAGCGACAGAAGCTCGGCAACGATCGCACATAGGACGCGTTCGCGGGCATTCCGGGCCGCTTGCACTGGCCGGGATCCCCGCCGAACCATGCCGCGCAATGCCTGCCGGTTGAGTTTGCCTGACGCGGTCATCGGCAAGGCGTCGATCAGCACGATGTCCTGCGGAATGAACGGCGCGGCAAGCTTGGATTCGAGCGCTTCGCGAATGTTTCGCGCTATGCGTTGACCAAGTGCGCTATCCAGCGGACTTCTAACCGGCGGACGGACCTCTATGCTCGCGGCGCTACCCGGCATTTGTACGGGGCGGTCGTCGCCTGAGCGGAATAGGACATCGAGGCTGGCGCCCGCATGTCCAGCCGCCAGACTGATATCGACCCGATATCCAAGGGTCTCCCCTAGGCGCCGCAAATCATTGGGTTCGACGCCTGGCGAAAGCAGTGCCATCTCGCCGTCGAGCAAACAGGTAGCATCGCAAAAGGATGCGATCGTCAGAGCGTTCGGCACAGCACGCAGCGCGAAGGCCTGCGGCTGCGTGGTCAAGCACTCCTGGATGGACGCGATACTAGCCGAGCCGCCGTCAACCCATTCGAAAGCCGAGGCGTCGATGGGATCCCCGTCGGTGCGGATCAAGACATCGTACCGGAATTGGTTCAGTTCGCCGGGAAATTCGCCCGCTTTCGGCAACACGTCGATCTGCGTGATCTGCGAAAACCGGTCCCGCAATGTCATGAAGAAGACTGGATCGAGGAGCAGCTCCCGCTCCTGTTCGGCCTTTCGCCGCACGAGCTCCCGCAGTTCCGTTGCGTCCATGTCGGGAGAGCCGCGGTGCCGCTCGACGGACAGATTAAAGGCGTTCTGCAATCCCTTGTGACGGATATCGCCCAAGAAAATCGTTCCGCCCGGCTCGAGCGACGTCTCGATCAATTGCGAGATGATTTCGATCAGGTAGGTCTCATCGGCAAAATATTGCACGACGGACGCCAGAATGATCGTGTCGAACCTGCCCAGAGCCAGCTGTTCGATCTCGTGCGCAGCCGCGCACTGGAATACCGCTTGGGCAAGTCCGGGCATGCGATCCATCAAGGCGGCATTCGCTTGCAGCGATCGCAAATGCGCGATGCGCCGCCTGGAGATGTCGATGCCGACGTAGGATCCAGTCATGCCGAGCAACGGGAAGGTAATCAGTCCGGCACCACACCCGATTTCCAACACCCTACGAGGCGCGAGGTCTTTGATGCGGGCGACGACGCTCTCGACATAGTCTCGCATTTCCGCATTCGACAGCGGCTCGCCCGTATAGGCGCTGTTCCAGCCGCGCGTGTCGAAGGTCGGATCGGCGATGTTGCCCGACACCACCCCATCGTCCTCAATCTCACGCCACGCATCGACATGTTCGATCGCGCACGCCCGGCGCAGGTCCTCAATGATAGTGCCATGATGCACAGGCAACACATATGCCGTCAGGGTCAGGCGGCCGTCGACGTTCGGTGCAGCATCTACTGCGACCTGGTCGACCAGCGGCATCGCCGCGATTGCGGCCGCCACCTCGTCAGGTTCGACACGTACTCCGCGAATTTTTACCTGGTCATCGGCTCGACCATGGAAATCCAGTTGACCGTCAGCTCGCCACGCCGCCAGGTCGCCGGTGCGGTACATGCGAGCGCCGGAAGCCCGGGTAAAAGGATCCGCCACGAACCGCAGCGCCGTGAGCGCCGGCTGCGCGAAATAGCCTTGAGCAAGTGCATCGCCCCCGATGTACAACTCTCCAATCGTTCCCGATTGGCAAGGGCGCAGGGAACTATCGAGGACATAAACGCGCATGCCGGTAATGGCACGACCGATCGGGACATCGCCATCGCTCGTGAGCTGAGCGCTCATTGTCGCGCAAACGGTCGCTTCCGTCGGGCCATAGGCATTGAACAGGCGGACTCGCGTGCTCCACTCAGCGACTAGATCGGCAGGACACGCTTCACCGGCGACGATGATCGCCTGCAAGGCCCGCCCGGCTTGCGGGGGCAGAGTCTGCAACGCGGTCGGCGTGAAGGTGGCATGGGTGATAGCGGCGCTATCAAGCAATCGGGCCAGATCGTCGCCAGCGCGCTCGTGAGCGCCCGCGATCACCAGGGTGGCTCCGCGCGTAACGGTCATCGCCAGTTCCGAAACCGATGCGTCGAAGGCGCAGGACGCCAGTTGCACCACACGATCGCCCGGCCCGATCCCAAGCCGATCCGCCTGAAAGGTCGCCAGGCTCGGCAGTCCGCGATGCGGCACCAGCACACCCTTGGGCCGACCGGTGCTGCCTGAGGTGTGGATAAGATAGGCCGGATGATCGCTCTGTAATGGACGCGTGCGGTCTTCGTTCCAGGGCGCGACCTCTGATTCGTCTGCGATCTCGGACGAAACGATCGCATCGTCCAATATGAGCCGCGTGAGATGGGCTGGCAACCGAGGCGACAGGTCGCTCGTCGTCAGTGTGAGCTTGGGCGTTGCATCTGCCAGCAACTGCGCCAGGCGTTCCGGTGGATGCTCCGGATCCAGTGGCATGAAGGCCGCGCCGGCTTTCATTACCGCCAGCACCGTGCGCACCATGAGCTCGGATCGGGCGAACTGTGTTGCAACGATATCGCCCGGTCCGATACCCATCCCGATCAGGTGCCAGGCCAGCCGGTTGGCTTCGGCGTCGAGCGTTGCGTAATCGATACTTCGGTCGCCATCGATGATCGCCGCCATGGCAGGCATCGAGGCCACTTGACTCTCGAACAGCGAGGCCAAGGAAACGGTCGGAAGCGAAGTGGGCGGCGGCAGCCCGTCCAGCAACCTCGCGCGTTCGACAGCGGGCAGCACGTCGAGACGAGCGATCGGTTGCAGCGGCGCGCGCGTGACCTGTTCCAGCAATCGCACGAAGGCATCGGCGTAGCGCCGGACGTCCCCCGCGGACAACAGATCGGCGTTGTAGTGAAACCGCAGGCCCAACTTCGGCCCCGGTAGGACCGCGACGCTCAGCGGATAATGATTGCTGTTATGGCCGCTGACGTCCGTCAGTGGCAGGTCGTCCGGGGACTGCGCAGGCGGCGGAGGTTCGACCGGATAGTTTTCGTAGGTGAATAGCGTGTCGAACAGACTTTCTACGCCCAGATGCTTGTGGATATCGATCAACGAGAGATGCTGATGCGGCATGAGGTTCGCCGCATCGCGCTGGAGTTCTTGGAGCAGATCCAGGGTGGTGCGGCCTCCCCGCAGGGACAGGCGCACGGGCGTCGTCGCGATGACAGCGCCCAGCATGTCCTCGATTCCCGTAACCGGCGCTTGCCGTCCGGAGCTTACCACGCCGAAACAAACGTCGGTACGATTGAGTAGCAAGCCCAGGGTCAAGCCCCACACGCCTTGCAGCACGCTTGCCAAGGTAAGGCTGTGCTCGCGCGCCATCTCTTTCAACCGCGTGGACAGCGTGCGGCTCATCAACCGTTCCTGCATGGCCTGATGGGCGGGAGCAGTCCGGTCAGCATCGGGCACCACCAGTGTCGGCTCGGCCAGCCCGTCAAGGTAGCGCCCCCAAGCCTCGCGTGCCGCATCACGATCCTGGCCGGCATGCCAGGCCAGATAGGCTCGGAAGTCCGCCGGCGGCGGGAGGGCGCCGACCGCGCCGTCGGCCCGATAAAGCGCGACAAGATCGCGGAAGAAAATGGTCGTCGCCCAGCCATCGCCGAGCAAATGATGCTGACTCAGCAACAGCTGGCTTCGGCCAGGCGCAAGCTTCAGCAACGTCGCACGCATTAGAGGCGCAGTCTCAAGCGCGATGCGCTCTGCGCGATCGACGCGCGCCAAGGCGTCGACCTGGTTGGCCTGCGGTTCCGGCGCCATATGGGTCAGATCGATTTCGCGCCACGCCAGGGCGCAATCGCGCATGACAAGTTGCACTGGTCGCTTGTCGTCATCCTCGTGGAAGGACACGCGCAGACTGCGATGCCGTTCCAGCAGGGCCTGGAAGCTGCGCCGCAGCCGCCCGGCGTCGAGCGCACCCTCGAACGTCAGGATGAGTTGGACGAGATAGGGGTCTTCGCCGTCCGCGGCTGCGCCGCCATAGGCCGCATGGAACCAGATGCCCTGTTGCAACGGTGTGAGTGGCCAGAAGTCCTCGGCGCCGGGGTGGGCTTGCTGGAGATCCGCGAGCTTTTGCGCCGAATAGAAGGCTGTTTCGATGTCTTCCGATGCATCCGCTGGCGTGGATCGCTCGGCGATCTGGCGGATGACTGGATGGAGAAACACATCGCGGGCAGCCAGGCTGAACCCGGCGTTGCGTGCCGCATTGACCAGGCGGATCGCGATGATGCTGTCGCCGCCGAGATGGAAGAAGTTGTCCTGCGGGCCGACACGCTCTAACCCGAGCAGGCTCGCGACTTGATCGCAGAACCACATCTCGGCTGGTGTCTGCGGCGCAGCTTCGCCGGCCAAAGCGGTCGGTCGCCAGGCCATCAGCGCCTTGCGATCAAGCTTGCCGTTTCCGGTGAGCGGCAACGCATCAAGCCGGACCAGCGCCGTCGGCGTCATATAGTCCGGCAGCCGATCTTCCAACCATGCGCGCAGATCGGACTCCGAGCAGGCGCCGCCCACATAATATCCGACCAACTGACGCCGGCTGCTCTCGGCGACGAGCAAGACGGCCGCAGCCTCTACAGCAGGGTGGCGCTGCATCTGCGCCTCGATCTCGCCGAGTTCGATTCGGAAGCCTCGCAGCTTGACCTGGTTATCCTGCCTGCCAAGGAATTCGATCTCGCCGTCCGGTCGATACCGCCCAAGATCGCCGGTATCGTACAGGCGCTCGCCAGTGGTGGGATGACGCACGAAACGGGATGCAGTTTCTTCCGGATTACGCCAATAGCCCTCGGCGAGACCAGCTCCGGCGATGAACAATCGGCCCGGGGTGTGAACCGGACAGGGCGACAGATCTGGCTTCAAGACATGGAACTGCTGGTTAGCCAGAGGCCGACCATAGGGAATAGATATCCAGCCGGGCTGGATATGCACGATGGGGTGGAGAATCGACCAGATCGCCGCTTCGGTTGCGCCACCGAGGCTGATGAGCTGGCAGTCCTCGGCGAGCGCAGTTCGCAATCGCGGCGGCAATGCAAGCGGAATCCAGTCACCGCTGAGCAACACTAGCCGTAGGCTTGCCAAATGAACCTGCGGTGCCGGAATTGCCGCCAGCATGAGTTCGGCCACCATCGGCACTGAATTCCACACGGTAACGTCATGCACCCGGATCAGATCGGCCCATACCGCCGGATCCTGCGCGCCCTCCACAGGGGGAATAACGATCGCGCCACCCGCACCGAGAACACCAAAAATGTCGAAGATGGAAAGATCGAATTCGAAGGACGAAACCCATAGCACCCGATCGCGTTCAGTGATGCGGAAACGCCGACCGAGATCGGCCAGGGTGTTGACCGCGGCGCGATGGGCAATGGCAACTCCCTTGGGCGCGCCAGTGCTACCGGAGGTGTAGATGACGTAGGCCAATGCCTCCGGCGACAGTGCTTCTGCCGCCAGAGGCGGTGGAGGCACGGCCGGATCGGCTTCAGGTGCATCGAGCAGCGTGACCGCTTTTTGCCAGGCCCGACCGCGCTCGATGCGCGCCTGCGTGATGGCCACTCGGACGCCCGCCTGATCGATGATTCCGGCGATGCGTCGGTCGGGCTGGCCGGCGCTGATCGGCAGGAACGCCCTCCCGGACAAAAGCACGGCGAGCGCTGCCACGACTTGTTCCGGCCCCTTTTCCATGACGATCGCCACCAGCGTATCGTCCGATCGCAAAACGGCCAGCAATCGGTGGGCCAACGCCGTGGCCCGCATTAGCAGCGAGCCGTGGGTGACGGTTCCGTCTGCGGCGATCAGGGCCGGCTCCGCAGCATAACGCGCGGCCGCACCTAGCATTCCGGCATGCAGCAGGTCTGTGCTCGCCTCCGTCCGGGTCGCGTTGGTGGCGGCGAAAAGGGCCAGTTGCTCGGGCGGCGTCAGTACTGCGTCCAGTGCCTCCCACGCCTCCGGCTCGGCCAGGCATTCCAGTCGTTGGATGTAAGCGGCGAACATGTCGTCGAGCAGACCGGGCGGGAACAGCCCCTCGGGCGCATCCCAGTCAATCCCTAGCCCCACTCCCTCGGCGACATCTTCCTCAAAGACCTTGCAGTCGAGCCATGTCTGCGGCGTTTGCGTGATGGCGTGTGCGACCGTGACACCCTCGGGCAGAGTCACGTCCGTTTCGCCGATGACGCTGGTGAACACCACTGGCAACAGGCCGGCCTCGGGGTCACCGGCCGCCTGCGCCTTGAGCCGCTGCACCTCCACGCCACCGAAAGCCAGGTGATCGAGATCAGCAGCCATCTGCCGACCTTGAGCCGAAGCGCGCTCGCGGAATGATCCTCGGCGCGCACCCCGGATCTCGAGCGGGAGCAGTGTCGTGAAAACGCCCAGCACGCCGTCGAATCCGTCGGGACGGTTGCCGACGGTCAGGTTCAGCGTGAAATCGTCTTCGCTGGCCCAGGTCGCGACGACCTCGGCATAGGCTGTGAGAAGCAGGTTTGTCGGCGTAAGGCCGGCATCGGCAGCGTATCGCTTCAACCGGCTCCAGACCGTCGGTGAAAGGCGAGCAGCGCGGCGACCGAAGCGGGGATCCCTGAGCTGCGAAGGCGCTACTGCGAGAGGCAGTGCCGGCGCTGGCGGCAATGTCTCGATCCGGCTGCGCCAATAGGCTTCGGCACGCATATGGGCCGTGTGGTTCCGGTCTTGGGCGACAACGTAGTCTCGGAATGTCAAGGCCGGCGCTGGCGTAAGCGGCTGGCCGGCATGGACCGCAAAGACTTCGGCAAGGAGCAGGTTGATGCTTTCACCATCCAGAATGAGTGCATCGAAGCTCATATGGATGCGCCAATCCTCATCGGCGACCCGCGTTACTCTCACTTCGAACAAGGGCGCCCGGTCGAGCGGCAACAATTGATGGGACATTTTCCGGCGGATTTGGGCCACTTCCGTCTCGGCCTGAGATGGCGACAGATGGCTGACGTCAATTGGCTTGATCGCGAACCGAATCTCGCCATCCAGGACGCGCTGGACGCCGTCGGTATCGATCACTTCCCGTAGCACCGGATGGCGGTCAATCGCTTGACGCCATCCGCTGGCGAACCGTGCGGAATCGAACCGGGTCGCGCGCAGCTCGACGTAGGCGTGACAGGCTACCTCTCCGAGTGCGACGAGCTGTTGGCGGCCCAGCCAATAGGCTTGTTGCACCGGCGTCAGCGCAAACGGCTGGAGCAGGCCATCGGGGTCTGGAGTTGCGGCTACCGGGTTGCTGGTTTGCGGTGTCTTTGCGATGGCGTTGGCGAGATTCTGGAGAACGGGATGCTCGAACACCATGCGGACGGAGACATCTCGGTCGAGGCGCTCGCGCAGGCGGGCGACCAGGCGCACCGCCAGCAGTGAGTGACCGCCGAGATGGAAGAAGTTGTCCTCCATCCCGACCCGGGGGGCACCGACCAGCTCGGCGACGATCGCACAGAGTGTCACCTCGTCGGGCGTGGCCGGCGCCACGTGCGCGGCCACGACCACTGCCGGCTCGGGCAGCGCCGTCCGGTCCAGTTTGCCATTGACCGTCAGCGGCAGGCGATCCAGCGCGACCAGCGCGGCGGGCACCATGTAGCCCGGCAACCGCCCGGCGAGGCGGGTCCGCAGCACTGTCACGTCTATGTCCGTGCCTGGGGCCACCACTACATAGCCGACGAGGCGCGCATCAGCGTCCGTGCCGCGTACCACCACTGCGGCCTGCGCCACCTCGGGCTGGTCGAGCAGCGCCGCCTCGATCTCCGCCGGCTCGATGCGGAAGCCGCGCAGCTTCACCTGATTGTCGGCGCGACCGTGATAGACGAGCTGGCCATCCGACCGCCAGGCGCCTCGGTCGCCGGTCCGATAGAGCCGCTCTCCGTCCCCGAACGGGCTCGCCACGAAGCGCGACGCGGTCAGCCCGGGCCGGCCGTGATATCCGCGCGCCAGCCCGGCGCCCGACACATAGAGCTCCCCCACCACACCAGGCGGGCACAGATCAAGCCCGGAATCCAATATGTA
>NZ_QXFM01000085.1 GCF_003584015.1 Aurantiacibacter xanthus
TCGCCCGGCTTCACCAGCTTACGGCGCTGCTTTACCTCGACCACCACCTTGTTGGTGCGTCCGTGGCTGAAGGTCTGCTTGACCTCGCCCGCTTCGACCGAGCGCTTAAGCCCCAGGGGCTTGCGTTCGCGCTTCGGTGTGTCTTCGTTATCGCTCATAAGCCTCGACTATTCCTTCAAATCACATATTCGCGGCGGCTTCGGGGTCAGCGCCGATCGCTTCCCCCTGCCCGCCGTTCTTGGCCGCCGTGGCGGCGCCCAGATAGGTTTGCAAACGCCCCAGCGGAACCGCGACTCGCCCGGCCGATTTGCGATCGGCCAGTGCCAGATGGACGACATTCTCGCGGCCCAATGCCACAGACAGGGCTAGCCGGTCCAGTGGTAGCCTGTCTCCAACAATTCCCGAGCCCACCGCATCGAGCCCGACGCGGTAGGCCTGATCGAGCTTGCGGCAACCATCGTCGCTCGCATCGCGCGCATGATAAAGCGCAGCAATCGCGCCCGAACGCGCCTCGTTGGTGATGCGATCGGAGCCCAGAACCACGCGCCCGGCGCGCATTTCCAGACCCAGCCGGTCGGTCAGCGCTTTTATCAACGCCTGCTCGATCATGTCGGGAAGCCCGGCGGGAATTTCAAGCGGCGCGCCCTTGAACGCGCGCGCCAGCGCTCCCTTCAGCTTGCCGCTGGCCATCGCCTCTTCGAGCGCCGTGCGCGAGGTGCCGAGCCATGCGCCGCGTCCCGGCGCCTTGGCATGGGCGTCGGGCAGCACCAGCCCTTCCGGCGAGATGGCGAGGCGCACGAGATCGTCGCGCCCGCCGGTCTCACCGGTCAGGATGCAGCGGCGTTCGCTCCCGGAATTACCGGAAGCGCACGCGTCAGAGCTGTCGGACCCTAGCGGTTCATTGTGAGGATTCCGCATCAGCGGCCTCCTCAGCTTGGGCGGGCTCAGCCTTGGCCGGTTCTTCGTCTTCGAACCAGTGCGCGCGGGCCGCCATGATGATCTCGTTGCCCTGCTCTTCGGTCAGACCGAAGGTGCCGAGCACACCGCCCTTGTCCTGCTCGCGCTGCGGGCGACGCAGCGGCGGGCCATCGGCGTTCTGGCGGCGACGCGGCGCTTCGCGCTTCTTCGCGATCAGCTCGTCGGTGGCGAGATCGGCCAGGTCATCGAGCGTGGTGATCCCGGCCTTGCCGAGCACCACCAGCATTTCCTCGGTGAGGTGCGGGATTTCGGCGAGAGCATCGTCCACGCCCAGCTCCTTGCGGGCTGCGCGATAGGCTTCGACCTGCCGCTCGATCGCTTCGAGCGCGCGGCTCTGCAGCTCTTCGGCCAGCTCCTCGTCGAAGCCTTCGATCATGGCCAGCTCTGACAGCTCGACATAGGCGACTTCTTCCAGCTCGGTGAAGCCTTCGGCCACCAGCAGCTGCGACAGCGTCTCGTCGACGTCCAGCTCTTCCTCGAACATCTTGGAGCGCTCGGCAAATTCCTTGCTGCGCTTCTCCGAGGCTTCTTCCTCGGTCATGATGTCGATCTGGCTTTCGGTCAGCTGCGAGGCCAGCCGCACGTTCTGGCCGCGCCGGCCAATCGCGAGGCTGAGCTGATCGTCAGGCACGACCACCTCGATCCGGCCCTCTTCCTCGTCGAGCACCACGCGCGCCACGGTGGCGGGCTGCAATGCGTTGACGACGAAGGTGGCGGTATCTTCCGACCACGGAATGATGTCGATCTTCTCGCCCTGCAGCTCCTGCACGACAGCCTGCACGCGGCTGCCCTTCATGCCGACGCAGGCGCCAACCGGGTCGATCGAGCTGTCGTGCGAAATCACACCGATCTTGGCGCGGCTGCCCGGATCGCGGGCGGCGGCCTTGATCTGGATGATGCCGTCGTAAATCTCGGGCACTTCCTGCGCGAACAGCTTCTTCATGAACTCGGGGTGCGCGCGGCTGAGGAAGATCTGCGGACCGCGGTTGTTACGCTCCACCTTCATGATCAGCGCCCGCACCCGCTCGCCGACACGGGCGGCCTCACGCGGGATCTGCTGGTCGCGGCGGATCACGCCCTCGGCGCGGCCGAGGTTGACGATCACATGGCCGAACTCGACCGACTTGATCACGCCGGTGATGACTTCGCCCGCACGATCCTTGAACTCTTCATACTGACGCTCGCGCTCGGCATCGCGGACCTTCTGGAAGATCACCTGCTTGGCGCTCTGCGCGTCGATGCGGCCAAGGTCGACCGGCGGCAGCGGATCGACGATGAAGTCGCCCACCTTGCTGCCCGGCTCGAGCTTCTCGGCCTGGGCGAGATCGACCTGCTTGAAGTAGTCCTCGACCTCTTCCACCACCTCGACCACGCGCCACAGGCGCAGGTCGCCGGTCATCGGGTCGAGCTTGGCGCGAATGTCGTTTTCCGCACCATAACGGTTACGGGCGGACTTCTGGATCGCCTCTTCCATGGCCTCGATGACGATCGCCTTGTCGATCATCTTCTCGGACGCGACCGCATTGGCGATTGCGAGCAGCTCGGCCTTGTTGGCGGAAATCGGACTGGCCATCTTTCCTGTCTACCTTCTTCCTTCACAGCCCCGCTCGGGAGCCCACCTGATTAAACCAAGACCCGCTCGCCCTGAGCTTGTCGAAGGGCCGCCCTTTAATTTCGATCCCGCGCACACGAAGGAAAAGCAATCCTTCGACAGGCTCAGGATGAGCGGACCTGGTGTTACCTATTCTTCTACAACCGCGTCTTCTTCGAATTCGTCCGCGCCTTCCGCATCGAGCGGGAGGGTGGCGGCGATAAGCTTGTCGGTCAGTTCGAGCTGGGCCGAATGAATGTTTGCCAGCGCAACCGCAATCTCGCCGGCCTTGTTATCCCGGATCGTGACGGTCTCGCCCTCGATCCCGAGCAGCTCGCCCTTGAGCTTGCGATGATCGCCGATCTTCTCGACCAGCGAGATCCGCGCCTCGTGCCCGGCCCAGTTGGCATAGTCCTTCGCGCGGGTGAGCGGACGGTCGATGCCGGGGCTGGACACTTCCAGCATATAGGCACCTTCGATCAGCTCGCCCTCTTCTTCCTCAATCGCGTCAATGCGGTTGGAAATGGCGCGCGACAGCGTGGCGCACTGCTCCACGACCATCTGCCCGGTGGCGGGGTCCTCGGCCATGATCTGCAAGGTGCGCTCTTCACCCGAGCCGGCCATCCGCACGCGCACCAGTTCGAAGCCGAGCGTTGCAGCTTCAGGTTCGATGATCGAGATCAGGCGGGTAAGATCGGACAAACAGACTTTCCATCAGAATCGCATCGCAGCATGGGCTTTCGGGCCGGCCCCCGAAGGCGCCAGCATCCAAACCATGTCACGACAATGTCGGGATGAGACGGCAAATAGGCCAGACCCGGCGAAAATGCAATGGGCAAGTTTCCGCCCACCGCCAAACGGCGGTTCAGTAATGCGGGCGCGTCAGCGGATCCTGCGACGGGGGAATGGCCGGATCGGGGCGGGATGCCCAGAAGTCGGCGGTTTGCGAGCCCTCGTCCGACATGTAGCCATCGCCGTCCACGACGTCGTCATCCTCGAAATAGCCGGGCGAAGCCACTGTCGGCGCAACAGTCGGTGCAGGCGCGCTGACAAGCTGCGGGGCATCGCCAGCAGGATCGTCAGATGCTCCGGTGAAGGTGAGGACCAGCCAGACAATCACGCAGATGGCCCCGAGATAGACGATTGCGTTAAGCAGCAGGCCGCCCCAGTCGACCGAGCGCTGGCCGGGCCGGTCGAAGCGTCGCCCGAAGGCGGAGGAGCTAGCCAGCTCGCGATTCGCACCGAGGCGATGGCCGGGCATCCGCTGTCTCATAGGCTGAACTCGCGCTCCTGCTCGCAGCGAAGGGCAATCGGCACTCTGACGCACCGCCCCTTCTGCTTCGTGGCTGACCGGAGGAATTCTAGACCGATAGAGTTTGCAGAGAGGTAAACACGCCCGGCGGTCACTCCTGCTTGTCGATCCCGTGCTTGCGGATGCAGTGGCGCAACTGATCATAGCTGAGGCCGAGCGCCTGCGCGGTCTGGCGCTGATTCCAGCGGTTGCGGCCCAGCGCATGGACGAGAATCGCCCGCTCGTGCGCATCGACCGCCGCGCGCAGATCGTCGATGTCGTCGAATCGGTCGGGCGCTGGCGCCGGCGCACTGGCAGGCGCCGCCGGGGCCGAGATCGCCGAGCGCATCGGGACCGGCTTCCACGGCGACTGGAACGGATCGAACATCACATCGCCGATCGGGCTGGTCCAGTCGTCCCAGCGATAGACCGACCGCTCAACCACATTGCGCAGCTCGCGCACGTTGCCGGGCCAGGGAAACGCCTCCAGCGCCTCGGCCACATGGGCGGCATAGCCGGGCCATTCCTCCCACCCCAGCTCGGCCGCCATGCGGCGACCGAAATAGTCGGCCAGCACCGGCACGTCGCCTTCGCGCACCCGCAAGGGCGGCAGGGTGATGACCTCGAAGCTCAGCCGGTCGAGCAGATCGGCACGGAAGGTGCCCGCCTCGGCGCGCGCGGGCAGATCCTCGTTGGTGGCCGCGACAATCCGCACGTCGACCCGCATCGGACGACTCGACCCGATCCGCGTCACCTCGCCATATTCGACCGCGCGCAACAGCCGTTCCTGCGCGCCCATCGACAGCGTGCCCAACTCATCGAGGAACAGCGTGCCGCGGTCCGCCTCCTCGAATCGCCCTGCCCGCGCCTTGGTCGCGCCGGTGAAGGCCCCGGCCTCGTGGCCGAACAACTCGGCCTCGATCAGCGTTTCGGGCAAGGCCGCGCAGTTCATCGTGACCAGCGGCTCTTCCCAGCGGTCGGACAGGCGGTGAAGGCGCTCGGCGATCAGTTCCTTGCCGGTTCCGCGCTCACCGATCACCAGCACCGGACGCCGCATCGGCGCAGCGCGGCTGGCCCGTTCGACCGCGTCGAGAAAGGCGCTCGATTGCCCGATAAATTGCGTCGCCCGCTCCATGCCCGATTTCTAGCGAATTTCCCCAAGCCTTGGCAATAATTACCAATCACACTGGAGCGGCATTTTTCACAAGCCTATGAAATTTCAGTAAATCGCAAACTGGCACGGCCTTTGCAATAAGTGGGCCGTATAGCAATCAGGAGTTTTCGCCATGTTTCCTTCCCGCTTCTTCGCCAGCGAACTCGGTCAGGCCGCGCTCGTCAGCGTGGCGGCCATGGTGGCCTTCGTTACCTTCACTGCGCTCGCCCCGGCCAGCGCCTCGGCCAACTCCATGGTGGTGCCGATCACCTCGGCGGCGCTCGCATGAGCGGCAAGTCGCCCTTTGACCTCGACGTGCTTGGCAGCAAGGACGCGAAGGCCGATATAGGCACCCGGCTCGATCGCGAGATCGAACGTTTGCGCACCACTCCCACGCCGGTCGCCCGTGCGATCTCTACCGGAGACAGCTTGATGGGAATTTTTTCTCGTACCCGCGACATCATCGCGGCGAACTTTTCAGAACTGCTCGACCAGGCAGACGATCCGGCGAAGATGATCCGCATGATCATCCTCGAAATGGAGGAGACGCTGGTCGAAGTGCGCGCCTCTGCCGCCCGCACCATCGCCGACCAGAAGGAAATGCACCGCCACACGGTGAAGCTCGACCGGTTGCAGGCCGATTGGGGCGACAAGGCCCAGCTCGCGCTGAGCAAGGACCGCGAGGATCTTGCCCGCGCCGCGCTGATGGAACGGCGCAAGGCGGCCGACATGGCCGACCAGCTCAAGGCCGAGATCACCGTGCTCGACGATGCCCTGCGCGCCTATGAGGCCGATATCGCCAAGCTCCAGAGCCGCCTGCGCGAAGCCCGCAGCCGCCAGAGCCAGATCGCGGCCCGCCTCGAAAGCGCGGAAAACCGCTTCAAGCTGCGCAACCTGATGACGAATGAGCGCGTTGACGAGGCACTGGCCCGGTTCGACCAGCTCGAACGCCGGGTCGACTATGCCGAAGGCCGCGCCGATTCGCTGGAAATCGGCGGCAAGGGCAAGAAGACACTCGCCGACGAATTTGCCGAGCTGGAAGGCGGCGACAAGGTCGACGAGGAACTGGAAGAACTGAAGCGCGCGCTGGGCAAGGCCGCGAACAAGGAAGGATAAGCCATGGATGATCTGATACCCTTTTTCGCAGTAGCATCGATCTTCATTGGCCTGCCCTGGATCGTGCTCCACTACGTTACCAAGTGGAAGACCGCCGCGACCATCACCACCGATGACGAGGTGCTGCTGGAAGAGCTCTACCAGCTCGCCAAGCGCCTCGATGAACGGATGGACACGGTCGAACGGCTGGTCGCCTCCGACAACCCCGATTTCAAGCCGGCGCGCATTCACGCCGACCGCGAGGTCGACAATGTCCAGCTGCACGAACTCGAAAAGATGCTCGCCGAGAAGAAAGGAACCCGCGCATGAACTCGCCCCGCACACGGCTGTACCGCGACAAGCAGAACGCCAAGCTGTTCGGCGTCTGCGCCGGGATTGCCGACTATACCGGCGTCGACGCCTTCTGGGTGCGCATGGGCGCAGTGTTCCTCACCTTTGCCACCGGCGGGTGGACAATCCCGGCCTATGTCATCGCCAGCGTCATTCTGAACCAGAAGCCGCCCTATCTCTACGTCGAGCCGGAAGAGACCCGCTACTGGCAGTCGGTCCGGCAGAGCCCGAAGCGTACCGCCCGCGAAATCCGCGCCCGAATGAAGGACGTCGACCGCCGCCTGGCCGAGGTCGAGAGCTACTATGTGAGCAGCAACCCGCGCCTGTCCGCCGAAATCGAACGGCTGCGCTGAGCGGGCAAGCCTCACGCAAACTCAAGGGGATAAGACGATGGGTGACCTGACAGGACTGATCGGCGTGATGATCCCGATTTTCGCGCTGTGCATTCCGATGGTGGTGGTCTGGACCAAGCACAAACAGAAGATCGCAGAGCTCCAGCTTCACACCACCGCGAACGACACCGCCGAACGCGCCGCGCAATATGCCGCGCAGGTGCAGAAGCTGGAGGACCGGGTGCGGGTGCTCGAACGCATCGTGACCGACGGCGGCTACAATGTCGCCACCCAGATCGAGGCCCTGCGCGACACGCGCAAGGTGGAAGAAAACAACAGCGGCATCCCGCTTGACCTGCCGACGAAGGAGCGCGTGCAATGAGCATGTGGACGATGATTTTCCTGCTGGCGATCTGCGGCATGGCCTATGCCGCCTGGAACAAGCATCAGGAGACCAAGCAGGGCGTGGTGCGCGACATGTGGGGCAACCCGGTGTCGGGCGGCAGTGCCAGCCGTGCCCGCGAAAGCGAGATGCAGCGCGAAATCGCCGATCTGCGCGACCGCATCAAGGTGCTCGAACGGATCGCCACCGAGGATCGCGAAAGCCTGAGCCTCGCCCGCGAAATCGAGCAGCTGCGTGACGAAAGGAGCAAGACGCTGTGAGCGAGACCATGCTGATCGCGCTGAGTGCGGTGCTGGCGCTGTCGATCCTTGCCGGGGCGGCGCTGATGATGTGGCAGGGCTGGCTCGCGCTCAAGCTGCGCGAGCTGGAGACAGGACGCATTGCGCCCGAGCACTTCGGCGGATCGCGCGAAGGCGCGGCCCGGATCGAGATTGCCGACCTCAAGGAGCGCATCCGCAAGCTTGAGGCCATCGCCAGCGGGGTGGATTTGTGAGTAATCGCCCTTCCCGCTCATGCTGAGCCCTTCGACAGGCTCAGGGGAGCCTTGTCGAAGCATTGCCTTTTCTTCTAGCGACACGCGGAAACCGAAAGACAATCCTTCGACAAGCTCAGGATGAGCGGTAACAGGTGCCCATGCGAAGCCTCCAAGATATCCACGAGGAATACGATTTCCTCGACGCCGACGAACGCTATCGCCTGCTGATCGAGCTGGGCCGCGAGCTGGAAGAAATGCCCGCCGCGCTCAAGACCGACGCCACGCTGGTGCGCGGGTGCTCGGCGCAGGTCTGGGTCTATCCCACCGGCGATGCCGAGAAACTGCACTTCCTCGCTGACAGCAACGCCGCGATCACCAAGGGGATCGTCGCGCTGGTGGTCTCGGCGGTGCAGGACAAGGCCGCCGCCGAAGTCGCCGCGATGGACGTCGCCGCAGCACTCGAGCCGTTCGACCTCAGGAACCAGCTTTCCTCCAACCGCACGCAGGGCGTCCCCAACATGATCGCGCTGGTGCGCGAACACGCCGCGCGGATCGCGGGCGCCTGACATGAACAGCCGGCTCTGGACCCTCGCCGGAGCGTTCTTCTTCTGCCTAGGCTGGATCGGCATCGTGCTGCCGCTGATGCCCGGCTTCGTGTTTCTGCTGGCGGCGCTGTACTGCTTCCTGCGCGGCCATCCCGAATGGGCCGAGCGGATGCAGAACCACAAGGTCTATGGCCCACCCTTGCGCGACTGGCGCGAGCGGCGCGCGATCTCGCGCAAGGCCAAGAAGTCGGCGGTGATCGCCATGGCCATTGCCGGAGCGATCACCACGGCCATGGTAGGCTTTCCGATTGCGCTGATCCCGCTCACCTGCCTTGCCGCCGTCGCCGTATGGCTGTGGACGCGCAAGGAAGCCTGAGCGCCTGGAGCGGGACGTTAGAGCATCGACTCGCATAGCCCTTCCCCTTGGGGAAGGGTTGGGATGGGGGGGGGGCCAGCGTCGAGCCCCCACCCCCAGCCCCTCCCCAAGGGGAGGGGAGTAAGGCAGACTAGGGTAATGTCATCAAAGTCTAAAGGTTGCGTCCGACTGGCTGCGCGCTTTCGCGCACCACGGCGATCCCCGCCTCGCGCTGGCGGCGCAACTCGGCCTTCAACTTCGCCGGGTCCTGCGCCCAGACGAAGCCGAAGCTCACTCCGCCCTCCTTGCCGACGGTCGCGTGGTGGAGCCGGTGCGCCTGCACCAGCCGCTTGGCATAGCCCTTCTTGGGCACCCAATGGAAATAGCGCTGGTGGACCAGCCCATCGTGCACCAGCGTATAGATGATGCCGTAAAACAGGATGCCGAGCCCGATCCACGTCGCGGGCCACCATGCCCCCTCGCCCATCACCAGCGGCGAGCCGAGCGCAAACATCGAAATGCTCATCGCCGCGCCAACCAGCGCGTAAAGGTCGTTCCGTTCAAGAACATGGTCGTGCGGCTCGTGATGGTCGCGATGCCAGCCCCAGCCCCAGCCATGCATGATGTACTTGTGGCTCGCCCAGGCGACCCACTCCATCCACGCGACGGTGGCCAGCACGATGAGCACGGGAGCGAGAATGTCGGTCATGGCCGGACTATAGGCCCGCGCGCCGCGCCTTACCAGACAGGCGCCGGTCACTCGCCGCGGTAGATATCCTGCTTGCGCGGGAGGCCGAAACACTGCTCGGCCACGTCGCGGTCAATCCGCGAGGGGCGCAGGCTGTCCTTGTCAAGACAGCACCACATGCTCTTGATCTCGGCCAGAACTTCCTCACCGCGTTCGATCACGGTATTGTAAAACGCACGTGCTCCGGCGACCTTTTCCAGCACCGTGGTGGCGTTGATATCGTCGGCCAGAAAGGCGGGCTTGCGGTAGGTGATCTCGTGCTTGAGCGCGACCCATGCGATGCGCGCCGCCTCTTCCGCCGGGGCCAGCTTGTGCCAGTGCGCCAGCACCACATCCTGCACCCAGCCCAGATAACGGGCATTGTTGACGTGCCCCATGAAGTCGATGTCATCGGCTTCGATGGTGATCGGCATGGTGTGGGAGTTCGCGGTCATAAGTTTCAAATAGCTACCGGAGACACTTTTGCCAAGGTGTCTATTATGCCGCACCAACGCCGACTTGGCGAGCGCTGACTTGGCGGGGGGGCAAAGGCTCGCTATCTGCCCCCATTATGACCGCCAGAACGCTCTACGAAAAAATCTGGGATGCCCACGTTGTCGCTCAGCGCGAGGACGGCACCTGCCTGATCTTCATCGATCGCCATATCATCCACGAGGTGACCAGCCCGCAGGCCTTCGAGGCGCTACGCAAGGCGGGCCGCAAGGTGCGCCGCCCCGAGCTGACGCTGGCAGTGCCCGACCACAACCTGCCAACGACCGCGCGTGTCGATGCGGCGGGCAAGCGCATTCCGATCGCCGACCCGCAGAGCGCCCAGCAGCTCACCGCGCTGGAAGAGAACACCCGCGAATTCGGCATTCACTACTTCGGCGCCACCTCCCCCCAGCAGGGGATCGTCCACGTGGTCGGGCCCGAGCAGGGTTTCTCGCTGCCCGGCACCACCATCGTCTGCGGCGATTCGCACACCGCCTGCCACGGCGGTGTGGGCGCGCTGGCCTTCGGGATCGGCACCAGCGAGGTCGAGCACGTGCTGGCCACGCAGACGCTGCAGCTGCGCAAGTCGAAGACCATGGAAGTGCGCGTCGAAGGCGATCTCGGCCCCGGCGTCACCGCCAAGGATCTGATCATGCACATCGTCGGCACTATCGGCACGGCAGGCGGCACCGGCCACGTGATCGAGTATCGCGGCAAGGTGTTCGAGCAGATGAGCATCGAGGCGCGCCTCACCGTCTGCAACATGAGCATTGAGGGCGGCGCACGCGCAGGCCTGATCGCGCCCGACGAAACCACCTTCGCCTATCTGAAAGACCGTCCGCTTGCCCCGAAGGGCGCCGAGTGGGACGAGGCCGTCGCCTACTGGAAGACGCTCCACACCGACGAAGGCGCAACGTTCGACAAGTCGGTGGTGATCGACGCCACCCTGATCGAGCCGACCGTCACCTGGGGCACCAGCCCCGAGGACACCGTTGGCATTTCGGGCGAGGTGCCCGATCCGATGAGCTTTGCCGATCCGAACAAGCAGCGCGCGGCGCAGGCGAGCCTTGAGTACATGGGCCTCACGCCCGGTCAGAAGCTGGCCGAGGTCGAGGTGCAGAACATCTTCATCGGCTCGTGCACCAACAGCCGCATCGAGGACATGCGCGCCGCCGCCGAAGTGCTGCGCGGGCGCAAGGTTCACCCGAACATCAAGTGGGGCATCGTGGTGCCCGGATCGGGCCTCGTGAAGCTGCAGGCCGAGGCCGAGGGGCTCGACAAGGTGTTCACCGAAGCAGGGCTGGAATGGCGCGAGCCGGGCTGCTCGGCCTGCCTCGGCATGAATCCCGACAAGGTGCCGCCGGGCGAACGCTCGGCCTCGACCAGCAACCGCAACTTCGTCGGCCGGCAGGGTCCGGGCGCGCGTACGCACCTCGTCTCGCCCGCCATGGCGGCGGCGGCGGCGGTGACCGGACGCCTTACCGACGTGCGCGAACTGGCGCGTGAGCCTGCGTAAAAGCGGGTTCGGCGCGGTCGTCGATGACGACACGCGCCTCGTCATCCTCGGCTCGCTGCCGGGCGAACGCTCGCTTGCCGAGCGGCGCTATTATGCGCATCCGGGCAATGGCTTCTGGCACCTCGTCGGCGCGGTGATCTCCTGCGATCTGGTCTCGCGCGACTACGCGGCGCGGCTCGACACCCTGCGCGCCCACCGCATCGGCCTGTGGGACGTGGTCGCCTCGGCCGAGCGCAGCGGCAGCCTCGACACCGCCATTCGCGCGCATGAGGCGAACCCGCTCGCGGACTTCGCCGCCAGCCTGCCCAACCTGCGCGCCCTCGCCTTCAACGGCGCGAAGGCCGCCGCGATCGGGCGCAGGCAACTCGCCGGACAAGCCGCACCCGACCTGATCGACCTGCCCTCCTCCAGTGCCGCCTATGCCGCCATGCCGCTTGCGGAAAAGGCCAGCCGCTGGATGAGCTTGCGCAAATTTGTCGGCTGACCCTTGCAACCGCGGCCGCGCGCGCGCATTTGGCCTCATTATGACCAAGACCAAGCTCCCTGGCGGAAAGGCTGCCATCGCCGGCGCTGCCATCGGCTCGGCCGCTATTGCCGCGGCGCTGCTGTTCACCTCGCGCAAGAAGAAGAAGGTTAACGAGGCGGAGCAGGCCCCGGCCCTCCCCTCCGGCGAAGCACCGGAAACCGACTGATGGAACAGGTGAACGAGGTCGAAGGCCGCGCCTATCCGTTCGGGATGAAGAACGTCGATACCGACATCATCATCCCCGCCCACTTCCTGAAGACCATCACCCGCGACGGGCTTGGCGAAGGCGCTTTCGAAGCGCTGCGCAAGGACGGCGATTCGGTGTTCGACGACCCTGAATTCGCCGGTGCTCCGATTATCATCGCGGGCGACAACTTCGGCTGCGGATCGAGCCGCGAACACGCCGCCTGGGCCCTGCTCGACATGGGCGTGAAGGCAGTCATCGCGCCGAGCTTCTCGGACATTTTCAGCGGCAACGCCTTCAAGAACGGCATTCTCACCGTGGCCCTGCCGCAAGAGGCGGTCGACCGGCTGATGGAAGTCGCCCAGAGCGATCCCATCACCATCAACCTCGAAAATCAGAGCGTCAGCACGCCGTTTCAGGATCGCTGGACCTTCGAGATCGATCCGTTCCGCAAGAACTGCCTGCTCGAAGGGCTCGACGAAGTCGGATTGACGCTGCAAAGCGATGCCGTAATCAGCGCCTACGAGGGCCGCCTGCGCCGCGAACAACCGTGGGTGGCCAACGGCACGAAGGCGGCCGCCTAGTTTTTCGATCAGAGGATCACACGCATGACCACGTTTAACGACCGCGAGCGCGCCGAAGAGGCCAAGTTCGCCATGGACGAGAACACCGCCTTCCGCATCGCCGCCCGCCGCAACCGGCTGCTCGGCGAATGGGCGGCCCAGTTGATGAACCTCACGCCCGAGGAAACCGAAGCCTACAAAAAGGCGGTCGTTCAGGCCGACTTCGAGGAAGCCGGTGACGAGGATGTGATCCGCAAGGTGCTGGGCGACCTCATCCAGGCAGGCTGCGATGTCGACGAAGCCACGGTGCGCGCGCAGCTCGCGGAAAAGTCGGTCGAGGCGCGCCGCCAGCTGATGAGCGAGAGCTGAGGCCCAGGCTGATGGCAATGCCCGCAGCCGAAATCGAGGCGCTGATCCGCGCCGCCCTGCCCGATGCCGAGGTCGAGATGATCGACCTGGCGGGCGACAACGACCACTGGCACGCGCGAGTCACCAGCGCCGCCTTCGTCGGCAAGAGCCGCGTGGCGCAACACAAGATGGTCTATGCCGCAATCGGTGAACGGGTGGGCGGGGAACTGCATGCCTTGCAAGTGACCACGGCCGTGCCCAAGTAATTGTCATGATGAAATTTACCAGTGAGTGCCCCCATGTCTGATATCAACGCCCGCCTTGCCAAGATCGTCGGCGATTCCGATGTCGTGCTGTTCATGAAGGGAACGCCGCTGTTCCCGCAGTGCGGCTTTTCCAGCCGCGCGGTGGCCATCCTCGACCATTGCAACGTCGCCTTCGACAGCGTCGACGTGTTGCAGGACATGGAAGTGCGTCAGGGCATCAAGTCTTTCTCCGACTGGCCGACCATTCCCCAGCTCTATGTGAAGGGTGAGTTCGTCGGCGGCTCGGACATCATGATGGAAATGTACGAAGCGGGCGAATTGCAGGCCCTGCTCGACGAAAAGCAGGTCGCCAAGGCCTCCTGACCAGTTGCCCGGCCCCTTGCGAGGGGCGCTATGCACGCTCTGATCCGCTGCCGGGCTCATGTCCGGCGGCGGATTTTCGTATGCGCCACGGCTTTGGCCCGGCCGCACCTGATTGCAGCGTTGCCGGGGAGCTTCGGGAATGTCCGGGTGAGGCGGGGCCGGGAGACAGGTTGGGACCGGTGGGGGGATCGACCCCGCCTCTAAGGAAGACCTCGAAAGGTACGCCTTATTAAGAGCACGGCGCGTGCCAGTTTTTGCGAAGCCGCCAATCTGGCGCCACCCGATGGTTCGCAAAAAGTTAACGAGGGGCGAGGCTGTCAAAAATCCCGACAAATGCCTTCATTGTCGTACCCCTCCGGCGAGGGCCGCCTTGCGTGGATAGGTATCGAGCGCTCTTAAGCGTGCTCTTGTGAGCGCGCTTAGGAGTGGTCGATGGGTCAGGTGACGGTGTTTTCGGGGCCGGAGCGGCGGCGGCGGTGGAGCGATGAGGAGCGGCTGCAGATCCTGTCCGAGGCTTTCGCGCCGGGCGCGTGCGTTGCCCAGGTGTGCCGACGGCACGATATTTCTTCGGCGCTGATCTACACCTGGCGGCGCAAGTTGCTCGATGCAGGCGTGGAGCGGGAAGCAGAGCTGCCCGAGGCACTTCCGACGCCGGTGTTCGCCGAAGCGGTGATCGACGAAGATGTGATGGCGGCCGGCGCTGCCGAGCACCCCGCGATGATCATCGACCTGCCGCGCGGCAAGCGGCTGAGCATTTTCGCGGCGGCACCGCCGGCCCTGGTCGCTGCGGCGCTGAAGGGGCTGCGATGATCCCTTCGGGCGCGCGGGTGTGGATCGCGCTCGGCCACACGGATATGCGCAAGGGCATGCAGGGCCTGGCGCTGCTGGTGCAGCAGGGTCTCAAGCGTAATCCGCACGGCGGCGATCTGTTCGTGTTCCGTGGCCGCGCAGGCTCGCTGATCAAGATCATCTGGCACGACGGGATCGGCATGTCGCTCTACGCCAAGCGGCTAGAGAAGGGCCGGTTCGTATGGCCCTCAGCGACTGAGGGAACGGTGTCGCTGACCCCCTCGCAGCTGGCCTGCCTGCTGGAGGGGATCGACTGGCGCAACCCGCAGTATACATGGCGGCCACAGAGCGCCGGATAATCGGCGCGAGGCGGTGTTTTGCCCTTGCAGCAGAGGGTGGATGATGATTCACTCCGGTCTATGGAAGCCGCCATTTCGCCCCTTCCGGACGACGTTGAAGCGCTCAAGGCGCTGGTGGCGGCGATGGCCCGCAAGGCCGATGAGGCAGAGGCCAAGCTTGCCAACGCCATGGCCCACCAGAGCGCCATCGAGGCGCTGATCGCTCACCTCAAGCTGCAGATCGCCAAGCTCAAGCGCGAGCAGTATGGCCCCAGCGCCGAACGCAGCCGCCGTCTGCTCGACCAGATGGAGCTGCAGCTCGAAGAGCTCGAGGCTGATGCCGCCGAAGACGACCTGATCGCCGAGGGAGCGGCGGCCAAGACCGCCACGGTCACCGCCTTCGAGCGCAAGCGCCCGGCAAGGAAGCCGTTCCCCGAGCATCTGCCGCGCGAGCGCGTCGTGGTGCCTGCGCCCTGTTCCTGCCCGGCATGCGGTGGGGATCGGCTCTCGAAGCTCGGCGAGGACGTCACCGAGACACTCGAGGTGATCCCGCGCTCGTGGAAGGTGATCCAGACGGTGCGCGAGAAGTTCTCGTGCCGCGACTGCGAGAAGATCGCGCAGGCCCCCGCGCCCTTCCATGTGGTGCCCCGCGGATGGGCCGGACCCAGCTTCCTCGCGATGCTCCTGTTCGAGAAGTATGGACAGCACCAGCCCCTCAACCGCCAGGCCGAGCGGTTTGCCCGCGAAGGCGTGCCGCTCAGCCTCTCGACTCTTGCCGATCAGGTCGGGGCAGCTGCCCATGCGCTGATTCCGATCTACAAGCTCATCGAGACGCATGTTCTGGCTGCAAACCGGATCCACGGTGACGATACCACCGTGCCGGTCATGGCGAAGGGCAAGACCGATACGGCGCGATTATGGGTTTACGTACGCGATGATCGTCCCTTTGCAGGCACCGATCCTCCAGCTGCCCTGTTCCACTATTCGCGCGATCGGCGCGGCGAGCACCCGCAAGCCCATCTCGCGGCATGGTCCGGCATCCTGCAGGCCGATGCCTATAGTGGCTACAACGATCTCTATCGCGGGGACCGCGCCCCCGGTCCCGTGCTGGAAGCGGGCTGCTTTGCTCATGCGAGGCGCAAGTTCTTCGAGCTCGCCGATGTCCTGAGCTCAGCCCGCAAGAAGAGCCGCGGCCAGCGCGGCAGCATCTATCCGATCGCGCTCGAAGCCGTGCAGCGTCTCGACGCCCTGTTCGACATCGAGCGCGGCATCAACGGCAAGAGTCCTGCCGAGCGGCTCGCAGTCCGTCAGGAACTCAGCGCGCCGCTGATGGCCGAGCTCCACACCTGGCTTACCGCGCAGGTCGCCAAGCTATCGCGCGGTCATGACCTCACCAAGGCCTGCTTCTACATGCTGAAGCGCTGGGATGCGTTCACCCGCTTCCTCGACGATGGCCGCATCTGCCTCACCAACAACGCCGCCGAGCGCGCGCTGCGCTGCATCCCGCTTGGCCGCAAGGCATGGCTGTTCTGCGGATCCGATCGTGGCGGGCAACGCGCCGCCATCATCTACACCCTGATCCAGACCGCGAAGCTGGGCGACGTCGATCCGCAGGCATGGCTTGCTGATGTCCTCGCACGCATCGCCGATCATCCTGCCACCCGGCTCGACGAACTCCTGCCCTGGAACTGGGCGCCCCGTCCGAACGCGATCGCCGCGTAACCCGACCTACACTCCGGTCGGCATCACGCTGCGGCCTTCACCGGACGGATAC
>NZ_QXFM01000086.1 GCF_003584015.1 Aurantiacibacter xanthus
GACCGTCCGGGCCGCCGCCTGCTGCGGATCAACAGCGCCAATACCAGCGCCACCGCGCTCGCCGAGTGGCTGGCGATGGGCTGGCTGACCCCGGCGATGGACGGGCTGTTCATGGCCAGCCCCGGCGAGCGGCGGCGCTATATGGACCGGCTCGCCCTCGCGCTGTTCCCCGATCATGCGCGCATTTCCGGGCGGTTCGAGGCCGCCTTGCGCGAGCGCAACCGGATGCTCGCCGACGAACGCGGGCCGGATCGCGGCTGGCTGGTGGCGAACGAAGCGCAACTGGCCGAGGCTGGCGCAGCGCTCGCCAGCCGCCGCGCGGCCTTGGTCGAGGCTCTGGGCGAGGCGTTGAAGGACGAGCCCGATGAGCCCTTCGCCCGTCCGCTGCTGGTCTATGAGGCGGGCGGTCCGCTCGATGCGGGCGCGCTGGCCGAGGCGCTTGCTGCGGGCCGCAGCCGCGATATCGCCGCACGCCGCACGCTGACCGGCCCCCACCGCGACGATCTCGCGGTGACCATGGCGGGTAAAGGCGCTCCGGCGGCGCAGTGTTCGACCGGCGAGCAGAAGGCCATGCTGGTGGCGATCACGCTCGCCCATGCGGCGCTGGCGGCGCGCGGGCGGGCCAGTGTGCTGCTGCTCGACGAGGTGGCCGCGCATCTCGATCCGGTCCGGCGCGAGGCGCTGTTCGACCGGCTGCGCGCCAGTGGGACGCAGGTGTGGCTTACGGGGACCGAGCCAGCGCCGTTCGCGGGGATTTTGCAGGAGGCGGCCTGTTGGCGGGTCAATGGCGGGGCGGTGGAGGCTTTTTGAGGCCTCTCCCCCTTGGCCCCCGCTCATCCTGAGCCAATCCCCACACCCGTTCATCCTGAGCTTGTCGAAGGATCGTCTTTCACTTCGGGCCTCCCGCACACCCGCAAGAAAAAGCAGTCCTTCGACAAGCTCAGGACGAGCGGTTTCGCTATTTCTCAGCCGGCAAGGCCCCCACAATCGTATCCACCTGCGCCGCCACCATCGCCTTCACCCCTTGCGCGGTGGGGTGGATATGGTCGTCGAGCAACAACGACGGGTCCTCCGCCAAGGGCTGCATGAAGAACGGCACCAGCGTCGCGCCATATTTCTCCGCCAGCGCCGGATAGATCGCGTCGAACTGCTGCTGGAACTGCGGCCCGCCGTTGGGCGGCGCGCGCATTCCCATCAGCACCACCGGAATCCTGCGCGCCTGCACCTTCTCGATAATCTGCGTCAGATTGGCCCGCGTCTGATCGGGCGCAATGCCGCGCAGCAGGTCGTTGCCGCCCAGCTCCACCAACGCGAGGTCCACCCCCTCGGGCAGGTTGTCGAGCACGAAATCCAGCCGCTGCAGACCCGCCGCCGTGGTGTCGCCCGAAACGCCCGCGTCGATCACCTTCGCGTTGATCCCGCGCGCGCGCAGCACCCGCTGCAGCTCCTCGGGATAGCCCTCGTCCGTCTCGAGGTTATAACCCGCAAACAGGCTGTCCCCGAAGGCGAGGATCACCCGTTCCGGCCCCTCCACCACGGCATCTTTCGGCGCATCTGCGACAATTTGTTGCACCTGCTCACCTTGAGGCGCGGTGGATTGTTCCCCACATGCCATCAACAGAAGACATGAGGCCGCCCCCATCCCGAACTTCATCAGACGCATGATGCTCCCTTGCCGCTGCGGCACTGCGATAGCCATGCGCCATAGCTATGCCATGGAGCACCTTTGACAAGCCCTGCAACCGCTTCGCCCGTCATTGATGCCCGTGACCTGCGCCTGACGCTGGGCGACGGAGGGGCCGCCACCGAGATCCTGCGCGGGATCGACTTGCGCGTGATGCCGGGCGAGACGCTCGCGCTGCTTGGCCCCTCGGGCAGCGGCAAAAGCTCACTGATGGCTGTGCTCACCGGGCTGGAGCGCGCATCCTCCGGCGTGCTTAATGTGGCAGGGGCCGACTTCTCAAAGCTCGACGAGGATGCGCTGGCACTCGCTCGGCGCGGGCGGATCGGAATCGTGCTGCAGGCCTTCCACCTCCTCCCGACCATGACCGCGCAGGAAAACGTCGCCACCCCGATGGAGCTGGCGGGCGAGAAGACCGCGTGGGACCGCGCCGGGGCGGAACTCGCCGCTGTCGGCCTTGCGCACCGGCTTACCCATTACCCGACCCAGCTTTCGGGCGGCGAGCAGCAACGCGTCGCCATCGCCCGCGCCTTGGCCCCGCGCCCGCCGCTGCTGTTCGCCGACGAGCCGACCGGCAACCTCGACCAGTCCACCGGCGAGGCGATCATCGAGCTGCTGTTCGCCCGCCGCAAGAAGACCGGCGCGACCCTCGTCATGATCACCCACGACGAGGACCTCGCCCACCGCTGCGACCGCATCGTGCGGCTGGCCGACGGGCTGATCGTCAGCGACGAGCGGGTCGGAGCCGCCTGATGCGGCTCGGCGCGGCATGGGGCATTGCCCGGCGTGACCTGTCGGCGCGCTTTTCGGGGCTGCGCCTGCTGCTGGTGTGCCTGTTCCTCGGCGTCGGCGCGCTGGCCGCGATCGGCAGCCTGACCGGCGCGATCCGCAACCAGCTTCAGGCCGAGGGGCGCACGATCCTCGGCGGCGACCTCGAAGTCGAGGTGTGGCAGCGACTGCTCACCGACGACGAGAAAGCCTTTATCGGCCAGTACGGCACCCTGTCCGAGGGCCTGCGCCTGCAAGGCATGGCGAGCACGCCCGAGGCTGCAGCCCCGGTCGAGCTGAAGGCGGTCGACGTGAAGTGGCCGCTGGTCGGCTCGCTGGTGCTGGCGAGCGGCGAGCAGGTCGGCGCGCCGCCGCCCGATACGGCATGGCTCGCCCCCGGCGCGGCCGAGCGGCTGGGTGTAAAGATTGGCGACAGCTTCACGCTCGGCACCCGCACGGTGCGCGTGGGCGGGATCATCGCCGAAGAGCCCGACCGGCTCTCAGAGGGCTTCCAGCTTGGCCAGACGGTCATCGTGCCGCTTGACCTTCCGGAGGCGGCCGGACTGGTCGCGCCGGGCTCGATGTACCAGAGCAAGACCCGCGTCGCCTTCAATTCGGCCTACGATGGCGAGGGTGTGGAAGCGGCGATTGCGCAGAAGTTTCCGGGCCGGGGCTACGATTTCCGCACCGCCGACCGCGCCGCGCCGGGGGCCGACCGGTTCGTCTCGCGGCTGGGCGAGTTTCTGACACTGGTCGGGCTGGCGGCGCTGGTGATCGCGGGGATCGGGATCGGTCTGGGGGTAAACTCCTACCTCGAAGCGCGCCGCCGCGCGATTGCGACGCTGAAAATCCTCGGCGCGACCTCGCGCGATATCGTGACGATTTACGGCTTGCAGATCGGGGCTGCGGCGCTGGTGGGGTCCGCCGCCGGGCTGCTGGCGGGTTTCGCGGTGACCCCGCTGCTGGCGAGCGCGCTGGGCGACCTCTTGCCGGTCGAGACCGGGCTGGTGTTCGACCCGCTGGCGCTGGCGCGGGCGCTCGCTTTCGGGCTGCTGGTGGCGCTGGTCTTTGCCGCGCCGCCCTTGCTGCGGGCACGCGATTTTCCAGCCATGGCGCTGATGCGCGCGCGGGTCTCGCCGCTGGCGCGGGCGTGGAAGACCTATGCCCTGCCGGTCGGACTGGGGCTGGCGGGGATCGTCGCGCTGACCTTGATCGGCTCGCCGACCCCGCTGCAATCGGCGCTGTTCCTTGGCGGAGCCGCCGTGCTGCTGGCGCTGCTGTGGCTGCTCGGCCTCGCGATCCGCCATGCCGCTGCAAGAGCACCGCGCCCGTCCGACCCGATCCTGCGCGCGGGGCTGGCCAACCTCCACCGCCCCGGTGCGGCAACCGGCTCGCTGGTGACGGCGCTGGGCTTCGGCCTCTCCGCCTTTGTGCTGCTCGCCGCGGTGCAGACCAGTCTTGCCGGGAACATCGCCCGCTCGGTGCCCGAACGCGCGCCCGACTATTTCGTGCTCGACGTGCCCAAGGCGGGGCTCGCCCGGTTCCGCCAGACCATCGAACAGTTCGCCCCCGGCAGCGAAGTGACCGCCGTCCCCACCCTGCGCGGCGCGGTGATCGCCTATGGCCCGGAAGACAACCAGACGCGGGTCGAAGACCTGAAGGAGCTGCCCGAAGGCGCATGGGCCCTGCGCGGCGAGCGCGGCCTTACCTATTCCTCGACCCTGCCCGAGGGCAATGCGGTAACGGCGGGCAAGTTCTGGGCCGCCGACCACAAGGGCGAACCCGAGGTTTCGGTCGACGAGGAGCTGGCCAATGCCATCGGCCTCAAGATCGGCGACACCATCACCGTGTCGCTGCTGGGTGTGGAGCGCACCGCGCGCGTCACCAGTTTCCGGCGGATCGACTGGGAGAGCCTCGGCTTCAACAACGTCTTCGTATTCTCGCCCAATGCACTGGAGGATGCCCCGCACAACTTCGCCGCCACCATCGACTTGCCCGAAGGCAAAAGCGGCAGCGGCCTGCTCCGTCTTCTGATCGACGCCTTTCCCAGCGCCAGCGTGATCGAAGTCGGCCCGATCCTGACCGAGGCGCGCGCGATTCTCGATCAGGTCGCGCTGGCCATTCTCGCCGCTGCGGCAGTGGCGGTGCTGGCGGGGCTTGCAGTGCTGCTCGGCGCCATCGCCGCCGCCCGCGCCGCGCGGACTTATGACACCGTGGTGCTGCGCGTGCTCGGGGCCAGCCGACGCCAGTTGCTCGGGCTGCTGCTGGCCGAGTTCGGCCTGCTGGCTGCGGTGCTGGCGGGCGTTGCGCTGGCGCTGGGAACGGGGCTCGCCTGGCTCGTCATCACGCAGATGTTCGACTTCGACTGGCTGCCCGACTGGCCGCGCATCATCATGGTGCTGGGCGCAGGGCTGGTGCTGGTGCTCGGCTTTGCCAGCGGCGCCTCGCTGCCGCTGCTGCGCGCACGGCCCGCCCAGAGCCTGCGCACGCTTTGACGGAGCGGCAGGGTAGCCTTTCAGCTCGCCCCGCCGCTCCGCAAGCCGGATCAGTTGAACACGTCCACGCTGCCCGGATTCTTCGGATCGGGACCGAAACGATTGGCCCCCTGCGTTCCGGGCAGAACCAGAATCACGAGGAAAGCAATCGACGCGATCACACCGATAAACGGGATCATCGACAGCACCGTGAACCCCAGATACCACCAGCCCGACATGTCATGATCGTGCAGCCGCCGCACCGTCACGGCGATGGATGGGATAAACACCGCCAGCGCCCATACGAGAAGAAGCGTGCCGACGCCCGAGAACATCGCCGAGTAAACGGCGAGGATATTGTCCGGATCGGCGGTAACAAACCCGGAAAATCCCGATGTTACGCCAATCAGGGCAAAGACAACGGCATAGACGATCATGTTCAACAGGGCGAACATCCAGAATTCCTTGCGCCGTGAGCGCCCCGAGAATTGCGCATATTTGCGCAGCGGCATTATCATCCAGTCCATACCAATTCCTCTTTGGCATTGTTTCCATGAAGGCCCGCACATGGACTATTTGCGCGCAACAGAAAAGGGGCCACCAGCCGGTAGCCCCTTCCCCCCTTTCCGCGTGATGGGAGCGGTCAGAACTTGTAGCGAACCGTGCCGCCATAGGTGCGCGGCTGGTTCGGATAGGCCGAGATCGAACCGGGCTGTGCCGGGCTGTCGAACAGCGACTGGAAATAGCGGTCGTCGAGCAGGTTGCGTCCCCACACCGACAGCTCCAGCCCCGAATTCTCCAGCACGAAGGTGAGCGACGCCGAGAGGTCGTCGACCTGGCGGTGGAACGGTTCCGCCGCCGCCAGCGCCTGCGCGGTGCCGCCATCGGGCAGCGTCGGATCGAGGAAGCCGGGCAGACCCTCGACGATCTTCACGTCGCTCTCATAGTGGTAGGTGGTGCGCAGGATCAGTGTGTTGTCGCCAATCGGCTGAGCCCACTGGCCGCCGACCACCACGGTCCATTCAGGGATGCCCGCCGGAGTGGTCCCCGTGATGTCGCCGAAGGGCGACTGCGGGAAGCTCTCGTAGCTCGGGTCAAGCCAGGTCACCGCGAAGTTCAGCGTCAGCGGGTCGATCGGGTTGGCCGTGCTGTCGAACTCGACACCGTAGGTGCGCTGCTTGCCCGCATTGGCAAGGAAGAAGCCCGTCCCGGTAAACACGTTCGACTGGAAGCCGTTGATGTCCTGCCGGAACCCGGTGAGGTTCGCCGAGTAGCGGCCCCAGTTGCCCTTCAGCCCAAGCTCGATGACTTCGGACTTTTCCGGGCCGGCAAAGCGGCTGCCGAAGGTCTGGTTGTTGTAAAGCAGGCCCGCCTGCGCCAGCGCCGCCGCATCGCCCGGAGCCGGACGGCTGTCGCGCGACAAGGCGAAGGAGCTGGCCTTGAACCCGGTCGCATAGCTCGCATAGACGTTGAGGTCGGGCGAGATATCGTAGGCGAGGCGCACGGTGTACGAGAAATTGTCGTCGTTGGTCTTGCCGCTTTCCACGCTGTTGGGAATGTTCACGAAGCGCGGGAAGTTCTGCAAGGCCTGCGCCTGCAACAGCGGGTTCACCGCCGGGTTGGTGTCGTTGGCATCGGCAAAGGCCTGAACACCCGCCTGAATGGTCGGGAAGGCAGCGGCCCCGGCAGCGCCCGCCGGGCTGGTGCCCGAGGCGAAGGCCTGAATCTCCGCCTGCGTGGCGGGCCTGCCCAGCTGCAACGCCGTGCCGACCTGTGTGGCCACGCCCTGCGCCGCGATGGCCCGGTTGCCCAACAACACCAGATCAAGGTTCGAGAAGGTGCCGACAGACTGATAGTCGGTGCGGCCGGTCTTGTCGTCCATGGTGTAGTTGCCGCCAAGCGTCAGCGTCAGCCCGTCGACCACCTCGAAATCGAGCTGGGCGAAGATCGACAGCGCCTGGTTATCGAGCGTGAAGCTGCCCGATTCGACCGTGCCCGGAGCAAAGAAGGTGCCCACGAACTCGGCCGGATTGCCCGAATTGAGCTGGCCCAGCAGACCTTCGGCCTGCGTCAGCGACTGGCCGAGAAGCTGGTTGGTCAGCACGTTGGCGAAGGGGCGGAAGTCCTGCCCATAGGCGACCCGCTGGTTCTCCTTCACCGATTCGTCGAAGTAGAACATCCCGACCAGACCCGAGAGACGATCCCAGTCGCCGGTCAGGCGCACTTCCTGCGTGAAGGTGTTGAACTCCTGATCGTTGTAGCGCTGCAACAGGTCGGCCGAGGTAAAGTCGACGTCCTGCACGAATTTGCCGCGCGTCTCGCGATAGGCGGTGATCGAGGTGAAGGTCAGGTTGTCGTTGAGATCGTAGTCGAGCTGGCCCGAGATGCCGCGGTTGGTCACATCGTTGGTCGAGGCGAAGTTGTTGTAGACCTTGTCGTCGAAGGCCGCCGCCGGGGTGTTGACCTGCCCGCCGATCAGCCGGATCGCCTGCGTATAGCTCGACGGCTGCACATTCACGACCGCGCAGCAGTTTTCATCGAGGTTCGAATAGTCGGCGATCAGGCGGAACTTCACGTTCTCGCCGTTGTCATAGAGCGCCTGCCCGCGCACGAACCAGCGATCGCGGTCGTTGGTGCTGGAGCCGGTGCCCAGATCGTCGATATAACCGTCGCGCTTGTTCACGCCCGCCGCAATCGAGAAGGCGATGTTGTCGCTGATCGGGCCGGTCAGGTAGCCCTTGCCGACCACGGCATTGAAGTTGCCGTAGGAGAATTCGAGATTGCCGCCCGGCGTAAAGCTCGGCTCGGCAGTGACGATCGAGATGATGCCGGCCGAGGCGTTCTTCCCGAACAGCGTCGACTGCGGCCCGCGCAGCACTTCGATGCGGCTGACGTTGGGAAGATCGTTGATCTGCGAGGCCGAGCGGCTGCGATAGACGCCGTCGACAAACACACCGACCGAAGGCTCGATCCCGGCGTTGTTCGCGCCGTTGCCGAAGCCGCGGATGATGAAATTGGTGTTGGCCGAGCTTTGCAGCTGGCTCACCCGCAGCGACGGGACGATCGCCTGCAAGTCCTTGAGGTCGCGAATCTGCTCACGCTCCAGCACCTCGCCGGTGGTGACGGTGACCGCCACCGGCACTTCCTGCAAGGTCTGCTCACGCTTGGTGGCGGTGACGACGATGGCATTGCCCGAGGCAATATCGCTGGCGGTGCTGGTGGATTGCGCCTGAGCAAGCGCCGGAACGCACAGCGCAAGGCCCGAAGCCCCGCACAGTACCAGACGCGAGATACCCGAACGGCCGACAAACTTGGTGGTCATATATCTTCCATCCTCTCCTGCCGGGGATCGCGCCTGTTGTTGCGCGTACCGCCGGGCGACCGAATATTACCGATCACAATAACTTTGAAACAGAGCCTTCACAATTGACCTTGTGACAGACGCCAAGTGATTGAATGGACACCTGTTGCGCGCCAGCCACAGTTTAGGTCATGCAGTTAACCTATACGTTAGGCGACAGTGGGTCAATGCACGACTTGCAGGCGGCGGCCCTATCGTCTACGGGCGCTCAACTCTTCGCAGGCGCAGCACGGATTGCGTCCGTCAACCCGGGAAAAACTCGTCAATGTCCTCCGCGCTTCGCAACATCGCGATCATCGCACACGTCGATCATGGCAAGACCACGCTCGTCGACCAGCTGTTCCGCCAATCCGGCACCTTCCGCGACAACCAGCGCGTCGAAGAACGCGCCATGGATAGCAACGACCTCGAAAAGGAACGCGGGATCACCATTCTCGCCAAGCCGACTTCGGTGGTCTGGAACGATCTGCGCATCAACATCGTCGACACCCCCGGCCACGCCGACTTCGGCGCCGAGGTGGAACGCATCCTCAGCATGGTCGATGGCGTGATCCTGCTGGTCGACAGCTCGGAAGGCGCGATGCCGCAGACCAAGTTCGTCACCGGCAAGGCGCTCGGCCTCGGCCTCAAGCCGATCGTGGTCGTGAACAAGATCGACCGCCCCGATGGCCGCCACTCCGAAGTGCTCGACGAGGTGTTCGACCTGTTCGTGGCGCTCGAAGCCAATGACGAGCAGCTCGAATTCCCCGTGCTCTATGCCTCGGGCCGCAACGGCTATGCCAGCACCGATCCGGATGCGCGCGAAGGCACGCTCGAACCGCTGTTCGAACTGATTCGCGACCACGTCCCGGCCCCGGGCCTCGACGAGAACGCCGAGTTCGCGATGCTGGCAACCCTGCTCGACCGCGACAACTTCCTCGGCCGCATCCTCACCGGGCGCATCGAGAGCGGCACACTCGAAGTGGGCATGCCGATCAAGGCGCTCGATGTGAACGGCAACCAGGTCGAAGCGGGCCGCGCCACCAAGGTCTTCGCCTATGACGGCCTTGAGCGCGTACCGGTCGACAGCGCCAAGGCGGGCGACATCGTCGCCATCGCCGGCCTCACCGTGGCGACCGTGTCCAACACGCTGTGCGCGCCCGAAGTGTCCGCACCGATCGCCGCCTCCGAGATCGACCCGCCGACCCTGTCGATGACCTTCTCGGTCAACGACAGCCCCTATGCCGGGCGCGAAGGCGACAAGGTGCAGAGCCGCGTGATTCGCGACCGTCTGGAGCGCGAGGCCGAAACCAACGTCGCCATCCGCATCACCGAGAGCGCCGAACGCGACGCTTTCGAAGTGGCGGGCCGCGGCGAATTGCAGCTCGGCGTGCTGATCGAGAACATGCGCCGCGAAGGCTTCGAGCTGTCGATCAGCCGTCCGCGCGTGCTGTTCCGCGATGGCCCCGATGGCCGCGAAGAGCCGTATGAAACGGTCGTGGTCGACGTGGACGACGAATTCTCGGGCACCGTCGTCGAGAAGATGGCGCAGCGCAAGGCCGAGATGACCGACATGCGCCCGAGCGGCGGCGGCAAGACCCGCATCATCTTCTCGGCTCCGTCGCGCGGCCTGATCGGCTACCACGGCGAATTCCTGAGCGATACGCGCGGCACCGGCATCATGAACCGCCTGTTCGAGAAGTATGGCCCCTACAAGGGTAAGATCGAAGGCCGTCTCAACGGTGTGCTGATCTCGATGGAACAGGGCGATGCGCAGGCCTATGCGCTCAACACCATCGAAGAGCGCGGCGTGCTGTTCGTGAAGCCGGGCGAGAAGCTCTACGAAGGCATGATCATCGGCGAGAACGCCAAGCCGCAGGATCTTGAGGTCAACCCGCTCAAGTCGAAGCAGCTGACCAACTTCCGCGCCAGCGGCAAGGACGACGGCATCCGCCTGACCCCGCCCCGCCGGATGACGCTGGAACAGGCCATCGCCTACATCCAGAACGACGAACTGGTCGAAGTGACCCCGCAGTCGATCCGTCTGCGCAAGCGCTACCTCGACCCGCACGAGCGCAAGCGGCACTCGCGCAAGAACGAAGACTGATTGTTAGCTTGTAGGTCATAGCCCTTCCCCTTGGGGAAGGGTTGGGATGGGGGGGGGCCGAGCTCACGCAGCGAGCGTCGAGCCCCCACCCCCACCCCCTCCCCGTGGGGAGGGGAGTGAAAGGGGGACGAACGGATGCCCCTCTTTCCGCAACCTCTCGCCATATCCGTCCGGCTCGCGTAAGGCGGCCCGCAATGCCAGATACCCGACCCGATCTTGCCGGCCTGCGCGTTGCGATGTTCAGCGGCAACTATAACTACGTGCGCGATGGCGCCAACAAGGCGCAGAACCGCCTCGTGGGCACGCTGATGGAGCATGGCGCGGATATGCGCGTCTACTCGCCCACCATTCCCAACCCGCCGTTCCCGCCGACCGGGCCGCTGGTCTCGATCCCCAGCTTCGCCATCCCCGGTCGCAGCGAATACCGCATTCCCACCGGGCTCTCAGCGAAGGTGCGCGCTGATCTGGAGAAGTTCGATCCGCAAGTGATCCACATCTCCAGCCCCGACCGCGCCGCGCGGCAGGCCGTGGCCTGGGGCCGCAGGCACGGCAAGCCGGTCGTCTGCACGATCCACACCCGGTTCGAGACCTACCCGCGCTATTACGGCTTCGGTTTTGCCGAGGGGCTGGTCGAGGCGTGGCTGCGCAAACTCTATCGCCGCTGTGACATCCTGCTCTGCCCCAGCCCGACGATGATCGGCGTGCTCAAGGAGCAGGGCATGAACGACCGGGTGGAAGTATGGTCACGCGGCGTCGAGAAGCAGATATTCAACCCCGGTGCGCGCGATCTGGCATGGCGGCGCTCTATCGGCCTTGCCGATGAGCCGCCGGTGATCGGCTTCCTTGGCCGTCTGGTGCTCGAAAAGGGGCTCGACGTGTTTGCCGAAACGCTGGCCGAGCTGCGCCAGCGCGGCGTGCCGCATCAGGTGATGGTGGTGGGCGAAGGCCCGGCGAAGAGCTGGTTTGCCGAGCACACCCCCGGCGCCGCCTTTGCCGGGTTCCTCGCGGGCGAAGACTTGGGCCGCGCGGTTGCCAGCATGGACATGCTGTTCAACCCCAGCGTCACCGAGACCTTCGGCAATGTCACGCTCGAAGCGATGGCCTCGGGCGTGCCGGTGGTGGCCGCCAAGGCGACTGGCTCCAGCGGACTGGTGGCAGATGGCCGCACCGGACGGCTGGTCGATCCGACCGACATCGCCGGTTTTGCCGACGCGCTGGCCGCCTATTGCGAAGATCCGGCGCTCGGCAAGGCGCACGGGGCCGCCGCAGCCGAGGCCGCCAAGGCCTACGACTGGGAAACGATCAACCTCGCGGTCGGCGCGATCTACCGGCAATTGCTGGCAGAGCGCGCCGCCGCCTGAGGCTCAGAGCTTCTCGATCTTGCGCGCGAGTTCGTCGATCAGGTCGACGATCTGCTCCTTGTTCTCGGAATTGAACCGGCCCGCCGCTGCACGGTTGGTGAGCACGCTGGCAAGGTTGCCAAGCGCGCGCATCATGTCGGAGGACTTGGCCGCCCGAGCCCGCTCGCCGCGCTTGCCGAGCCGTTCGAGCAATGCCTCGATCTCCTCGGCGTTTTCCGCGAGTTCGGCGTGGCCCGCCTCGGTCGCCTCGAACACCTTGCGCGCGTCCTCGCTCGGTTGCGCGGCGATCAGGCCCTCGTCGGCGAGCATGGCCAGCGTCGGGTAGATCACGCCGGGGCTCGGGGTATAGGCGCCGTCGGTGGCCTCATCCATCGCGCGGATGCAGTCGTAGCCGTGGCGCGGCTCCTCCGCGATCAGTGCCAGCAGCACCAGCCGCAGCTCGCCGGGAGCGAACATCTTGCGCCTGCGCGGGCCGCCATGATCGCGTCCGCGATGCTCGCCCTTGCCGCCACCGAGGTTGATGTTGATGCCGCCGCGCCGGCCCGCCTGACCGAGCAGTCCGCCGGGTCCGAACAGGCCCTGCGGCCCGAAGATGCCGTCCGGCCCGAGCACGCCTTCGATGCCGAAAGAGTCCCCACCTCGGCCATGCCGCCGGGGCCTGCCTCCACGCCCGGCGAAGTCGTCGCCTTCGCCATATTCGTCGTCGCGGTCATCGTCACGGTTACGATTGTCGTTGGTCATTGGTCTATCCTGAAAAAGCATCCCACGATATAGAAAGATATATCTTAGGGGATCGCTTTCAAGAGCCGGGATGCAATTGTCTGCGCCATCGCTACATAGCGGAAGCGATGAGCGACCTGTTTCAAGACGACCCCACCCCCGCCCCGGCCTCAACGCCCGACGATCAGGCCCCGCTGGCCGAACGCCTGCGCCCGCGCGCGCTCGATGAAGTGATCGGGCAGGAGCACCTGACCGGCCCCGAGGGCGCGATCGGACGCATGGTGGCGGCAGGAAAGCTCTCCAGCATGGTGCTGTGGGGGCCGCCCGGCACGGGCAAGACCTCCATTGCCCGTCTGCTCGCCGCCAGCGTGGGCATGCGCTATGAGGCGGTGAGCGCGGTCTTTTCGGGCGTCGCGGACCTGAAGAAAGCCTTCGAGGCGGCGCGAAAAATGAAGGACGCCAGCGGCCAGCGCACCTTGCTGTTCGTGGACGAAATCCACCGCTTCAACCGCGCGCAGCAGGACGGCTTTCTCCCCTTCGTCGAAAGCGGGGTGGTGACGCTGGTCGGCGCGACGACAGAGAACCCCAGTTTCGAACTCAACGCCGCGCTCCTGAGCCGCGCGCAGGTGCTGATCCTGCACCGGCTCGATGCGGCGGCGCTGGCGCGATTGCTCGAAAAGGCCGAGGAGCTGGAAGGCCCCCTCCCCCTCACCGCCGAGGCACGCGAGGCGCTGGTCGCCAGCGCCGATGGCGACGGGCGCTTCCTGCTCAATCAGGCCGAAACGCTCTACGCCGCGAAGATCACCGCGCCGCTTGGCCCGGGCGAACTGGGCCAGTTCCTGCAACGCCGCGTGGCGGTCTACGACAAGGACCGCGAGGGGCACTACAACCTCATCTCCGCGCTGCACAAGGCGGTGCGCGGGTCCGATCCGCAGGCGGCGCTTTACTATCTGGCGCGGATGCTGGTGGCGGGCGAAGAGCCGCTGTTCCTCGCCCGCAGGCTGGTGCGCATGGCGGTGGAAGACATCGGCATGGCCGACCCCGCCGCGCTGACCCAGTGCGTGGCGGCGAAGGAGACCTACCAGTTCCTCGGCAGCCCCGAAGGCGAGCTGGCCCTGGCGCAGGCCTGCATCTATCTCGCCACCGCGCCCAAGTCGAACGCGGCCTACAAGGCCTATAAGGCGGCCTCGCGCTCCGCCCGCGAGACGGGCAGCCTGATGCCGCCGATGAACATCGTCAACGCACCGACCAAGCTGATGAAAGAGGTCGGCTACGGCGCGGGCTACACCTACGATCACGATGCCGAAGACGGGTTTTCGGGCGACAACTACTGGCCCGACGAGATGACCCCGCAGACCTTTTACGAACCGGTCGAGCGCGGGTTCGAGCGCGAGGTGCGCAAGCGGCTCGACTACTGGCAGCGGCTGCGCGAGGAGCGTTCGTGACGCACCTCAGGACAAGCTGAAAATGAGTACCCCCGTTCGTCCTGAGGAGGCCGAAGCCGCAGGCAGAGGCCGTCTCGAAGGACGCTTCCGCCACTTCGTCGCCATCGACTGGTCGGGCGCGAAGGGGGAGCGGCACAGCTCGATTGCGGTGGCCTCATGCGGGCTCGGTGATGCAGCGCCAGTGCTCAACGCGCCGCCAGTCGGGGGCTGGTCACGCCGCGACGTGCTGGACCTGCTCAGGCACGGCCTGCCCGAGGCGACGCTGGTCGGCCTCGATCTGGGCACCTCGCTCGCCTTTGCCGATTGCGGGGCGTTCTTCCCCGGCTGGGCCGAGACCCCGCCCGATGCCAAGGCGCTGTGGCGACTGGTCGAACACTATTGCCGCAAGGACGAGCACCTCGCCGCCTCCAGCTTCGTCGCCCACCCTCAGTTGCGCGAGTATTTCCACCACGGCGCAAAGATGGGCGCGCACTACCGCTGCGACGGCGCCGAACACCGCAACGGCCGTCTGCGGGTGACCGAACATGCCCAGCGCGCGATGGGCTGCCGTCCGCACAGCAATTTCAAGCTGGTGGGCAGCGGACAGGTCGGCAAAGCCTCGCTGACGGGGATGCGGGTGTTGCACGGACTTGGCGGCACGCTGCCGGTCTGGCCGTTCGACGCCGATCCCGGTGAGGGTTCGCTGCTGGTGGAGATGTACACCGCGATCCCCGCGCTGGCGGTGGGGCGCAAGGCCTCGGCCACCAAGATCCGCAGCTATGAGGACTTGAACCAAGCGCTGGCTCACCCCGAGGTCGGCTCTGCGCCGGTGGCAGGCTGCGGACCGATCAGCGACCACCAATCGGATGCCCTGCTCACCGCCGCATGGCTGCGCCGCGCGGCCTTGCGCGAGCACTTGTGGCACCCTGTGGGTCTTACGGAGGAAATTGCGCGCACCGAGGGCTGGACCTTTGGCGCCGGCTAGGGCAAAGGGCCGCGCCTGACTTGCCCAAATGCCCTCAAGCAGCGAAGCGGTAGGGCAGACAATAAGGTACGCCGGCTTAGCTCAGTTGGTAGAGCAGTTGATTTGTAATCTCCAGGTCGCGGGTTCGACTCCTGCAGCCGGCACCATTTCCCAGTCTTCTGGGGTCTTCTGGCAAGCACCAACACCTTGCCAAACCGCCATTTTCTAACAATACGAGCGTCTACCGCCGTGCATTGGCGTGCCCATGCAGCGCCTCGCCTCTGGGGGCATTGTCAGGGCACCAGAATTCCGAGTTGGGGGCACCGAATGCTGACCGTCACCGAATGCAAGAACGCGAAACCGAGCGAGCGCCCGGTCAAGCTATTCGACGATGGCGGTCTCCATCTGCTCGTCTTGCCCTCCGGTGTGAAGAGCTGGCGTCTCCCGGCCCGAGCTCAGAACCATTGCTTGAGGAAGTGCGCGACGCCAACCGAAAGCTCCTCATCTCGAATGTAGAGAAGATCGCCCGCTTGGCGGTTGCCTCGGGCCTTCTCGATTTTGAGGTTCTTACGCAAAATGCACTCCCTGGGGTTCTGAGCAGGGCTGGACTGTGGTCCACGGGAATGAAGCCCACTCTCGATCTTGGACAGCTCGGTCTCGACGAGAACGATCTCCAAGAGCGAAGGGAGAAGGAGGAAAAGGATCGCCTGGAAATCCAGAAGCAGAAGCGGCCGGTGACGTTCGGAACCACCGACGTCGATGGTGGACTGGAGGGAAGGTTCCAACTGGTAGCGCAGGCGCTTGATGCCGCCTTCGAATCGAAGGAATTTCAGAAGAGATCGGGCGAAGCGAACCTCCCGCCGCTGGCTTCTGGCGTTGGTGGGGGCGGCGGAAACCAAAGGGGGCGGAAGCGGACCAAGGATCCCGAATACAGTTCCGAACAGCAGCGCGCCCTTCTCGGCTTCGCGGGCGAACTTGCGGCCTACCGCCACCTCAAGAAGACGCTGCGAACCTTAGCGATCCAAGGAACAGGAACGCGCGAAAACGACCGGTCCCAGACCACTAATCGCGACTATCCGATGGAAACTAACGTCTACTCTCAAGAACAACGACGAGCCCGACAGTCGACGGGAGTCAGGCCGCATAGTTGACCAAAACCTAGCCTCGGCAAGCGCTCTGTTGAACCTGCTCTTACTCCTTAACTTGACAATATCATGAGCCAACTGCACTTGCTAATGGATGCGTCCTCATACACGATGATCACGTCTAATGCAGGGGTGATAGATGGACGACTTCGCTACAGAGCCGAGCGCTGAGCCGCTCGAATATACTCTTTACGTGCCAACGAATGGCTTCATTTCTGCTGGCGTTGTGGCATCTTTCCTAAGCGCGATTGAGAGAGCCATCCAACAGCCAGAGGCCTATGGACCGGAAGCGCGAGTTGAGTTGGTACGATTTGAGCAATCTAGTCTAACACTACTTTGGCAGATTTTCTGGTGTCGGGTCAGATATGCAGCGACCGCAGTGCGGGCATGGCCGATCCGGTGGCTTGGAGAAGCGGTCAATGATGGCCTGTCTGATCGCTGGTAAGCTCGGCTGTGGAGGCGGACCGGCAGTCCTTTTTTTCCCCCTTGGCCTGCTTGAGGCGCTGGGTCTGCAAGAAGGCCAGGGCGATCATGGACATCAGCGCGTGTCGGTGCAGCCCCTTCCATGATCTACCCTCGAAGTGATCGAGGCCGAGTTCTTCCTTGAGTTGCTGATGCCCCTGCTCACAGACCCAGCGGGCCTTGATGGCGCCGGCAAGCTGCCTGATTGGCGTGCTGGCAGGCAGGTTGGAGAGGTAGTATTTGCGCTCGCCAGTCGAGCGATGCTCCCCGACCAACCACACCTCCTCGCCGGGCAGATGTTGCGCACCCATGTCCCGGATGCGCTGGGGCGGACCATCGGCGACACGCACGCGAACGGCAGCGAACCGCGCCGAGAGTGGCCCTTTGGTCCCGCGCCGCCAACTCACCTTGCGCCACCTTGCCATCTCCAGCATTGCCTTGGCGGATATCGATTTTGCGTCGGGGATGGCGTTCTTGCGAGGGCGACCTCTTCCAGCGATCGGGAAGATCATCCCAACATCGGCGGGGTAGACCTTCTGTCTGAAAGGTATGCCCACCGCCCATGCAAGCCCGCGCTCACTCAGCCCCTGTCGGAACGGTGCGGACATGCCATAGCCCGCATCCGCCAGGACACAGCCGAAACGAACACCCGCAGCGCCGACCCGATCGATCTCAGCGAGCGCGATCTCGGGCTTGGTCCTGTAGGGGCAGCAATCGAGAGGAACTCCAGTCCGTTCCAGGCGGGCCACGTCTCCGGTCCAGCTCTCGGGCAGGAACAGGCGCAGGCCGACCATGATGGGGACTTCGCCAGATGCCAGCGTCACCGACACCAGCGTCTGGCAGTTGGCATTCTTGCCCAGTGCCGACGCATATTGCGGCGCCACGCCGACGGAATGGCGCCCCTTCTTGGGCAGCGCCGTGTCGTCGATGATCAGCCAGGCCTTCTCGCCGCCTACCTGCCGGTCGGCCTCGGCGAGCAGAGCTGCCTCCAGCGGTGCTTCGTCCCACACGCCGCTGGCGATGAAATGATGCAGCCGATCGTAGCTGACATCATCTGTCCGGGCGGCCATCGGCTGTATGCTTTTGCGATCCCCCGGGCCGATCAGTCCCGCGATATACGCCGGACACATCCGGCCACGCGTCTTGTGTCGCAACGCCGCTACAAACGGTGCCAACCACTCGTCCAGTTCGCCACGCCAATCCGTATCCATCGCCAGCCCCTTCGAAAAGCTGGCTCCCTATGAATCACTGGAATCCCACCTTGGGAATCCCAAAAATCAGATTTCTGCCAAAGTAGTGCTA
>NZ_QXFM01000087.1 GCF_003584015.1 Aurantiacibacter xanthus
TGACCATACCGGCGGTGCCGATGATCCCCGCCGCCACCCGGTTGAGGCGGCGCAGCGCCGAGGCGCGGCTGAACACGGCGCGGGCGCGGTCAGCCAGAATGGCATAGGGCGACAAGGTCACCACCAGCACCGCCACGGTAACGAGGCTCAGCCCCGCCCATTGCGCGAGCCCGATCGTCTCCAGCCTGACCACCGTCGGCAGCAGGGCAAGGTAGAAGATGATCGCCTTCGGGTTGCTCATGGTGACCGCATAGCCGGCAGCCACTGCCGACAGCCCCGATGCGCCGTTGGTTCTGGCAATGGCGGTCGCTTCGACATCGCTCGTCCAGATGCGCCAGGCGAGGTAGATCAGATAGGCCGCACCCGCGAGCTTGAGCACGATGAAGGCGCTGGCAAAGGTCTGCGCCAGCACTGCCAGCCCGGCCACGGCGAAGGTGAGATAGGTGATGTCGCCCAGCACGATGCCGACGAGGAAGAACATCGAGGCGCGCATGCCCCCGGCGAGCGACTGCCCCACCAGCGCAGCCACGCCCGGCCCCGGAATCACTGCCGCGATGGCCAGTGCGACAGCGTAGACAAAGAGGGGGTTGGCAAGGTTCATCGGCACTTTCTCCGGCTGCTGGCAATCTGTCCGCGAAGACTAGTGCGATTGTGCCGCCGGGGAAAGCCTAGCTGGTCGCGCGGCGGGGCTGCACCACGGGGCGCACCGGCTGGCCGAGTTTTGCGCGCCAGAAGCTCCAGGTCGCGAACGCGCCGAGCACCACGAGCGCAAATCCGGCAAAGGTCATGACGATCCGCCACAGCAGCCCGCCGACCTTGGCGGCATGGATCGGATAGTATTTCTCGGTGATGGCCGGAGCGAGGCCGCCCATGACCGGATCGTCCTTCGCCACCACAGCCGCCGTGTCCGGCGCAATCCAGACGTAGCTGCGCCCGTTCGGGGTCCATTCGAACGGCTGCCGCAGCCGCAGCGAGATCGGCTCGCCGGGCGCGCCGGGCAGCGACAGGCGGCGCACCTCGGCGGCAGGATAGGCCGCCTGTGCGCTGGCCATCACGCGTTGCCAGTCGGTGCTGCCGGTCAGCGGCGCAAGGTCGTTCGGCAGGGCCGGGCGCTCGGGCGCTTGCCCCAGCGGGGCCAGCAACACCGAGGAGATGGCGGGAAAGATCATCAAGGTTCCGGTCGCGGCCACAAGCAGCAGCAAGGGCGAGGCCACCACGCCAAGGTCGCGATGCTGGCGGACGATCGCGCTGGCGGTGTAGCGCGCAGGCCAGAGGCGGAAGCGGAAGGTTTTGCGCGTGCGCCACCACAGGATCACCCCGGTAACGGTGAAGGCCAGCAGCAACAGCCCGAGCACGCCGGTGATGGTCTTGCCGGTGTCGCCCATCAGCAGATAGTGATGCAGATCGAACAGCCACAGTTCGGGCCGCTCCCAGATGCCCGCCCAGCGCGCCACCACCGCACCGTCCTGCGCGATATAGGCACCGCTGCCATCGGCATAGCTCGCCTGATGCAGCCCCAGTTCCTCGCCCGCGAAGGTGATGCGCGACAGGCCCGGCGCGGTCTCCAGCGCCACGTCGACCGCCCTCGCCAGGTCTGCCGGACTGCTCAGCGGCGCATCGCGTGCGCCGTCGAGCATGATCCAGCTATCCTCCCACAGCAGCGCGGTGCCCGACAGGCCGAGCACGACCAGCAGCAGGCCGACAAGACCGCCCGTCCAGCGGTGCAGGAGCAGAAGCGCCTTCATCAGAACTGGCTGCGCAGGCTCAGGGTGAAGGTGCGCCCGCGCCCTGCGAAGAAGCGGCTGTTGTCGTTCACGCGCACGGTATCGCTGTCATAGGTGATGTAATACCTGTTGGTGAGGTTCTGCGCCGCCAGCGACACCTCGCCGAAATCGGTGCGGTAGGAGAGGAACGCGTCGATCAGCGTGTAGCCGGCGAAGTCGGTCTCGGTGGAGGCATCGTTGAATTCGCGCTCCAGATACATCCGGGTCTGGGCGCGCGCGCCGAACCGGCCCGAGCTGAAGTCTGCCGCCAGGTTGATGCGGTCGGGCGAAATGTTCCCGCCGTCGAGATCCTGATCGATCTTGCCGTCTTCGTTGCCGTCGGTCTTGCCCTTCAGCGCGGCATAGCCGCCGCTCAGCGACAGGCCATCGACCGGGGTCTGCCAGGCGAGGCTGGCCTCGAAGCCCTCGATCCTGATCGGCTGGCGCTTCACTTCGAACACGTCGTTGCGCAGCACCAGCAGCGAGCCGAAATCGCTCGACGACCAGAAGTAGCTGGCCGAGGCCTTCAGCCCGTCACGGTCCCATTCGAGGCCCAGTTCGCGGTTGTTGGACACCACCGGTTCGAGCGAGACATAGCTTTCGATCTGTACGTCCGGCTGGGTGATACCGCGCAGGATGCGGCCAACGTCGGCAATGGTGAAGCCCTCGGCATAGCTGCCATAGGCGCGCAGTCCCTGAAACGGCTCGATCACCACGCCGCCGTTGAACAGCACGTCCTCGAACGAGGGCTTGCCGCCTGTGACCTTCACCGCGCCGTAGCTGGCCAGCGTGGTATAGTCGCCGACCTTGAGCTCGACATTCTCATAGCGCAGCCCGCCGGCCAGCCGCACCAGCCCGCCGGCCAGCGCAAGGTTGCCCTGCAGGAACGGCGCGAGGCTGCGGAAGTCGCTCTCGGGCACCCAGTCGCGGCCGGTCTGCACCATCGTCTGCGCGGTGCGGTCGAACAGCGCATCGAAACCGGCGGTCAGCACCAGATCTTCGAAGCCGGGCAGAGCGCGCTCGTAGCTGACCTTGCCGCCGAGCTTGCGCGAACGGTTGCCGGACTGGTCGAACAGCGTGCCGACCGGCGCAATGGCCGGGTCCTGAAACGTATCGAACACCCCGCCACCGAACACGTCATCGGTGCGGCTGTAGAAGCCCATCAGCGCGAAGGAACCGCCGCCAAGGTCCGGATCGGTCAGCGAGAACGACAGCAGCTCCGCCGTGTTCGAAGGCGCCGCGCCGGGCGTGGTGCCGGGCCTGCTGGTGGCAGGCATGCCGGTGGCGCGGTCGCCCGTTACCAGCACGTAGTTGGCGTTGCCCTCCAGTTCGAACCGGTTGGCGACGAGTTCGAGGCGGGCACCGCCCGGCAGGTCATAGCCGAAGCGGCCGAACACCGACCAGCTGTCGCTGTCCTGAATCTCGCCCTGCGTGCCATCGACCCCGACGCGGTTGCCGTGGCCGTCGAAGAAGGCGCCGCGTTTCTCGAAGGTGGCGCCGACGGTGGCATCGAACGCGCCATCGCGATAGCTTGCCAGCGCCCCGGTCTTCGCCCCGATGCCCTCGCCCTTGAAGCCGGTCGGATAGGTCAGCTGGAACAGACTGCGCAGCGACAGCCCGTCCTCGCGCGGCGCGCCCACGGTCACCTGATTGACGACACCGCCCGTGGCCCCGATCCCCTGCAAGGCGTTGGAACCGTAGATCACCTCGACCCGGTCGATGAAGAACGGGTCGATGGTGTAGCCGTCGCGCGAACCGTCGCGCACCGGGGTCGACTGCGGGATGCCGTTGATCGCGAACAGCGGCGCGCGGCCGCGCAGGCTTTCGCCCGCGCCCGAAAGCTTCTCGCGGGTGGGCGAGAACGAGGGCAGCAGTGCGGAAACCGCGTCCACCGTCGAACCGGAGATCAGCACCTGCCGCTCCAGCGCTTCGCTGCCGATCACGTCCACCGTCAGCGGCAGGGCGCTGGCCGGCAGCTGCGTGCGCGCGGCGGTTACGACGATGGCGGTGTCGTTGGCCGGGTCGTTGCGGGTGGACGATGCATCGGCCGGGCTATCGGCGCTTTGAGCGAAGGCGGGCGAAAGCGGAGCCAGCGCAAGCGCGCCGACGAGGTAGCGATACATCGGAAACTCCCTGAAGATTTGCCGCCCCGATACCGTTCTTGGGATTAATTCGCAATAGCACTATTGCAGGAAAGCGAGGCCCATTCCGGCCCGCACAATGCGCAAGCGAACGGCGACCTGCCCACGCCCATCGACGATACCAACGATACCTTCTGGTCAACCGGGTTGCCAATCGTCTTGCCCTATCCCTTCGCGCTGGTAGAAATAGACTATCCTTCGTCCATTCATGCGGGCCGCCCGCAAATCCGTGAACGGAACGCACAGCTGGCTCGGGAATTGCAGTCACCGACACGCCTGGACAAACTTCGCCGTTCGCTCTCCCGGCGCAAGTCGGACCTTGCCCTGCGCGGGTTCGACAAGAATGCGGTCAATCGGCTCTCGCGCTACCACGAGGAAATTTATGCAGCATTCCGTCGCTAGCACTTCTCCCGCCATTGTGAGGCGGCAACGCGAGTCGCTGCGCGAACCGGGCATGACCGAGATCGCGAACAGGATTAGCCCAAGCCGATGAGCAATCTGCGCAAGATTGGGCTTGGCAGCCTGATTCTGACAGCCTCGCGCGCCATCGTAAACGCGCTCGGCTTCATATCGACGATATTGCTGGCGCGATTGCTGATGCCCGAAGATTTCGGGCTGGTTGCCATCGCCGTCACCTTGCAGGCGATTGTCTCCGCGATCACCGACGTTCCGGTCAGCCAGGCGCTGATCCAGCTTGACGATCCTTCACAGCAGCATGTCGATACGGCGTTCACGATCGGGCTGCTGCGCTCGCTGGCAGTGGCCGTGATCTTTGCCGCCGCCAGCTGGCCCGTCGTCGCCGTGTTCGAGGAACCGCGGCTCGCCAATATCATGCTGGCGCTTTCGGCCTCGTTGCTGCTGTCCGGCGTCGTCAATCCGCGCCGCGCACTGTTGCAGAAATCGCTGATCTTCAAGCAGGAGTTCGCGATAGAAGTCCTCGGCAAGCTCGGCGCGGTGGTGCTGTCGATAGCCGTGGCCTTCATCTGGCACAGCTATTGGGCGCTGGTGGTGGGAGCGGTGAGCGGCCAGCTCGTCACCGTGATCGCCTCCTACGTGTTCGTGCGGTATCGCCCGCGGCTGGACCTGTCGGAGTTCCGTTCGCTGTGGTCGTTCTCGGGCTGGATGACGCTGAGCAATGCGCTCAACACCATCAACTGGCGCTCCGACCAGCTGTTTATCGGCAAGCTGCTGTCACCCACCGATGTCGGTGTTTACACCGTGGGCGACAATCTGGCGCAACTGCCCACCCGCGAGGCCACGCTGCCGCTGACCAGCGCACTGTTCCCGGCCTTCAGCAACCTCACCTCGAACGCGCCAAGGCTGGCCCATGCCTACACCCGCGCGCAGGGGCTGGTGACGGCGGTGGCATTGCCGGTCGGGATCGGTTTCGCGCTCGTCGCCGAGCGACTGGTGCCGCTGGCGATGGGCGAGAAATGGATCCCGTCGATCATCGTGATCCAGTTTCTCAGCTCGGTGTTCGCCTTGCAGACCATCGGCTCGCTGGCTCAGCCGCTGGCCCTCGCGCTGGGGCACACGAAAACCCTGTTCCGGCGCGATATCCAGTTGTTCTTCATCCGTTTGCCCATCATCGTTGGCGGCCTCCTGCTCGGCGGTCTGGTGGGGGTGCTGGTGGCGCGCGTGATTTCCGGCCTGATCGCCATCGGCTTCAATGTTTCGATCGTGAAATCCATGATCGGGCAGAGCATCGTGAAGCAACTGACCAACAGCTGGCGCAACATCCTCTCGGTAGCGCTGATGGCGGTCGGCGTAGAAGTCACCTCGATGCTGATGCCGGTATCGACCGAGTGGTTTACACAGCTGTTGCAGGTTGCGGCCCTGATCGCGGTCGGCGGGCTTATCTATCTCGGCGGAGGCCTGCTGATCTGGCTGGCGGCGGGCAAGCCCGAGGGGCCCGAGGCTATCGCGCTGGACTGGGCGAACAAGGGCCAGCGCGCGGTTCGCACGCGGCTGGCCCGCTAGTCGGCGCGGGCCGGGCAACAGCACCTGCCTTGGTCGACGCTATTGTGCCAGCACCGCATCGGACGGCGTGCCATCGAGCAGGATGCTCTTGGTCTCAACGTAAGGCGCGAGCCCCTCGCGCCCGCCTTCGCGGCCGATGCCCGATTGCTTGAAGCCGCCGAACGGCATGCCCGGCTGGGTGCGCATGCCGTTCTGGCCGATCATCCCCGTGCGCATCTGGCGTGCGATGCGGAAGGCCGCGTCGGCATCGTGGGTGAGCACCGAGCCGTGCAGCCCGAAGTTGCTCTCGTTGGCGATGCGGATGGCGTCCTCTTCGTCCTTGGCCGGGATCAGGCACAGCACCGGGCCGAAGATCTCCTCCTGCGCGATCGTGCTGGTGTTATCGACATTGGCGAACAGCGTCGGCTCCATGAAGAAGCCCTTGTTGAGATGCGCCGGACGCTTGCCGCCGGTCACCAGATCGGCGCAGTTCCTGCCGGCCGCGATATAGCCTTCGACCCGCTCCAGCTGGCGCTGCATCGCCAGCGGGCCAAGCTCGACGCCCTCGTCGCGGCTGTGGCCGATCTTTACGCCCTCCATGACCTTGGCGATTGCTTCGGCCAGTTCGTCATGCCGGTGCGCGGGCACGATGGCGCGGGTCAGCATCGCGCAGATCTGGCCCGACAGGCGCGTGATCGTGGTGCCGAGCAGTTGCGCGGCGTCCTGCGTTGAATAATCGTCGCGGACGATCGCCGCCGACTTGCCGCCCAGTTCGAGCGAATAGCGCGCGATGCGCTCGCCGCAGACCTGCGCGATGTGCTTGCCGACAGCGGTCGAGCCGGTGAAGCTGACCTTGTCGATGGCGGGATTGCGGATCAGCCGGTCGGCCACCTCGCGGCCTGCCGTCACCAGATTGAGCACGCCGGGCGGGAAGCCCACCTTCTCGGCCTCCTCGGCGATGATATAGGCTTCGAGCGGGGTTTCGGGCGACGGCTTCATCACGATGGTGCAGCCCGCGACCAGCGAATAGGCCACCTTGTTGGCCATGATCATATAGGGCGAGTTCCACGGCGCGATGGCCGCCACCACGCCGACCGGCTCGCGCACGATATAGGCGGCGGCGACCGTCTCGCCCTTGACCTCCTCGACCCACGGATAACTTTCGCCGAGCCGGGCGATGTCGGCAAAGGCGCGGTTGCCGCTGGCGGTGACGCCCTTGGCCATGCCGGGCAGACCGCCGATCTGCTCGATCCAGGCGTTTTCCAGCTCGGCGCTGCGGGCCGCGAGCCGCTCGGCCAGCTGCGCCACCATGCGGCCGCGTTCGCGCGGGTGGGTGCGCGGCCATGGGCCATGGTCGAAGGCCTGCCGCGCCGCTGCGACAGCACGGTCCATGTCCTCGGCGCTGCCCTCGGCCACGCGGCCCACCACGTCCTCGGTGTTGGGCGAGACGATCTCGATCACCCCGCCGCCGCCGGGTTTGACCCAGCTGCCATCGATGAACAGGTGATCGGGATGGGCAATGGTGACGCCATCGGGGGTCATGTCGAAAATGCCTTTCGTTTGGATAGTGTGGCGAGGCGCGCGCGGATCATGCCGCGACCGCTGCCTCGGCTGCGGGCGCGTCCGGCGCGGGGGCCTTCTGCGCAAAATGCCGTTTGGCGAGCAGGATGCCGACAACGGCGATGACGACGAGCGCGGGCATGATCGCCAATGCTGCAAAGCTGCGAATGATCGGCAGGCCGCTCGCCAGCATCCACCCGCCGAAGATCGGGCCGAGCACCCCGCCCAGCTTGCCGATCGAGCTCGCCCAGCCCGAGCCGGTGGCGCGGATGCGGGTGGGGTAAACGGGTGCGATGATGCTGATGATGCAGAAGGTCATGCCGCCGACGAAGGCCAGCACCGTCATCGACAGCACCAGCACCGCCGTGTGCGACAGCGGCACCAGCCCGAGCACCAGCAGCAAGGGCAGCAACAACGCCGGATAGAACAGCGCCATCACCGGGCCATAGCGATCGGTGAAGCGCATTACCGCCAGCCCCGCAACCGACCCCATGATTCCGCCGAACGCGGTTGCCAGCGCCGCGGTGTTGCGGCTGAAGTCCAGCTCCTCGAGGATGATCGGGCCCCAGCCGTTGACGTAGTAGACCGCAATCGAACTGGCCGTATAGGCAAGCCAGATCGCCGGGGTGGCGAACTTCAGCCAGCCGGCAAACAGCTCCCTGACATGGGGCTTGCTGGTCTGCTCCGCAGGCTCGTCGCTCAGCACGAAGCGGTCGCTAATCGAGAGGTCGCGCGTGTCGTGGCCGAGCTTGCCGAGCACTGCGATCAGGCGGCGCTGCTGGCCCGGCTGGCCGGTCAGCCAGCGGATCGATTCGGGCAGCGCGAAGAACAGGATGGTGGCCGCCACCAGCGATCCGGCGCCCCCGACAATGAACAGCCCGCGCCAGCCCACCGTGGGCTCCAGCAGCACGGTGATCGGGCCCGCGCCGCTGATGCCGATGCTGTAGCCGACCATGATGATGGTCACCACCGTGGCGCGCATACGCCTCGGCACATATTCGCTGTTGAGCGCCCAGGCGATCGGGATCACCGCGCCGATGGCGATGCCATCGAAGAAGCGCAGGACGACGAGCCATTCGTAGCTCGGCGCAAAGCCCATCGCGATGGTGAGCAGGGCAAAGGCGACCGAGCAGCCCAGCAGCACCGGGCGGCGGCCGATCCGATCGCTGATCGAGGCGAACAGGATCGCGCCGAGGAAGGTGCCCAGCAGGCCCGACGAGAGGATATTGGCGAGCTGGTTCGGCTCCAGCCCCATGTCGTCGCGCATGTAGGGCGCGGCGAAGGCAGCGATCGAAAGGTCGAAACCGTCGAAGATCGTGAGCAGCCAGGAGACGGCGATCAACCGGTAGTTGAAGCCGTTGAGCGAGCGCTCCTCGACGATGCGCGAGACATCGATCTCCCGCGGCGTCATGCCGCCACCGCGGAAACACTGCCGCACAGTGCCAGGGCCCCGTCAACGACGGGCAGGCAGGCGCATTCGCGAACGCATTTCGAGATCAAGCTCCACTCTCCCAATCTCGCCTCCGGCTTTTGCGGGCAGGCGCCAAGATCTGTTTATCGGGGCGACTCTAAGTATACCTTTAAACCAGGTCAACTCACTTGTCCTGCCCTTCGCCGGTGCCGAGGCTGTCGAGCAGGTCATCGAAGTCGCCGGTATGTTCGAGATTCTCGACCATTTTCGCGAGGTAACCGAGCATGATGACCTTGTCCCGCTCGGAGAAGCCGCGCAGCAGACGGCGCTCGCGTTCGAGCGAGATCTTCACGATCTTGGCGTTCAGGGCATAACCCGAATCGGTCAGCAGATACTTGCGGTTGCGTCCTTCCCCGGGGGACTGGATAAGGTGCTTGTCCTGCAGATCGCGCAGGGTGCGGCTGACGATAGACTTGTTCATCATCAGCGCATCGCAGAAGCCGCGACCGGTCAGCTCTCCGCAGTCTGCGAGAACCGAAATCACCCGTATTTCGTTGATGCCGCAGTCGAAAGCTTCGAGGAAGAACCGCGATTGCGACCAGATCAGCGCGTTCGAAATCACCCCCAGATAGTGCGGCACGAACTGGTGCCGGTTGATGGTCGGCTCGTGGGGGCGGATCGTTCTTTCAGACATCGACACTGGTCCTTGATTACCTGCCGGGAAGCGGCGGCAGTTGGCGCCACCATGGCGAAGCAGCACCCGGGCTGTCCAGCAACCGGAGCCGCCGATAGGGCCCGCCTCAGCCATGCAGATCACGGATGATTGACATGGCCAAAGCCCCTCCTATAGTTGATAGTTAAACGATGAGTACCCGTTCAGAGGTATTGTGCGAGCGCCGCCCTGTTGGCCACTGGCCACTTTGCATGCGGTCTGTGGGAAGGGATTATTGGCCATGTCGGGTGCCGGTTCGGCAGATCACTACGATTACATCGTCGCCGGAGGCGGGACCGCAGGCTGCGTGCTGGCAAACCGGCTGTCAGCCGATCCGCGCCACAAGGTGCTGCTGGTCGAAGCCGGGCCGCGCGACCGCAATCCGCTGTACGCGATCCCGATCATGGGCATGCACCTGTGGCGCTGGAAATATAACAACTGGAGCTTCCAGACCGAGCCCGAGCCGGGCCTCGAAGGCCGCCGCATCGGCTGGCCGCGCGGACGCGTGCTGGGTGGATCGTCATCGATGAACGGGATGATCTACACCCGCGGCGCGGCCGAGGATTACGACCGCTGGGCGCAGGCCGGAATGCCCTCGTGGTCCTACGACAAGGTGCTGCCCTACTTCAAAAAGCTGGAGAGCTACGAAGGCGAGCCGAGCGAATATCGCGGCACCGAAGGGCCGATCCGGGTCAGCCGCCTCGACCAGCCCCACCCGCTGTTCGACGCCTTCGTGCAGGCCGGGCAGCAGGCTGGCCTGCCCTACAACCCCGACTTCAACGGCAAGGCGCTGGAAGGGGTCGGGCGCTACGACACCAATATCGCGGGCGGCCAGCGGCAGAGCACCGCGCGCACCTATCTGCAGGCGGCCTCGGGGCGGGCCAATCTCGATGTCCTCACCGGGGCCAGCATCGAGCGGATCGTGCTCGACGGCACGCGGGCGACCGGCGTGGTGGTGCGCACCAAGGGCGGCAGGCGCACGGTCCGCGCCGCGCGCGAGATCGTGCTCGCCGCCGGTGCAATCGGCTCGCCCATGGCGCTGCTGCACTCGGGCATCGGTGACAGTGAAGAGCTGGCGCAGGCAGGCATCCAGACCCGGCACGCGCTGAAGGGCGTGGGCCGCAACTTGCAGGACCACCTCAACATCACCCATTTCTACAGCTCGGCCATTCCCGACATGTTCTACGAGGATGCGCGGTTCGACCGGGCTCTGGGGATGCTGGCGCAGGCCTTTCTCACCCGTTCGGGCAAGGGGGCGATGGTGCCGCACAATGCGGGCGCGTTTCTGAAAAGCGATCCGCGCCTCGCCTCGCCAGACTTGCAGATCCACTTCCTGCCGGCGGGCGTGAACAGCCGCCAGGTGCGCCTGCCGTTCCAGCGCGTGCTGGGCGATTCGCCCTACGGGATCGCCGCGCACATCTGCCACCTGCATCCCGAGAGCCGCGGCACCGTCTCGCTGCGGTCGAGTGACCCGGCAGACCGTCCACGCATTCAGGCGAACTACCTCACCGCCGCTGCCGACAAGATCGCCATGCGGGCAGGTTTCCGCTTTCTGGAGAAGCTGTTCGCCCAGCCCGCGTTTCAGGAGGTGACTGGCCAACGCCTCGCCCCGCCCGACCGGCCCTTCACCGACGACGAGGTCGACAGCTGGCTGCGGGAGAACGCCTCGACCGTCTACCACCCGGTGGGCACCTGCAAGATGGGCACCGACGCCATGGCCGTGGTCGATGAACGCCTGCGCGTACATGGGCTGACGGGCCTGCGCGTGGCCGATGCCGCGATCATGCCCACGCTGGTGAGCGCAAACACCCATGCGCCCACGGTTATGATCGCGGAGAAAGCCGCCGACATGATGATCGAGGACCGTGCTGACCAAGCATAATAGTGCAACCGGACGCAGGCTCTCGCATTACTTTGGCAGAAGTTCGTTGGGATGTCTGGTGAGGCTACACCCGCAGTGAAGGCAATGCCTCGGCGGGGAGCGAGGCAGATGGTCAAGAGTAGCCTGGCGCACTGCTGGCAGGCTGGGGTGAGAGGCGAGCCGGGGACTCTTTTTTCCGTCCCGCCTGAGCGATCCGGCTGGCTTGCAGGAAGGTATAGGCCATCATCGCCATCAAGGCGTGGCGATGGAGCCCGGTCCAGGACCGGCCCTCGAAGTGGTCGAGGCCGAGTTCCTCCTTGAGTTGCTGACGGGCCTGCTCGCAGATCCAGCGCGCCTTGATCGCTCCGGCGAGGACCTTGATCGAGGTGTCGGCAGGCACCGGATTTCGATTACGCTGGACGCCGACTTCTGCGCGGAAGCGCTCGAGGAAGCCTTGGCGCACTATGGCAAGCCAGAGATCTTCAATACGGATCAGGGCAGCCAATTCACCAGCCAGGCGTTCACCGACGTGCTGCGACGTGAGGGCATCGCCATAAGCAAGGACGGACGCGGCGCCTAGCGCGACAATGTCGTGGTCGAGCGGCTGTGGCGCTCGGTGAAGTGCGAGGAGGTTTACCTGCACGCCTACGCTTCAATCAGCGAAGCGCGCAATTTGATCGGCCGATATCTGGGCTTCTTCAATGCCCGAAGAGCTCATTCGAGCCTCGGCGGGCGTCCGCCCGATCAAACCTACTTTGACAATCTGCCACAGGCCGTGGCAGCATTAATTGGTCGCGACTTGCGGGGCGTCGTTGGCGGCTGGCAATGAAATCATCTTCACGGGATTGTTCGGCAGAGGAACTGCCCACTCTTGTCTGGCAACCTCCAGCGCGCTCCGCAAAATGCCAAGCTCCCTGCGAACAGTCGATGGCTTAACAATTTCCAGTCTAGCATCACGATATGACGCTATCGCAGCCGGGGTGAGGTTGGTTGCCCTTAGGTCTGCAAAGGGAGCGCTTAGCATTTTCTTGATGCGAAGCTGCTCAGGCTCAGCGCCCTTTTTCCGCGATGAGATTTCGAGTGCGTATCTCTCTAGAAGCTGCTTGACGGAAATGCGGGCAACTTCCTTATCGTTGCCGCGACCTACTCCCAGATCAATGATCGCCTCCTGCTCTCTTGCCCACCGGCTTGCGGCTGAGCGGGAGTTGAACGAGCTGTAACGAGGCGGAAATCCTTTCCGCCGAACTTGGACGAACCAACTGTCTCCGCGCTTCGAAATTGACGCCATTTTTCGTTTCCTTGTGTCACCGGTGTGTCACAAGCAGAGTTTGGCAGCTTCGGAGAGATTGGCCGTGGATCTAATCCAGACGGTATAGTACCAAATTCTCAATCCCTTAGGGGGGATCAAGAGGCTGGCGCACCCGACAGGATTCGAACCTGTGGCCTCTGCCTTCGGAGCTAGAACCACAACGCTACGCCAGGCTTTTCAATCCAACGCTAGAGCTCTATAAGTTACTGTTTATACAGTGCTTTATTGACAATGAGAGTATTCCAGACTACGCAAAGTCACCCCACAGTTTTCGATCTGGTGGTGAGATTTTGGTGAGTTTTCTGGACCCGCTCTAGCGAGGTGCAAAATGCCAAAACTGACGAAAACCCTCGTCGACAAAGCCGACCTGCGCGATCGGCAATATACTATTTGGTGCAGCGATCTGAAAGGCTTCGGCGTATTTGTGTTGCCATCAGGCACGCGAACTTATTTTGTCGACTATCGCAATTCCAACAATGTCCGGCGCCGGATGAAGCTCGGTCGCCATGGCACCGTCACCGCCGAACAGGCGCGAACGTTGGCGATCCAAGCGCTAGCAGATGTCGCCAAGGGCAACGACCCACTCGAAGATCGGAACGGCGCCCGCCGGGCGATGTCGGTCAAGGAATTGTGCGAGCTGTATATGGCTGAATTGGAAGCCGGCCGGATTCTCGGCAAAGGCGGACGGCCCAAAAAGGCCAGCACGAAGATTACCGATCTCGGCCGGATCACGCGCCACATCATCCCGTTGCTCGGCTCGAAGCGCGTAACTCACGTCACCAAGGCGGACGTGACAGCGATGATGAAGGACATCATGGCCGGCAAGACGCGCTCCATAGAAAGGACGAACAAGCTGCGCGGCAAGTCCATTGTCCGAGGTGGCCTTGGAGCGGCTAGCCGGACAGTCGGTCTGCTGGGCGGCATCTTCACCTATGCGCGGGATGAACTTGGCATCATTGAAGGCAATCCTGCTCACGGTGTCCGCAAACCAAAAGACGCGGTGCGCAAGCGTCGGCTAAGCGAGGAGGAATATCGCACTCTTGGGCGTATCCTCGCCAAAGCAGCACTGGACCCGCGCTACACCAGAACGGTCGATATCATCCGGGTCATCGCGATGTCAGGCTGCCGACGCGGAGAGATCATCGAGGCGAAGAAAGCGGAAATAGACACAGAAGGCAGCGCCTTCCGGTTCGAAGACACCAAAGAGGGCCAGTCAGTTCGGCCGATGGGACTGCCCATCGTGGAGTATTTCGACGCGCGCCAGACGGGTGATGACAGCGTCTATGTGTTTCCAGGTGAGAGGAACTCCGAAGGGCCGTTCGGCAGCTTTCCCCGCCATTGGGAAAAGATCTTCGCCGATACGGAGTTATCGGATCTCACCGCCCATACGCTTCGACATAGCTTCGCCAGCATAGCGAACGATTTGGGCTTCACCGAGATCACCATTGCGGCATTACTCGGCCACGCATCGGGCTCGATTACTAGCCGTTACGTCCACACCCTCGATGCTGCGCTCATCATGGCTGCCGACACAGTGTCGGGTTACATTCAGGCGCTACTCGACGGGGCAGCGCTCTCCAACACACACTTCGCGCTAGATCGAAGCTCGCGGAAGGCGGCGCTTGGACGTTTCCTTATGCTGCAAGCGCACGGGCCAACCGCGGCAAAGGAGGGCCAGCGGGGAATAGCCTATCCCAACGGCAGCCTCGGCTGATGTCCCAATCAACTTTCTGGCAAGGGCTGTTATAGAGTTTCGGAAAAATCATCGCGCATGGCGGCGGCCTGCCATGCAACTTCGCTGACATTCAGACTGAGTGCGACGTTTGCGTCCTCGAGATCCGCAAGGTCGAACCATCTGGCTTCGAGCGCATCATCACCAGCAACAGGTTCGCCTGAACACCATCGGCATAGCACGGCAATAAGGATAAAGTGCCGACGAAGCCCGCCATGCTCATCATGGTCGAAGACATCGACGGCGGTGAAGGTCTGCAAGGCCTCGCCTCGGATCTCGGTTTCCTCGTAAAGTTCGCGAATGGCAGCCTGTTCGATGGTTTCGCCGGTTTCGATCTTGCCGCCGGGAAAACCCCACCGCCCTGCATCGGGCGGATTGGCCCTACGAACCAGCAGGACCTGACCCTCACGAACAACCACCGCGATGGTTGCCGCTATCGGACGTTGCGATCCTTCTGTCATGTTGAGATCCTTTCAGCTCCGCACACGCCATTTGGCCATCAAGCCGGCGCGATCAGTCGGTTTGCCTCTCCGCGCAGGATTTCACACATATCCTGCGCTGCAGACGAGGCGGTTTGCGAGGTGAGCAGGCGGATTTCGATGGGAGGTAGGTCGGGAGGGCCGAACCTGCCATCGACGCAGACCATATCCTCCGGGACACCATGCGCAGTGCGCACAGCTATTCCAAGCTTCGAGCGAAGTGCGGCCCAGACATAGGAGAGGCTGGGGGTTGTCACCGCCGCGCGCCACGGCAGTCTGGCACGGTCCAGGGCGGACAGCGCCGCCTTGCGAAACAGGCAGGGGTGGTCGAACATCACCAGCGGCACCGGCTTCGCCCCTGCGGGCTTGAAACTCTCATGGGCAAGCCAGCGCATCGGCAAGGTGCAAAGCAGCTCCCCTTCGCCACCGGAACCCTCGTCGAAATAGACGCTGGCCCCGTCCAGCCTGCCTGCGGCAACTTCCTCGGCAAGCTTGTGATTTTGACCAGCGCGGATATCGACCTGCGCCGTCGGATGCCGACTGGAGAACGCGGTGAGCGTTGCCGGCATTACATCCTCGAAGAAATCCTGCGGCAATCCGAGACGCACAACGCCGGTATTGGTGGCAGCGCCCAGGGCGAGCGCCGCTTCGTCATTCAGGTCCACGATCTTGCGGGCATAGGCGATCAGCGCTTCGCCGGCGGCGGTGCGGACGAGCCCCCTGCCTTTGCGCACGAACAACTGCGCGCCCGCCTGTTCCTCAAGTTTCTTGAGTTGCGTGCTGATCGCCGATGGACAATCTCGCGGCCATTTTCGGAGCAGTGCGCAAGCGTCTCGGCGTCGTGATCGAAGCCCATGTCGCAGAAGCCGTCTGACTTATCAATATCCAGACGCCGCTTATTGTTTGCTTGCATCCACTCAAACGGAATGAACATATTGTTTGGCACTTTAAAACTAAAATTTTATACAATTTATCACCGATAGTTAGCCACCTCGTTTAAGATGTTATTTTCTAGAAGCTATTTGATCTCCTAAATTATCTATAGTTAGTTGAAATATTTTATAGACATCTATCATTTTTGATATAACATAACACTAAATTTGTATCTTTACTGTCACGCCTTGGTTCTATATGAGGCAGGTATGGTCCGGCTGTTTCGAGCTTTTCCCTTCAGGTCATTCCTGATGCTGCTTGCAGTGATCGGCGTGCTATTTGCCCCGGTCGCGGAAGCTCTGGAATGCTCGGCGGAAGACGTTCCAACGGTCGTCGAAATGATGGCTTCCCATTCGAATGGGGACGGGGAAACCGACAAGCAGCCAGCTGAGAAAAGCGCCACATGCGCACATGGCCATTGTCATCACACATCAACGGCGCTGGAACGCGGTCAAGCGTTTGATGCCCAGATGTTCATGGTTTCCACGCGCCTTCCCTTGCGTGTGGCGCGGCTCGCATCCGTAGAGCGCGACCTGCCGAAGCGCCCTCCTCGCGCCTGAATTTCCGCCACTGCGCCGTTCACGGCGCTTTGCGTAAATTCTTAGAGGAAATCATGATCCATGAACGCCAGTTTCTGGCGGGGCTCCCTTGTATGGGGCTTAAGTCTCGCATTGTTTACCGTGCCGGCCGCAGCGCAGGACACACCCGTCCTGTCGCTCGACGACGCGCTCGAACGGAGCGGAGTCGTTGAGACCGGCTCCGATAACCCTGTCAACCCGCGGCTCATCGGGCCGGTTGAAGACGCTGCGGCAGCCCGCGCGCTCATCGACCAAGCCCGGTTAAGGCCCAACCCCGAGCTCTCCTTCGAAGCTGAAAACTTCGCGGGCACCGGCGCTTTTTCGGGGTTGTCCGCCACCGACTACACACTTTCGGTGGGCCAACGTCTCGAACTGGGTGGCAAGCGCGGCGCCCGCGTCCGTTCGGCCGAAGCCGAAGCCCTGGTGGCTTCGCTGGAGGGCGAGCTGGCCACGGCCCGGCTCGGCCGCGAGGTTCGCGCTCGCTATGTCGAGGCGGTCGCCGCTGCCTCGCGGCTCGAACTCGCGCGCGATATCGTCGAACGCAACCGCGAACTCGCGCGTATCGCAGGCTTGCTGGTCGAAGTCGGCCGAGAGCCGCCCTTGCGCGCGCTGCGGGCTGAAGCGGCAGTCGCCGAAGCCGAAGCAGAGTTGCAGGCGGCAGAGGCTGCCTCACTCTCTTCACGCACTGCCTTGGCGGCGCTGTGGAGCGATACCGCTTCCGCGCCCCTGGTGCCCGCAGATTTCCCGGCAATCGTGCCGCCTGCCAACCTGCTTGTTTCCGAAGGATCCCTGCGTCTCCAGGTCGCCCGTGCCGAGCGCGAGGCGGCCGATGCCGCAATAGACCGCGAACGCTCACTGGCGGTGCCCGACCCGGTCATCTCCGCAGGTGTCCGTCGGTTCGAGCAAAGCAATGAGCAGGCGTTTCTCGTTGGCGTCTCGATCCCGCTACCCTTTGCCAATCGCAACCAGGGAAACATCGCCGCCGCGCAGGCACGCCTGCGTGCCGCGAACGCACGCGAGGCTGTAGCGCTGGCTGATTATCGGCTGGAGATCGAGCAGGCGCGCTCGCGCTACCTTGCCGCCGAAACCCGGGTCGAAACTCTCGCTCAGACCTCGCTACCGCAAGCCGAGGAAGCCCTTCGGCTCGTCAATGTCGGTTATCGCAATGGCCGCTTCCCGCTCATCGAGGTGTTGGCGGCCGCCCAGGCACGCGACACCATCCGTGAAGCCCTGATCCAGGCCCGGGAAGACCGTGGCCGTCTCGCGGCCGAGCTCATCTGGCTCGCTGCGCAATGAGGACCTCTATCATGAATCGCAAACGTCTGGCCGTTGCCATCGGCCTCGTCATCCTGATCCTTGCTGCCTTTGTATTCTGGCCCGACAGCGGCGGGGCCCCGCGTGATGCAGGAGAGGAAGAACACGCCGAAGGCGAAGAGAATGGCGGCGGTGATGATCACGCCGATGACGGGGTGCCCGAAGGGTTGGTCGAGATCACCCCCGAGCAGATCCGTGCCTCGGAAATCGTGATCGAAACGGTCGGCAGAGGATCCGTCGTCGAACTCGTCTTTCCCGCAACGGTCACGGCAAGTCCGGCCGCCAGTGCACGGATTGATGCCCGGGCATCGGGTGTTGTGCGCAGCGTCGGGAAGACGTTGGGTGATTACGTGCGGGAGGGCGAAGCCATTGCCCGACTCGAAAGTGCCGATGCCGCCGGGCTCGCCGCGCAAGTAAGCGCAGCACAGGCCCGGGTCGGCGAGTTGTCGGCAATTTATGAACGCGAACAGCGTCTATTCGAAGCCAATGTCACGGCGCGCCAGGATCTCGAAGCGGCACGGGCCAATCTGCAGGTTGCGCAGTCGGAGCTGTCGCGTGCCCGTGCGGCCTCGACAGCGGCCGGCGTCAACGGAGACGGGCGATCGCTAGCGGTGACCAGTCCGCTCTCGGGCCGGGTCACGGCGGCACCAATTGTGCTCGGCTCCTTCGTCAACGCCGGCGAGGAACTCTATCGCGTGGTCAATCCCAGCGGGATTCAGGTCGACGTGGCCCTGCCATCGGCTGATGCTGTCCGTATCCAGCCCGGTGACGAGGCCTCTCTGGAAACAGGGGATGGCCGGGAAGTCGGCGCGCGGGTCCGCTCGGTGACGCCCTCGCTCGATCCCGAAAGTCGCAGCGCGACTGCCGTGCTGTCGCTCGCCAGGCCCATTCCCGGCTTGCAGCCGGGCGCATTTCTCCAAGCCACCATTCGTCCCTCGGGTGAGGTCGACGCGACACGCGTGGCTGTGCCGGAAGACGCGGTCCAGACCATCGATGGGGAAGAAGTGGTGTTCGTGCAGACCCGGCGCGGCTTCCAGGCTCGCGGCGTCGTCGTGGGCTCGCGGTCGGGAGGCATGGTGACCATCGTGTCCGGCCTGCAGCCGAACTGGCACATCGCGACCAAGAACGCCTTCCTGCTCAAGGCAGAACTCGAAAAGGACAGTGCTTCCCATGGCCACTGATAACGCAATCGAAAGCCCCCATCGCGAGGGGCGCCAATCTCATGGCCTGATCGGGATGATCCTCGATGTCGCGGTTCGTTTCCGCTGGGCCATGATCGTCCTGACAGTCGGCGCCGCAATCTGGGGGGCGATGAACCTGCTCAAGCTTCCGATCGATGCTGTGCCGGACATCACCAACGTTCAGGTGCAGATCAACACCGAGGCGCCGGCACTGTCGCCTGCGCAAGTTGAAACCCAGGTGACCTATCCTATCGAGACCGGCCTGGCAGGGATTGAGGGGCTCGACTTCACACGCTCGATCTCGCGCAACGGGTTCAGTCAGGTCACCGCCATCTTCGAGGAGGGGACCGATCTCTATTTCGCACGGCAACAGGTGAACGAGCGCCTGGCTCCCCTGACCGCTGCCCTGCCGGAAGGCGCGGAACCGATCATGGGCCCGATATCGACCGGTCTCGGCGAAGTGCTCATGTACACGATCGAATATGAGCACCCCAGCGGGAACGGCGCCCCAGTAGGCGGTACGACCGGATGGCAGGCGGACGGCAGCTTCGTCACCGAACGTGGCGACAGGCTGGACAGCGATGTCGCAAAGGCCGCGTATTTGCGCACGGTACAGGACTGGATCGTGGCGCCGCTGATGCGCTCGACACCGGGCGTCGCCGGGGTGGATTCCATCGGCGGCTTCGAGAAGAAGTATCTCGTCCAGCCCGATCCGTCGCGCCTGACCGGCTACGGCTTGTCATTCGACGACCTGATCAATGCGCTGGAGGCTGCCAACCTTGCCGAGGGTGCGAACTTCGTCGACCGCGCGGGTGAGGCATTGCTCGCGCGGGTCGATGCCCGGCTCGGTAGCATCGAAGATATCGAGCAGGCCGTTGTCGCGACACGCGAAGGCGTTCCGATCCGCATCGTCGATGTCGCGACCGTCAGCATCGGCGGCGAGCTCAGAACCGGCGCGGCTTCGCTCAACGGCGACGAGGCGGTTGTGGGCACAGTGCTTATGCGTGCAGGCGAAAACAGCCGCACCGTTTCGGCGCAGGCTGCCGAACGGCTTGAGGAGGTGCGCGCTTCGCTGCCGGACGGGGTCGAAGCGGAGATTGTCTACAATCGCTCCTCGCTGGTCGATGCCACCATCGCCACTGTCGAGAAGAACCTCGTCGAAGGGGCGCTGCTCGTTATCGTGGTGCTGTTCCTGCTGCTTGGCAATATCCGCGCCGCGATCATCGCCGCGCTGGTCATTCCGATATCGATGCTGATGGCCGCAATCGGCATGAACCGGCTTGGCGTGTCGGGTAATCTGATGAGCCTTGGCGCACTCGACTTCGGCCTGATCGTCGACGGAGCGGTCATCATCGTCGAAAACAGCGTCGCGCGGCTTGCCGCCCGCCAGCACAGCGAAGGGCGGCTGCTCACGTTGGGCGAGAGGCTAACCGAAGCGAGGCTGGCGGCGCAGGAAATGATCAAGCCGACCGTTTATGGGCAGGCGATCATCCTGCTGGTCTACGCGCCTCTGCTCACCTTCACCGGGGTCGAAGGCAAGACCTTCTCGCCCATGGCCATCACGGTGATGCTGGCGCTGGCTTCGGCGTTCGTCCTGTCGCTGACTTTCGTGCCAGCGATGATCGCCGTGCTGCTCAACAAGAAGCTCACCGAAAAGGAAGTGAAGCCGGTTCGCCTGGCAAAGGAACGCTATGGGCCCGCGCTGCGCCGCGCCATAGCGCGTCCGTGGCCGGTGATCGGCGTAGGGGCGGGACTGTTCGCGGTCGCGGCCTTCATGTTCAGCTTCCTTGGCAGCGAATTCACGCCGCAGCTCGACGAGCGCGACCTCGCCGTGCAGGCCCTGCGCATCCCGTCGACCCCGCTCGAGCGGTCGCTCGAAATGCAGCGCAAGGTCGAAAACCGGCTTGAGCAGTTTCCGCAGGTCGCACTGGTCTTCTCCCGCACAGGTACGGCTGAGGTGGCAACCGATCCGATGCCGCCCAACGCGTCCGATGCCTATGTCATTTTGAAGCCGCGTGACGAATGGCCGGATCCTGGCCTGTCCAAGGATGACCTGGTTGCCGAGATGGAAAGCGCGCTTGGTGCCCTCGTGGGCAATGCCTACGAATTCAGCCAGCCGATCGAGCTTCGCTTCAACGAGCTGATCGCGGGCGTACGCGGTGATCTCGCCGTCAAGCTCTATGGCGACGATCTCACCGCTATGACCGCTGCTGCCAACGAGGTTGCCGGGGTTCTGCAGGGCATCGAGGGCGCGGCCGACGTCAAGGTCCAGCAGGTGACCGGCTTCCCGACGCTCGACATCGCGTTCGACCGGCCCACCATCGCGCGTTATGGCCTTACGGTCGAAGACGTGGCCCAATCGGTCGCCATTGCTCTTGGAGGCAGGCCCGCCGGGCTGGTCTTCGAAGGCGATCGCCGGTTCGATGTCGTCGTTCGCCTGTCGAATGCGGCGCGGGACGATTTCGACCAGCTCGGTGCGCTCCCGATCCTGCTGCCGGGCGGTTCGACGATACCCTTGCGCTCGGTTGCCGAGTTCCGGGTGGTCGACGGGCTGGCAGAAGTTCGCCGCGAGCAGGGCCGCAGGCTCGTGATCGTATCTGCCAATGTCCGCGAGCGCGATCTCGGCTCCTTCGTGGAAGAAGCGCAGGCACAGGTGGGCGACAGGGTCAAAATGCCGCCCGCATCGTTCATCGAATGGGGCGGGCAGTACCAGAACCTGCAGGCCGCGAAGGAACGGCTCTCGATCGTGGTGCCGATCTGCTTCATGGTCGTCCTCTTGCTGCTGTTCATGGCGCTGGGCGGATGGATTCCGGCCTTGTCGGTGTTCAGCGCGATCCCGATGGCGCTTGCAGGCGGTGTTTTCGCATTGGCTCTCAGGGGTATGCCGTTCTCGGTCTCCGCTGCGGTCGGCTTCATCGCATTGTCGGGCGTTGCCGTCCTCAATGGCCTCGTGATGATGACCGCGATCCGCCAGCGGCTCGATGCGGGACTGGCCCTCGACGATGCCATTTGCGAAGGCGCACTGGCTCGCTTGCGGCCGGTCCTGATGACGGCTCTGGTGGCATCGCTCGGCTTCGTGCCGATGGCGATAGCCACCGGCACCGGGGCCGAAGTGCAGCGACCTCTCGCGACGGTGGTCATCGGCGGTTTGATCACCGCCACGGCACTCACTTTGTTCGTACTTCCGGCTATAGCCCGGCTTGTCCTGCACACGGATGAGGACAAACGAAGCTGGCGGGAAAAGTGGTGGGATCGCATTCGGCGCAATCTCACTCGGACAGAACGCCGCGAGTGGTCTGAAATCACCTGACGATCATCTGCGTCTTGCGGAGGAAGCCCATTGGTTTCCTCCGCAAGACCTGATCGTTCCAACGGCAGGATGACGATCGAGCGCAATCGCTCACGCAATGCAAAGTGGACTATTTGATGACAGAGAAGCTGAAACTCGAAATCCCGCTCGTTCTTCCCGATATTCCCGATGAGAACGACGGTTGCGTGGAACGCCTGACCGCGAATCTTGTCGCACGGCAAGGAATCGACCGCGCCCATGTTCTGGCCGCCGAGGACGACAAGCCGGCGCTGCTGTGCATTCACTACGATCCCGAAATCGTCTCCCTGTCGCGCATTCGCGATATTGCCCGGGCCGCCGGCGCTGCCATCGCGGAACGCTATGGCCACCTCCTGTGGTCGGTCGAGGGGATCGGTCATCAACGCAAGGCGCGTTCGGTCGGTGAACAGTTGCGCAAGTTGCCCGGCGTTCTGGAAGCGGGCGCCAATGTCGCGGGACCGGTTCGAGTAGAATACGATATGCAGCAGATCTCCGAGCGGGAACTGGAGGAGGCCCTGGCCCGGATGGACGTCCGGCGGGAGCAGCCTTCCGGCGCAGGGTCGGCGGGCGATGCGCATGCCGGGCATGACCACGGCGAAGCAGATCAGGACCATAACCACCATCACGGAAATTTCCTTGGGCCCAACACCGAACTGTTCTTCGCCCTCGCCAGCGGCATGATGCTCGGCCTCGGCTTTGCGATCGAGAAGCTGGTTTCCGGCGCGCCGGACTGGTTGCCGACCGCGCTGTATGTCGCAGCCTACTTCTTCGGCGGCTCCTTCACCCTGCGGGAAGCTTTCGACAATCTGCGGCAGCGCAAATTCGAAATCGATACCCTGATGCTGGTCGCGGCTGCGGGAGCGGCGGCGCTGGGCGCCTTTGCCGAAGGGGCGCTGCTGTTGTTCCTGTTCAGCCTCGGCCACGCACTGGAGCATTACGCGATGGGGCGGGCCAAGCGCGCAATCGAGGCTCTAGCCGAGCTGGCACCGCAAACCGCACTGCTCCGGCTGGAAAGCGGCGGCAGCGAAGAGATCGCCGTTGAAAAGCTGGTGCCGGGCGATGTCATCGTCGTCAGGCCAGATGCCCGCATCCCGGCCGACGGCTTCATCGTCAAGGGCACGACCAGCATCAATCAGGCACCCGTGACCGGCGAAAGCATGCCGGTGGACAAACATGCCGTGCCGGATGAGGCGCTTGCCCGCTCCAATCCGCAGCAGGTCGACGCGGCCAGCCGGACATTCGCCGGGACCATCAACGGCAGCGGCCTGATCGAGGTCGAGGTCACGCGCCTTTCGAGCGAAAGTACGCTCGCGAAGGTCGTGAGGATGGTGAGCGAGGCCGAGACCCAAAAGTCGCCCACACAACGCTTTACCGACCGCTTTGAGCGATTTTTCGTACCGATCGTCCTGTTGCTCGCGTTCGTGATGCTTTTCGCATGGGTCGTGGTGGACGAGCCGTTCAGTGCCAGTTTCTACCGGGCCATGGCCGTTCTGGTCGCGGCAAGCCCGTGCGCGCTGGCTATCGCCACGCCGAGCGCGGTTTTGTCCGGCGTGGCCCGAGCCGCACGAGGCGGGGTTCTCGTGAAGGGCGGCGCACCGTTGGAGCTGCTGGGCTCGCTGAAGGCGGTGGCCTTCGACAAGACCGGTACGCTCACCCGAGGCGAGCCGCAAATTCAGCGCATAGTTTCGGCAGAAGGTGTGACAGAGGCGGAACTGATGGCTGTGGCCGTCGCAGTGGAGAGCCTGTCGGACCATCCACTTGCGAAAGCCATCGCCCGTGATGGTCGGAACTATGTGGGCGAATACCCGATTCCCAAGGCTAACGATCTCAAGAGCATGACCGGCATGGGAGTTCGCGCGGTGGTGGCCGGGCAGGAGGTCCTGATCGGCAAGCCCGAAATGTTCGGTGCCGACGGTGTTCAAAGGCTTTCCGACGAGATGGCGGCAGCCATCGAGCAACTGCGCGAAGGCGGCTACACGTCGATGGTCGTGCGACGCGACAGTCGCGACCTCGGGGCAATCGGACTGATGGACACTCCCCGCGACACCGCGCGGACAGCGCTCGAACAGTTGCGGGCAATCGGCATTGAACGGATGATCATGATTTCCGGAGACCACCAGCGCGCGGCGGAAGGGATCGCCGCACATGTGGGCATCGATGAGGCATGGGGGGATCTCATGCCCGAAGACAAGGTCGAGGCGATCAAGAAGATTCGCGCCGAGGCCAAGGTTGCGATGGTCGGTGACGGCGTCAACGACGCCCCTGCCATGGCGACCGCGACCGTGGGCATCGCGATGGGCGCGGCGGGATCCGACGTCGCGCTGGAAACGGCGGACGTTGCGCTGATGGCTGACGACCTGTCGCATCTGCCATTTGCCGTGGGGCTGAGCCGGACGACGCGATCGATCATCTTGCAGAATGTCTTTGTCAGTCTCGGCGTCGTCGTCTTCCTGGTGCCGGCGACCATTCTGGGGCTGGGCATCGGACCGGCCGTGGCGGTGCATGAAGGATCGACGCTTCTCGTGGTCTTTAACGCTCTGCGCCTGCTCGCCTATCGCGACAAGAGCCACGCATGAAATTGCACCTTGGTTAAGCATGAGCGGAGCATTTCCGCTGGCTTCTGGCAGCTTCGATGATTTCAGAGGTTTGGTTAGTATTGTCATTTGAGAGAGTTAGTGATCGAATTACGCCAGCTTCGCTATCTGATCGCGGCCGCGGAGGCAGGAAGTTTCAGCCGTGCGGCGCGTCTTCTCAACATCAAGCAGGCCACGCTCAGTCGGCATGTACTGGAAGTCGAAAGGCGGCTCGGAATAGTTCTCTTCGACCGAAAGACACGTGGCGCGACTCTGACGCCGAACGGCAGAACCTATCTGGAGACGGCCCAGCGGATCGTGAACGAATTCGAGGAATTGAACGACTGGGTTCGTGCAACGAAGACCGGCCACGCCGGCCGGCTCGCAATTGGCTTTTACACCTCATTTTCAGCCGGAAATCTTCGTGCGACAGTCAGCGAGTTCGGCGAGCGGTTTCCCGATGTGAAGGTACGCGGCTTCGAGCGGGGCCGCGATATACTGCTCGCGGGAATCGAGAACAGGTTGCTCGACATCGCGATCATGATCGGCGAGGCTCCTTATCGGGGACTGATGAGCCGCCCATTCTGGAGCGAGCGTATCCTCGTGGCGATGCCGGAAGGTCATCCGCTTGCCGAGCGTGACCGGCTTCACTGGACCGACCTGACCGACGAACGCTTCCTGCTGACGGCGCGCGATCCCGGTCCTGAAACGCGCAACCTGCTCTTGGGCAAGCTAGGAATGCCAGGCTACGCGCCCGAGATAGACATGGAGGATGTGAGCCGCGACACAGTACTCAGCGTCATCGCACTTGGCGGACGGATCTCGGTCGTCGCGGAATCCGCACTCGGCATTCAGGTGCCGAATGTGGTGTTCCGCGAAGTCCATGAAACCAACGGCCATATACGGATTGGCTATTCGGGCTATTGGCGCGAGGATAATGAAAATCCCGTTCTACGCCGGTTCCTCGATTTCGTGGCCGTCCGCTATTCGCTGCCGCCCATCCCGGCGCGGGCGCCATCGGCTCAACAATCGGGAGAGGAACAGTCATGACTCAACGCAAGACACTCATCATCGCGCTCATCGGATTTGGCGCCGGATTTGTATTGCGGCCTGCCATCGCACCCGCTCCGCAGACGGCAAGCATTGCAGCTTCGGCTAAAGCCGGACCACGCGGCAAGCAGTATTTCGCCGCCCATCTCGACGAAGCGCGGCATGTCCAGGCACAATGCGCGGAAGGAACGGTTCGCGGCGACGAATGCTTCAATGCCGAAATGGCGGCCGTGGAAGCAGACGGCAGGGCGCGGTCAAAGCGGTTCTTTGGCAATTGAGGCGGGATATAAGTCGCCGTCAGTTCGCTTGGGAACGATGCCGGCGAAAAGCCCGATCGGTCGCCATGAACCGGGCCAGCATCGGCGCGATCAGTTTTTCCGGCGGGACGGCATCGCCACCGGTCTCGGCCGCCAGCGCGGCAGCATAGGCGACAAGGTCGCGATGGACGGTAGCCGGTAGTTCGACCGTGACCTTTACCGGCTTGTCGTCAACCAGCAGCCCAAGCTTCAGTTTCGTCATCGCGAGCCTCCCACCGGCTCCAATATGAGGTCGCGGGCCAGGATCACGCGCAAGGGATGCCCCGGCCGGACGGTCAGCGTGGGCTGCACGTTCAACTGCCGGTAGACGATCCGCTGGCCTGTCTGATTGATAGTGCTTTGTGATCCTCGACGCAGCGCGCGAGTCAGATCGTCATCACTGTCCGCGCCCAACTCGGCGCCTACGCCAAGCAACGTCGAAATAGCCGCGGCCCGGAGCAGATTGCCCCAATGGTGGTTCACCCCGTCCTGCAAACCAGCGAACCCCGCCGGATCGGCACCGGGCTGGCTCTCAAGGATGATCGAGCGGCCGTTCGGCATGATGAGCCGATCCCAGGCAAGCAGTACGCGGGTCTGCCCAGCGACAATATCGCTATCGTATTCGCCGATCAGCCGCGCGCCCTGCGGAATAAGCAGGATGCGCCCCGTAGGGCTGTCGTAGACATTTGCCGTGACTTGCGCGGTGATCTGGCCGGGGAGATCGGAGCGAATGCCGGTGATGAGCGCGGCCGGGATGATGCTGCCCGCTTGAAGGACGTTGTGCGACGCGGGCGCGGTCAGCCGCTCTGCACTTGCCATGCGCTGGTCGGATGCCTGCTCAAGAAAGGCGAGCTGGGCTGGCTGATCGCTTTGCAGTGCGGCTCCGTCCTGATCGGCTGGCGCTTGTGCCGCAAGGTCAGGTAAGACCGGAACGGACGGCATCGCACTCACTCCTCCCGCAGACCCACCACCGAGAAAAACCGCGCTGGTCCGCGCCGCATCGCGTTCTTGTGCTGCGCGCTGGCGCGCGGCTTCCTCGGCCTGGGCGCGCGGATCGGGCTGCGCACCGACCGGCGGCACCGGCACATTCTCGCCACGTTCGCGCGCCGCGACGATCGGGCCGCCGAGATCGCCGGGAAGCGGGTCTCCGAGCTTGGGCACGTCGCCATAGTCTTTCGGCCCCGATGTAATTGCCTCGCTCGTGGCGCGGCTGTCAGTATTGAAGAGTTCCTCGCCTGCCCGCTCGCCGGGCGGCTGCAGCGCATAGGTAAGCGCGCCGCCGATGCCGAGACCGGCCACTATGCCAAGCACCGCCAATGCCTTTCGCGACAGGCGCATGACGCTTGGTGTGGGTCCGCGAAGCTGGAACGGGCGCGGATCGGTGGATCCGGGTTGCGCCGTTACTTCCTGCACGACCGGATCGACCTGGGCGCTTTCGTTGGGCTCAGCCATCACCGCCTCCGGCGCTTGCCGTCGGTGCGAAGGATGCGCACACGCCGTTCGCTGCGCTTGTCGCCGAGGCGCAGTTCAGCGCCCGCGAACAGCCGGTCCACTACCATATAGCGGCCTCGCACGCGGTAGTTGACCAGCTCGGCATCGCCGGCGGCCCCCGTCACGAAGAGCGGCGGCATCTCGCCCTGCGCGATTCCGGCGGGAAACTCGATAAACACCTGCCGTCCGTCGTCGAAAGCCCGCACGGGCTTCCATGGCATGCGGTCGCCCTCGATGCGGTATCGGAAATTGAGCGTAGACAAATCGACACCATCGGCCACGGGTGCGGTGGATGCCGCCACTGCGTTCCGATTTCGCAAGGCGATCAGCTCGTCTTGCGGATAGATCCAGGAGACCGAGGCCATATATGTCTCAGGAGTTGCGCGCAGTTCCAGATGATAGCTGCGCCGATCGGTATTGATGACAAGATTGGTGGCAATGTCGGGCCGGGTCGGCTTGACGAGGATATGCACGCGGGCTGCTCCGCCGCTGCCGCTCACCGTACTTCCGATGATCCAGCGCACGGTATCGCCGGCCGCGACCGGTCCAGGGCCGACAAGCTGCTCGCCTTCCTGCAAGGCAATGTCTGTGACCTGACCGGGCGCAGTGTAGACCTGATAGAGCGCGCCTTCGGCCCAAGGGTATTGCTGGATAGCATTGAGAAAGCCGTCGCGGACCGGTTGCACGCGCGCGGCATCATTGGCCGCGCCGATACGTTTCCACGGATCGGCGGGTTCGGGATTTTGCTCCGCTAGTGCGACCGGCTTTAACTGTCCCGGGAGTGGCAACGGTTCGGGTATGGCAACCACTTCGACCGGCTGAGGCGGGTCCGGTGCAAGCGTGGCGGCGATCTCACCCGGTGGATCATCATAGGCAATATCGGGCAGATCGGCCGACGTTGTGGCGCAGCCGGAAAGTGCGGTAGCGCAGACCAGCAAAATCGCCGGAGCAGCGCGGGAGATTGGCGGATATGTCATTGCGACAGCTCCTCTGACCAGTTGATGGAATGCACGAAAATGCCGAGCGGATTGGTGCGCAGGGCATCGGGGTCACGCGGCGTCTGCACCGCAACGGTGAGGATCGCCGACCAACGGCTCGTCTCGACTAATTGTGCGTCCTGATAGCGACGCTCGGTCCAGGCCACGCGGAAGCTGTCGTCGGAAGCGCGGATCACGCTCGACACATCGACTGCCACGGCTACGCGCCCGATATCGGCGAAAGGATCGTTGGCACGCGCGTAATCGTTGAGCGCCAGCGCGCCCTTGTCGGTGGTGAACTCATAGGCACGCAGCCAGTTCTGCCGCACGATCACCGGATCGGACGGAATGGAACGGACGTGCTCGAGAAAGCGCGCGAGATGGAAGGCGATCTGCGGGTCGGTGGGCCGGTAGTCGGCCTCGGCAGGCGCGACCGCCTGCGCTTCGCCGAGCTTGTCCACCTGCACCACCCAAGGCACGATGTGGCCGCGGGCGGATTGCCAGACGAGTCCGCCAGCCAGACCACCGGAAATTGCCAGTGCACCGAAAAAAGCAAGCCGCCAGTTCCGAGCTTGAACACGCGCGGAGCCGATGCGGTCATCCCAGACCTGCGCCGCGCGCTGATAAGGCGTGACGGGTTCAGGCGTCTGAGCGTAGCGAATGGAGGCGCGTCGGAACATTGTATCAATCCTTCTCGCGAATATCGGGACCGGAACCGCCACCGTGGCTGTCACCAGCCTTCAGCGTATGTGCGGCAACAGTCGCGCCATGAGCGGCTGACTGACGGCGTTTCATCGCGGCGGCCCATGCAGGCTGTGATGAAGAGGAGACAGCGCTTCCCGCCTTATCGGCGGTTGCGCCCAGACCCGCGCGATGGCTTTCCTTGAGTGATCCGGCCGCCTTTCTGAGCGGCGACAGCACGGCTC
>NZ_QXFM01000088.1 GCF_003584015.1 Aurantiacibacter xanthus
CCGCCGCCGCGATAGTCGCGCAGGCCGTATTTGGCGTCATAGGCATAGTCGGCGTGGCCGGGGCGATAGGCCTTGGCGATCTCGCCATAGTCCTTGCTGCGCTGGTCGGTGTTCTCGATCATCAGGCTGATCGGCGTGCCGGTGGTCTTGCCTTCGAACACGCCTGAGAGGATTTTTACCTGATCGGGCTCCTGCCGCTGGGTGGTGAAACGGCTCTGGCCCGGACGGCGCGCGTCGAGAAACGGCTGGATCGCCTCCTCGGAAAGGTCGAGCCCCGGCGGGCACCCGTCGACCACGGCGCCCAGCGCCGGGCCATGGCTTTCGCCCCAGGTGGTGAAGCGGAACAGGCGTCCAAAGGTGTTGAAGCTCATGGGCGTGAGCCTTTGGCGCAGATTGCGGCGTCTGTCCATTTCCGGTTTCGCGCAGAGACCGCAGAGGACGCAGAGGGTAGGGTATCGATCCCCTGCGCTCTCTGCGGGCTCTGCGCGAACAATTGTCTTGCGGCTGCGCCGCAGGAAAGGATAGGAACAAATCATGATCGCGAAACTGACAGGGCGGCTGGACGAAAGTGCCGAGGATTGGGCGGTGATCGACGTGAACGGCGTCGGCTACCTCGTCTTCTGCTCGGCGCGAACCTTGTCGTCGCTTGGAAGCGTGGGCGACACCGTCAGCGTCTTCACGCAGATGCAGGTGAGCGAGAACGACATGCGCCTGCTCGGCTTCGCCGCCGGGGAGGAGCGCGACTGGTTCCGTCTGCTCACCGGGGTGCAGGGTGTGGGCAGCAAGGTGGCGCTGGCGATCCTTTCAGCTCTCTCCACCGCCGAGCTGCGCGAAGCCTGCGCGCGGGTCGATGCGGCGACGGTCGCGCGGGCGAACGGCGTTGGGCCGAAGCTGGCAGCCCGCATCGTGAACGAACTGAAGGACAAGGCGGGCGCCATGCCGGGTGTGGCGGGCGGCCTCGGCGGGGTGGCTGTTTCTGCGCTGGTTGGCGGGGCGAGTGCCGACGCGGTGTCGGCGCTGGAAAACCTCGGGTTCAAGCCCGGCGTGGCCGCGCAGGCCGTGGCCCGCGCGCTCGACGAACTGGGCGATGGCGCGCAAGAAGGCGAGCTTATTCGCGTGGCGCTGAAGAAGGCGGCTGGATAGGAGGTGGACTATGCGTAACCCGATAATCGCTCTTGCGGCGGCGCTGATGCTGGCCGCCCCTGCCATGGCGCAGGACGAACCGCCGCGCCAGTATGGCCCGATCTTTTCCGATTTTGGCAGCTGGCGCGAAGTGCAATCGGGCCAGACGCTCGACGTGTCGCAACAGTTCAAGGCGATCTTCGACACCATTCCGGGCGCGCGCGATGGCGAACCCAATGTCCGCTTCGAAAGCGCGGCGCGTTACATGAACCTGCTCGCCGCCCACGGCGTGCCGCGCGAGAACCTGCATGTCGTGATCGTAGTCCATGGCCCGGCGGTATGGGACGTGACCACCGACGAGGCCTATCACCGCAAGTCCCACGGCGAGGGCAACCCGAGCCGCGCGATGGTGCAGGCGATGCTGGCGGCGGGCGTGCAGTTCTACGTCTGCGGGCAGTCGGCGCTGGGTCAGGGCGTGTCGAACGAAGACCTGCTGCCGGGCGTGACCATGGCATTGTCGCAGACCGTGGCGACCAGCGTGCTCCACCAACAGGGCTATGAGAACATCCCGTGAGCGTTCTTGCGCTGTCTTGTCGCCTCGTTTGTCTTTTATTGGGTCAAACTTGGACGGCGTATTTTTGCGAATAATGGGATGGGGCTGCAATGAGCGAATCTGAAGTGGATAAGAACAGACAAGTTGCCTCCCTGCAGAGAGAAGTCGCTCTACAGACTAAGAAGCTCTCTATCGATGAGATGTCACATGCATGGCGTTGGGTGATGGCCTCTGTGCTGACGGTAAATAGTGGCGGATTAATTGCTGCGGTTGCTACTGCTGAGATTGATCGTCCTTGGAGTCTGGCAGCTATTTTTCTGTTCTATTTAGGTGTTTTTTTCTCGTTGTTGATCGGTTGGAGGCAGGTGTCCTTAATTGGTCGTATGTTGCCAATCCACAGTGAGGCGATCGCATTTTGGGAATCTGCATCTATCGAAGGTGATATAAATGATATATCTAAGCTAGAGGAAATCAGAGACAAATTGCTTGCCGCTGGAAAAACTAAAGTGACTTCTGGAGGGCTTGGCAAATTGGCATTCTTTCTGTTTTCTGCGGGACTTCTTTGTTTGGCGGCATCCCATGTTCTTGACGCAAAGAAAGCTGCGCAAATCGAAACCACTATTGGCAAATGACCACCGACCCCATCCAGTCCCCTGAGCCCCGGCCGGACGAACCCGAAGCCGCGTCGCGCGCTGAGGCCATCCCCCAATTCGACGAAAACGAAGCCGTCCCGGCCATCACCCACGGGCGCGATCTGGTGGTGACCGAGTTCGGCTGGGAGCAGGACTACAATTTCCTCGACTACGACTTCGCGCCGCACCCGTTCTGGGCGCGGCACTATCTCGACGAGGAGGGCGTGGTCATCCTCCACGCCCACGAGGAGGACGACGGCGCGCTCGACCGGGTGCCCGAGGCAGTGCTCGCCTATCTGAAGTACCGCTTCGAGCGGATCGACACTCTGGGTGCGACAACAGCGCGAACACGGCTATGGGAGCGGCCAGAGGCATGACCGAAAATTCTCCCATCCATTCGCCCGAGCGCCAGCCAGAAGACCCCGACGCCGCGCTGCGCCCGAAGTCGCTCGGCGAATTCGTCGGGCAGGCTGCCGCGCGCGAAAACCTGCGGGTGTTCATCGAGGCCGCCAAGGGGCGCGGCGAGGCGATGGACCACGTGCTGTTCTTCGGACCGCCCGGCCTCGGCAAGACCACGCTCGCGCAGATCGTCGCCAAGGAACTGGGGGTGGGCTTTCGCTCCACCAGCGGCCCGGTCATCGCCAAGGCGGGCGATCTGGCCGCGCTGCTGACCAACCTCGAGGCTCACGATGTCCTGTTCATCGACGAGATCCACCGGCTCAATCCGGTGGTCGAGGAGGTGCTCTACCCGGCGATGGAGGACCGGGCGCTCGATATCATCATCGGCGAGGGGCCCTCGGCGCGCTCGGTGCGGATCGATCTGCCGCCGTTCACGCTGGTCGGGGCGACGACCCGGCAGGGCCTGCTCACCACGCCTTTGCGCGACCGCTTCGGCATTCCCGTCCGCCTGATCTTCTACACCGAGGACGAGTTGCTCAGCGTGGTCGCGCGTGGGGCGCGGCTGCTCGGCATGGCAATCGACGAATCGGGCGCGCGCGAGATTGCCCGTCGCAGCCGGGGTACGCCGCGGGTGGCCGGGCGGCTGATGCGACGCGTGCGTGACTTTGCGCAGGTGAAGGGCGCTGCCACCGTCAGCGCCGCCGTCGCCGACGAGGCGCTGACCCGGCTGGAGATCGACCGGCTCGGGCTCGACGCCATGGACCGGCGCTATCTCACCATGATCGCAACCACTTACAAGGGCGGCCCGGTGGGCGTGGAAACGCTCGCCGCAGGTCTGGCGGAGCCGCGTGACACCGTGGAGGAGGTGATCGAGCCTTACCTCATCCAGCTCGGCCTGATTGCGCGGACGGCTCGTGGGCGCTGCCTCAACGATGGCGGCTGGCAGCACCTGGGAATCACCCCGCCGGAATCGCTTCAGGCAGGTCCGCAAGGCGGCTTGTTCGACAGCGAAAGTTGATGGTCTTGCTGCGTTTTCCGTAAGGCCTGCGGCTGCGAGCGTCTCATATTGGGACAAATGGGGTCGTTACCGCAGCTAAGTGTCACAAAAGTGCTTCTGGCGCGGCGCAAACTTGGTTAATTCAATTGCCGGTAAACGATTTGCGCGTCTCTGTTGATGCAACAGGGGTTGGGAACGCGCGCAATTGGCGTGCGGGGGTCTTCCCACGACGCAGGAAGAGATTGTTCATGTCGGTACGTTTGGCCATTGCAAAGCTCGCCGCTGCAGCAGCAGGCGGTGCTGTTATTGCCGGGGGCGCGGTGCATGTCGCCGAGCCTCAGTCGGCGCAGGTCGACTACAAGTCGAAGGGTGGCACGCCGCAACTGATCGACGTGAAGGAGCGCCACGTGGCGCGCCGCGAAATCCCGCGCGATCCGCCGCGCGCGCAGCGCCGCCTGCGCCGCACCATCGAGCGCGTGTGCGACGTCGGTGAAATGGGGCCGGACGGATACTGCCACGAAACGCAGGTGGCGATGGCGGCCATGCCGATGCCCTTGCCGCAATTGCCGAGCGCGCCCATCGGGGGCAGCGGCGGTGATCCGGCCGTGATCGTCGGCGGATCGGGCGGCTATGGCGGCGGGTTCGGTGGTGGCTTCTTCGGAGGGTTCTTCGGTGGAAGCTCCGGCGGTTCCTCGGGCGGGAGCACGACCACCACGACCACCAGCGGGTCAACCGATCCGAGCAGCAGCACGACCACGACCACCACCGGTGGGACCAGCACGACGACGGGCGGTACGACAACGACTACCACCGGCGGCACGAGCACCACCACGGGCGGTGTCAGTACGACCACCTCGACCGGCGGTGGCAGCACCACGACAACAACCGGCGGCGTGAGCACCAGCACCGGCTCGGTAAGCACCTCCACGGGCTCGGTCAGCACTTCGACCGGCGCTGTCTCGACCACCTCGTCGAGTTCGAGTTCCAGCTCGTCCAGTTCCAGTTCTTCGAGTTCCAGCTCCTCCAGTTCGTCGAGTTCCTCTTCGAGCGGGGGCAGCAACGGTTCGAGCGGCTCGTCGGGTTCCAGCGGTTCAAGCGGATCGTCCGGGTCTTCGGGCTCCAGCGGTTCGTCGACCAGCACCTCGTCGGGCTCCTCGTCGAGCAGTTCGTCTTCGAGCAGCTCGTCATCAAGCAGCTCTTCGTCCGGCAGTTCGACCACCAGCACCTCCTCGGGCACGCAAGTGCCGGAGCCGGGTATGCTGGTGCTGTTCGGTGCCGGTGCTGGCGCGCTGTTCCTCGGGCGCCGCCGCAAGGCCAGGCGCAAGGCACAGGCGGCGGCCTGATCGTTTCAGTTTGGAGGGGAGAAGGGCGGCTGTAACGGTCGCCCTTTTTCGTTGCCCGTTCGCCGGGGCGCGCCGATCAGCTCAGGTGCAGCGTCCAGGGATCCTGCCGATACCATTGGGTGACGACATGCTTCACGCCCTTAACCACCGGGGTTCCGGCGTGCAGCGTGTTGCGGTTGGGCCTGCCGTCGCGGCCCATGTTGTTCCAGGTCAGCAAGGCCCCGGCGACCGGCTTTACGGATAGGTCCAGCTCCGGCCAGTCGGTCTCGCCGCCTTCCTCGACATCGTTGAGGAACAGCATGGCGGTCCAGGTGCGTTGGCCGCCGCGGCGGCGCTCCTGCTGCCAGTAGGGTTCGCTGGCGAAGAAATAGTCGTAGTGATGCTTGAACTGCTGGCCGGCCTCGTAGCGCTGGCCCTGCGTTACCTCGGCGTGCTGGTGCGGGATGCCGGTGGCAGCATCGATGCGCTTTTCCAGCGCGCGCGTAGCCGAATCGCCCTGCTCGAAATAGTGCGTGGACGAGGTGCGGAAGCCGTCGCGCTGGGTGCCCTCGAACAGGGTGGAGGGGCCGATCTTCTTGTCGATGATCCTGACCAGCCGCGCGCATTCGTCGGCGGTGAAGAAGTCGCGCAGCAGGAACATGTCGGCCTTGTCGCCGCCCAGATCCTCGGCACGCGGATCGGCTCTCAGTCTAGCCCGCACCTGCGCCCCGATCAGGGCCAGCTTGACCGGGTCTTCCTTCGGGTCGGCAGGGGTGCCGCCGAAACGGGTCGAGATAACGAAACCGTTCATGCGTGCATCCCCTGCCGGGCCTGAAGCTTAGGAAGCGAGCTTGCGCAGCACGTAGTGCAGGATGCCGCCGTTGTTATAGTACTCGATCTCGTTGGCGGTATCGATGCGGCACAGCGCGGTGAAGGTGAAGCTGGTGCCGTCGGCACGGGTCACTTCGACTTCCACGTCCTGCGACGGCTTGAGGTTTGCCAAGCCCTTGATCGTAAAGCTGTCGTCGCCCTTGAGGCCCAGCGTCTCGCGGGTGTCGCCATCCTTGAACTGCAGCGGGAGCACGCCCATGCCGACGAGGTTCGAGCGGTGGATACGCTCGAAGCTCTCGACGATCACGGCGCGCACGCCGAGCAGGATCGTGCCCTTGGCCGCCCAGTCGCGGCTCGAACCGGTGCCGTATTCCTTGCCTGCGACCACCACCAGCGGGGTGCCGTCGGCCTGGTGCTTCATGGCGGCATCGTAAACCGCCATCGTTTCGCCCTTGTACGACGAGAAGCCGCCTTCGGTGCCGGGGACCATTTCGTTCTTGATGCGGATGTTGGCGAAGGTGCCGCGCATCATCACTTCATGGTTGCCGCGGCGCGAGCCGTAGGAGTTGAAGTCCTTCTTCGGCACCTGATGGTCGAGCAGGTAGCGCCCACCGGGCGAATCTTCCTTGATCGAGCCCGCCGGCGAGATGTGGTCGGTGGTGACCGAATCGCCGAGGATCAGCAGCGGCTTGGCCGCAATCACGTCGGTGACCGGGGCCGGCTCCATGCTCATGCCCTCGAAGTAGGGCGGGTTGGCGACGTAGGTGCTGCTCGGGTTCCAGCTGTAGGTGTCCGAGGCATCGACCTTGATCGCCTGCCAGTGCTCGTCGCCCTTGTAGACGTCGGCATAGCGGCTTTCGAACATCGTGCGGTCGATGGCTGCGGCGCGGATTTCGGCAACCTCGGCGTTCGACGGCCAGATGTCGGCCAGCATCACGTCGTTGCCGTCCTGGTCCTGCCCGATCGGGGTGGTGGTGATGTCTTCGGTGACGGTGCCCTTCAGCGCATAGGCCACCACCAGCGGCGGCGAGGCGAGGAAGTTGGCCCGCACGTCAGGCGAGACGCGGCCCTCGAAGTTGCGGTTGCCCGAGAGGACCGAGGCGGCGACGATGTCGTTGCCGTTGATCGCCTGGCTGATCGGCTCGGCCAGCGGGCCCGAGTTGCCGATGCAGGTGGTGCAGCCATAGCCGACGAGGTCGAAGCCGATGGCGTCGAGATGCTCCTGCAGACCGGCCTTGTTCAGGTAGTCGGTGACGACCTGCGAACCCGGCGCGAGCGAGGTCTTGACCCAGGGCTTGGGCTTGAGGCCCTTCTCGTTGGCCTTCTTCGCCACCAGACCTGCGGCAACCAGCACATCGGGGTTCGAGGTGTTGGTGCACGAGGTGATCGCCGCGATCACCACGTCGCCATCGCCGACATCGTGGCCTGCCGCATCGACCGGCACGCGCACGGCTTCGCTCTTGCCGTAGACCTTGGCGAGATCGCCGTTGAACAGCTCGTCGACCTGCGGGAGGGTGACCTTGTCCTGCGGGCGCTTGGGACCGGCGAGCGAGGGCACCACGGCGCCCATGTCGAGCTCCAGCGTGGAGGAGAAGATCGGCTCGTTGGCCGGATCGAACCACATGCCCTGCGCCTTCGAATAGGCTTCGACCAGCGCGATGGTTTCCTCGCTGCGGCCGGTGAGGCGCAGGTACTCGATGGTCTTCTCGTCGATCCCGAAGAAGCCGCAGGTGGCGCCGTATTCGGGGGCCATGTTGGCGATGGTGGCACGGTCGGCCAGCGACAGCGTGGCAACGCCGGGGCCGTAGAACTCGACGAACTTGCCGACCACCACGTGCTCGCGCAGCATCTGCACGCAGGTCAGCACGAGGTCGGTGGCGGTGATGCCTTCGGCCATCTGACCGGTCAGCTTGAAGCCGACCACTTCGGGGATCAGCATCGAGATCGGCTGTCCGAGCATCGCGGCCTCGGCCTCGATCCCGCCCACGCCCCAGCCGAGCACGCCGAGGCCGTTGATCATGGTGGTGTGGCTGTCGGTGCCGACGCAGGTGTCAGGATAGGCGACCAGTTCGCCGTTCTGGTCTTCGCTCGACCACACGCCCTTGGCGATGTTCTCGAGGTTCACCTGGTGGCAGATGCCGGTGCCCGGGGGCACGGCGTAGAAGTTCTGCAGGCTCTTGGCGCCCCACTTGAGGAAGTCGTAACGCTCGGCATTGCGCTCGTATTCGAGTTCCATGTTCTTTTCGAAGGCCTTGGGGTGGCCGAACTCGTCGACCATCACCGAGTGGTCGATCACGAGGTTCACCGGAACCTGCGGGTTGATCTTGGCGGTATCGCCGCCGAGCTTGCGAATCGCGTCGCGCATGGCGGCCAGGTCGACCACGCAGGGCACGCCGGTGAAGTCCTGCAGCAGCACACGCGCCGGGCGATACTGGATTTCCTCGCCGGTCTTGGGGTTCTTCTGCCAGTCGACGATGGCCTGCGCGTGGTTCTGCCCCACGGTGAAGCCTTCGTCTTCAAAGCGCAGCATGTTCTCCAGCAGCACCTTGAGGCTGAAGGGCAGGCGGCTGATATCGCCCAGCTTTTCGGCAGCCTTGGCGAGCGAGTAATAGGCGTAAGAGGTGCCGTTAACGTCGAGTGAGGCGCGGGTTTCGAGCGAGTTGGAGCCGACCTGAGTCATGGATGATGGGGTCCCTTTGCTGTTGCTTGCATAAGCGTGCTCGTGCGAGAAGCCCGCTGTTCGGGTGCGAACTGCGCGTTTGTGCGGGATTGGTCAAGGCCTTGGCGCATTCGGGCAGGTTATGAGGCATGCAAATCGAATGGGGGGCAATTCGGCTCATGATGCTGGTCAAGCCGCCGCGGGGCGAGCGGTCTCTTGGTGGGATATGGATCGCGCTGGCGCTGGTGGTCGCCGCCTTTCTCGGCGCGTCGCTGGGCATGGTGTGGCAGAGTTCCGGCCTCGGCTCGGGCAAGAAGGACGATAAGACGGAAGATGTCGCGGACGACGAACCCGCCAAAGCGCCCGAATCCGCACCCGCGCACTAAAGCGCAGGCACCGGGCCTCGCGGCCGTACGATCCAGCTTCCGGCCACGATCATGCCTAGCCCCAGCAGGGTCGCCAGCGTGACTCTTTCGTCGAACCATTGCCAGCCGATCCAGGCCGCCCAGACAAAGCCGGTATATTCGAGCGGGACCAGCGCCTGCGTCTCGGCCCGGGCATAGGCCCATGCAATCGCCATCGAGCCGAGCACGGTGAGCGCTCCGGCAAGGCCAATCACGCCCAGCACCGGGATGGCCGGCATGGTGAAGGCGAAGGGTGCGCCAAGCAGCAGCACCAGTCCGCCGATGCCCGCATGGAATGTCGCCACCTCGATCGGTCCGGCCAGCTGTGACTGGCGGCGAATGACGATGAAGCTGTAGGCATAACACAGCGCCGAGCAGGCCATGGCGGCAAGCCCCAGCGCCAGATCGCGGGTCATCCCGGCGGCGTGGATGCGCCCCGCCACGATCACCAGCGCACCGGCAAAGCCCAGCAGCGAGGCAAGGATGGCGCGGCGGCTGATCGCCTCGCCCAGCAGAAGGTGCGCGAAATAGAGCGTTATCAGCGGGGCGACGAAGCTGATCGCCAGCGCCTCGGCCAGCGGCAGGCGGGTGAGGGCGAAGAACCAGGTGAGGGCCATGGCCGCGGTCACCACCCCGCGCTCGATATGCAGCCGCAGCAGGCGCCCGCGCGGCCAGCGGGGGCGGCGAGCCAGCCACAGCGGGGCGATCAGCGCGGCGCCGATCAGGCTGCGCAGGAGGGTGGCGGTATAGGCGCCGGTCATCAGCGCGGCGTGCTTCATCAGCCCGTCCATCAGGGCAAACAGCCCGACCCCGCTCGCGGCCAGCAGATAGGGGAGGAAAGAGTGTCGCGCGGGCATGGCGCAGCGTCTTGCGACCTTGTATCGGACAGGGCAACCGGTTCGTGCGCGCGGTTCATGCCCGCGTCAGGGCCGGTGCGCGATAGGATGCAGGCTCAAGGCGCGCCTGTCCCGCGCGTTTGTGCTAGGAAGAGTTCTATGAATCGTACCCCTGCCCTCCTTGCTTCGAGCCTTGCGCTCGGAACGCTTGCCAGCCTCGCCGTGCCCGCGAGTGGGCAGGGCGTGCAGCAGGAGAATGCCGCTGCGGTCGCCGCCACCGCGCGCTCCGCTTTCGAGCAGGCCTTCACTTCCGATGAAGTGGTACAGGCCGATCCGCGCCACTTCGATGCGATGCACTGGACCAATGCGCAGGCGCAGGAGCTGCTGGGCGTGATCCGTGCGATTGGTGCGGAAGGGTTGGTCCCCGCCGACTATCTGCCCGACGATCTCGCCGCGGCGCTGCGCGCGAACGATGCCCAGCAGATCGACGAACTGGCGAGCACGGCCTTCGCCTGGCTGGTGGAAGACCTGCGCGACGGGCGCACCCCGATGGCGAACCGGCGCCAGTGGTTCGTGGTCGACCCCGATGCCGACCGCAGTCCCACCGCCACGGTGATGGCCAGTGCGCTCGAATCGGGCGACATTGCGGGCGCGCTCGATGCGCTGAAGCCGACCCACCCCGACTATGCCGCCCTGCGCGACAAGCTGGCCCAGACGCCGGCCAATGCCACCCAGCAACGCCGCCTGATCCGCGCCAACATGGATCGCTGGCGCTGGCTCGCGCGCGATCTGGGGCCGCAGTATCTCATCACCAACGTGCCCGAGTATCAGCTGCGCCTCACGGTCAACAACCAGATCATCCGCACCTATCGCACTGTGGTCGGCAAGCCGGGCCGCACGGCCACGCCGCAGCTGGCCGAAACGGTTTCGGGCGTGGTGTTCAACCCCACCTGGACCGTGCCGCAGTCGATCGTGCGCGGCGAGGGGCTGGGCGAACGCGTGCTCAACAACCCGAGCTGGGCCGCGCGGCAGGGTTATCGCGCTACGCGCGGGGCCAATGGCTATATCACCGTGGTGCAGCAGCCGGGGCCGGGCAATGCGCTCGGCGTCATGAAGCTCGACATGCCCAACCCGCATGCGATCTTCTTTCACGACACGCCGAGCAGGCAGATGTTCAATCAGGACGACCGTGCTCTAAGCCACGGCTGCATCCGCACCGAGCGCGCGCTCGAACTGGCGATGACCATCGCGATCCTTGGCCAGGGCGCGACGCGGGACGAGGTGGTCGGGATTTCCACCAGCGGCGAATATACCCGCGTGCCGGTGAAGAAGACGATGCCCGCCTACATCACCTATTTCACTTATGGCGTGGATATCGACGGCAACCTGCGCGAGTTCGACGACATCTACAGCCGCGATGCGCCGGTGTTCGCCTCGCTCGATGCGCCGCGGGTGCGCGACCGGGCACGGGTGTCGAGCGAAGAGGTGATCGAGGTCGTCGACGACCCGCGCGACACGCTCTGAGCGGGCGCTGCCTCAGGGGAGCTGCTCGACCGGGTCCGCGGTGTCGGGCGAGATCGGGGCCAGCTCGGGGCCATTGGCGGCGGCCATGGCGGCATAGTCGGGCGTTTGCTGGGCCGGTCGGGCCACGTCTTCGCCGTTTGCCCCGATCCCCAGTGTATCGGCATAGAGCAGCCGTCCGCCCATCAGGCGGGTGAGCGCCTGCGGGAACACCTCGGGGCCGAAGGCGAAGCAGCCGTTCGACCGTCCGAGCTTGCCCCACCGCGCCACGTGTTCGGGCGTGGCATAGCTGGCCGGATGCATGACGATGGCGCGCGGGAAGGCATTCGAATTGTCGGGGTCGAGCCCGCCGAGGCGCACCGAGGTGCCGTAGCGGCCCTTGTACCATTCCCAGGTGATATAGGCGCCGCGGCTGGTGGCCCAGCTGTCGGGCACGTTGGAATAGCCGTTCAGCCAGCCATCGTGCTCGGGATCGGACCCGGCACCGTGGGTGACCAGCACCGAATCGACCTTACCCGCCACCAGATCGACGAAATGGAAGCGCGGCTCGGCGGAGTGGAGGCCGTAGTCGGCAATTCCCACCAGATCGGTGTGCCACAGACTGCTGGCGGCGCGGGTCGCCTGTTCCTGCGCCACGGCGAGCAGGCGGCGCGTGCGCAGGTCGGGCGCGGGTTGCGCGAACAGCCGTGCGGGCGCGGCCGTGACAGCGGCGACTGCGGCGGAGCGGGCGAGGAAACGGCGGCGGTCCATGGTGCCACTATAGACCGGGGCACCTGAACCTTGTCCATACCGTCATTGGCTGAGCAGTGCCGCGATGGCGGTCTGGCTGGCCTCGGCATAACGCGCATCGGCATGGCGCGCGTCGTCGCTGAAGTGGAGGAAGCTCGTACCGATATCCCAGCTTGCCGTGCTGGCGTGGCCATAGCGGTTGTGCGGGAGGATCACGGTGCGGTTCTCGCTGGCAAGTAGCAGGCTGGCCGCAACCCTTGCCGCGTCGGCGTCGCACAGGTCTTCGGGGGCGACCAGCTGTTCGAGGTCTGCCCGGCACGCTGCGGCAGAGCGCAGGCCCGGCCCGCCCGCGGCAAAGCCCATCAGCCCGCTGTCACTTCGCAGATAGCGCCAGCCGGGCCGCTCGATCCCGCCGAGGCGGCTTTCGAGCCGCGCGGCAATCTCGCTGTCGACCGGGCCATCGGGATAGGTTGCCCGGCAGAAGTCGGCCAGCGGTATCGGTTCGCCGGGCACCTGATCTTGCGGCATCAGGAAGCTGGCGTTGAGCGCGACGGCCCGTTCCACTTCGGGCACGGGGCCGAGGGTGACGCCGTCGCCCGACAGCCACAGCCAGTACTCGCTGCTGCGCCGCTCTAGCACGGTGGCGAGGGCGCGCCATCCGGGGAGATCGGACAAGCCGGTGTCGTCCGATCCGGGCGCAACGATGATCTCGGGATCGCCGCAATGCTGAGCCAGCACCGCGCGGTCGCTGCCGATCAGCGTGCCATCGTCGAGCAGCGCCACCCGGCCCCGGCCAAGGCGGGCGTGCAGGCTCTTGATCGCCACCAGACAGGGCAACAGCTGCGCACTGCCGATCTCGGCGAACAGCACGAGGCCGTCGTCGCGCGGAGCGATCGGCGGGGTATCGAGGATGGCCTTGATCGCTTCGGCATGGCGCGCCGCTTCGACGACGCGCAGCCAGCCGCGCGGCAGGGGAGGCATATCGCTCACAGGCCCGGCCCCGTCGGACGGTTGGCGATGGCAAGGCCACCCGGACATGTCTCAGCGAGTGGTGGCCCCATGGTCATGGGGCCGAACTCTATCGGCGGTTGCTTATCGCGGGGTAAACGCGCGGCCCCTATCCGGCGGCAACCGTCGCATTTCCGGCATCACTCATCGCACCTTCGATCTCGGCTGCCTTGGCCTCGACGAGGCGGACGATGTGGTCGAGCATGTCGGCGCTTTCGATGTGGTGGTCCTTAACCCCTGAAAGGTAGACCATATGTTTGCCGTTGCCGCCGCCGGTGAGGCCGATGTCGGTCTCGCGCGCCTCGCCGGGGCCGTTAACCACGCAGCCGAGCACCGACAGGCTCATCGGCGTCTTGATGTGCTCCAGCCGCGCTTCGAGCGCTTCCACCGTGCGAATCACGTCGAACCCCTGCCGCGAGCATGAGGGGCACGAGACCACCCGCACCCCGCGCGTGCGCAGGCCGAGCGCCTTGAGCATCTCGAAGCCGACCTTCACCTCGCGCTCAGGCTCAGCGGAGAGCGACACGCGGATCGTATCGCCAATGCCCGCCCACAGCAGGTTGCCGATGCCGATGGACGACTTCACCGTCCCGCCGATCAGCCCGCCCGCCTCGGTGATGCCGAGATGCAGCGGGCAATCGACCGCCTCGGCCAGCCCCATGTAGGCGGCGACGGCGAGGAACACGTCGCTCGCCTTCACCGCCACCTTGTACTCGTGGAAGTCGTGGTCCTGCAGCAGCTTGATGTGGTCGAGCGCGCTTTCGATCAGCGCCTCGGGGCAGGGTTCGCCGTACTTCTCCAAGAGGTCGCGTTCGAGCGACCCGGCGTTCACCCCGATGCGGATCGAGCAGCCGTTGGCCTTGGCCGCGCGCACCACTTCGGCGACGCGATCGGACGAGCCGATGTTGCCGGGGTTGATGCGCAGGCAGGCCGCGCCCTTGTCCGCCGCTTCGAGTGCGCGCTTGTAGTGGAAGTGGATGTCGGCGACGATCGGCACATTGGCCGCGCGCGTGATCTGGTCGAAGTTGGCGGTCGCCTCTTCGGTGGGGCAGGAGACGCGCACGATGTCGGCGCCGGCATCCTCGCAGCGGCGGATCTGGTCGATGGTGGCGGCCACGTCCTCGGTCGGCGTGTTGGTCATGGTCTGCACGCTGATCGGCGCGCCGCCGCCCACCGGCACCTTGCCGACCATGATCTGGCGCGATTGCCGCCGTTCGATCATGCGCCAGGGGCGGATGGCCGAGATGCTGTCGGAACTCATGTCTCTTCCTTAGCCTGGCCCCAGGGTGTGACAGGTGTGACAGTGTCCTGGGGCAAAAATCCGTGGCGGCGCATACGCGGCCCGCAGCCAGGCATATGGCCACAATATTGCAGGATTGCGAGGGGCTGCTTCATCGGTCCGCCTTCCTAGCAGGCGCCGGGCCTGTAGGAAATATCGCTGGCGCAGCGATCAAAGCCCTTCCCCTTGGGGAAGGGTTGGGATGGGGGTTCCGCGCGCCAGCCAGCGTCGAGCCCCCACCCCCGGCCCCTCCCCAAGGGGAGGGGAGCAAGGTGTGCCCCTTCCCTTGGGAGGGAGCAAAGGGGGCACGAGCGGGGACCTGCTAGGCAAGCTGCCTCGCTTGCGGCATGGTTGCGGCCATGGATCTCGATCAAGACAAGGAACGCGAAGGGCCGCTGCTGTTCGCGCGCGTTCTCGACGGCAAGGGCGCCGGGCGCGCAATCGACTGGGACGCGGCGCAGGTTTGGCAGCCCGACCACGAAGGCGAGGTGATCTGGCTGCACCTGTGCCGCACATGCGATGGCGTGACCGACTATCTCGAAAGCCTCGGCATCTCCGAGCCGACGGTCGAGCTGCTGGTGTCCGACCGCACCCGCCCGCGCGCCTTCCGCGAGGGCGCCACGCTGGTGGTGACGCTGCGCGGCATCAACTTCAACCCCGGTGCCGAGCCCGAAGACATGGTCTCGATGCAGATGTGGTGCGACGGCACGCGGCTGATCACGCTGCGCAGACAGCCGCTCCAGACCCCGCGTGAGGTGCTGGCCATGATCGACGATGGCGATCAGGGCCCGACCGACTGCGGCGCGCTGATTACCGAGCTGACCGAGGCGATGATCGCCCGCATGAGCCACGCCATCATCGACATGAACGACCATATCGACCTGCTCGAAAAGCGTGACATCGAGGATGACGATACCGACAACGTGCTGAGCCGGATCTCGGTTATCCGCCGCAACTGCCTCGGCCTCAAGCGCCACATGGGCCCGCAGCACGAAGCGCTGGAGACCATCGCGCGGCAGGCCCCGCCCTGGTTCGAGGATCACGACCGGCGCGAAATCTCCGAGAGCATCGACCGGCTGCGGCGCTATCTCGACGATCTCGACATCTCCAAGGAAAGCGCGGTGGTCTTGCAGGACGAAATCCGCGCGCGGGCACTGGCGGGGAACGAGCGGGCGACCTATCTGCTTACCATCGTGGCAGGGATCTTCCTGCCGCTGGGATTTCTGACAGGGCTGCTCGGGGTGAACGTGGGCGGAATGCCCGGCATCAACAATGCCGACGCATTCTGGATCGTTACCGGGCTGTGCGGCGTTATCGTGGCCGTGCAGCTGTTCCTGTTCTGGAAGTGGCGCTGGTTCTAGGAGATACGGCCTATGGAAGGTCACGAGACGGGGTTCGTGCTGCAGGATGGCGCGCTGATGCTGGCCTTTGCGCTGGTGGCGGTGATCGCGTTCCGTCGTGCGGGGCTGGGCGCAACCCTGGGCTATCTCGTGGCCGGTGTGCTGATCGGGCCGCAGGTGCTTGGCCTCGTCGGCAATGCCGAGCAGATGGCCGAGATTGCCGAGCTGGGCATCGTGATGCTGCTGTTCGTGGTCGGGCTGGAGCTGAGCCCCGAGCGGCTGTGGCGGCTGCGGCGCGCGATCTTCGGGCTGGGCACCGCGCAGGTGGCGATCTGCGGCGTGGTCGTCAGCCTGCTGGTGGCCGTGCTCACCAACTATTCGCTCGCCGCGGCCTTTGCCATCGGCCTGCCGCTGGCGCTTTCCTCCACCGCGCAGGTGCTGCCGATGCTGCAATCGGCGGGGCGTTTGCGCACCCCGTTCGGCGAGAAGGCCTTTGCGATCCTGCTGTTTCAGGATCTGTCGATCATCCCGCTGATTACCATCGTCACCGCGATGAGCCGCAACCCCGCCGATGCCGATGCGCCTTCCGGGCTGGTGCTGGTTGGGCTGTCGCTGGCGGCGATTGCGGGCCTGATCGTGGCCAACCGGCTGGTGGTGAAGCCGATGTTCCGCCTGATCGGCCACCTGGGCGAGCGCGAGCTGTTCGTGATGGCGGCGCTGTTCATCGTCTTCGCCAGTGCGGCGGTGATGGAACTGCTGGGCCTGTCGGCGGCGCTGGGGGCCTTTATCGCGGGCGTGATGCTGGCCGATACCCGCTATCGCCACGAGCTGGAGGCCGATATCGAGCCGTTCCGCTCGATCCTGCTCGGCATGTTCTTCCTTGCGGTGGGCATGATGCTCGACCTTTCGGCCATCGCCGCGCAGCCCTTCACGGTGATCGGCTTTGCCGTGTTGCTGATCGCGGTGAAGACCGGCGTGATCACCGCGCTGGGTCTGGCGATGAAAATGGCCTGGCGCTCGGCTTTGGCGCTGGGTCTGCTGCTGTCGCAGGGGGGCGAGTTCGCCTTCGTGCTCTATTCGCAGGCGCAGGGCGCGCTGTTGCTGGCCGAGCAGTCGGTGAGCGTGTTCTCGGCCGTGGTGACGCTGTCGATGGCGGCCACGCCGTTCCTGATGATGCTCAACAAGCGTATCCGTTCGCCGCAGGTGGCGGCGGAGGAGCGTGACGGGCCGCGCAACGACGGCGCCCGCGCGGTGATCGTCGGCTTCGGGCGCTTCGGGCAGACCGTGGCGCAAACGCTGATGGCGGGCGGGGTTTCGGTCACGGCGATCGACAGGAAGGTCGCCCAGATCGACCTTGCCGAGGAGTTCGGCTCGAAGGTCTATTTCGGCGACGGCACGCGGATCGACATGTTGCGGCAGGCGGGCGCGACTGAGGCGCAGCTGATCATGTTCTGCCACGACGAGATGCCCGATGCGGCGCTGATCGAGGCGGTCGACGAGGCGTTCCCGCAGGCGCTGATCTATGTCCGTGCGTTCGATCGGCGCGGGCTGCTCGATCTCGCTCATGCCCCGGCTGAAGGCGTGGTGCGCGAGGTTTTTGCCGGGGCGATCCGCATGGCACGGCTGGCGCTCGCGGGCATCGGTGTATCGGAAGAGAATGTGGAGCAGGCCGAAGCGACCTATCGCCGGATCGACAAGGATCGCCTGCAACTGCAACTCGACGGCGGAGACCTCTATGCCGCGCGCGAACTGTCGCGCGAGCAACAGCGCGAACTGCGCGAATTCGGCCGGGGGCGCGCGCTGGACTAGGCGGTGGGCGGCCTTTGTGCGGCCTTATCCGCCGCCGGATGCCGGGTGAAACCTCTAGAAGCGCAGGCTGACCGACCCGTTCAGATGCAGGCCCTTGTCATTGGCGCGCGCTGCCGGGGTTCTCAGGCTGTGGGTCGCTTCGAAGCCGGCGCTGGCCACGTCCGAGATCGAAAGGCGCACACCGGCCCCTGCCGATGCGCCGGTTTCGGAGCGCAGCTCTTCGGGCTGCAACGCACCGCGCTGCCGGATCATCCCGAAGTCGATCAGGCCGTAAAGCTGGATCGCGAAGGGCTGCGGGGAGATCCGCAGATAGACCGGCGCGGTCAGCCGCAGCTCTGCGCTGCCGAGGAGGCAGTGATCGCCGGTCGCGATGCCGGCATCGAAAGCGCGGCCGAACTGCCGTCCGCCAAAGCCGCATTCGGTGGCGCTCAGCAGTGGCCGGTTGAACGCCTTCTGGCCAAAAGCGCTGGCGAATATCGACACCTGGCCGCGCCCCAGAGTCACCACCGGCACGTCGGTCTGGAGGTCGACGTCGGCAACGATATAGGCGGCGCTGCCATTGGCGCGGCTGTCTCCGCGCGCGTCGAGCACCTTCACGCCCTTCGACAGGCCGACCCGGACCAGATTGACCGAACGGCCGGGGCCGGCGAAATCGTAGGTTGCCGAGGCATCGATCGTGCGCAGGCGATCACGCTGCAGCGGGGTGGACAGGACATCGACATCCGAGTTGCTGAGGCTGACCCCGGCGGACAGGTTGAGGTTGCGCGCGCGCGAACGGATCACCGGGTAGCTGATCCCGACCCGCGCGTTGACCGACTTGCCGATGTAAGCGATCTCTCTGAGGGCCTTGGACGTGGGTTCGGTACGCGAATAGCTGGCCGCCAGTTCGAGCCGGAAACCGTCGCTGCCGAGCCAGGTCGAGTAGTCGCCGCTGACGCTGCGATAGGCGCCGGGTACAAGGCTGTGCATGGTGGAAAGGCGCAGCTGGTCGCTGCCGGTGATATAGCCATTGAGGCGCAGGGCGGCACCAATGGCGTTGCGTTTGAGCTCGCGCGGGAGAAAGCTGTTGTAGCCCAGTTCGGCCGACACGGAATCACGCCTGATCTCCAGAGTGATGACCGAGCCGCCCGATGCGCTGGGTGAGGGGCTCAGCGTGGCTCCCACGGTGAGGCCGGGCAGATCGTTCATCAGCAGCAGGTAGCGTTCGAGGTCGGCCGCGCGCAGCGGGCGGCTGTTCCTGATCCGCTCTGTCAGGCGCAGCACCACCCCGCGTGACGGGCCCATCCGGCCCTGCTCCACCGCCGGTCCGGCCAGCACGACCTCGTCGATATAGCCTTCGACGACCCTGATCGTGACCGCGCCGTCCTCGATCTTCTGTGCGGGCAGGAAGGCAAAACTCAGGGCATAACCGGCATCGGAATAGGCGCGCGAAATCGTGTTGGCGAGCGCCTCCACCTCGGCGACCGTGATCGTATCGCCGGGCACATGGTGCCAGGTGGCCAGCAATCGATCGGTATCGATGGCGGTGGCGCCCACGATCCGCAGGTCGCGCAGCACGAAGTCCATGTCGGGCGCGAAGGTGCCCTGCTGGGGTGGCGTGGCCTGCTCGGGCCGGTTGCGCGGCTCGGACTGCGCCTCAAGCGGCTGTTCGAAGTTCTGATCGATCCGGCCCGGCTCAAGGGCCGGAGAAACGGAAATCTGCGCCAGAGCTGGAGAGCTAAGTATTGTCGCGTAGCACAGGGACGCCAAGATGAAGGCTGTCCGCCGCGCAGGCCTTCCTGGTATTCGGATCGCCGCAAAGGAAGATCTATCCGAATATCGAAAGGATGCGTCTTCCAGCACGACGAGATTGCCTCCATTAATATTAAATCATAAGGATAATTACTATATGTCTATGGTATATATAGGAGAATTAAAAATATACAAACAATACTCGGCGTTTAACGACTACGTTTAATAACGTAATTCTGAAGCGGTGTTCGCTTTGTGGAGTGGTGGCGAAGCGAGCAGCCGGCTGCGGCCATGGCGGTGAGGCAGCGGCATCCGGCGCCGCGCCGAGGGCGGCGCGGAAGGGGGGATTACTGGCGAATATTATGCCGGGCGGTCGCGTGCGAAGGCCGCGCGGGGCCTTGCCTCACGATGCAGGAGGCGTGCGGCTCAGCCGACGATCCCGGCCAGGTGCTGGGCGGCAGCGACCATCGGCATGGGCCGCGCGAACAGATAGCCTTGTCCGTAGGTCACACCGAGCGCCTGCATCGCCTCGGCCTGTGCGCTTTCCTCGATCCCCTCGGCGATCACGGCACCGTTCCATTTGCTGACCAGCGCGACCACGGCGGAGACCAGCGCGCGGGCGGCGGGGTCGGTGGCGACGTTGCGCGCCAGGGCCATGTCGAGCTTGACGAAATCGGGCTTCACCAGCGCGGCCAGCTGCATCGAGGCATAGCTGGTGCCGACCATGTCGATGGCCACGCGCGCCGCGGGCCGGATCGCTTCCAGCGCCTGCACCAGCGCCAGCTTGTCCTCGGCAGCGGCATATTGGGTGAGGGTGACGACCACATCGGCGGCAGGCTCGGCTTCCAGAGCGGCCCGCACCGCGCCGCTCACCACACAGCGGGCGGGCGCCTTGAGCGCGGCGAAGAAGCCTTGCGGAACGCTGCCGAAGGTCTCGATCGCACCGCGTACGGCGGTCATCTCCAGCTCTTCGCCAAGGCCTGCACTTTCGGCATCGCCGAACCATGTGCCGGGGCTGCGCTTGTTCACATCGGGGAAGCGCGCGAGGCATTCGACCCCGGCGGGCTGGTCATCCGCCAGCAGATGGATCGGCTGGTGGAAGATGGTGACCGCATCGCCTTCGAACATGTCCTCGATACGCTGGCGGGTTTGCTCACGGTGGGCCGCTGCGGCCAGCAGCGTGTCGATCCGCTCGGCGGCCATGGCGGCGAAGCTCTCGAAGATGGCGAGGTCACGGCTGGTGAGGGTCGGGTCGGGCTGGCTGCTCATGGCGCAGAAGCTGCCCCAGACCGTGCCATCCGAAAGGCGCAGCGGCACCGAGAAATGCGCGCCCACGGGCAGCGCATGGGTGATGTGGAGCGCCTGCGCCACGGGATAGGGCGCGGGGTCGGTGATCATTTCTGGCAGGTCGCCGGTGAGGACGTGCCAGCAATAGGTCTCCTCGCGGTGCTGGCGAAAGCCCGGCCCCAGCGGCAGGTCGAGCACGCTGTCGACATGGGTGATCTCGCGCATCCCGTCCTCGACCCAGCGGCCGATCAGGGCGATCTCCAGCCCGAGATGTTCGCGCGCCGAGCGCAGGTAGCCGGCGATCTCAGGGTCGCCGGCGAGGTCGCCGTCGAGCGGCGGTGCGGATGCCGCGAACGCGGGCAGGATAAAGGTCATGTCCCCCATGGCAGGAGGGCTTGCCACAAAGTGCCTAAATCGGTGTTAACCCGCCGAGCTTGCGCGCGCTCCGTCGAGCCGCAGTTCGAACAGGAATTCCTCGTCGCGCTGATCGCCCACGTCGAAATGGATGTCGGCGATTTTGGCAAAGCCGTAGCGGGCATAGAACCGCTGCGCGCCGTAGTTCTCGCTCCACACCGACAGTTGCACCGCATCGTGGCCGCCCGCGCGGGCCTCGTCCAGCGCCCAGTCCATCAGCATCGCGCCGATGCCCATGCCGGTGCGGGCAGGGTCGGTGTAAAGCTGGCACAGCGCCATCGGGTTGGTGGCACCGGAATATTCGGCATAGTAGCTCGGTACGCGGATTTTCACATAACCCAGCAGCGCCCCGCTGGCCGGATCGACGGCGAGGCAGTGGCGGTGCAGATCGTCGCGCACCTCCCCGGCGACGACGGCGGGCGCATAGGCCTGTTCGAGGAAGGCGGCGAGGTTGTCGGCCCGGTAGAGGTGGGCGAAGGCCGCGCAAAAGCTGTCGCGCCCAAGCTTCGCGAGGCTCTCGACATCGTCCGGCGTGGCCGGGCGCAGGGTCACGCCGCTCACGAGTGCTTGTCCTTCTTGCGTTTGCCGAAGCGCATGCCGCTTTCGAGGTGGGCGCGCAGGGCGGCATAGAAGCTGGTGAGGAACTCGCGCTCGTCGCCGCGCCCCATGTCCCACCCGATCTTGCGGCAGATCGCTTCGGCGACCTCCTGCATGGACTCCTCGTTGCCGATGCGCAGCACGCCTTCGAGCACCTGCAATTCGTGCTCGCCATAGACCGACAGCTCGGCCTCGCCGAAGCGGTAGGTCTGGCGGTGGTCGGGGGCGAGCGACATGGCGTGCTGCAGCTTGGCGCGCGGGGCCTCGATCACGAAGGTGCCCGCCACCAGATCGCCTGCGCGCAAGGCATCGCGGTTGCAGAACGGGAACAGCACGAAGATCGCCAGCCACACGAAGGCGGCCCCGCCGGTCAACCCGGCGTCGAAGCCATTGCCGAGCAGGAAGAAGACCGGGATGAACACCTCGACATCGCGCATCAGGTTGCGCGCGATCACCATCTCGGTGGTGAGCCGCTGGCCGCCGCGCGCCGCCACGCGGATGCCGAGCAGCCGCTTTCCGGGCGTTGCCCCGCGTGCGCCCAGCTCGAACCACAGGAAGTAGCCGTAGCGCGAGAAGAACAGGGCGAGGATGAACAGGATGCCGATCAGCTCGCCGGCCGGGCTTTGCCTGAGCCCGTTCATCGAATCGAGATTGATCCCGATGGCGACGAGAAACACCACGAACAGGATGAAGCCGCCGCACAGGAACATCAGATCGAGCAGCAGCGCCGCCGCGCGCGACCCGCGGCTGGCGATGCGCAAGGGCAGCGAGAGGCCCTCGGGCGTGACAAGCGCACGCTCGCGCCTGGCGGTGTGGCGCTGGATGGCGTCTTGCACCCCGGTCATTCTGCCTGCCTCCCCCGCCTGCGCATGCCCGCGAAGTAGAGGCACCAGAACGCCAGCATCACCCCGCCGATGGCCAGCCGTGCCGACGGATCGCCGACCAGCTGGCGCACGAAGCCCTCCAGCAGGCCCGCCACCACCAGCATGACGGTCGCCCCGGCCATCACCTGTGCCGCGTTCACACCCGCGCCCTGCGCCGCGGCGAGGACCGTGCGCTGGCCGGGGAAGGCCATCGACCGCCCCACATGAATGCCCGCCGCGCCCGCCAGCAGGATCGCGCCCAGCTCGGTGGTGCCGTGGACCGAGAGCCAGGCCACGAACTCGTAACCAAGGCCTGCTTCCACGAACACGAACAGCATCGCGCCCAGCAGCGCCATGTTGGAGATCAGCAGCAGCAGGGTGGGAATGCCGAAGGCGAAGCCCAGCGCGAAGGCGAGGATGGCCACCCCGGTGTTGTTCGAGAACAGGTAGGTCGCGAAGACCGACAGCCCGTTCGCATCGGCGGTGGGATCGAGCGACTGGCGCAGCACTTCCGGGTCGGCACCGGGCACACGTCCGTCTGCCATGGCGCCGGGGACCAGCGAATAGAACCAGTCGGGCTCGCGGCTGACCAGCAGCCAGCCGACCACGGTGCCCGCCACCATGAAGAACAGCGCGATGCAGATATCGAGCCAGATGGCGCGCACCGCCCGGCTCCAGCCTCCGCCGAGGAAAGTGCGCATCCAGCCGGTGAGCGTCTCGCGCGGGCCATAGATCTGGAACCATGCGCGCCGCACCAGCGCTTCGAGATAGGCGATGGCGGCGGCATCGAGGCTGGTCTCGCGGGCCACGGCGAGGCTGGAGGTGGCCTTGCGGTACAGCACCGGCAGGTCGAGCAGGTCGTCGTCGGAGATGCGCCCCGGACGGCCTTTCTCCAGCGCGGTGACGATGCGTTCGAGCCGCTGCCAGTCGACCTCGCGTTCGAGCCGGAACCGGTCGGAGCGCAGCGAGGCGGCCTCGATCTCGGCGGAAGGCGCGATCTCGGCCTGCCGGAACCACGGGATCTTGCGGAGATAGTCGAGCGCCATCAGCCGATCGCCTCATGCCGTTTGGCCGAAAGGTAGGCGTCGATCAGGCGATAGCCGATCGCATCGTGCTTCGCCTCGATCACGTCGACGCCCAGCCGCCGCAGCCGCGAGAGCACCAGCGCGCGCTGGCGGGCAAGGGCGTCTGCCCCCACCGCCACGGCCACATCGCTGAGGTTTTCGGGTTCGGCATCGGTGAGTTCGGCCAGCTCCTCGTCGGCCATGGTGACGAAGATCACCAGATGATGGCGCACCAGCCGCTCGACGCTTTCGACCATCAGTTCGGCGCTGGTCGGGTCGGTGAAATCCGAAAACAGCACGACCAGCGAGCGCCTTTTGAGCCGCGCGGTGAGGGTGGAGAGGGCCAGCGTGAAATTGGGCTCGCGCGCGGTGTAGTCCAGCTCGGCGGCGGCGGTTTGCAGGCGGTAGAAGGCGCGGGTGTCGGTGACGAAGGGCGTCATCAGCTGCGGCTGGTCGGCAAAGCCGAACAGGCTCACGCGGTCGCCGCCCTTGAGCGCGACATAGGCGGCGACCAGCGCGGCGGAGACCGCACGGTCGATCCGGGGCAGGCCGTCGATGGGTTCGCACATCGACTGGCCGCAGTCGAAGGCGAAGACGATCTGGTTGTCGCGCTCGGTCTCGTTTTCGCGGGCGAACAGGCGGGTGTGGCGGGCCGAGGCCTTCCAGTCGATCCGGCGGCGGTCCATGCCCGGTTCGTATTCGCTGAGCGCCTCGAACTGGGTGCCTTCGCCCCGGATGCGGCGGGCGACGAGGCCGAATTGCGCATCGCGGAAGAAGCTCTGCAACACCGGCGAGCGCACCGGCGAGAGGTCGGGCCAGACGCGCACCTGTTGGTCGAGCTGGCGGTAGACCTGCCGCGCCGCCAGCCCGAGCGGTCCGGGCCAGCGCAGCCACAGGCCGGTCAGCTCTCCTGTGCCCCGGCGTTGCGGGACAAGATCGCCGCTGCCTGTGAACTGGCCCGCTTCGCCTGTCGGGGCGAGCGTGAAGTGCAGCGCGCCCCTGGGGCCGAGGCGCGGGTCGAAGCCGATGGCGGCCTCGGGCGGTTTCGCGCTTTCGCTGCGGCGAATCGCGGCGATGATGCGCAGCGGGGTGGGCTGGCCGACTTCGCAGTCAGCCGGGGCGGCAAGGTCGAGCGTGCCAAGGCCGCCCGCCAGCATCCCGTCGAGCA
>NZ_QXFM01000089.1 GCF_003584015.1 Aurantiacibacter xanthus
AGGCGCGCGCCCGCGCCGGTCGAGCAGCGGTCGATCGCGGCGATCAGGCTGCCTTCGCGTCCGCCCGACTGGCTGGCGAGGATCTCGAGGCTGGTGCGCGTGGCCTCGTCCATCGCCATGTAGCCGCCGTGCGGGCGCGCGACGGGCGGCAACAACAGTGGCAATTGCCCGCGCCCGGCATGGTCGAGATAGGCGACCAGCCCACCGGCAGCGGCCAGCATCGCACGGGTGAACTGACCGAACCCGTCAAGCGTCGCCACCTGATGCAGTGATTTCAGCCGTGCTTCGCCCTTCTCGCTGGAAAAGTCGCTGGCGGGGCGGGCGACATGCTCGGCGGGAGCTGCGTCCCAGTCCTCGGGCGCGACCACCTCGCTTGCCCCGATCCGCGCCAGAGCTGCGTTCAGCGCCAGCACCTCGCATTCTTCCAGCTCCATGCGCCCGGTCGAGATATCGCAGGCGGCGATCCCGCACACCCCGCGCACTTCGCAGACCGCGGCGAGCATATTCGCCCGGCGCGGTTCGAGCAGGGCCTCTTCGGTCAGCGTCCCGGCAGTGACGAAGCGGACGATATCCCGCTTCACCAGCGCCTTCGACACCGGCGAGCCCTCGCGCTTGGCGCGCGCCTTGGCCTCGTCGGGCGTCTCGACCTGTTCGGCGATGGCCACCCGGCACCCGGCGCGGATCAGCCGCGCGAGGTAGCCCTCCGCCGAATGGACGGGCACCCCGCACATCGGCACCGGCTCGCCGCCATGCTCGCCGCGCGCGGTCAGCGCGATATCGAGCACGGCGGAAGCCTTGCGGGCATCTTCGAAGAACAGCTCGAAGAAGTCGCCCATGCGATAGAACAGCAGGCATTCGCCCGCTTCTTTCTTGAGCGCGAGATATTGCGCCATCATTGGGGTGGGGGCGGAAGACATGATCGCCGCAAGGCCTAGCCTTGCCGTGGCCGATTCGGAAAGGCTGGCGCGGCGCCTTTCCCCTATCGCCACGCGGCTCACCCCTTTATGGCGATGCCAGCACATGGAGATTGACGTGAAAGACGACGAGACCAACCAGGACTTCACCACCCGCGAAGCACTGTTTTATCATGAGACGATCCGCCCCGGTAAGATCGAGATCATCGCGTCGAAGCCGATGGCGACCCAGCGCGACCTGTCGCTGGCCTATTCGCCGGGTGTGGCAGCGCCGGTGAAGGCGATTGCCGAAGATCCGTCGCTGGCGGCGAAGTACACGGCCCGCTCCAATCTCGTCGCGGTCATCTCCAACGGCACCGCTATCCTTGGCCTCGGCAATCTCGGCGCGCTTGCTTCCAAGCCGGTGATGGAAGGCAAGGCGGTGCTGTTCAAGCGCTTTGCCGATGTCGACGCGATCGACCTCGAACTCGACACCGAAGATCCGCGCGCCTTTATCGAGGCAGTGGCGCTGATGGGGCCGAGCTTCGGCGGCATCAACCTTGAGGACATCAAGGCCCCCGAATGCTTCATCATCGAGCAGGAACTGCGCGAGCGGATGAACGTGCCGATCATGCACGACGACCAGCACGGCACCGCGATCATCACCGCGGCGGGTCTCGTCAATGCCTGCCACCTGACCGGGCGCAAGCTTGAAGACGTGAAGGTCGTGGTCAACGGCGCGGGTGCGGCGGCGATTGCCTGCACCGCGCTGATCAAGTCGATGGGTGTGCGTCATGAGAATGTGCTGATGTGCGACCGCTCGGGCGTGATCTTCCCGGGGCGCGACAATGTCGACCAGTGGAAGAGCGCCCACGCGGTCGAGACCGACCGCCGCACTCTGGAAGAGGCGCTCGAGGGGGCCGATATCTTCCTCGGCCTTTCGGCGAAGGATGCGCTCAAGCCCGAATGGGTGAAGGACATGGCCGACCAGCCGATCATCTTCGCCATGGCCAACCCCGACCCGGAAATCACCCCCGACGCGGCCAAGGCCGTGCGCCCCGATGCCATCGTGGCGACGGGCCGCTCGGACTACCCGAACCAGGTCAACAACGTGCTCGGCTTCCCGTTCATCTTTCGCGGCGCGCTCGACGTGCAGGCGACCACGATCAACGAGGAAATGAAGATCGCGGCGGCCCATGCCATCGCCGAACTCGCGCGCCGGCCCGTGCCCGAGGAGGTTGCCGCCGCCTATGGCATCAACCACCAGTTCGGCACCGACTACATCATCCCCGCCCCGTTCGACCCGCGCCTGATCGAGGTGGTGTCCTCGGCAGTGGCCAAGGCAGCGATGGATTCGGGCGTGGCGCTGGCCCCGATCGAGGACTTCGACCTCTACACGCACAGCCTCAAGGCGCGGCTTAACCCGACCACGGCGGCGCTCACCAACATCTACTCGCTGGCCAAGGCCAATCCGGGGCGGATGGTCTTCGCCGAGGCCGAGGAAGAGGTGGCCCTGCGCGCTGCAATCCAGTTCCGCGATTTTGGCTATGGCACCCCGATCCTCGTCGGTCGCACCGAGAAGGTGCGCGAGAAGCTGGTCGAACTCGCGGTCGACGATCCCGACAGCTACATCATCGAGAACTCCTACACCTCGCAGCATATCGAACCGATGGTGGAGTATCTCTACAAGCGCCTGCAACGTCGGGGCTACACCGAGCGCGACGTGCGCCGCATGGTCAATCAGGAGCGCAACGTGTTTGCCGCGTTGCTGGTGGCGCTGGGCCATGGCGACGGGATGATCTCGGGCCTCACCCGCACCTTCAGCCAGACCGCCCGCGAAATTGCCCGCGTGCTCGATCCGAAGCCGGGCGCGGTGCCTTTCGGTGTGCACATGATGCTGGGCAAGAACCACACCACCTTCCTCGCCGACACCACCATGAACGAGCGCCCCACGGCCAGAGAACTGGCGCATATCGCCAGGGAAACCGCCGCGGTTGCGCGCCGCATGGGGCACGAGCCGCGCGTCGCGTTCCTGTCCTATTCGACCTTCGGCAACCCCTCGGGCCAGTGGCTGGAGAACATCCGCGAGGCGGTGGCGATCCTCGATGCCGAGGAGCCGGGCTTCGAATACGAAGGCGAGATGGCCCCCGATGCGGCGCTCAACCCGAAGGTGATGAAGCTCTATCCGTTCAGCCGCCTGTCGGGCCCGGCGAACGTGCTGATCATGCCGGGTCTGCAGAGCGCGAACCTGTCGGCCAAGCTGCTGCGCGAACTGGGCGGCGATGCGACCATCGGGCCGATGCTGATCGGGTCGGAAAAGCCCGTCCAGATCGCGCCGATGACGGCGATCGCGCCCGATATCCTGACGCTGGCCGTGCTGGCGAGCGCCGGGGTGCTGGGCTGAGGCGGGATGGCATTAGTCTGATGCCACCTTGCTCCCCTCCCCCTGGGGAGGGGCCGGGGGTGGGGGGCTCGACACTGGTTGGCGTAGAACCCCCATCCCAACCCTTCCCCAAGGGGAAGGGCTTTGCGGGTCAATGCTATGTCATCCTGCCCAAGCTGGCGGTGGTGGCAGCCTTTTCGGCCACCTGCCGTTACTGACGATAGTCGAGCGGCGGCTTACGGTCGCCGAGCAGCGATTCGTACTGATAATCCGGGCCGAGCAATTCGGTAAACTCGGCCTTGGCCTGCTCGCGCAGTTCGGCGTCCGAATAGAGTTCGACGCCCATCAGCACCATCGCCTTGGCGGCATGGCTCGCGCCCTTGAACCCGATCGACATGCCGCTCGCCGCGACCGCCTGCCAGCTGTGTGCGCTGGTTCCCGGAACCCAGGTCGCGGTGCGCACGCTGACCGTCGGAACCGCGCTGGAGACATCGCCCACATCGGTCGAGCCGTAGTTGGTCAGCACTGCATAGGGCGCGACCGTTTCGGCAGCAGTGATCGGTGGTGCATCGTCGCCGAGGCTCTCGCGCAGGGTCCGCGCCCAGGCCTGCTCTTCAGCCGAGTAGCTGATGCCGCCGATCTGTTCGAGGATCTGCGTCATCCGGCGCTGGAGCGTGGGGACGGGCCGGGTCGGATTGTTGCCGTGGATGATCTCCCATTCCACCGTCGTCCCGGTGCCCATGGCCGCACCCTTGGCGGCGCCTTCGATGCGCGGCCACAGCGCGCGCACCTCGTCGGGGTCCGAATGGCGGACATAGTAGAACACCTCGGCGAAGTCGGGCACCACGTTGGGCGCCGATGCCCCGTCGGTGATGGCATAGTGGATGCGCGTATCCATGCTGGTGTGCTCGCGCATCATGTTGACCATCATGTTCATCGCCTCCACCCCATCTAGCGCCGAGCGCCCGTTTTCCGGCGCAGAGGAGGCGTGCGAGGAAATCCCGTGGAAGCGGAACTTGGCTGAGCGGTTGGCAAGGCTGCTCGAAGATGGCGCGGCATTGCGGTCGCCCGGATGCCAGTCGAGCACGAAGTCGGCATCGTCGAAGAGCCCTGCGCGGGTCATATAGACCTTGCCCGAGCCGCCCTCTTCGGCAGGCGTGCCATAGAGCCGGATGCGCCCCGGCGTGCCCGTCGCCTCCAGCCAGCGCTTGAGCACGATGGCCGTGGTGAGCGACCCCGCGCCGAACAGGTTGTGCCCGCAGGCATGGCCTGCATGCTTGGAGGCAAGCGGATCGCGGGTCGGCTCGGCGGACTGGGTGATGCCGGGCAGCGCGTCGAACTCGGCCAGCACGCCGATCACCGGGCCGCCGTGGCCCCACTCGGCGATGAAGGCGGTGGGAATGTCCGCGACACCCGCTTTGACCGTGAAGCCCTCGGCCTCGATTTCGGATTGCAGCAGGCTGGACGACGACTGCTCAAGGTAGCCAAGCTCGGCAAAGTCCCAGATCTGCTGGGCGATGCGTGCGGTGTGGTCGAATTCGGCATCGACGGCAGCAGCGGGATCGAACGCCTCCTGCGCGGCGGCGGGAAGTCCGGGCAGGCACAGGGCCGCCAGAGCTAGCGGGATGAAAGGCTTCATGAAGGTCTCCACTTCGCTGGGCTTGGGGGCGCGTCAGACATCGTCAGCCGACACATATTCCTCGACGTCGATTTCGCCCGACAGACGCCCGACTGCCACGGCCACGGCGGCGTCGCCCGAGACGTTGGTCATGGTGCGGGCCATGTCGAGGATGTGGTTGATCCCGGCCACGAAAGCGATCGTTTCGAGCGGGACGCCAATCGACGAGAGCACCAGGCTCATCATCACCAGCCCCGATCCGGGCACGCCCGCCGCGCCAATCGCGCCCAATGTGGAAGTGAGCGCGATCAGACCATAGGAGACCCAGCTCAGCTCGATCCCGTAGGCCTGCGCACCGAACAGCGCGATGACGCCGAGGTACATCGCGGTGCCGTTCATGTTGATCGTGGCCCCCAGCGCGACGGTGAAGCTGGCCACCGCATGCGAGACGCCGAGGTTGCGCTCCACGCAGCGCAGGGTCACGGGCAAGGCCGCGTTCGAGGATGCGGTGGAGAAGGCCACGGCCTGCGCGTCGATGATGCCGCGGTAGAAATCGATCACCGGCAGGCGCGCAATCAGCCGCAGGATTGCTGGGTAGACGACCAACAGGATGATCGCGCAGCCGCCATAGTTGAGCGCCACCAGCTTGCTGAGCGGGATCAGCGCTTCGAAGCCGAAGGTGCCCGCGACCCATGCGATCAGCGCGAAGACGCCGAAGGGCGCGAGTTCCATCACGAAGATGGTCATCTTCTGCATCACCGCCGATCCGGCATTCATCGCCCGGGCAATCGGCGCGCCTTCCTCGCCGGTGGCGAGGATCGCCATGCCGAGCAGGACCGAAAAGATGATCACCGGCAGCACCGCGCCTTCAGCCATGGCCATGATCGGATTGTCGGGCACCAGCCCGATAATCATCTGGATCAGCGACTGGTCGGGCGCAGGCGGAATTTCGGTATCCGCCGACAGGTTGATTTCAAGGCCGACACCCGGCTGGAACAGTGTTGCCAGCCCCATACCGAGCGACACTGCGATCAGCGCGGTGGTCATGAAGATCAGCAGCGCCTTGCCGCCCACGCTGCCGAGGCGGCCAATGTCGCCCACCGCCGTCATGCCCGAAACCAGCGAGAAGAAGATCAGCGGGATGACCAGCATCTTGATCGCACGGATGAACAGGTCGCCGATCCATTTGATGGATTCCGCGCTCTCGCCCATCATCATGCCGACGATGACCCCGCAGACCATCGCGAACAACACGCGTTTCCACAGGGCGGAGGCGAACCAGGCGCGTAGCATCGTCTAGGGTGTTCCTTTTGATGTGGTCGGTTTCGGAGCGATTAGACAGCAATCGGTCTGGTCAGCAGACTTCAAACAATCATGTCGGTCATAGGCCAAGGTTATCGCAGCACTTTTCCCGGTATGCCAACAGCGGCAACGCTGCTGGCCCCCGGTTTTCGGCAGATTAGTCCTCGTTCTGCGACAGGCAGGCGACCGCTTCGATCTCCACATTGCCCGCTACGAGGCCCGAAATCACCGTCGAGCGGCTGGGAAAGGGGGCGGCAAAAACCTCGCGATAGACGGCGTTGAAACCGGGCATCAGCGAGGCGTCGGTCAGCCATGCGGTGACCTTGATCACCTGATCGAGCCGCGCGCCCGCCTCGGCCAGCACGGCCTCAAGGTTGGCGAGCGCCTGCCGCGTCTGCGCCTCGATATCGCCGGGGATGATGGACCCATCCGCCATGCGCGGCAGCTGGCCCGAGGTGAAGACGAGGTCGCCCGCGCGGCGGTAGCGGCTGAGGGGCGGGACAGAGGGGGTGGTCATTCAAAGGGTCTCCAGCTTGTGATGGGATATATCGGCAGCGGCATCGACCAGCGCGGCGACCCGCTCGGCGGCACCGGCGGCAAAGGTCCAGCCGAGCATTCCGTGACCGATGTTCACGAACACGCGCTGGCGGGCCTGCCGGATGATGGGGTTGGAACTGGCGGTCATCGGACGCAGCCCGGCCCAGTCGGCGCTTGCCTCGTCATAGGCGGCGGCTCTGGGCAGCGCGGCTCTGGCGTTGTCGAGCAGCAGTTGCAGCCGCGCCGGATCGGGGCGCGGATCGCGATTGTTCAGTTCCGCGAGCCCCGCCACGCGTATCGAGTTGCCGAGGCGGCAGCAGACGATCTTTCGCGCGGAATCGGTGATGCTGGCACTGGGCGCATCGGGGCCGGGCGGGGCGGTGAAGCTGTAGCCCTTCATCGGCAGGATCGGGTTGGGAATGCCCAACGGGCGCAGCAGCGCCGGAGCCTCCGCTCCGAGGCATGCCACCACGGCGCGGGCCGACAGGATCGCCCCCTCGCGGCTGCGCACGGTGACGCCGCCGTCATGCTCGTCCACTGCGGCAATTTGGAACCCGAAGGCGGTCTTCACCGCATAGCGCTTGGAGAGCACGTCGAGCAGGCCAAGCGAGAAGCGATAGGGATCGCCGACCTCTTCCGCAGGTGTCCACAATGCCCCGGCAAAGCTGCCGATTGCGCTCAATGCAGGCTCTATTGCGATGGCCTCTGCGGGGCTGAGCAGTTGTTGCGTAACGCCCGCTTCCTGCTTGATCGCCATCGCCTTGCGGGCGCCCCGCAGGCTGGCCTCATCGCGGAAGATGTGCATCTTGCCGGGGCGGGTATGCGCGAAATCGAAGCGGTGGCGCGCGCACAGCTCCGCCATGGCCAGCCGCGATTCCAGCCCCAGCGCGAGCGCGGCGCGGGTGTTCTCGGCAAAGCGCGCCTCGGTGCAATTGCGCAGGAAGGCGAGGCTCCAGCGCAGGAACTCCGGGTCGAGCGAGAAGTGCAGGCGGAAGGCCGGATTGAGCCCCGCCAGGATGGCAGGCATCGCGGGTAGCAGGCCGGGCTGCGCCAGCGCGTCGGTATAGGCGTAGGAGAGCTGAGCCCCGTTGGCGAAGGAGCTGCCCTGGGCGGGGCCGTCAGCGCGGTCGACCAGCGTCACCGCATAGCCGCGCCGGGCCAGCGCATAGGCGGTGGTGACGCCCACGACGCCCGCGCCCAGCACCAGAACGTCGGTCTCGGGTCCGGTTGCCTCCGCTGAAGACGTGCAGGTTCGACCGGATTCCGGCTGCGAGTGTTTCATCGAATTCCTCAATTTATCATTCGGTCGGCGCGCTGTCCGCGCCGTGCTTCAGGCCGACCGGGTCAGCCCGGGCAGGTTCCGGGCGGTGGGCGATGGCGCAGCGCTTGCCCCGCAGCGACACCGGTCGGCGCGCCATCGAGAATGACGCTCTGGCCGTTTACGAACAGCGCCTCCACGCCCTCGCTCAGCTCGCGCGGTTCGAGATAGGTTGCCACCGGGCCATAATGCTCGGGATCGAACATCACGACATCGGCCTTGTAGCCCGCCCGCAGATGCCCCCGGTCGGTCAGTCCGAACATGTCGGCGGTGCGCCCGGTGCTGCTGTTGATGAAGGTGGCGAGGTCGATGGCCGCCGCTTCGCGCACATATTTGCGGTATTTCTGCGGGAAGGTCGCATACATGCGCGGGTGGCCTTCCGAGCCGTCGGAGCTGGTGACGACCCACGGCTCGCGCATGAAGGCGGTGATGTCGCCTTCGGCCATGTTGAACGAGACGGTCTTGCCGCTGCGGTCGCCGTCCTCGATGATGCGGATCGCTGCCGTGATCGGGTCGAGGTTCCACTGCGCGGCTACATCGTCGAGCCGCCTTCCGGTCCACTCGTGGCCCTGCGCCACCAGCAGCAGCGAATGGGCCCCGCCGCGGCGGCGCATGTTCTCGGCCATCTCGGCTTCAATCTTTCCGCGCTCAGACGGATCGGCAAGCCGCGCCAGCAGCGCCTCGCGCCCGCCTTCCTGCGACCATGGCGGCAGCAACGCCGCCTGCAGACTGGTGCCCGAGGCCTCCCATGGATACTGGTCGGCGGTGACGTCCTGCCCCTCGGCGCGGGCGCGGTTGATCGCTGCGATGATCGTGCCCGAGGTGCCGTGCAAGTCCACGCCCAGCACCTTGATATGCGCGATGTGGACCGGCAGCCCGGCTTCGCGCCCGATGGTCAACACCTCCTGCACCGATTGCTCGACGCCGATGCTATAGGTCGCCTCGTCACGCTGGTGGGTGTCGTAGATGCCGCCGCGCAGCGCTGCCTCGCGCGCCAGGGCGACGACCTCTTCCGTCTGGGCGAAGTTCTGCGGCACGTAATAGAGCCCGGTCGAAAGGCCGAGTGCGCCCTCGCACATGCCCTTGGCGACCAGCGCCTTCATCGCGTCCAGCTCGGCCTCGTCGGGGGCGCGACCCGAATCGCCGAGCACGGCGCGGCGCACCGGACCGAAGCCGACATAGGCCGCGACATTGGTGCCGAAACCGCGCGCTTCGAGGTCGTCGTAGAATGCCGCGACTTCCGGCGTGCCGCCGCCGTCGACGCCGGTAAAGATCGTGGTCACGCCCTGCATCATCCACGGCAGGTTCAACCGGCCCTCGCTGTCTGTCGCTTCGAGGAAGCGCTGGGCGTGGGTATGCGGGTCGATGAAGCCGGGCGCGACGATCATGCCGCTGGCGTCGATCACGCGGGCCCCGGCAGGAGCCGCGCGGCTCGGGCCGACATAGACGATTTCGTCTCCGCTGATCACGACATCGCCAACGATAGGCGTGTCCGAGCTGCCATCGTAAATGGTGCCGCCCGCCAGAACCGTTGCCTGCGACAGCGGGCCTTGCGCAGTGGCGCATCCGGCAAGGCCGGTGCTGGCGAGGAGCGCGAAGGCCGCGCCGATGGTCTTGGCGACACTCATTGCGCGGCCTCTTGGTTGACGCGGGTGAGAGTGAGTTCGGCGGTGGTGCCGCGCTTCAGCCGCAGGCGATCGGGATTGTCGGTCGGCGTGATGGACATGGTCTCGTGGTGAAACCCGCCATCGTCGTCGGCCTCGTAATGCTGGACCACCGGCGCGGCGATAAAGGGCGAGGTCACCTCCACCGCGATGCCGTCATCCGACGGCGTCAGGCGGAAGTAGGCGTTCAACTCGGAGGAATGGAACAGGCCCTCAGGGCTGCTCAGCGGCATACCCGGATAGCGCACATCGCTTGCCGCCATCACCGCTTTCAGTCGGTCGGTGGCCTTCCAGTCGCCCCGGTTGCAGAGCACGGCAAAGGCGCTGTGCTGGTCGGGCAGGCGCAGATAGGCATGCTTGAACGCCTCGGCCGAGCCAGTGTGGACCACCACCGCCTGCCCACCCTTTTCGCCAAGGTGCAGGCCGCCGCCATAGGCAAGGCCGCCGCCATCGTCGATCAGCGAGCCATCGGTGTAACGGCCCGGCGCGAGCATGATTTGCGTCACCTCCGGGGTCCAGACCCTGTGGCCCTGCTCGATATCGTATTCGTAGCGGGCCAGGTCGTTCATCGACAGCATCAGCCCGCCCGATCCGCTGAAGCGCGGGAAGCTGTCACGCAGGGCAAAGCCATCGCCCTCGGGCACATAGCCATGGGCGAAGGTGCCGGCGGCAGGGCTGTTGTCGTTGAGGAAGAAGCTGCGTTCCATCCCCAGCGGGGCGAAAATCGCGCGCCGGGCGTAGTCGGCAAAGGCCTCGCCCACGACGCGTTCGACGATCTCGGCCAGCAGCAGATAGCCGCCATTCGAATAGCTGTAGCGCGTGCCGGGCGTGAACTGCGTGTGCTGTTGGCGGAACAGCAGGTCTAGCGCATCGTCCTTCGAGGCCGTTCCGACATCGCTGACGCCTGCCATGCGCAGCAGGCCCAGCGAATCGCGAATGCCCGAGGTATGATGCATCAGCATGCCGACCGTGATCGGCGCATCGTAAACCGGGAGTTCGGGCAGGTACTGGCGCACATCGTCGTCCAGTGCCAACTTCCCCTGCGCAATCAGCGTGGCCGCCGCCAGCGCGGTGAACTGCTTGGACACTGAGGCGGCATAAAACAGGCTGTCGCCATCGAGCGGGCGTTGGTCGGCAAGATCGGCATAGCCCTGCGCCACCAGCCCGACCGGCTGCCCCTGCGCGAACGTGCTAGCCACGCAACCGGGCGCCAGAGCATGGGCAGGATCGCTCAGCGCCGCGCGCATGGCTGCTTCCGGGGCTTGCGCGCCAGCAGGAGCCGCCAGCACGCCCAGAGCGGCTGCCGTGAGCAAACAGAGCCTTGATGCGGGCTGTGTTTGGGTAGGCGCTACCAACTTGCGGTCTCCTCTAACTTGCTGCGGCGATCTCGAACCCAAGGAGTGCAGGCGCAAAAACCGCATGACAATGTCAAGTCGTCACCCGAGTCATAGCTCTGCGTTATGGCGTCGTGGGCTGACCGGGTGTGCTCGGGCCGGAAAGCTCGCAGAGCGCCGCGCGCAGGTTTTCGATAAAGCGGTCGGCAAGGTCGGCGTTCGGGCTGTTCTCGAGCGTTGCCGCATAGATCGGCGCCTGCACGTTCGGCACCAGTTGGTAGTAGGACAGGTCGGGCGTGCCCAGGGCCGAAACCGTATATTCGTCGGCAACCGTGATCCCCATCCCTTCGCGCACCAGCGCCAGCGCGGCGTAATAGGTATGCGAGGTGACCACCTCGCGCGGGGCGACTTCGTAGCGGTTCAGCTCGTTCACGAAGGCATCGGCCAAGGGGCCGCTGTCGCGCACGCCGATGAAGTTGAGTTCATGCAGGGCCTCGATCGCGACGGGCTGGTCGGTGGGTCCGAAAGCATCGCGCGGGGTGACCAGCACTAGGCGTGGCCGCCCGAGTTCGGTCTGCGCGATCCCGGCATTGCGGTTCAGCCGAAAGCCCACCGCGACGTCGCAGGCGCGCTCGTGCAGGAAGCGGTCCATCTCGCGGCTGTGCAGCGTGGTGATCTCGGAGGAGATCTCGGCATTGCCTTCGCACAGCCGAGCGATAGCGCGCGGGGCCACCGCCAGCGCAATCGCGGGCAGCACGGCGACCCGCAAATGCCCGCCCTTGCGGCTCCCGATATTGTGCGCGGTGCGGCTCAGCTTGCTGAGGCTGGTGTAGACCTCGGCCACCTCGGCAAACAGCTCGTGGGCCTGCGGGGTGGCGACGAGCCTGCCCTTGGTCCGCTGGAAAAGCTCATAGCCAAGCTGGTCCTCGGCATGGCGCAGCACCTTGCTGACCGATGGCTGCGAGACATTGAGCATGCGCGCCGCGCCGCTGATCGAGCCATGCTCGTAAACGGCGTGAAAGACTTCGATGTGCCGCAAACGCATATTGGGCTCCGTGCCAGGTGCAACCGCAGGCAGCATAACCGAACGGCATGGAATTTGAACCGAGGATAGCGGCCCTGCTTCGCTGGCAGGGAGCGCGGACATCCAGTAAGCGCGCCAGTCTGGCAGAACTGGCGTCAGCTGAGGGGTCGCACCGAAGCTTGCATCATAACGCATGGTTATAGGTACGCGAACCAATATTGCTTCGCAGGCCTTTCCTTTGTCGCAAGACTGTCTCTCGGATCGACAAGGCTTCAAAAACGGAGAAAAACATGAGGTATTCGGGGCTCAATCGCGCCGCCATTGGCGAATCAGGCTTGAATTTGAAACGATTTCTGGTCGGTGGCACAGCTTTGGCGCTGTGCCTTGCGCCGTCCATTGCTCATGCGCAGGATGCCCCGGAAACCAGCGCCGCCGCCGCAGACGAAGCGTCTGACGGCCGCATCGTCGTCACCGGCTCGCGCATCGCCCGCACCGGCTTCGATAACCCGACCCCGACCACGGTTGTCACCGCGGAGCAGATTTCGAACACCGGCCTCAACGATATCGGCGACGTGCTGATGCAGAGCCCGCAGATTTCGGTCGGTCTCGGCTCGGGCAACGATACCTTCCAGCGCGACATCGGCGCCAGCTTCATCAACCTGCGCGGCCTCGGCGAAAACCGCACGCTGGTGCTGGTTGACGGTCGCCGCCGGGTGTCCGGCTCGCGCGACGGGGCGCAGGTCGACGTTTCCGCTATTCCCACCTCGATGATCGAAAGCGTCGACATCATCACCGGCGGCGCCTCGGCGGTCTATGGTGCGGACGCCGTTTCGGGTGTGGTCAACATCCGCCTCAAGGAGGACATGGAAGGCCTGAACCTGTCGGGCCGCCTCGGCCTGTCCTCGCGCGGCGACGCGGGCACCTACCGGATGTCGGTCAGCGGTGGCGGCAAGTTCGATGACGGCCGCGGTTCGGCGCGGTTCGGCCTCACCTACAGCAAGAGCGACACGCTTCGCTATCGCGACCGCAGCTACACCTACGGTGCGGGCGAGCTGGACTTCGTGACCAACCCCGATAACACCGGCCCCAACGACGGCATTCCCGATCGTATCGTCATCAACAATCCGCGCACGATCAATACGCCTTACGAGCCGACCTTCGTGATCGGCGGGCAGCGCTATTTCTACGATCAGGGCCTGATCGCGCAGCCCGACGATGTTACCTGCTACGGCACGAAATGCGTCGGCGGCGACTTCGGTTATGACAGCCGCGAGCGCAATCTGCGCAATCCGCGTGAGGCCATTTCCGCCATCGCCGGCCTGCAGTACGAACTGACCAGCGGCATCACCGCCTTTACCGATTTCGAGTTCTCCTTCGCCGAGAGCGAAACCAACGGCCAGGGCTTCTTCGATTCCGCCCTGACCCTCCGCCGCGACAACCCCACGCTGCCCGATGAAGTCACCGCGCTGATGGACGCGAACAACCTGTCGTCGATCAAGGTCGGCTACGAAGGCGAGTACATCTTCGGCAACCGCGAGCACGGCAACCGCCGCACAACCTACACCATCGCGGGCGGCCTGCGCGGCGAACTGGGCAATTTCGACTGGACCGCTTTTGCGCAGTACGGTCGCCGCGACCAGCGCTACAAGCGCGGCAACTCGCGCATCGAGAGCCGGTTCTACGAGGCGGTCGATGCCGTGCGCGATCCGGTCTCGGGCGACATCGTGTGCCGCAGCGCCGCCGCGCGCGATGCCGGTTGCACGCCGATCAGCGTCTTCGGCGGCATGCTGAGCGATGAGCAGAAGGCCTATTTCGAGGCGACCTTCCAGCGCGATGTCACCAACGAGCAGTTCCTTGCCGGTTTCCAGGTCTCGGGCAGCCCGATCGAGCTTCCGGCAGGTCCGCTGGGCGTCGCGCTTGGTGCAGAGTACCGCAAGGACTCGCTGAAGAGCGTCGACGACGCGCTCGGCTCGCGCGGCCTGCTCTACCGCACCGACAACGGCGGCGGCGAAGTCGATGCCAGCAGCGATGTGTCCGAAGCCTTCGTCGAACTGGTGGTGCCGGTGCTCAAGGACAGCATCATCGGCAAGTCGCTGCAGTTCGAAGGCGCGGCGCGCTATTCGCACTATGACACCGTGGGCGATACCTGGGCCTGGAAGCTGGGCGGCGAATGGGCGCCGATCGACGATCTGAGCTTCCGCGTCACCCGTTCGCGCAGCGTGCGCGCGCCGACCTTGGTCGAGTTCTTCGCGCCCGAGACGCTGGGCGTGCTGAACATCACCGCCGACCCCTGCGATGCGGCCGAGATCAACCTCAACCCCAACCGCGAGGCGAACTGCCGCGCGCTGGGTATCCCCGCGGGCTGGGTCGACCCGGCTGCGTCGCTGGCCCTGACCACGCGGCTGGGCGGCAACCCCGATCTGCAGGAAGAGACTTCGAACTCGTGGACCTTCGGCGTGGTCGCTTCGCCGTTCGAGGGCCTGCGGCTCTCGGCTGACTGGTGGACCATCAAGATCGACGACGCGATCCAGACCCTCAGCGGCAACGACATCGTCGACAAGTGCGTGGATTCCGCATCGCTCGACAATCCGTTCTGCCCGCTGGTTACGCGCGGCAACTTCACCGGCATCAGCGATCCCTATGTGATCTCGTCGATCGACCTGCGTCAGGTGAACATCGGTGCGCTGGAAGCGCGCGGTCTGGATATGGCGGCGAGCTATCGCACCTATCTTGACCGGATTTCGGCCAACCTGCCGGGCCGCCTCGATGTGCGCCTGACCGCCACCTACCTCGACAAGCTGGAGGAGCTGGTCGACGTCACCGATCTCGACACGCTGCTCATCAGCGACGGCGAGTATGGCAATCCCACTTGGCGCGGCAATCTCAACCTCGACTATTCGCTGGGCGGTCTGCGGGCGAACTGGACGGTGCGTTATCTCGGCAACTCGAAGATCAACGTGCAGCGCAGCGACGAATACTATGGCGGTGTCACCGTTGACGAACGGTTCTATCACGACCTGTCGTTCTCCTACGACTTCAGCAGTGGGGAGACCGTGCAGTTCGGCGTGAACAACCTGTTCGACGAGCATCCGCCGCGCACTCCGTCGACCTATACCGGGGCCGGTGGCGCGTCGCTGTTCGATAATGTGGGCACGTTCTTCTATCTCGGGTTCAACAAGAGCTTCTGATAGACTGACTGATGCGGCGGCCGGTCTTTTGCGGATCGGCCGCCGTGTTCTATGCTGATTTTGTGCCGCATGAGCGGCGATGCCATCTGGTTCGGAGCCACCGTTCATGAAACTCACCCGCATTCTTGCGCTTGCTCTTGCCCTGAGCGGAGCGGTCCTGCCCAATGTCGCCACGGCGCAGGAGGGCTATCGCGAGCCTTCCGCCGAGGCCGCCGCCATTCTCGATATCCCCCCGCCGCCCGCCGCCAGCGCCAGCCCGGATGGCGACTGGATGGTGATTACAACGCTGCAGGGCATGCCGGGAATCGCCGAGCGCGCCGTGGACATGGTGCGGCTTGGCGGGGTGCGGGTGAATGTCGAGACCAACGGGCCTTACGATACCAATGTCTATGATCGGAACTCGTCCTACACCGGACGCGGCACCGGCTATCGCCTGATCAATCTGCGCACCGGCCAGGAGCGCGATCTCGCCGCGCCGGCAACGAACCTCGGACCGCCGATGTGGTCGCCCGACAGCAAGAGCTTTGCCTTCCTCCACACCGCCGCGCAGGGCATCGAGCTGTGGCTCGCCAATACGGCGGACGGCACGGTGCGCAGGCTGACCGGTCCTTCGATCAATGTCGCCAGCAGCATTGCCAGCTCGTCGGACGCGCCGTGTGCGTGGATGAGCGACAGCCGCCGCATTCTGTGCCAGTTCGTGCCCTCGGGCCGTGGCCCAGCGCCGAAGCGCGGCGTGCCCACGGGCCCGGCCGTGCAGCAGACCGATGGCGAGAAGGCCCCGGTCTGGACCTTCACCAACCTGCTCACCGACGAATTCGACGAGCGGCTGTTCGATTATTACATGACCGCGCAGCCGATGCTGGTGGATGTGGCCAGTGGCGAGCTGACCCCGTTTGGCGAGCCCGGTATTTATGAAAGCCTGACCGCATCGGCAGACGGGCAGTATTTCCTCGCGACGCGGATTACCGGGCCCTACTCCTATCTCGTTCCGGCCAGCCGGTTCCCCAAGCAGGTCGATATTCTGGCGGCGGACGGCACGCTGGTGCGCGAGCTGGCCAGTGTGCCGCTCAACACTGCGGGCCCCGAAAGCATGGGCTGGGCACAACCGGGCGAGCGCTGGCATCAGTGGCGGCCTTCATCGCCGGCCGCCATTGTCTATGTGGAGCCGCTCGACGAGGGCAACCCCTCGGTCGAGGCCCCCTATCGCGATCGCATGATGGTGCTCGAAGCGCCGTTCACGGGTAAGCCGCGCGAAGTGCTGCGCACCGAGGATCGCCTCGTTCCGACGTCGCCGGATGGCGGTTCGCGCGGGCGGTTCGCCTTCACCGCGCAAGGCGAGGTGATGGCGGGACAGTTCCGCGGGGCCACCCGCGACACCCGCATGTGGCTGGCCGATGCCGGTTCGGTGGGCTCCGAAGCGCGGTTGCTGTGGTCGCACAATTCGGACGACTGGTATGGCGATCCGGGCGAACCTGTCACGCTGGCGGGCGGCGCGCTGCTGCGGCAGGACGGCGACTGGATCTATCTGACGGGCGAGGGCGGTTCTCCCGAGGGCGACCACCCGTTCCTCGACCGGTTCAACCTCGCCACCGGGCAGACCGAACGGCTGTTCGCGACCGAGGGCGCAAGCTACGAGACGGTTGTCGCCGTGCTTGACGACGAGGCGAGCCGGATCGTCACCCGCTATGAAACGGGCACCACGCCTGCCAACTACCGCATGCTCGATCTTGCTGGCGGCTCGCAAATGGCGCTCACTCAGATCGCCCAGCCCGAACATGCGCTGAGCTGGTCAAGCAAGCGTCTGGTGAACTACACCCGCTCCGATGGCGTGCCGTTGAGCGGAACGCTTTACCTGCCGCCGAACTACCGCGAGGGCGACAAGGTGCCCGCCATCGTCTGGGCCTACCCGCGCGAATTCGCCAGCAAGCAGGGCGCGGGGCAGGTGCGCGGTTCGCCCTATCGCTACTCGGGCCGCTCGAACCGGGTGTCGAGCGACTATCTGCTGTTCCTCACCCAGGGCTATGCGGTGCTGGCCGATGCGGCGATGCCGATCGTCGGCGGACTCGAGGCGAACGACACCTATGTCGAGCAACTGGTGGCCAATGCGCAGGCGGCGGTTGATATGCTGGTCGATGCGGGCGTCACCGAACGCTCGACGGTGGGCATTGCCGGGCATAGCTACGGCGCCTTCATGACCGCGAACCTCTTGGCGCACAGCGACATTTTTGCTGCCGGTTATGCGCTGAGCGGGGCCTATAATCGCACGCTGACCCCGTTCGGGTTCCAGCGCGAACGGCGCACCTACTGGGAGGTGCCCGAGGTCTACCATGCGATGTCGCCGTTCATGCATGCGCCCGACATCAACGAGCCGATCCTGCTGTTCCATGGCGAGATCGACAGCAACACCGGCACCTATCCGATCCAGTCGCAGCGCTTCTATCACGCGCTGAAGGGCGTGGGGGCGACGGCCAAGCTGGAAATGATGCCCTATGAGGACCACGCCTATGTCGCCCGCGAAAGCCGCCTGCACACGCTGGCCGAGGCGTTCGACTGGTTCGACACCTATGTGAAGCACGCCGCCGAGCGATAGGCACAGCGCATTCCCCATCGCCCACAGATGGCTTAAAAGCACACTTGGACGATGGGGATTTCGTGGAGTTTATTGCCGGATCGTCTGCCCGGACAGCGGCCTCGGTCAGCGCCCCAGCGCGAGGGTCGCAGGTTCGTGCTGCTGGAGCGTTTCGACCGCCCCGCCGGGTAGCAACGGCCGCGGCGAGGGTGTGATGCCCGCGATCAGCCGGTCCAGAAGATAGCGCCCGTAGGGCCAGTTCCCGATCCGGGAATCGGCGTTGATGTGGCCCAGCGCCCCCGCGTCCACCAGCCTGCTGCCCCATATGCGCGCCATCCGCTTGGCGCGACCGAACGTCGCATAGGGATCGTTGCGGCTTGCCGCCAGTATCGAGGGGAAGGGCAGCCGGGCTCTGGCAGTCGGTGCGAAGGGGCGCAGCCTTTCGTCTATCGGCATATCGTCGACCTCGGGAGGCGCCACCAGAAGGGCGCCCGCGACCTTGTGCGTCAGAGCGTCATCGAACATGCTCCACCACGCGACGGCGTGGCAGCCGAGGCTGTGAGCGATCAGAACCACTGGCCGCGATGCCATGGCAACGGCGGCATTGAGCCTGCCTGCCCAGGGCAGGGGTGAGGGCCTGTCCCAGAGGCCAAGTTCGACCCGGGCGCAACGGTCGTCCTCATTCTCCCACAGGGTCTGCCAGTGCGCAGGTCCGCTGTTGTCGAGGCCGGGTACTGTCAGAAGCAATGGACTGTCGGCATGGCGATCACATAGAGCGGGCATGGTCTCATCCTCCATTATCGAGTCAGACAGGCTATATCCCCACTTAGCTAGTAGGAATACATCCTGTCGATGAGTCGTGCCAATAAATCGACTAAATAAGTGGGGAATTGGTGTCTCGGGCGGCGGATTTGCCTAGAAGCTCATCTGGATCGTGCCACCCCAGGTCCGCGGATCGCCCGGCAGGCCGGCAATGAGGCCGGTATTGCCGGGGCCGACGAACAGCTGCTCGAAATAGTTTTCGTCGAAGGCATTGCGGACCCAGCCGAACACATCCAGCCCGTTATCGGTTCGGAACCCCAGCCGGAAGTTCGACAGGCTGTAGCCGTCGATCCAGGTGTAGGCCGAAGGGGAGGCAAGCGAGGAGAAGTTTGAGCGATAGCTGCCGTCATAGCCGAAATAGACCTCGCCATCTTCGCCCAGCAGGCGTGCCGGAGCGTTGCCTTCGGCGCCAAACGACACCGACCACTTCGACACACCGGGCAGGCGCTGACCCGAAATATCGCAATTGGGAGCGCTGGGTCCGCCAGGTGTACCGGGCGCACCGGGCGTCTGCCCGGCCGCCAGCGCCGAGCCGCCGGAAAGCTCGGGCGGGCAGGGCGCATCGACGAACTTGCGGTAGGTCGCATCGGTATAGGCGCCGCTTACATAGGCGTTGAAACGCTCGCTTGGCCGGATCGAGAAGTCCGCCTCGAACCCCTGAGTGCGCACCTTTCCGGCATTGGCGAGATAGCCGCGCAACACGCCGAACTGGCCGTTGGTCACGGTCGCCTGATAGTCTTTGATCTCCGTGCGGAAGGCCGCGAGGTTGAAGGTTGCGCGGCGGTCCCAGAACTGCGTTTTGATGCCGAGTTCGAAATGGTTGACCTTTTCCGGCGCGATCTGGCCGGCCGCCTGAATTGGCACACCGGCGGCATCGGTCGGCAGGCCGTTCTGGTTGATGCCAACGGTCTTGAAGCTCCTGGCATAGGTTGCATAGGTGAGGACATCGGGCGCCAGCGCATAGCTCAGCGTCAGATCATAGCTGAAGTTCCAGTTGCTCGCGCGCGGGGCGCTGAGCTGCGGCCGGAAAATGCCGAGCTGCGCCACACTGCGGGCATCGGTTTCGCTTCCCAGCAGTTCGGTTCCCTCGCCTGTGAACACCCGGCGTTCGTAAAAGCCCTCCTTCCTGTCGTAGTTGAGACGGACGCCGGGCTGGATCGTGAAGGCATCGCTCACCTTCCAGCTCGCCTGCCCGAACAGCGCCAGGCTGGTGCTCTTGAGGTACTGCGTGTTGCGCGCAGTCAGGCCGTCTAGCACGGTGGGGTCGTTCGCCAGCGGATTGGAGGGGGTGATCGACCACTGGCTTGAGGCAGAACCGTGTGCCTCAAGCCCTTGCGTGTCGATGCGCTGATCGAAGGCGAAGGCGCCGATCACGAAATCGACCGCCCGGCCCGAATAGGTATACCGCAGCTCCTGCGTATACTGGTTCTGCTGCGAGGGGTTCTGCGACAGGGTGACGATCGGCAACCCGGTAAAGTCGCGGTCATTCTCCGGCTTCCAGTCCCATGTCCGCCAGGCCGTGATCGAGGTCAGGTTGCTGTGGCCGAGATCCCACTTCACCTTCAACGCCACGCCGCCGATCACATTGCCGGCATTGAGGCGGGCATCGAGATCGCTCAGCCGGTCAAACGGGTCGGTGCTGGGCGGCGCATAGTTCTGCGCGGCGGCCAGCGCGGCATATTGCCGGTTCAACGGACGCTGCGTTGCACCGGCCCGCACGAAGACGGAACCGCAGCACAGGGCGTTCTGCTCGTTGTAGTCGCCCACGAGCGTGACGCTGAGATCGCTGGCGGGCTCCCACAGCAGTTGCCCGCGCAGGCCGATGTTGTCCTGGCTCTGAAGCCACTGATCGGTCGTCACGTTGTAGATGGTTCCGCGCCGGCTCGTGCTCGACAGCGCCAGACGCGCGGCGAGCCTGTCGCTCAGCGGGCCGGAAACCACCGCCTTGGCCTGTTTGAAGTTGTAGTTGCCGATGCTCACCTCGGCCTTGCCTTCGAAGGCGAAGGTGGGCTGGTTGGTGGTGATGTTGATCGCCCCGGCGCTGGTGTTCTTGCCGTAGAGCGTACCCTGCGGACCGCGCAGCACCTCGATCTGGGCAACGTCGAGAAAATCGAAGGTCGCCGATGCCACGCGCGAATAGTAGACATCGTCGATATAGATGCCGACCCCCTGTTCGAACCCGTCGCTGGTGAGCCCGAACGGCACGCCGATGCCGCGGATGTTGACCGCGGTATTGCGCGGGTTCGATGAATAGAACTGCAGCGCCGGGGTCAGTTGCTGCAACCGCCCGACATTGAACGAACCGGTACTGTCGAGCTGGTCGCCGCCGACGACGGATATGGCGAGCGGGATATCCTGTGCCGTTTCCGTCCGGCGGCGCGCGGTAACGACGATCGCATCGCCGTTCCGGGCGCCGCCGGTGGCGGCTGCCGGCTGATCGGCTGCGCCCTGACCGGGACGCTGCGCATCTTCGGCGGCCTGGGCTCTCTGGGCGAGGGCGGCAATGGCAAGCAGGGCCGCGCCTGCCAGCAGAGGGGTACGGGAAGTCATCGATTGTTCTCCTTGGGGGGAACACGATGCCTCCGGTGGTCCGGTCAGCTCGCAATTGCTCCTGATGGTGTGAAATGATGGGCGAGGCGTCAGGCGGACCTGATGCGTTTCTTCTCGGTCACGTCGATCTGGACGATGCGCCCCTCGTGTACGGTGAGGGACACATTGCCGAACTTCATGCCGGACAGCGCTTCGCGGACGTTGGCTATGCTCTCTTCCAGCAAGTGCTGAGCCTCGTTCGACACGGATTGATCAAGCTTGGTCATGGCTCGTGGCTCCGCTTTGGGGAAAGGTCTTCAACCGGCGCGGCACGATCCTGATGGTGTCGCCGGGCGAAGGGGGCGCAAGGGTGGCGTCGAGATCCAGCTCGACCACCTCGGCGTGGCTGGCGAGGCTTCCCTCGATGCGCCAGACGCCGCCCTTGCGGAAGATGCTCTCGACGATGACGGGCTGACCGCCGTCCTCGACAATGCGGAATTCGTGTGGCCGCACATGGATGCCGCCGGGCAGATGGTTGGTCTCGCCGACAAAGTCCGAAACGAAGGCCGTGGCCGGTTCCATATAGACCTGCTCGGGCGTGCCGATCTGCTCGATCACGCCATGATCCATCACCACGACGCGGTCGGCCAGTTCGAGCGCTTCTTCCTGATCGTGGGTGACGAAGATCGAGGTCAGCCCCATCTGCTTGTGCAGATCGCGCAGCCATCGGCGCAGCGTCTTGCGGACCTTGGCGTCGAGCGCACCGAAGGGCTCGTCGAGCAGCAGCAGCTGCGGCTCCACCGCCAGCGCGCGGGCCAGTGCGACGCGCTGGCGCTGGCCGCCGGAAAGCTGCGCAGGATAACGGTTGCCCAGACCGCCCAGCTGGACAAGCTCCAGCAGTTCCTCCGCACGGGCCCTGATCTGCGCCTTGGGCGGACGCTGGCCGCGCTTCCTCACCGACAGACCGAAGCCGACGTTGTCGGCGACGGTCATGTGCTTGAACAGCGCGTAGTGCTGGAACACGAAGCCGACCTTGCGGTCCGCGACCTTGAGACCGGTCACGTCCTCGCCATCGAAGGCGACCGTTCCCGCATCGGGAAAGGCCAGCCCGGCGATGATGCGCAGCAGTGTCGTCTTGCCCGACCCCGAGGGGCCGAGAAGCGCGAGGAACTCGCCGTCCTTCACTTCGAGGTCGATGTTATCCAGCGCGCGATAGCCGCCGAAGGTCTTGGTGATGCCATCGAGCGTGATCAATGTCCTGCACTCCTGCGGTGATAGGCGAACCGCCATTCGACGATGCTTTTGAGAACCAGCGTCACCAGTGCGAGCAGCGCCAGCAGCGAGGCGACGGCAAAGGCGGCGACGAAATTGTATTCGTTGTAGAGAATCTCGACATGGAGCGGCATGGTATTGGTCAGCCCGCGCAGATGCCCGGAGACGACCGATACCGCGCCAAACTCGCCCATGGCGCGCGCGTTGCAGAGCAGCACGCCATAGAGCAGGCCCCAGCGGATATTGGGCAGCGTCACCCGGAGGAAGGTCTGCAAACCCGATGCGCCGAGCGACAGGGCGGCTTCCTCGTCGTCGCGCCCCTGTTCGCTCATCAGCGGGATGAGTTCGCGGGCGACGAAGGGAAAGGTCACGAAGACGGTGGCGAGCACGATGCCCGGCACGGCGAAGATGATCTGGATGTCATGCTCGGCCAGCCACGGGCCGAACCAGCCCTGTGCGCCAAACATCAGCACATAGATCAGGCCCGCCACCACCGGAGACACCGAAAACGGCAGGTCGATGAAGGTGACCAGCAGGCTCTTGCCCGGAAAGTCGAACTTGGCGATCGACCAGGCCGCGACGATGCCGAACACGATGTTGAGCGGTACGCTGATCGCGGCGACCAGCAGGGTCAGCCTGATTGCGGCCAGAGCATCGGGCTCGACCAGCGCGGCGGCATAGGCCTCCAGGCCTTTCTCCAGCGCGGCCATGAAGACCGCTGCCAGCGGCAGGACCAGGAACAGCGCGATGAAGGCGAGCGCGGCGGCGATCAGCAGATGGCGCGCGCGCAGGATCGAAAGAGTGTTCATGCCTGCATCCTCCCGCGCGACCACGCCTGAATGAGGTTGATGAGAAGCAGCACCGCAAACGAGGCGACCAGCATTACGGTGGCGATCGCGGTCGCCCCGGCATAGTCGTATTGCTCCAGCTGGGTGACGATCAGCAGCGGTGCGATCTCCGACTTGAACGGCATGTTGCCGGCAATGAAGATGACCGAGCCATATTCGCCCACGCCGCGCGCGAAGGCGAGCGCGAAGCCGGTCAGCAGCGATGGCATGATCGCGGGCAGGATCACCCGCGTGAAGACCTGCCAGGGCCTGGCGCCCAGCGATAGCGCGGCCTCCTCCACTTCCGCGCTCATGTCCTCGAGCACCGGCTCGACCGAGCGCACGATGAACGGCAGGCCGATGAAGATCAGCGCCAGCGTGATGCCAATCGGGGTATAGGCAAGCTGGATGCCGAGCGGCTCGAACCACTGGCCGACCCAGCCGTTGCCCGCATAGATGGCGGCCAGTGCAATGCCCGCAACTGCCGTGGGCAGGGCAAAGGGCAGGTCGACCAGCCCGTTGACGATGCGCTTGCCGGGAAACTCGTAACGCACCAGCACCCAGGCCGTCAGCAGGCCGAAGACCCCGTTGACGAAGGCTGCGGCAAAGGCGGTGCCGAAGCTGACGCGATAGGCCGCCACCGCGCGCGGCGAGAAACCGGCGGCGAGAAACTCGCTCCAGCCCATGCCGGCCGAGCGGATGAACACCGTGCTCAGCGGGATAAGCACGATCAGCGACAACCAGGCGAGGGTTAGCCCCATGGTCAGCCCGAAGCCCGGGATGACGGAGCGATTACGTTGGAGGCGATTGCGCAGGTGCGCGCGGGCAGGGGCGGCGGGCGCCAGCGGCACCGGTGGCGGTCTGTTCACGGCGATGTCCATCGCGCCTTACCGCCGCGGCCTGGAGTAGATCGTGTCGAACACACCGCCATCGCTGAAGAAGCGCTGCTGCGCGGCGCGCCATCCGCCGAAGTCATTGTTTATGGTGACAAGGGTCAGGCTGGGGAAGGTCGAGGCGTATTTTTCGGCAACCGTCTCGTCCACCGGCCGGTAATGGTTGCGGGCGATGATCTCCTGCGCCTGCGGGGTGTAGAGGAAGCTGAGATAGGCCTCGGCGAGCTTTTCCGTGTCGTGGCGCCGGGCATTGCCGTTGACCACCGCAACCGGCGGCTCGGCCAGTATGGAAATGGACGGGACGACGATGTCGAACTTGCCTTGCCCCAGCTCCTGCTGCGCGAGGAAGGCCTCGTTTTCCCAGGCCAGCAGCACGTCGCCAATGCCGCGCTCGGCAAAGGTCGTGGTCGATCCGCGCGCACCGCTGTCAAGCACCGGCACATTGGCATAGAGCTTCCGCACGAAATCCTGCGCGGCGGCATCGGAGCCGTTGCCGTGCGCTTTCGCATAGGCCCAGGCGGCGAGGAAGTTCCAGCGCGCGCCCCCGCTCGTCTTGGGATTGGGGGTGATGACCGACACGCCCGGCTTGATCAGATCGTCCCAGTCGGAAATCTGCTTGGGGTTGCCCGCGCGGACGAGGAAGACGATCGTCGAGGTATAGGGCGCACTGTTGTGCGGCAGGCGGCTCTGCCAGTTTTCGGGCAGCTTGCCGTTGCTCCTGTCGGCGATGGCATCGATATCGTAGGCCAGCGCGAGGGTGACGACATCGGCGGAAAGCCCGTCGATCACGGCGCGCGCCTGCTTGCCCGAGCCGCCATGGCTCATGGTGATCCTGACCGCCTGCCCGGTCTTCTCCTGCCAGTCAGCCGCGAACACCGGATTGATCGCGGCATAGAGTTCGCGCGTGGGATCATAGGACACATTGAGCAGCTCGACCGCTGCTGTGTCGCCATCCGCCTTGTTCGAGCAGCCGGCCAGCAGGGCAGCGCTCGCCAGCAATGCTGCCGCGCCGAACCGGTGCAGCCTGTGAAACGTCGTCATGTCGCAATCTCCCTGGTGCCTTCCCTCCGCCCGCATGGACGGAAAGGCCGGGCGACTCTCTAGGTCACTATCTCTATCTGGATTATAGGGATTAGCAAGGGAGATTTTGAAGGGGTCAGCTGGCGCGCCGTTCTTCCGCGACGAGCGGCGCTGCGGCTGGATTATCCAGAGCATCGCCAATCGTGCGCGAATCGAGCACCTGGCGGCTCGCATCATAGGCTTTTGCAAACTCGCGCCGAATGGTGCAGCGGGCCTCGTTCTCGCAGTCCTCGCAGCGGCGATAGGAATTGCGCGACAGGCAGGGCAGGGGGGCCAGAGGGCCCTCGAACAGCCGCAGAACTTCGCCAAAGCTGATCGTATCGGCAGGCCTAAGCATCACATAACCCCCGCTTTTCCCGCGGCGGCTTTCGAGAATGCCCGCCCGTTTAAGCTCAAGCAGGATCTGTTCGAGAAACTTGTGCGGGATGGCATGGCGCCGGGAAATTTCGGCGCTCGTCAAGGCTTGCCCCTGCGGCTCGGCGGCAATGGCCAGCAACGCCCGGAACGCATATTTTGCCTTGTTCGAGATCATCGTAGTCTTATTTCCCTATTTCTAAACTAGGCATTTAGCCGAGAATAGGATTTCTTTCAACCCTCCGGCATCATGCTAGCGCTTACAGGATGGCAGCGAAGGCCACGAGCGCGATTCCGAAGGTGACTATCGTAAGCGGTCCGCCAAATCGCAGGAAATCCCGGAAGCGATAGCCTGCTGCCCCCATCACCATGGCATTGTTGTGATGTCCGAACGGCGTCATGAAGTCGAGCGAGGCACCGATGGCGACCGCCATCAGCAACGGCTCGATCGGCACGCCTGTCCGGGTCGCGATTCCTGCGGCGATGGGGCTGAGGACAGCGGCAGTCGAGACGTTGTCGATGAACGGGGTGACGACCACCGCCAGCCCGAGCACGAGCGCAACCACGGCCATAGGCTCACCCAGGGGAATATAGTCGGCCAGCGCATTGGCGATCACCCGCGCGGTGCCCGTATCCTGCACCGCTTGCCCGAGCGGGATCATGCAGGCGAGCAGGATTACGATGGGCCAGTTGAGGTCTTGCAGCGCGGTGCGCAGGTTGAGGCTGCGCGTCATGATCAGCGCGATCACAACGGCGCCAAAGGCGATTTCGGGCGGGACAATGTTAAAGGCGCTCAGCAAGACGCCGGCGATGAAGGTTATGACGCCCGGCGCGGCGCGCGCATTGAGCCGCGGTGGGCGCTGGCGCGACAGCGGGAGCAGTCCGCAATCGGCAATGGTCTGCTGCAATGCGCCTCTCTCGCCAGCGAGCAACAGAACATCGCCCAGACCGATCTGGAGGTCGCCGAAGCTGCCCTCGATGCGGTGGCGACGGCTTGCCAGGGCGGCCACGCGCACCGAGTTTTCGGCGAACATCAGGATGTCGCCCAGGCGGGAACCCAGCAGGAGACTGTCGGGCATGACCACCGCTTCGATACGTTCGGCGTGCCTTGCCAATCCGGCCGGGTTGGCAAGGCTGCCCTGATCGCGCAGGTCTTCGAGGCGGGCAAGGTCGCCTTCCAGCAGCAGTGTGTCGCCAGCGACAAGGATGATGTTGTCCCGGCGGGCGAAGACATGAACGCCGTGGCGCATCACGCCATGGATGCGCAACTCGGTTCGCTGTTCGGCCTCGGGCAGGTGCAGCCCGGTCAGTGACGAGTCCTCTGGAACCAGCATCTCGGCCAGAAACTCTGACGGGCCGATCTCGATGCGGCTGTGCGTTGCCGCTTCGTTGCTCCCGAAGAACCTTGGCGCGGACAGGATTACCCAGCCAAGCCCGATCAGCGCCACCGGGCCGCCGATCAGGGCCAGTTCGAGATATCCGAAGCCCGATCCTGTCTCGAGAACCTTCCATTCGTTGACCACGAGATTGGCGGGTGTGCCGGTGAGCGAGCACATGCCCCCGAGCAAGGTCGCGAAGGAGAGCGGCATCAGGACACGCGAAGACGGAATATCGAGCTTCGCGCAGACCGACAGGGCGACCGGAAACAGCAGCGCCAGCGCGCCGATGTTGTTCATGAAGATCGATCCGGCCGCCCCCATTGCGCAAAGCATTGCCAGGATCGCCATCTCCCCTTTCGCGCCGGCCACGATGCGCCGGGCAATATCGTCCATGATCCGCGACTGGGACAGCGCGGATACCAGCAGCAAAATCTCCACCACGGTGATGACGGCGGGGCTGGCGAATCCGGTGAAGATGTTCTGCGCAGGAACGACGCCGGCCACATATGCGGTGCCGAGCCCCGTGAGGGCCACAGTCTCGAGGCGAAAACGCTCGGATGCATAGGCAACGAGCATTGCCGCGAGGATTGCAATTGTCGCCCACTGGATGAAGGTCATAGGGGTTCTCGGTTGTTCTCACCGCTACGTAGGCGGAGAAAGCTGGCGGCAACAAGCGGCTTTCGGCGAGTACCCCATTAACCGGGAAGGGATTGTTTTGGGGCAGGCAGCTCGATTTTGCAGAGCCTGTGTCAGGAGCGACTGTCGCTGGTCGCTCCAATATTCCCATGCAAAATGTCGGATTATGGCGAGGTCATATCGGCTTTGCCCTGTCCGGGCATTCGCGGTTCCGGGCCGGAAGCAGCAGTCAGTGGCTGGAGGTGGTCTGCGGCAGTCCGTGTAGCCGCCACTGTCTCGCTGGCCGACGATAGTCTCGGATAGCTCGGCTACCGAACGGAACGTTATGCTGCCGTCCGGCGGAAGCGAAAGTACCAGACCTTAGTGATCATACTATCATAATACACTGATATATAATCACTAATCAGCATTTTTTGATCCCTGTTTTCTCGGCTAGCAATCACCGGGTAATCACCATGCCAAATTTGGTAAGCACGCGCCTCCATGAACGGATTTCTGCGTTTGCGATCATGACGCGGGTGCTGCCAATCGGAAGCAGGTTGCGAAACGCTTGCGATCAGCCGCGCTTATCCCTGCTTCTGTGAATAGGTGTTCCCACCGTGTCGCTACGATTCTGCTCATGCCTTCGGCGATTGCTTTCGCGTCATCGGGGCCGAGGTCGAAGACTGCGGCACCGGCGAGAGCATTCTCGATCGTTGCATTGCGGCCTTCCGGCCCCACACCGAGGACGAGCCGTCGCTCCAGTCCCAGCTGCGGCTTCGGCACTACATCGTAAAGCGGCGATAGCCGCCAACCCTCACCATCGAACAGGAAGCCATGATTGCGCAGGTGATCATCATCATTCGTGACGAGGATATTGAGCAACATACGACGAAATAGCTCGTGTAGATCCTGGCGCACTTCGGTTCCGAATTGCCGGATCGCTCCTGCGAGATCGGCATAGCTGAAGCTGCTGACCTCGCTCTCATGCGCCCCGAGCATTGTGAGCCCCGAAGCAAAGGGCCTGCGTTCCAGCCAGTTGCCGTGAGGAATCCGATCGAACCGCTCGATCAGATAGATGTCGCGATCAAGGACACAGCGGAAGTCGAGTGGCGGCACATCGAGACCACATTCGCTGGCGAGCCGCATTGTCGCCAGTTCGACCCGGCATTCGGGGAAGCTGTCTCCCCGCTTCTGGAATTTCGCGATCCAGGGTTGGTCGCCGATTTTTGTAGCAGCCTTCGGCCGGGCGCCGCCCAGAGATGATCCGGCTGCCAGCAAGGCTCTTAAGTTCTCGTCGAGTTCGTCGACATGCTGCGCGCGTTCGGCGGCTTCCGCTAGCTCTGCGAGCGTGAACTCTTCGCCCGGAGCAGGGCCACCCCCCCATGGCGTAATTCTCTCAGGCTGGGCGGACGTCGGCCCAAAGGCGAGCGCACCCACGCGATGTTCGCCCGAGGCCAGAATTAGATCGATTTCGCTCGGCAAGCGATCGCCCATCGCCTTGTACATTAGGTATTGGCCCCAGCCGTCAGGAGCAGCATCCCGAATGCCACCGAACACGGCAAAGCCTTCTTCCGTCCTGAATGTTCGAGAAGTTCCAGCTTCGTGCAACGGCAGAGCTACAGGATCGACCGCAATACGGTCAGCGCGTTCCAGATAACGCCGCCCGTAAGCGAAGGTAGCAAACTGGTTGCGCGGTTCGTCGGTCATCGTGAGAAGGCCTGCCGGAACTGGCCCCTCCTCAAGATGCACGAAGACATAGGTGCGGATGGTCGTCACGGCTTGCTAGAAATCCAGATCATCGTCGCTGACAGCGTGGGTCTTCTGGGGCAGGCGGGATAAATCCTCGCTGATGCCAGCCCGATCACTGTCTGGGGTTACCAGCTCGGCAAGGCGCTGTGTCATCCCCAGGACATGCAGGGCGCTCGCCAGAACCGCGAGGCCCACGGTAGGATCTCCCGCTTCGAGGCGTTGCAGCGTTTGAACCGAGACGATCATGCGCTCGGCCATTAAACGCTGAGGAAGTTTTCTCCGGCGGCGAGCAAGGGCGATATCTTTACCTAGCCGTGTAATCGCACGTTGGCTCTGGGGCGGTAGTCCGCTAGCAGCTCGAGACGAACGGGGCATGGTCCGATATATGACATATCATGCGAAATTCCGCAAATAGAAATGATATGTCATGTTTTTTTGCTCTTTCGCTTGAAGCAGATTTACCGAAGGAAGATGCTTCACCGCCTCCTGCACGAGGCTTACAATGACCATGGCTGAGTGGAGTGGCGCTGGTGAGCGGTCGCTAGGCGGCGGCTTGACTATCGTACTTCAAAAGTCGCTGTGCAGTTGCGCGAATTGTCTCAGCGACTATATCGTAAACGTCACGCATGTCGGCACAAGCCGACAGCCTCGGAAGAATTTCGAGGTCCCGTCCTTCAGTTGGAGGTTAACCGGCGGACCCTGCAGAGGGTTCGCCGAATTTCGTTCGAACGCTCTCGCAGGTCCAACCCGATGGAGCATCGAATGCATTATTCAGACGAGGAAATCGAACGCGCGAAGACATTATTCGCTCGTGAAAATGATCAACCCGGCCATGGCAGAATGGCGGTTGCCGCGATGGCGGGAATGAGCAAGCCAGGAAAAATCAGCCATATCACTCATCTGCGGACTTGGCACGACTACCTTTCGAAGGCACGACGTGCTCTGCAAAAGGAAAGATCGGATCGAGATTTTCGATAGGGCGAAGTGCGTTGTCGAATGATCTGAACTGACCAGGTTGTGGAGCGGCAATAAGAATCAATGGCGCAAGTGAGAAGCCGCCGCGGCGGATAGGTATACCTCGTGGCTGAGCGGCAATGGCGATGCGACGCTCAAACAGACGGGGTCGAAGCGCAGAAGTGACTCCTTTCCAACCTGCTCTCACAATACAGGAAGGCTGGAGGGGAGGGGGCCTTTGTGAGCGAACCGAAAGGATCGCGATGTGCCATGTCCCACCGATATTCGACCAAGATAAGCTCTTTGGAAGCAACCGCCCGCCGCATCTGCGAACGCCGCGGCGGCAAATGGTTGGGCACAAAGGGCATGGCCTGCTGCCCTGCGCATGACGACCGAACGCCCTCGCTCGGCATATCGCTCGGGCGAGGTGCCATTCTCCTCCATTGCTTTGCCGGATGCGATCAGAATTCCGTGCTCGCAGCGCTAGCGCGTGAAGGCGTACCGGCGTCGGCCTTGTTCTCGGGAGGTCCAATTGATCCCACGATGGACAATAGTCCTGCAGCGAAGCCTTCGACCGCTGCCTTGCGCATCTGGCGCGATGCACAGCCACTGCGTGCCAGTCCGGCAAAGGCATATCTTGAGAGCCGCGGCATCCTGGCCGCATCTTCGGCGCTCCGCTTCCATCCACGAACGCCGCTTGGTCCGAAGGGACGCACCCGCTTTTTGCCGGCCATGGTCGCGGCGGTCAGCCTCGACGTGGGGCCGATCGCCATCCATCGCACGTTCCTTTCGGGCAATGCCAAGGCCGATTTCGACAAACCGAAGCGCGCGCTCGGCGCGCTCGGCGAAGCAGCTGTCCGCCTCTTCGCTCCGGCTTCCGGCCAGCTTGGCCTTGCCGAGGGTATCGAGAGCGCGATGTCGGCCTATGCTCTCACCGGCATTCCCGTCTGGGCGACCCTGGGCAATGAGCGCTTCGGCCTCGTCAGCGTACCCGAGAGCGTGACCGAGCTTCACCTTTTCGTCGATCACGATGCTGGCGGCGAGCTGGCTGCGTCGCGTGGCCTGGCCGCTTATGCCCGCGAAGGGCGGACGATCCACGTTCGCAAGCCTTCCTCAAGCGACACCGACTGGAACGATGAACTTACAGCATGGCTGCGCCGCAAAGCGGCGCGGTAGAGGAGAGTGGGCTTCTCGAATTCCTGATCCGGCAGAAGGCGTGTCCCGGTGCCCTTATCAGGAGGACGAATTGCCATGTTTCAATCAAACTTGTTTCCAACTGGCGAGCAACAGTCGTCAGTGCCATTGGCTTACGCTGTCGGCGCCACGATTGCTGAGCTTCTCGCTTCGGGACGCCGTCTTACCCGTGCCCCCATTTCCGGGCTGTTCGCCGAAGAGACCGGCGCGCTGGACTGGGGAAGCGCCTGGACGATCGACGACTACAACAACGCGGTCGAGATCGGCGCACTACTCTGGCTTCGAGAGTCCTCACGGATCGATCTGGCGACGAACGTACACGAAGTCGAAGCGCGGTTCGACTGGCTCGAAGCTGCCTTGCCGCCGCGGCACGTTCGCAGCGAAGCACAGGTCGAGCTCCAGCAGTTCTCGACCCCGCCGATGCTGGCTTTGCAGATGGCTAAGGCCGCAGCTGTCTCTGCGCAAGACACACTCCTCGAACCATCAGCGGGCAATGGTGCGCTTTCGCTCTGGGGCAGCGTTCAGAACGCCTCGTTGGTCCTCAACGAGATCGATCCGGCGAGACGAGACAGCCTGGGCCACATCTTCCCTTCGGCCGCGATTACCGCGTATGACGGGGAACTGATCGCCGACTTGCTTCGCGGCCCTGTTCCGTCTGCCGTGCTGATAAACCCACCATTCGCCCGCAGCGGGGAACGCGGCAAGGATGGTGATACCGCGCAGCGCCACCTTCGTAGTGCAATCCGGGCCGCTGCCAAAGGGGCGAGGATTGTTGCGATCATGCCGGATGGCTTCGATGCTTCCACTTTCGCCAAGGCACAGGGCGAAGCATCGCTGTTGCTCGATGTTCGATTGCGGCAGATGTTTCGCCGCACCGGGACGGGTATCACCGTTCGCCTGGTTGTGTTCGACAAGACGCAGACTGCGTCCGCGCCAGTTATCACCGGAGATACTGGCGACCTGATCGAAGTCCACGAGCTTATCACTGCGCTTCCGCCACGCATACAGACCTCCGCCAACATCCATCGCCTGCCGCTCGGCAAGCCAGTGCGCCTCGTTGGCAATTGCTCGGCGGATCGCGCGCCGGTCCGACCATTGGCGCCGTTCGCCGTGACACCAGCAGCCACGGCGAATGCGATCGACCTTGCCTATTCGGTCCTCGCCGACCCCGCGCCTGTTCCCGAACAGGCAGGCATCTACCTGCCTTACCGGCCCAGCCGCATCGCCTTCGAAGATGCTCCGGTCCATCCCACCCCGCTCGTGGAATCGGTTGCCATGGGTTCGGTCGCGGCGCCCCAGCCGGACGTCAGTCCGCTCCTTCCCACTGACTGGCAGGCCAATGGTCTCTTGTCCGAAGCGCAATGCGAGACACTGGTCTATGCTGCCCAGGCATTCGCACGCGATCTTTCGGGTCAGTTCAAGGTGAGCCAGGAAGGCACCTCGCTGGAACTCTCCGAGGACGGACACTCCTACCGCCAAGGCTTCTTCCTCGGCGACGGGACCGGAGCTGGCAAGGGTCGGCAGGTCGCAGCGGTCATCATGGATCGTTGGCTCGCCGGCGAACGTCGGCATGTCTGGATCACCAAGAACGAGGCGCTGCTCGAAGATGCACGCCGCGACTGGGAAGCGCTTGGAGGGCTGCCGCTCGATCTCCAGCCGCTCTCGCGCTGGAAGCTCGGCCACCCTGTAACGATGTCCGAAGGCATCCTCTTTGTCACCTATCCGACGCTGCGCTCGGGCCGCGCCGAGGATACGCGGCTTGATCAGATCCTTGCCTGGGCGGGCGAGGATTTCGACGGCGTGATCGCCTTTGACGAAGCCCACGCGATGGCCAATGCGCTCGGGGGCTCTTCAACCCGCGGCAAGGTCAAGGGCTCCGAACAGGGCATGGCGGGGCTCAGGTTGCAGAACCATCTCCCGCGCGCCCGGGTGCTCTACGCGTCTGCCACTGGCGCTTCGGATATCGCCAATCTGGGATATACTTCCCGGCTTGGCCTCTGGGGACCCGAGACCGCTTTCCCGACCCACGAGGCGTTCATGACCGAGATCCGCGCTGGCGGCGTCGCGGCGATGGAGCTCGTCGCCCGCGACCTCAAGGCCCAGGGCCTCTATCTTGCTCGTGCGTTGTCCTTCGCCGGGGTTGAGTATGAGATCCTCGAACACAGCCTGACCGAAGCGCAGGTCAAAATCTATGACGCCTACGCCGATGCCTGGGCGATCATTCACCGCAACTTGGAAGCTGCGCTCGAAGCAACCCGCGTGGTCGACGAGGACAGCGGCGATACGCTCAATCGCAACGCCAGGGCTGCGGCGCTGTCGATCTTCGAAGGCACCAAGCAGCGCTTCTTTGCCCAGCTTCTGCTTTCGATGAAACTGCCCAACCTGATCCCCGCGATGGAAGCGGCGCTTGGCGAAGACCATTCGGTTGTCGTGCAGCTGGTCTCGACTTCCGAGGCCATGCTCGACCGGCGCCTTGCCGACCTTAGCGTGGAAGAACGCGAAGCGCTCGATATCGATCTCTCACCGCGTGAATACGTCATCGACTACCTTACGAAGGGCTTCCCGGTACGATTGATGCAGGTCTTCGCCGACGAGGACGGCAATCTTCGCTCCGAGGCAATGAGCGACGGAGAGGGCAATCCCGTTTTCTGCTCGCGTGCCCTTGCCGCGCGCGATGCGCTGATCGAACAGCTCTGCGCACTGCCGCCCATCGCTACCGCGCTCGACGCGATCATCGAGCGCTTCGGGACCGAGGCGGTGGCCGAGGTGACGGGCCGCACCCGCAGGCTGATCCTGGGCCGTGACGGCCAGCAGCGGCTCGAACGGCGAAGCCCGAGCGCAAATGTCGCCGAAGCGCAAAGCTTCATGGAAGGGACCAAGCGCATCCTCGTCTTCTCGGATGCGGGCGGCACGGGGCGTTCCTATCATGCCGACCTCGGCTGTCGGAATCAGCAACGCCGGGTTCACTTCCTGCTTGAACCGGGATGGCGCGCCGACAACGCCATCCAGGGTCTCGGTCGCACGAACCGCACCAACCAGGCCTCGGCCCCGCTGTTCCGGCCGGTAACCACCGACGTGAAGGGCGAACGCCGCTTCATCTCGACCATTGCGCGAAGGCTCGATGCCTTGGGCGCGCTGACGCGCGGCCAGCGCCAGACGGGCGGTCAAAACCTGTTCGACCCGGCCGACAATCTCGAAAGCGACTATGCGCGCGATGCGCTCAGCCGCTGGTTCCAGCTGCTCTATGAGGGCAAGCTCGAAGCCACCAACTTCGGTAACTTCGTCGAACGTACCGGCCTCCGGCTTGAAAACCCCGATGGCGGGCTGACCGACAATCTCCCCACGATCCAGCGCTGGCTCAATCGCATTCTTGCGCTGCCGATCGCGCTGCAGAACGCAATCTTCGACGAATATCTCGGACTGGTAGAGGCGCGGATCGAAGCCGCGCGCGAAGCCGGAACGCTCGACCAGGGTCTTGAGACCGTCAGCGTCGATCGTTTCACGGTCCTGGCAGATGAACTCCTGCGCACCGATCCCGTGACCGGTGCCGAGACCCGCCTCGTCTCGCTCGAAGTGACGAGGCACCTTCGGCCTTTGCGATTGCAGCGACTGGTGCGGATGCACGAGATCGGCAGCAAGTACGCGATCCCGATGCGCAATGCGCGCTCGGGCAAGGTCGCGCTCTCGGTTCCTGCCCGGCGCCTCATCGCTGACGACGGGGCCGTGATCGAACGCCGACGCTTGCTTCGACCGCTCAAGTCCGCGAACTGGACGCTTGAGGCGCTCGGTGAAAGCCACTGGGAAGAAATTGGCGTCACCGCGTTCACCAGCGCCTGGCGGGCCGAGGAAGAGGAGGCCGCCGCTTCACCGATGACCGAGCGCGTCCATCTCGCCACCGGGCTGCTGCTGCCGGTCTGGAAGCGCCTGCCCGGCGATCATGTCCGCGTCACCCGGCTCGTTGCCGAGGACGG
>NZ_QXFM01000090.1 GCF_003584015.1 Aurantiacibacter xanthus
GTGGCGCGGAGCCGGGAAGTGTGCCTCGACGCCTATATGAACCAGGACGTGCCGTTCGAGCGGTTGGTGGAGGTACTCGACCCGCCGCGGGTGCTGGGGCGCCAGCCCTTGTTCCAGACGATGCTGGTGCTGAACAGCGGGGCGGAGGGCAGCTTTGCAGCGCCCGGCCTGAAGACGCAGCCCCTGTCCGTCAGCGTGCCGACGGCGAAGTTCGATCTGTGCTTCACCTTCACCGAAGAAGATGGAGCCTGGCGCGGCGAGCTTGAATACAGCGCCGAGCTGTTTGATCGGGCAAGCGCGGAGGGCCTGGCGGCGCGCCTGATCGGCGTGCTGGAGCAGGGTGTGGCGGACCCGGACCAGCCGTTGCCGAAGCTGAGCGTGCTGCTGCCGGGTGAAGCGAGCCGACTGACAGAGGATTTCGCGGGACCTCGGCGCTCGCTGCCCGAACCCGCAACGCTGCCGGGGCTGTTCGAAGCGCAGGCAGCACGCACGCCGAAGGCGATCGCGCTCACGGACGGGGAGCGATCGCTGGACTATGCCGGGCTCGAGGCCGCAGCCAACCGCATCGCCTGGCGCCTGATCGGGCTGGGCGCGGGTCCCGAGACAGTGGTGGCGCTGGCGTTCGATCGGTCGATCGAGATGGTGACGGCGGTGCTGGGCGTGCTGAAGGCGGGCGCCGCCTATCTTCCGCTCGATCCCGATCTGCCGGCCGAACGCCTCGACTTCCTGCTGTCCGATGCGCGGCCGCAGGCTGTGCTGACGACGCGCGTGCTCGCCGACCGCCTGACAGGCCTGGCTGAGGCCGATGCCACACTGATCGCGATTGACGACGATGCCGGTCTCGATGCCGCGCCTGACCATGCGCCGATGGACGCCGATCGCGTCGCGCCGCTCGACCCGAGGCATCCCGCCTATCTCATCTACACGTCAGGCAGCACCGGTCAGCCGAAGGCCGTCTGCATCGAGCATCGTCAGATCTCACGGCTGTTCGATGCGGCGCGTTCATGGATGGCCTTCGACGGCGGCGATGTCTGGACGTTGTTCCACGCTTACGCCTTCGATTTCTCAGTCTGGGAGATCTGGGGCGCATTGCTGCATGGCGGGCGGCTGGTAATTGTGCCCGGTCTAATTGCTCGCTCTCCGGATCAGTTTCGCACACTGATTGCCAAAGAAGGGGTAACCGTCCTCAACCAGACACCATCGGCTTTCTATCAACTCATTCAAGCAGACGCTTCCGACGACCTCGCTCCAATTGCGCTGAGGACTGTGATATTCGGTGGCGAAGCGCTCGACATTCCGCGGCTGCAGTCTTGGGTCGATCGGCATCCGGTGCGCCCTCGGCTGATCAATATGTACGGCATCACCGAAACGACTGTCCATGTGACTGCGGCGCCGATCGACCTGCCGACGATCGCTGCGACACAACGGGGCTGGATCGGTACGGGTCTCGCGGACCTGCAGGTCTACATATTGGATTCCGGGCTTGATCTGTGCCCGCCTGGTGTGGTGGGGGAGCTCTATGTGTCGGGCGCCGGGCTGGCGCGCGGATATCACGGCCGGCCCGGGCTGACCGCGTCGCGCTTCGTGGCGAGCCCGTTCGGGGACGGAGAGCGGCTCTATCGGACCGGCGACCGAGGCGCCTGGCGGTCGGATGGCCAGCTCGTCTATCACGGTCGCGCCGACAATCAGGTGAAGCTGCGCGGCTTCCGCATCGAGCCGGCGGAGATCGAGGCGGCGCTGCTCGACCAGCCCGAGGTGGCGCAGGCCGCAGTGGTGGTACGCGGCACGGACGCTGATGCGCGCCTCGTCGGCTATGTAGTGGTGGCCCCAGGCACGGACATAGACGTGACAGTGCTGCGGACCCGCCTCGCCGGGCGGTTGCCGGGCTACATGGTGCCCGCCGCGCTGGTCGCGCTGGATCGCCTGCCGCTGACGGTCAATGGCAAACTGGACCGGACGGCGCTGCCCGAGCCGGCAGTGGTCGTGGCCGCGCACGTGGCGCCGGCCACGCCCGACGAGGTGACACTCTGTGCGATCGTCGCCGAGCTGGTCGGTGCCCCCCGGGTCGGGATGGAGGACAACTTCTTCCATCTCGGCGGTCACTCACTGCTGGCGGTGCGCCTGGTCGCCCGCCTGCGCGAGCGCCTCGACCGAGATGTCTCCGTCCGCATGGTGTTCGAGCATCCCGTTCTCCAGAA
>NZ_QXFM01000091.1 GCF_003584015.1 Aurantiacibacter xanthus
GGCTGACCGGTGCTGCCTGACGTGTAGATGAGATAGGCGGGATGCCTCGGGTCGAGCGGCGCGACGCGATCGGCGTCCATCGGCGCATGGTCAGGCGCGGCATCGAGACCGGCATCGTCGTCAATCGCGATCAGTGTGGCATCGGCCTCAGCCAGGCCTGTCAGGCGGTCGGCGAGCACGCGCGTCGTCAGCACAGCCTGCGGCCGCGCATCGGACAGCAGGAAGTCGAGGCGTTCGGCCGGCAGATCGGGATCGAGCGGAAGATAGGCGGCGCCCGCCTTCAGCACGCCCAGCACCGCCGTCACCATCTCGATCGACCGATCGAACGCCAGCGCCACCACTGTCTCGGGACCCGCGCCCAGCCCGATCAGGCGCCAGGCGATGCGGTTGGCTGCGGCCTCGAGCCCGGCATAGTCCAGCGATCGCTCCCCGTCCGTGAGCGCGATCGCCTTCGGCGTGCGTGCTGCCTGCGCTTCGAACAGCCCCGGCAGCGTTGCGGGTTCGGGCAGCGAGCGCCGAGGTCCCGCGAAATCCTCTGTCAGTCGGCTCGCTTCACCCGGCAGCAGCACGCTCAGCTTCGGCAACGGCTGGTCCGGGTCCGCCACACCCTGCTCCAGCACGCCGATCAGGCGCGCCGCCAGGCCCTCCGCGCTTGCCCGATCAAACAGCTCGGCGCTGTATTCAAGCTCGCCGCGCCAGGCTCCATCTTCTTCGGTGAAGGTGAAGCACAGATCGAACTTCGCCGTCGGCACGCTGACGGACAGGGGCTGCGTCTTCAGGCCGGGCGCTGCAAAGCTGCCCTCCGCCCCGCTGTTCAGCACCAGCATCGTCTGGAACAAGGGCTGGCGCCCCAGCACCCGCGGCGGGTCGAGTACCTCCACCAACCGCTCGAACGGCACGTCCTGGTTCATATAGGCGTCGAGGCACACTTCCCGGCTCCGCGCCACTAGCGCACCGAAATCGGGATCGCCGCCAAGGTCCAGCCGCAGCACAAGCGTGTTGACGAAAAAACCCACCAGCCGGTCCAACGCCGCATCTCCACGCCCCGCGACCGGCGTTCCAATCACAATGTCATCGCCCGCGCCGAGCCGCATCAGCAGCCCCGAGACCGCCGCATGAAGTATCATGAAGAAAGTCGCGCCCTGAACGCGCGCCAATTGCTCCATTGCCACTACCAGCGTCGATGGAAGGTCTATCGGCACCCTCCCCGCGCGCCGGCTCGGCCGTGCGGGCCTCGGACGATCCAGCGGGAGCATCAATTCCGCTGGAGCACCCGCCAATGCTGTTCGCCAATGGTTTATCTGGCGTCCTATCAGGCTTTCTGGGTCAGCCTCCTCGCCCAGCAGCGCCCGCTGCCACAGCGCATAGTCGGCATAGTGTACCGGCAGCGGATCGTAGTCCGGCGCCTCTCCGACCGCCCTCGCCCGATAGGCTTTCGCCAGATCATCCAGCAGCAGCCCCATCGACCAACCGTCGGTCGCGATGTGATGCACGACCAATGCCAGTACATGATCGTCCGGCCCCAGTTCCAGCAGCACCGCTCGCAGCGGCAGGTCACACGCCAGATCGAACGGCCGCGCCGCCTCGGCTGCCAGCATCGCGTCGACCGCGTCCGGCTCACAGATCCGCCGATCCAGCACGACATGTGCCTGTTCGAGCACCTCCTGGTAGGGCTCTCCGCCATCATCCTTCAGCAGCGTGCGCAGGCTCTCGTGGCGCATCACCACATCGTCCAGCGCCGCCGCCAGCGCCGCCACATCCAGCCTACCGGACAGCCGTGCCGCCAGAGGGATGTTGTAGGCCGCATCGGCTCCCTCCAGACGGTCCAGGAACCACAGCCGCGCCTGCGCGAACGACAGCGGCAAACGCGATGGCCGTTCTGTCGCCGTCAGGACATGGGTCGCCCGCGGCGCCTGCCGCACCCGCTCGGCCAGATCGCCCAGCCGCGGCGCCTCGAACACCGAGCGGATGCCCAGCACCCGGCCCAGCACGCTGCGCACCCGCGCCACCAGCCGCGCCGCCAGCAACGAGTGACCGCCAAGCGCGAAAAAGTCGTCCTCCGGACCGACCCGTTCCATGCCCAGCAGCTCGCCGACCAGGCCGCACAGCACCGCCTCTTCCGGCGTCCCCGACACGCCCCCGCGCACCTGAGGCCCCGGCGCAGGGAGCGCCTTGCGGTCCACCTTCCCGTTCGCCGTCAGCGGCAACGCGTCCAGCACCACAATCGCCGACGGAACCATATAATCCGGCAGAACCGCAAAAAGATGCCGGCGCAGCGCTTCCTCATC
>NZ_QXFM01000092.1 GCF_003584015.1 Aurantiacibacter xanthus
ACCGCAAGGCCGGTGCCCGACGACGCGCCGAGCAATGCCGTGGCCAGCGCGGCCTCGGCCCTCACCACCGGGGGCAAGGCCAGCGGCGAGATCGACGAGCGTTACTCCGATCTGCGGCTCTATGACCGGATCGCCGAACGTGTGGGCGAGGGCGAAAGCTATTACGCCGTGGCCATCGAGGAACAGCGCGCGCGCGATTTCCCGGTGCGTCCGGGCATCACCGTGCGCCTGCCGACGCTGGCATGGGTCAGCGGCCATCTGGGCTCGTGGGGGATGATGGCGCTGGCCTTCGTGCTGGGCGTGGCCGTGTTCATCGCCTGGTGGGACCGGCTGGAAAACGAGCCGGGCGGGCGCGACTATCGCACCTCCATTCTCATACTGGTGGCGATTGGCGCGCTGGCCGGGTTCAAGCCGCATTACTTTGCCCTGCACGAGGCATGGGCAGGCATGTTCGTGGCCCTCAGCCTTGGTCTTTATCGACCCGGCCAGTGGGGCTGGGCGCTGGTGTTCGCCGGTGCTGCGCTTGCCGTGCGGGAACTGGCCTTGCCCTATGTGTTCCTGATGGGGACCATGGCGCTCGTGCGCGGTCGGCGGACCGAGGCCTTCGCATGGTCTGCGCTGGCCGGCGTGTTCCTGATCGGTCTGGTGGCGCATGTCAGCGTCGTCGGCGGGCTCACCAGCGCGGCCGATCCGGTATCGCCGGGCTGGCTGGCGCTGCGCGGGCTGGGCGGCCTGACCAGCAATATCATCGTGTCGAGCCCGTTGCAGGTGCTGCCTGCCTGGCTGGCCGCGCCGCTGGCCTTGCTCCCGCTGATCGGCTGGGCCGGCTGGCGCAGCAATCTGGGCCTCACCGGCTTCCTGCTGTGCCTCGGCTATGGGCTCGGGTTCATGATCTTCGGGCGCGACGACAACTTCTACTGGGCGCTGGTGGTGATGCCGCTGTGGTTTGTGGGCCTTGCCTTCGTGCCGCGCGCGCTGACCAGCCTGTGGGACTCGGCGCGCGGATAATGCGGGGGGCGGCGATCTGGCTGACCCGCTGGTGCGCGCTGGAGCGGCCGCTGCGTCATTTGCCGCGGCTGGGGGCGCTGGCGGTGCTGCTGGCGCTGGTGGGTGCGCTCGCCTGGAGCACGCAGGCCGTGCCGCAGATGACCACCGGCGCCAATCAGGCGCAGGTGGCCAAGGCGCAGAAGAACGGCAAGAAGGGCATCGGCGACTACGAACTCTATCGCCGCATTCACAAGCGCGTCGATGCGGGTGAGGGGTACTATGCGGCGGCCATCGCCGAGCAGCGCGCCAACCGTTATCCGGTAAAACCCTTTGTCACCGTGCGCCTGCCGACGCTGGCCTATCTGCAAAGCCTGTTCGGGCTGACCACGCTGGGCCATATTCTGGTGGGGATGCTGGTGGTGTCGATCGGGCTTTACCTGCCGCTGACGCAGGATCGCACCGGCCTTGCCGAACGCGTCGCGGGGGCCGTTGCGCTGCTGCTGGGCGGGGCCAGCCTGTTCGTAAAGCAAGGGCCGCTGTCGCATGAGTCGGTGGCGGGGATCCTGCTGACGCTGGCGCTGCTGTCCTACCGCACGACCAACTACTGGCCAACGCTGATCCTTGCCGCAATGGCGCTGGCGGTGCGCGAGCTGGCCTTGCCGTTCGTGCTCTTGTGGCTGGTGCTGGCGCTGGTGGCGCGGCGCTGGCGCGAGGCGGGTTGGGTGGCCGGCCTTGTGGGGCTGTTCGCGCTTGGCCTGTGGCTGCACTCGCTGGGCGTGGCGGCGGCCGTGACGGAGGGAGGCCTTGCCTCGCCCGGCTGGAAAGCCCTCGCAGGACCGGCGCTGCCGCTGATGGGGATGGTGCGGATGACTCCCTTGCTGATGCTGCCCACCTGGCTCGCCGCTCCGCTGGCGGTGCTGCCACTGGTGGGCTGGGCCTCGCTCGGCGGCAAGCGGGCGGGCTTTGCCTGCCTTGCCTTTGTGGGCTTCTTCACGATGATGGCGCTGTTTGCGCGGGTCGAGAACTATTACTGGATCCTGATCGTATTGCCCGCCTATGCCGCCGGGCTGGCCTTTGCACCGCGCGCGGTGGCCGATCTGGTGGCCGCAGCACGCGGCAAGGTTGCCAGTGGCAACTAAGGGCATATTTAACCATAGTCGGGCATGGCTGGAAAAATGCTGGTCGTGTGACTAGTCTTTGACATGCAGCGATTTGGCCAGGAGGGCCACGAACAGCCAATGGCAGAGCCACGCATCCTGCTGGTGATCGGCGGCGGAATTGCCGCTTACAAGTCGTGTGAACTGGTGCGCCTGATCCGCAAGGGCGGGGGCGATGTCACCTGCGTGCTGACCGAGAGCGGCGCGAAGTTCGTCACCCCGATGGCGCTGGCCGCGCTGTCGGGCAATCAGGTCCACACCACCTTGTGGGATCTGAAGAACGAGGTCGAGATCGGCCATATCCAGCTTACCCGCGAGGCCGACTTGGTGGTTGTCTGCCCGGCCACGGCGAACCTGCTGGCCAAGATGGCGCACGGCATTGCCGACGATCTCGCCACCACGCTGATTCTCGCCACCAACAAGCCTGTGCTCGCCGTGCCTGCGATGAACGTGCGGATGTGGCAGCACGAGGCGACCGAGCGCAACGTCTACACCCTGCGCGAAAGCGGGGTGCGGGTGATGCAGCCCGACATGGGCGAGATGGCCTGCGGCGAATTCGGACCGGGCCGTCTGCCAGATCCCGATATGGTCTGGCGCGAGATTGCCGATATGCTCGGCCTCGATCCGCGCGCGGCGGGGATCGACTACGAAGACGAGGACGGCAACCTCGGTGTCGACTATCCGGGCGGGCTTTCGGGCCTGCTGGCCTCGATCATTCCGCGCTCGTTCCGTGGCGGCGGTGAGGAGGAGGAGGGCCTCGCAGACGAACCTGCCGAGACTTCCGATCTGCCCGAACCCGACTATTCCCATGCGGAATCGCTGCTGGCGAGGAAGGGCATTGCCAAGGCCGCCCCGCCGACCGACCGCGAGGCGATCAACCACGAGGTCAACGCCCGCCAGAGCGCGCCGCAACCCTTTGACGGCGAAGCGGCGGCAGCGCCCACGCGCCCGCTCGACGCGCCCGCTCTCAATCCGCTCGACGCGCCGAGCGAGCTGGCGCTGGACGAGGCGCTCGACAGCTTCGACCCGCTGGCAGGCCAGCCCGGCTTCGAGCAGGCGATCGAACATCGCCCGCTCTATGGCAAGCACGTGCTCGTCACCGCCGGGCCGACGCACGAGCCGATCGACCCGGTGCGCTATCTCGCCAACCGCAGTTCGGGCAAGCAGGGCTATGCCATCGCCGCTGCCGCTGCCGCTGCGGGCGCGCGGGTCACGCTGGTGTCTGGCCCGGTAAACCTGCGCACCCCGCTCGGGGTCGACCGGATCGACGTTGAAAGCGCCGAGGATATGGCGAAGGCGGTCAAGGCCGCGCTGCCCGCCGATGCGGCGGTGATGGTGGCGGCGGTGGCCGATTGGCGCCCGCGTGACTATCGCGATGAGAAGCTCAAGAAGCGCGCCTCTGCGCCGCCGGCGCTGATCCTTACCGAAAACCCCGACATCCTCGCCACCATTGCCGCGAGCCCGCAGCGGCCCGACCTGCTGATCGGCTTTGCCGCCGAGACGCAGAACGTGATCGAGAACGCGCGCAAGAAACGTAAGGCCAAGGGGGTCGACTGGATCGTCGCCAATGATGTATCGGGCGATGTGATGGGCGGCGAAGACAATCAGGTGCACCTCATCCTCGAAGGCAAGGCCGAGGAGTGGAAACCGATGAGCAAACAGGACGTCGCCACCCGCCTTGTCTCCAAAATTGCCGAGAAGTTGACCGCCGATGTCTGATGCCGTTCCCGTCCGTATCCGCCGCCTGCCGCATGGTCACGGGCTCGATCTGCCCGCCTATGCCACGGCGGGTGCCGCGGGGATGGACGTGGTGGCGGCGGAAAACGTGATCCTGCGCCCTGGCATGCGCCATGCGGTCGCCACGGGCTTTGCCATGGCGATCCCTGCGGGGTTCGAAATTCAGGTGCGCCCGCGTTCGGGGCTGGCGCTCAAGCACGGGATCATGGTTCCCAACACGCCCGGCACTGTCGACAGCGACTATCGCGGCGAGGTGAAGGTGATCCTCGTCAACCTGAGCGAGGACAACTTCCCGATCCAGCGCGGCGACCGGATTGCCCAGCTGGTGCTGGCCCCGGTCACGCTGGCGCAGTGGGACGAGGTGGAAGAGCTGGACGAGACCGTGCGCGGCGAGGGCGGCTTCGGCTCAACCGGCATTTCCGAACAGCCGGTGGCCGCAGCGGCCCGCGACTACGCGCCGCTGCGCTGAAGCTCGCGCCGCCGCAGCCTTAGGACCCGGCCTGGTTGCGCTGAACCGGCTGGTTCTCCGGCTTGATCGAGATACGCACCGTTTCGCCCGAGTTGCCGGGGAAATCAGTGAACATGGCTTCGACCAGATTCGGCACCAGATATTGCAGGCGGTTCGAGGTCGAGGCCGCCTCGGCCTTGCCTTCGAACAGCCGTTCGCCGGTCTTGGCGTCGTCGATCTTCAACTCGATGCCGCTGGTATAGACGGTGTAGCTGTCCACGCCGCCATAGCCGGGGCCGCCGAAGAACGGGTCATACCAGCCATAGCCCCAGGCGCGGCTGGGTACATAGGCGACGCGCGGACGGCCATCGTAACCGCGAAAGACCACGGGGCGCGAATAGCCATACCAGCTGTTGTAGAACGGATCGCGCGCGAAGCCGGTCGAACGGACCCGCTCGCGGCCCTGATCGATGCCATAGTCGAAGCGGACCAGCAGCGTGGCGCTTTCGGGATTGGCGGCCTGGGTATAGCCAAGCTTCGCCATCTGCGCCTCGACATAGTCGGCATAGAGCGCGAACTCGAGGCCGCCGGCCAGCTGCGGATCGTCGGCCACCACCGCGAAGGTCTGGCCCTCGGGAGCGGGCAGCTGGCTTTCGAAGCGGCTGACGTCGGCGTTGAACGAGGTTGCGCAGGCGGAAAGCCCCAGCGCCAGCAGAGGCGCAGCGGCGAGCTTCACGAAGCGACGAAGGGTTGTACTTGCCATGGGTCTCTCACTCCGGCCTGCGCTACACGGGGCCAATGGGCCAGCGGGCAGACCTTTTTTCTACGATAGACCGGTATCTGGCAAGGATGGGCTGAATGAGCCTTGAATGAACGGGCGGCGCATTGGGCGGCCGCCCGTTCATTCAAACGGTTAGCCGCGCACGAGTCCCAGCGCCTTGTAGGTCGCATCGAGCGTGGGCACGCCCAGTTCGCGCGCCTGTGCCGCCCCGCGCGCGAGGATCGCGTCGAGCATTTCGCGGTCCTGCCGCAGCTCGACGAACCTGTCGCGCACCGGGCCAAGGGTTTCGACCAGCAGCTCGGCCAGGGCAGGCTTGAACGCGCCGAAGCCCTGTCCGCCGAACTGGCTCAGCACGGCGTCGGGCGTGGTGTCGGCCAGTGCGGAGTAGATCGTCACCAGATTGAGCGCTTCTGGGCGGCCCTCAAGGCCTGCCACTTCGCTTGGCAGTGGCTCGGGGTCGGTCTTCGCCTTCTTGATCTTCTGCGCCATGGCATCGGCATCGTCGGCCAGCTCGATCCGGCTCATTTCGGAAGGGTCGGACTTGCTCATCTTCTTCGAGCCATCGCGCAGGCTCATGATGCGCGCGGCGGCGGGCGGGGTGATCGCCTCGGGCAGGGTGAAGACCGGGGCATCTTCAGTGGCAAAGTCGTTGTTGAACTTCTGCGCGATGTCGCGCGCCAGTTCGAGGTGCTGGCGCTGGTCGTCGCCCACGGGGACGTGGGTGGCCTGATAGAGCAGCACGTCGGCGGCCTGCAGCACCGGGTAGGTGAAGAGGGCGGCGCTGGCGCCTTCGCGGTTCTTGCCCGCCTTGTCCTTCCACTGCGTCATGCGGTTCAGCCAGCCCATCCGGGCCGTGCCGTTGAGCAGCCATTGCAGCTCGGCATGGGCGGGCACCTGCGCCTGATTGAACAGGATCGAGCGCGACGAATCGATCCCGCAGGCGGTGAGCACCGCGGTCATCTCCAAAGTGGCGGCGTGCAGGGCTGCCGGTTCGTGCGGCATCGAGATGGCGTGGAGGTCGGCGAGGAAGAACAGGCACTGGCCGTTGTCGCCGTTACCTGTGGCGAGGTCGTCCTGCATCCGCACCCAGTTGCGGATGGCGCCGAGATAATTGCCGAGGTGAAGCGAGCCGGTGGGCTGAATGCCGGATACGATACGCATGGGGTCAGGTCTTTCGAATTAGGAAACTGGCAGGAATAGAGCCCGGCGTGATGCTGCCGGGCGCACAGGATCAGCGCGCGGTGCGCGTGGAGGGGCAGCCTCGCCAAGCCCAGGCTCCCCGGCCGATGCGGGCCGTGATGCAGGTTTGCAGGTTGGTTTCCATCGCGCGCGCCATAGCAGGATTCGCCCGTCAGGAAAGACTCAGCTTCTGGCGCGCTTGCGCTTGAGCTGCGCGATCAGATCCTTGTCGAGCGCGCCGAGCACGAAGGCGGCGGCGAAGAAGACGATCCCGCCGCCCGCCACCAAGGCGCTGAGCGCCATGATCCGCCCCAGCGCCTCGCCCGACCACCATGGCTCCAGCGCCGGGGTCATGAACCATAGCGCCGCGCCCATCACCGCGCATGCCGCCAGTTGGCGGGCGATACGGCCCGCAAGCTTGGCCGAGAAGTGGAACCACCCGCGCAGCTGCAGGATGGTGTAGAGGCAAGCGACGTTCAGCGAGGCGGTAAAAGCGGTCGCGCCCGCCAGGCCGACGATCCCGTAACGCGGCACCACCCAGAAATTGAGCGCGATGTTGATGGTGAGCGCTCCAGCGGCGACGAACACCGGCGTGCGGGTGTCCTCGCGGCTGAAGAACGCGGGCTGGAACACCTTGATCAGCACATAGGCGGGCAGGCCCGCCACCAGCGCGATCACGATCCGGCCCATCAGCTGCGTATCTTCGAGCGTCATCTTGCCGCCTGCGAAGATGCCGGTGGTGAAAGCCTCGGCGCAGATCGCCAGCGCGACCACGCAGGGCAGGCACAGCAGCGTCGCGATCTCGACCGCGTTTTCCTGCAGGCGCTGGGCCTCGCGGGCGTTGCCGGTCTGGATATGGCGCGCCAGCATCGGCAGGATCGCGGTGCCGAGCGCAATGCCGAACACGCCCAGCGGCATCTGGTTGAGCCGGTCGGCCATCTTGAGCAGCGTCAGCGAGCCCTGCGGCAGGCTGGTGGCGAAGAAGGTGTCGACCAGCTGGCTGATCTGGTAAATCCCCGCGCCGAAGGTGGCGGGCAGGATCAGCTTGCCAAGCCGCTTCACCTCAGGGGTAAACTTCGGCGCGCTCACCTTGAGCCGAACCCCGGCGCGGCGCGAGGCCCACATCATGTAGGCCAGTTGCGCCACTCCCGCGAGCGCCAGCGAAATTGCCAGTGCCCAGGCGACGATCGTGTCATCGCCGTTGTCGCCGCGCAGATACCAGCCGATGAGAATGCCGCCGATCATCACGATGTTGAGCAGCACCGGCACCACCGCCCCCGGCGCGAATTTCGAGCGCGCATTGAGCACGCCCGACAGCATCGCCACCAGACTCACCAGTGCGAGATAGGGGAAGGTGACGCGGCTGAGTACCACGGCCAGCTCGAACTTGCCCGGCACGGACTGATATTCGCGGGCGAGCAGCCAGACGATCCCCGGCATGGCGATCATGCACAGGGCCGAGAAGCCGAGCAGCACCCAGACGAACACGGACAAGACATCGCTGGCGAACTGGTCGGCGGCTTCCTGCCGTGCATCCGGGCCATTGCCGAGATCGCCGTCGCCATCGAGGTCGTGCAGGCGGCGCGTGTACATCGGCACGAAGGCCACCGAGAAGGCGCCCTCGGCAAACAGTCGCCGGAAGGTGTTGGGGAGGGTGAAGGCCAGTTGCCAGGCATCCGCCGCCAGCCCGGCGCCAAGCGCGCGGGCCAGCAGCATGTCGCGGACGAAGCCGAAGATGCGGCTCAGCAGCGTGAGGCTGCCGATGGTGCCGACGTTGCGAACCAGGCTCATCGGCCCGCTCCCCGCAAAAAGGCTATCAGGCCTCGCCGCTCGGTTCGGTGGTGGCCGGAGCCGGGGCTGCGGCGCCTTCCTCGGCGCGCCGCTGGGCAAGCTGCTGGATGTAGAGGCCGTTGAAGTCGATCGGGTCGAGCAGCAGCGGGGCAAAGCCGGCATCGCGCACGGCGTCGGCAATCACCCGGCGGGCGAAGGGGAACAGGATGCGCGGCGCTTCGGCATAGGTGAAGGCGTGCATCTGCTCGTCAGGCATATTGCGCATGCCGATCAGGCCGCAATAGCTCAGCTCGACGATATAGGCGACGCCCTCAGCCGTCTTGCTGGTGGCGGTGATGCGCAGCTCGACCTCGGTGACCTCGTCGCTGACCTTGTTCGCGCCGATGTTGAACTGCACGTCCATTTCGGGCTGGCTGCGCCAGTTGAAGCTTTCCGGGGCTTTCGGGTTCTCGACCGAGAGATCCTTCACATACTGCGAAATCACGCCGGCGACCGGCTGGTTGTCAGCGCCATTGGGGGCGGTGCCAAGGTTGGACAGGACGTTGCCTTCATCGGCCATGTTTAGGGTCTCTCAAGTCTGCTGCCGAGGTGGCCCATGCAAGGAAGCATGGGGCGGGCCTCGCCCGGTTGATCTGGCGCGTGCGACTAGCAGCACTGCGGGCGCGCCGCAACGCATCCGGCACACGCCCGGTCGAAATGCGCGTGCATCGGGCCGAATTGGGCCTTCTGGCGGTTGTTCATTTGATATTGGGCACTATCTGCTACACAATAGCCAATTAAGGAGACGGCAGGCGCGTTTGACGCCTGCGACCGCTGCGGGACAATTCGTGTGATACCTGAAATCATCATCCTCGCCATGATCGCCGCCTTTCTCGGCATGCGGCTCTATTCGGTGCTTGGCCGCCGGGCCGAGCATGAGGAAGAGATGGTGGCGAACCGGTTCGAGCGGCCCGAAGATGCCGCGCCCCCGCAGGCTCAGGCGGTCCCGCAGGCAGAGGCTCCGCGGGTGGAAAACCTCACCGGCGGCTTCGCGCCCGCGATCGAACGCGGCCTGCGCGATATCGCCGCGGCTGACCGTACGTTTCAGTTGCTCCCCTTCCTCGAAGGTGCGCGCGGCGCTTACCGGATGGTGCTCGAAGCCTTCTGGCGCGGCGACCGCGAGGAACTGCGCCAGCTGTGCGACGACGATGTCTATGCCAGCTTCGATGCCGCCATTGCCGAGCGTGAGGCTGCTGGCCATGTGCTCGACAACCGGCTGATTCGGATCGAGGATTCGACCATTCATTCGGCCATGCTCGATGGTCGCACGGCGCGCATTTCGGTGCGATTCGTGTCGGACATTGCCTCGCTCACGCGCGACAAGGATGGCACCATGATCGCCGGCTCGCTCGACGATGCGGTGGAAAGCCGCGATGTGTGGACCTTCACCCGCAATGTGAATGCCACCGGGCCTGACTGGCTGCTCGACGAAACCGACGTCGGCTGATAATCGGCAGGGCGTGTCCCTCGCGCCCCGCTTTCTTTCTGGCCTGATCCTGTCTGCCGCTCTGGCTGGCTGTGCCATGGTGCCCTCGCACCCCGGCCAGCCCGGCGGTCCTGCCGCGCCTGTGGCTGCCAATGCCGCTTTGCTCGGGGCCGTGCGCGCCAGCCTGCCTGCTTCGGTGCGGGTCGATCCCGAGGATGCCACTGCCGCGCTCGCCAGCTTCTCCGCCTCGTGCAACTTCGCGTTGCGCCGCGAGGATGCCTCGGGCCTCACCCGCACCAGCGACTGGGAAGCGCCCTGCGCCGCCGCCGCCACGTGGCCGCGCGAGCAGGCGACCGCCTTTTTCGGACGCTATTTCCGTCCGGTGCGTGTGGGCGACGGCAAGGCCTATGCCACCGGCTATTTCGAACCCGAGATTCGCGGCAGCCGCACCCGCCGCCCCGGCTATGAAGCGCCGGTCTATGGCGTTCCCGACGATCTGGTGCGCTGCTGGCGCGACGGTACGCCTGCAAGCGAGAAGGTCGGCAACCCGCCGCTTTCGCGCCGCACAGCGACGGGCTCCTGCGTCCCTTACTATGACCGTGCCGAGATCGAACGGGGCGCGCTTGCCGGGCGCGGGCTGGAGATCGGCTGGGCGGCGGACCCGGTGGAGCTGTTCTTCCTCCAGATTCAGGGCTCGGGCCGCCTGCGCACGCCAGAGGGCGAGATCATCCGCATCGGCTATGCCGGGCAGAACGGACATGCCTACACCGGCATCGGCGGGCTGATGCGCGCGCGTGGGCTGCTGGGGAGCGGTCCGGGGCAGTATTCGGGCTCGATGCAGGGCATCATGCAATATATCCGCGAGCACCCGCAGGACGGCGCGGCGCTGATGCGCGAGAACCGCAGCTGGGTGTTTTTCCGTGTGCTGGAGGGCGATGGCCCGCTCGGTTCGCTGGGGGTGCCGGTGCGCGGGCACAGCTCGGTGGCGGTCGATCCGAAGTTCGTCCCCTATGGCGCGCCGGTGTTGCTTGAGACCGACCGCGACGTCGCCAATGGCCTGTGGGTGGCGCAGGATACGGGCGGCGCGATCAGGGGTGCCAACCGCTTCGACACCTTCTGGGGCGCGCCGCGACGTCGCCAATGGCCTGTGGGTGGCGCAGGATACGGGCGGCGCGATCAG
>NZ_QXFM01000093.1 GCF_003584015.1 Aurantiacibacter xanthus
GGCGGCGCGGCCCGCGCTTTCGGTCCGCTCGACATCGCGGGCGAAGGCGGGGCGGCGCTCTTCATCCGCCGCCAGCGCCTTCTCGCCGGCTGCCAGCTCGGCTTCCAGCCGCTTCAATGCCTCGGCCGCATCGCGGGTCATGCGGTCGGCGTCGAAGCGGTCTTCCTCCAGCCGCTGCTGCTGCCGGTCGAGGTCTGCGAGCCGCTGCTCGGCGGCTTCGAGCTGGGTCGAGAGCGCGGCCATGCGGTGGCCGTGCGCGCTGGCATCGTCGCGCCGGTCGGCCAGTTCGTCGCGCAGTTCGACGAGCTTCTCCGCCAGCTCGCGCTGCTGCTTCTCGGCTTCGGCTGTGGCGGCCTGCGTCTCGCCCACGCGGGCATCGGCGGCGCTTGCCTCCTTGCGCGCAGCCTCGGCAGCAGCAGCCGCGTCACGCCAGCGGGCATAGAGCAGGCGCGCCTCGGCGACGCGGATCTGGTCGCTCAGCTCGCGATAGCGCTCGGCCTGCCGGGCCTGTCGGCGCAGGCTGGCGATCTGGCTGTCCAGCCCGGCCATCAGGTCGGACAGGCGCTCAAGGTTCTTCTCGGTGCTGCGCAGCTTGTTCTCGGCATCGCGCCGCCGCACGTGGAGCCCGGCGATGCCCGCCGCCTCCTCCAGCATCATCCGCCGCTCGGCGGGCTTGGCCGCGATCACCTGCGCGATCTTGCCTTGCGAGACGAGCGCGGGCGAATGCGCCCCGGTCGCGGCATCGGCGAAGACCAGCGCCACATCCTTCGCGCGCACGTCGCGCCCGTTCACGCGGTAGGCGCTGCCCGCGCCGCGCTCGATCCGGCGGGTGACGACCAACTCTTCGCCCGCGTCGTCACGCGCATCGAGCACCACTTCGGCAAAGTCGCGCGGCGGGCGCGCTTCGGTGCCAGCGAAGATAACGTCTTCCATCCCGCCCGAGCGCATGGACTTGGGCGAGTTCTCGCCCATAACCCAGCGGATCGCTTCGAGCAGGTTCGATTTGCCGCAACCGTTGGGGCCGACGACACCCGTCAGCCCCGGCTCGATACGCAGTTCGGCAGGCTCGACGAAGCTCTTGAAACCGCTCAGCCTGAGCTTGCGGATTTCCATGCCCGCCGCGCCCGCGCCCCTCGCGCTTACTTGTCGCGCGCGCCGGCGCGTTGCAGCGCCGGTTCGATGCTCACCCAGTTGCGGTCCTGCAGTTCCTGCCCGTTGAGGAAGAAGGTCGGGGTCGAGTTGACCTTGTCTTCCGTGGCGGCGGCCTGCGTGCTTTCGGCGAGCGCCTCGATCGCGGCGGAATCGGCCATGCAGGCCTGCGTCTGCTCGGTGCTGATCCCGCGCGCGGCGAAGAAATCGGTCACACCGCTGGCCTGTGCCATGGCGACATAGCGCTGATCGTCGGGCAGGTTCATCGCCTGTTCGAGTGCGGCCTGGTTGTTCTGAAACCCGCTGAGCACACCTTCGAGGTTGGCCCAGACCTGATCCGCCAGCGGCACGGCGGCTTCCTTCGGCGCGCAGCTGATCATGCGCGTGAGCAGCAGGTCGGCGATGCCGTGGATCAGAACCGAGCGGAACTCGTAGCTGACGCGGCCGCTTTCGATATATTTCTCGTGCAACTGGGCCGAGCCGTCGACCGAGAAGGCGGCGCAGGCCGGGCAGGTCAGCGAGCCATATTCGACCAGCTTGACCGGAGCTTCGGGGTTGCCGACCAGCCAGCCGCCCTTGTCGGTGCGGGCGACGGTCTGGTTCCAGCTGGAGCCGTCGGGCGCCTCTACCGCCGCGACCGGCTCACCTTCGAGCGAGGTTGCGTCAGTCGCCTCATCGCCGCAGGAGGCGATCAGCAGGGCCAGCGGCAGGGCCAGCGCGGCGCGGAAGAATAGGCTCGGTTTGGTCATCGAATTGGGTTCCCGTTTCGGATGCAAGGAAAGAAGCTAGTGTCGGGGGCTGGCCTGTCAAATCGCCAGAACGCGCAGATCGGCCCGGCAACGCAGTTTTTGCACAGGGTTATCCACGCCGCGCGGGCCATGGCTATTCGGATCTGAGGGAAGGCTTGAGCGCCGCCCATGAGTGAACATCATTGAGCAGCGTGCCGTTGACCACGAAGCTCGGCGTGCCGGGGTAGGGGAAGTCGGTGTGGTTGGCTTCCGAGTTGTTTGCGATTGCGACCGCGCGCTCTTCGTCGGCAAGGCAGGCGTCGATTTCTGCGGTGGCGTAGCCGCGCGCTTCCATCATCGGGTAAAAGCCCAGGTCGCTGGCGATCGCCTTCATTTGCTCGCCGAGACCGCCACTACGCCAGCGTTCCTGCTGTTCAGGAGTGGTGGCGCGGGCCTTGGCGAGCCATTCGTCCTGCGTGGCGAAGAAGGCCTCATGATTGGCGAGGAAACGGTCAGGCGGCCCGCAGGTGGTGAGCAGCGTTGCCGACAGATCGACGATGTTGCGGATCGCCGAGCGCACTTCGACTGCGGTGCCGCCATCGTGGATATAGGTGGCCTTCAGCTCGGCATCGGCCTGCTGCTCGAAGTGCATGCAGGCGGGGCAAGTGTAGCTGACGAAGGTGATGAGCTGGACGGGCGCATCGGGATTGCCGATCAGATAGCCGCGCTCGGTGGGGGTGACCTGAGCGGTCCAGTCCTGCGCGGCGGCGGGCGCGCTCGCCACCATGGCACCGGCCACGATCATGGGCGCAATCAGAGCATGTTTCATCACTTTGTCTCGTCCTCTTCCGATCCGAAGCTGCGTGCCAGCGATTCGAGCACGGTGCGCAATTCAGGGTCGCCGATATCGCGCAGGCTGTCGCCCAATTCCATCGGAATCGGCTTGAGCGATGGTGGGCCACCCCGCGCGGCCTGAGCAGAGGGCTGCTGAACCTGGCCTTGCCGCATCTTCACCCGCGCGACCGCACGGTAGCCGAAGAACCGGTTTACCCGCTCGATGATCTCGGGGATCACGTGCTGGATCAGCGGCGCGTGGCCCGGCGCGACCACGAGGTTGAGCATCCCCTCGGCTTTCTCTCCGGGCGGGAAGCGGATGCTCTCGGGCGCGCAGACCTTGGCGTGGTGTTCGCCCACGATCTCGTGCCAGCGCGTGACGACCGAGCTTTGCACGAAGCCGAAGCGGCGGAAGGCGGCGCGGCCGATCTGCGGCACGAGGTCCGCCACCTGTCGCGCCGGGCCGCCACGCGGGCGCTGATAGGCGCGGGGAGCGGGCTTTTTGCCACTTCTACCCGTAGTTTTACCGGGTTTGGGAGGGTCGTCGCGTTCCATGATCGCGCGGGTCATGCCATAGCAAGCCGATGCGCGATAGGGCTGCCGACCTCCTTCTCGACTGGTACGACCGTCACGCCCGCGATCTGCCGTGGCGCGCACGGCCCGGTGCGCCTCTCCCCGATCCCTATCATGTATGGCTGTCGGAGGTGATGCTGCAGCAGACCACCGTTGCCGCCGTCATTCCCTATTTCGAGAAGTTCACCACCCGCTGGCCGGATGTCGCCGCGCTCGCCGCCGCGCCCGAGGACGAGGTGATGGCGGCCTGGGCGGGGCTCGGTTACTATTCGCGGGCGCGCAATCTGGTGAAGGCGGCGCGCGAGCTGTCGCGCTCTGGCGGTTTCCCGACCACCGAGGCGGAGCTGCGCAAGCTGCCGGGGCTGGGCGACTACACCGCCGCTGCGATCGCCGCGATTGCCTTCGAGCGGCGCGCGCTGGTGGTCGACGCCAATGTCGAGCGGGTGATCGCCCGGCTGTTCGCAATCGAGGAGCCTTTGCCCGGTGCCAAAAAGGCAATCCGCGCCGCGCTCGACACCATCACGCCCGAGCGGCGCGCAGGCGATTTTGCGCAAGCCATGATGGACCTCGGCAGTTCGCTATGCCGGGCCCGGGATGCGCAATGTCTGCTCTGCCCATGGCAGGCGATCTGCGCTGCGCGGGAGGCGGGCGATCCCGTGCGATTGCCGGTGAAAGCGGCGAAAAAGGCCAAGCCTACGCGCGCGGGCACGGCCTTCTGGATCGAGCGCGACGGAGCCGTCTGGCTCGTCCAGCGACCGGGCAAGGGGATGCTCGGCGGCATGCGCGCGCTGCCCGACGACGGCTGGTCGGCGCGCGGCGATGGTTCGGGCGTGGCACCGGTGGCCGGGGCATGGCGCGCGGGCGGTGTGGTCCGCCACAGCTTCACGCATTTTCATCTTGAGATGGGGCTCGCGGTCCATGCTGGCGCGAAGCCTGTCCCCGCAGGGGATGGCGAATGGTGGCCGCTTGACCGGCTCGACGAAGCGGGCCTGCCGACGTTGTTCGCCAAGGCTGCCGCTTTGGCGCTGGCGGAGCGCTAGACTACGCCGCCGCCCAGCATCAGCCGCACCACGGCGATGGCAAAGATGATCAGGCAGAAGTTGCGCCCGCCGTTGCTGCTCGAGAGCGCGCCAAAGGCGATGCCCACCACCACGAGCGGCAAGGCCACCCAGTTGCCCCAGCCCAGCAGCGGGATCTGCGAGGGAACGACGATAACCAGCGATACGAGGCCGATCAGGATCGAAATCAGATTGAACATGTGTCTTAGATAGCTAACACACTGCGGTCGTTCAAGCACTTCGGTGTTCACGCTTGCCGCCTGCGCCGGGGCGGCTTACCCATCGCACAGAACTCGCCTGCAAGAGGAGCTTCGCAATGGTCTGGTCAGCCGCACAATTCGATATGTCCCGCCGTTCGCTGCTGCGGAGCGGCGCTGTGCTCGGCGCGGGGGCGCTCGCCGGGGGGCTGCCGTTCGGACAGGTCGCCATGGCGCAAAATACCAGCGGGCAATGGCCGCGCGTGGCTCGGTTGCTGAGCGATTTCGTGGCGTCGGGCAGGTCACCCAACGCGGTCGTCGCGCTCGGCTGGGGTCAGAACCCGCCGCAGTATCTGGGGCAGGGTGACACCACCTTCACCAGCGGCCTGCGCGCCAATGCCGACAGCCTCTATCGCATATACTCGATGACCAAGCCGATCACCGGCATGGCCGCGATCATGCTGATCGACGACGGCCAGCTGTCGCTGGATCAGCCGGTGGCCGAGATCCTGCCCGCCTTCGCGGAGATGAAGGTGCAGAAGGTTTACGACGGGCCGATCACCGAGGACAATCTCGAACCCGCCGTGCGCCCGATTACGATCCGTCACCTGCTCACGCATACGGCGGGTCTGGGTTATTCGATCGTGCAGCAGGGCCCGCTGGCACAGGCCTATGCCGAAAACGGGCTGAACCCGGCGCAGGTGTCGCGGCTGGTGGATGTGCCGGGCGGCCTCAACAGCCCGCCCGCGTCGAGCCTTGAGGCCTTTGCCGATGGCCTCGCCAGGATGCCGCTGGTCTACCAGCCGGGCACACACTGGTCCTATTCGGTCGGTCTCGACCTGATGGGGCGGGTGATCGAAGTCGTCAGCGGCAAGAGCTTCGACGCCTTCCTGCAGGAGCGCATCTTCGACCCCTGCGACATGTCGAGCACCTGGTTTCGCGTGCCGGCAAGCGAAAAGGCGCGGTTGACCGCCAACTATTTCGTGTTGGACGGTGAGCCGATGCCGATCGATCTGCCCGACAGCTCGGTCTATCTCAACCAGCCGGCCTTTCCGTTCGGCGGGGCGGGGCTTGTCTCGTCGCCGCGCGACTATGACCGGTTCCTGATGATGCTGGCGGGCTTCGGCGAGATCGAGGGCCGCCGGGTGATGAGCGAACCGGCGGTGCGGCTCGCGACCAGCAACCTGTTTCCCGACACGCTCGCGCCCGATGGCGGCTTTTCCAGCGGCGGCCGCGCCTTCGGGTTCGGCGCGGCGGGCCTTGTCGGCATGGGCGAGGCCGAGGGGCTGTTCGGCTGGTTCGGCGCGGCGGGCACGGCGGGGCTTGTCAATATGAAGGCAGGGCTGCGGCAGACCTTCATGACGCAATACATGCCGGCCGACATGGAAATGCAGAACGCCTTCCCGCAGGCTGTGGCGGCGGACGCGGCGGCCATGCAGCGATGAATCTCGCCTTCTGCGGGCACGGCCTGAACCGCGACGACCACGCCCGCGCCGATCCCGCGCGCCTGGCCGGGCTGCGCGCTTCGCCGCTGGCGCGATTGCTGGCGATGGATGGGTTGAGCCCGGTGCTTGGTGCCGATAACGCGCTGACATGGGGGGCATTGGATGATGCCGCCGAGGTCGTCTTCCTCGGACTTGACGGCGATGCACCGCTGTTCGCCCCCGTTCCGGCCACGGGCGATACCCGCCCCGCCTACCAGCAACGCCCGGCATGGGACGCCCTGTCGCTGCTCCCGGCGCAGGAGTTGGCCATCTACGGCGGCGCGCGCAGCCTCGTCGACTGGCATGCTCGCCACCGCTTCTGCGCAAATTGCGGTGCCTCGACCGAGCTTGCCAAGGGCGGCTGGCAGCGCAATTGCACTGCCTGCGACGCTCAGCATTTCCCGCGCACCGACCCGGTTGCGATCATGCTGGTCGAGCACGAGGGCGACCTGCTGTTGGGGCGCGGGCTGAACTTTCCCGAGCGGCGCTATTCCGCGCTGGCGGGGTTTGTCGAGCCGGGCGAGAGCGTCGAGCAGGCCGTTTCGCGCGAGGTGCTGGAAGAGGTCGGTGTTGTCGTCACCGACGTGAGTTATATTGCGAGCCAGCCTTGGCCGTTTCCGAGCCAGCTGATGCTTGGCTGCCACGGCAGGGCCCAGGGGCGCGACCTCACCATCGATGCAACCGAGATTGCCGACGCGCGCTGGTTCACCCGCGCCGAGGTGGCTACGGCCATGGACCGCGCCGTGCCCGAGGCAGACAAGCCTTTCCTTCCGCCGCCGGCCACGGCTATTGCCTGGCACCTTCTCAACTGGTGGCTGGAGCGAGGCTGATGGCAGACGATATTACGGTCGATGTGTGGTCCGATGTGGTGTGCCCGTGGTGCGCCATCGGCACAGCGCAGTTCCTGAGCGCGGTGGAAAGCCTCAAGGGTGAGCTTGATGTCACGATCCGCTTCATGCCTTTCGAGCTGAACCCCGGGATGCCGCCGGAGGGTCACAACCAGATCGACCTGCTCGCCAAAGCCTACAACAAGAGCCCGGCGGACGTTCTGCAAATGCGCCGCCATGTCGAGCAGGCGGGCGAAGAGGCGGGCTTCCCGATGACCTGGCAGGGCGAGGGCGAAGAGCCAGTGCTGATGGTGTGGAACAGCCACGATGCGCACAAGCTGCTGCGTTGGGCGCTGACTGTGGCGGAACCGGCGCGGCAAGTGGCGCTCAAGCAGGCGCTGTTCCGGGCCTACTTCCAGTTGCGCCAGAACATTTCAGATCGCGCGGTGCTGCTCGACATCGCCGAGGCGCAAGGGTTCGACCGGGCCGCTGCGGCCGAGGCGCTCGATGATCCGGCTTTGTCCGAAGCGGTGCGGCTGGAAGAGCAGCGCGCGGCGCAGAACCAGATCACCTCGGTCCCGACTATGGTGGTGGCGAACAAATATATCCTGCAAGGCGCCTCGCCGCCCGAGCAATATGCTCAGGCGCTGGTGAAGATCGCCAGCATGGAGGCCATGGCCTGAGCCAGAGTCTGACGGCATTGTGCCGATCCACCTTGCTCCCCTCCCCCTGGGGAGGGGCTGGGGGTGGGGGCTCGACGCTCGCTGGCGCGGAACCCCCATCCCAACCCTTCCCCACAGGGGAAGGGCTTTGCGAATCGTTGCATGTTTTCCTGAGCTAGACCAGCCCGAGCTTGCTCAGTTCGCTGACCAGCTTTCCGGGCAGCACATCGCCCGCGACCTCGCCCTCGACGAGATCCTTCGGCGCGTCTTCGTCGGCGAGATAGCGCCAGCCCTGATGCGCGCGCTTGGCCTTGGGGTGGACCATGTGGAGCCGGTTTTCGAGCACGATGTCCCAGTGCCCGTCGGGCCGCTCCTCGAAGCCGAGAATGGCGGAGCGGGCCACCATCGCGCGGTCGTAAATCCAGTAGAGCGAGCCGCCCTTCATCTCTTCGTGCCGCTTGGGCAGATAACGGGTGCGCAGGCGGCGGTCGGGGCTCGGGCCAGCGAACCAGCTTTCCAGATCGCGCATGGACTGGGCGCGATAGGCGATCTTGGTCATGTGCAGCGGCATGAGGGAAAGATAGGCACTTGTTGCGGGAGTTGCGAGAGGGGCGGTTCTTCGAGACCTGATCCTTCGAGACGGGTATTCAGCCTTCGGCTTCGGCTCCTCGAAGGACGCCCGGGCAGGCCTCAGCCCGCCAAGCCCGCCGCCACCGCCAGCCCGAGGAACGCGAAGAAGCCCATCGAATCGGTGATCATCGTCACGAACACGCTCGATGCCACCGCCGGGTCCTGATCGAGCCGCTCGAACACCACCGGCACCAGCACACCCGCCAGCCCCGCAGTGACGATATTGATAACCACCGCCGCGCAGATCACCATGCCGAGCTGCGGGGTAAAGATCAGCCCCGTCGCGATCCCGATCAGCGCCGCCACGGTCGCGCCGTTGAGCAGCGCCACGCGCGTCTCGCGCCACAGGATGCGCGCGGTGTTCGACTGGGTCAGCTGGTTGGTGGCAATAGCGCGCACGGTCACGGCCATGGTCTGCGTACCGGCATTGCCGCCGATCGAGGCGACGATCGGCATCAGCACCGCCAGCGCGACCAGCTTCTCGATAGCAGAGCCGAAGGCAGCGATGATCAGGCTCGCGATCAGCGCCGTGCCAAGGTTCGCGATCAGCCAGCGCACGCGCGCCGAATAGGCATCGCGGATCGGCTCGTTGATGTCGCCTTCGCCTGCACCGCTCATCAGCAGGGCGTCTTCGCCGGCCTCTTCCTGAATGATGTGGACCACGTCGTCGACCGTCATCTGGCCGACCAGCCGCCCACTTTCATCGACCACGGCCGCCGAGATAAGTGCGTATTTCTGGAACCTTAGGGCAACTTCTTCCTGATCCATATCAACCGGGATCAGTGTCTGGTCGCGCTTCATCACGTCGGTCAGCGGGATATGGCGCGGCGAGCGCAGAATCCATGACAGCTGGCAGGTGCCCACGGGCCGCATCCGGTGATCGACCACGAACACTTCCCAGAACTCGGTCGGCAAGTCCTCGTTGTCGCGCATGTAGTCGATCAGGTCGCCCACCGTCAGGTGCTCGGGCACGGCGACCAGCTCGCGCTGCATCAGGCGGCCGGCGGTCTCGTCCTCGTAGGCGAGCGCGCTTTCGATGGCGGCGCGGTCTTCCGGGTCAAGCTCGGCCAGAATCGCCTGCTGGTCGGCGTCGTCGAGATCCTCGATCAGCTGCACCGCGTCGTCGGTGTCGAGCTGCTCGGCGATAATGGCGACGGCGGCGGCGGGCAGGGCCTCGACCATGTCGTCGCGGACATAGTCGTTGAGTTCCGCCACCACCTCGACTGTCATCAGGTCGGTGATGGCGCTGGCGAGCGCGCGGCGCTCTTCGGGTGCGAGCAGTTCGAGCAGGTCGGCGATGTCGGCCGGGTGCAGCGGCTCGACCAGCTCGTAGGCGGCCGACTCGTCCTTCTCGGCCAGCGCATCGCGCACTTCGCGCACGAATTCGGGCTTCAGCCGGTTTTCTTCGTCGAACTGTTCTCCCTCCTCGCGCGCCGGCGCGGTGTTTTCGGGATCGAGTAGTTCGGATTCGGCCATCGGGGCCGATCTATTGCAGTGCAACGCAAAAGCAAGCAACCCTTCGCGGTATTGCGCCCGGCGGCCAAACACCGGGTGACATTGCGAACAGCGCCCCTATATCGGCCCGCAAGATCCAAGAGGAGATATCTGCATGTCCGAAGAAACGCTCACCTTCACGCTCGACTGCGGCGATGGAAAAGGCGGCGACGTCAAGATCAAGCTGCGCAGCGACCTTGCGCCCAACCATGTCGCGCGCATCACCGAACTGGCCAAGGAAGGCTTCTACGATGGCGTGGTGTTCCACCGCGTGATCCCCAACTTCATGGCCCAGGGCGGCGACCCGACCGGCACCGGCATGTCGGGCTCGGACAAGCCGAACCTCGATCAGGAGTTCTCCGACGCTCCGCACAAGCGCGGCGTATGCTCGATGGCGCGCACCAACGATCCGAACTCGGCCAACTCGCAGTTCTTCATCTGCAACGACGACGCCCGCTTCCTCGACCGCCAGTACACGGTCTGGGGCGAGGTGATCGAAGGCATGGAGCATGTCGATGCGCTGCCCGTGGGTGAGCCGCCGCGCGCGCCGGGTGTGATCGTCAAGGCGACCGTCGCCTGATCTGATCGCCACTGGCGGTATAGATAGAAAAGGGGCGCCTCGCGGGGCGCCCCTTTTTGTTTGTGCGAATAGGCTGGCGCTCAGTCGGTTTCGGCGTCGGGAGCAACGTTGCGGTTCTCGATCAGCCACTTGTCGTCCTGCTTGACCACGTCGTCGCGGCCCCAGCCTTGCGCCAGCATTTCAGGGCGCGGGCCACCCGGCGAACCGCGCGAGACCGTCTGCCAGTAGTAGCGGACCACCGCGCGGGTGGGGCTGGCGAACGTGATCGTCTGGTTGCTCATCACGTGATGCAGCGGCGGCACGGCCTCGCCCTTGGCGGCGCGCTCGGCCCGGCCGGCGGCCATGCCGGTGACCATCTCATGCAGGGCCTCGCGGCCTTTGGTCTGACCGAAAGCGCCGTTCTCGGTGAAGACCCCGGCATAGGCATCGGCATTCCAGGTGTCGATTGCGCGGACATAGTCCCACATCAGCTGCTCGATCGCGCTGCGGTCGACCAGTTGCTGCGCGGCGGCCTCGGGCGTGAGCGTGGCGGCCTGCGGCGGCGCGGCGGTGGGCAGGGTGGCCGGGTCCCAGTGCTCGTCGGCCTTGCCATCGACGAAGCGCCAGGTGTCGAACCAGGTGGTGGTGTAGCTCTGCGAGGGATCGTCGGCATAGGGCACGATCCGGCGGGTGAGGATCGTCACATAGTCGCCCTCGGCCTGCACCGCGACAACGCCGTTCGGATCTTCCGCCGACAGCGCCGGGCACGGGTCAAGCGGCGGGCGCTTGGCGACCTGGGTGAAATAGTAGATCACCCCTTCGAGCCCCGATGCGGCGACCGGGTTGTGCTGGATATAGGCATCGGTCAGCCATTCGCCCGCGCGGCTCCATTCGTTGCACTTCAGCAGGTTGCGCTGGATGTGCAACGCGGCCTGCTTGTTGCGGTGAAGCAGCGGATCGCTGCTGGTGAACAGGCTTTCGGGATCGGGGTGCGGCACCACCGGATCGGACAGGGCGCGCATCTGTGCCTGCGCGGCAATCGGCGTGGCGGCAAGCCCGAGGGCTGCTGCCAGCAAGGCGGTCTTCAGTTTCATGGTCTCTCCCCTTTCGAACTGTGACGGCGATCCTGCCCGATTTCGTTATGTTTCGAAAGGGTTTTGCTTGCCGCCTAGAGCCCGGCTCCGACGAGCCAGTCGTGAAACAGCCGCACCGGGCGTAGCGCAAGGTCGGCCGGTCGGCAGATGAAGCAATAGGAATAGGGGCTCGGCACCACGATATCGTAAAGCTTGGCCAGCCGGGGGTCATTGTTGCGGGCGAGGTGGTCGTCGTGCATCACCGCGATGCCGAGCCCCTGCGCGGCGGCTTCGAGGATCAACTGGCCCGAATCGTAATGGTCGATTGCCATCGGTTGCAGGTTCGGCATGCCGATGGCCGTCTTCCACGCCTCGAAGCTCAGATGCATGTCGGTGTGGACGAGGAAGGTCTGTTCGCTCAGCACCTTCTCGTCAGGCTCGCTGCCGATTTCGGCTACCAGATCGCTGTTGGCGATGGCGTGGATCGTGTTCTGATCCAGCTTGACCGAGTGGAACGACGGGTCCGGCTCGTTGATCAGACCGATCACCGCGTCGAGCGTATCGCCGACGCGGGCGAGCTGGTTGGGGCTGGTGTCGATATCGAGGTGCAGGCGCGGGTGCAGGCGGCGCAGCTCGGGCAGGCGCGGGAACAGCCGCTGCGTGCCGAACAGCGGGGTCACGCCCAGCCGCAGCCGCATCAGCTGCAGGTTTTCCGATTGCGATTCAACCGCGTTCGCCAACGCTTCGAGATGCGGCGAGACCTTGTCGTAGAACTGGCGGCCTTCTTCGGTCAGCCGCATCGTCTGGCCCTGGCGGCTGAACATCTTGCGGCCGATGAAATCTTCGAGGTTGGCAATCCGGCGCGACAGGGCCGACGGACTGAGGCCAAGCTCGGTCGCCGCCGCCCGTGCGGAACCAAGCCGCACGGTTCGAACAAACGCCTCGAGGGCGCGCAAAGGAGGCAGGCGACGCATGGGGGCCCTTCTTAACCGCTCATTCTCTCCCAGGTCGAGCCAATATCGCACTTGCAGCATTTTGCCTAATGCAATGGAGAACGATGGCTCGACGCCTATTCCTCTTTCGCCGTATCGTGCTCGGGGCCGGGCGCATGCAGGCGCAGCCGGGTTACGTGGGTCTCGTCGCCCTCGGTGACCTCGATCTGCCAGCCACTCGGGTGTTCCAGCACGGTGCCGGGCTGTGGCACCTGTTCGGCGAGGATGAAGGCCAGGCCGCCCAGCGTATCCACAGATTCCTCGATCTCGGCGAGACGCGGGTCGCCCACGAGTTCGGCCACGTCGTCGAGTTCGGCGCGGGCATCGCAGTCCCACAGACCTTCTTCGAGCTTCACCACCTGCTCGACCCGTTCATCGTCGTGCTCATCCTCGATCTCGCCGATGATCTCCTCGACCAGATCTTCGATGGTGATGATCCCGTCGGTGCCCGAGAATTCGTCAACCACGATGGCGAGATGGGTGCGCTTGGCGCGCATGTCGGCGAGCACGTCGAGCGCGCCGCGCGATTGCGGAACATAGAGCGGCTCGCGCATCATCGCGGTCCAGTCGGCGGGCGGGGCCGCGCCGCTGGCGAGATAGGAGAACACATCCTTGATGTGCATCATGCCGATCACATCGTCGAGCTTCTCGCGGTAGACCGGCATGCGCGACACGCCATGTTCGGCGAACTGCGCGACCATCTCGTCCCAGCTTGCCTCGGCGGGCAGGGCGATGATCTCGGAACGCGGGATGGCGACATCGTCGGCGTCGTGATCGGAGAAGTGCAGGAGGTTCCTGAGCATGACCAGTTCGACCGCCGAGAGGTCGCCGTTGCCGGAAGAACGCCGACCGTTCTCGTCCTCGTGATCGTCGATAGCCTCTTCGATCTGGGCTCTCAGGCTGGTGTCACCGCCGTTGTCGAATAGTGATCGCAGCGCGCCCCACAGGCCGCCACTGCTACTACTGTCTTCGTCTCCGCTGGGAGACTGCTCGCTTTGTCCGGGTTCGGGCATAGCCCTGTCGTCATGTCCCTGTGTCATTGGTGATCGGCTGCATATGGGTCCGCAATGGCCAGAAGTGCAAGCGCCTTCACTTCGAGCGCCTCCATTTCCTCGGCGTCGGCATCGGAAATCTCGTGATCGTGGCCGGCCAGATGGAGCAGCCCGTGGACGATCAGGTGGGCGGCGTGGTGGTCGAGCGGAACGCCCTTTTCCGCCGCCTCGCGCGCGCAGACGCCGTGGGCGAGGGCGAGATCGCCGAGCATCTCGGGCGGGCCGTCGGGATCGAGATGGATGAGATCCTCACGCTCGAGCATCGGGAACGAGAGCACGTTGGTGGGCTTGTCGCGCTGGCGCCATTCGCGGTTGAGGTCGTGCACTTCCTCGTCGGAGGTGAAGATCAGGCTGGCGACAAGGCGCGGGTTGGCGAGTTCGGGCGCGACGGCGCAGGCGGCCTCGGCCACGCGTTCGGCGAGCGCCTCCCATTGGCCTGCGGGCCAGCCTTCGATGTCGATTTCCAAATCCAAGGTGAAACTCCGCTCGTCCTGAGCCTGTCGAAGGACTGCTTTCCTTCACCGCTCGCCTAGAACCAAGTGGGGCCCTTCGACAAGCTCAGGGCGAACGGGAGGCAGGGTGAGGTCTAGGCGTTCGGCCCCTCGTAGGCTTCGACGATCCGTCCGACAATCGGGTGTCTCACCACGTCGGCGGCGGTGAAGCGGGTGACGCCCATGCCCTCGACGCCTTCCAGCCGCTCGACCGCATCGGCAAGGCCGCTCATGCGGTCGCCGCCGGGGATGTCGACCTGGCGCGGGTCGCCGCAGATCACCATCCGGCTGTTCTGGCCGAAACGGGTGAGGAACATCTTCATCTGCTCGCGGGTGGTGTTCTGCGCCTCGTCGAGGATCACGAAGGCATCGGCCAAGGTGCGCCCGCGCATGAAGGCAATGGGCGCGATCTCGATCTCGCCGCTGGCGATCCGCCGCTCGACCTGTTCGGGCGGCATGCAGTCGAACAGCGCGTCGTAAAGCGGGCGCAGATAGGGATCGACCTTGTCCTTCATGTCACCGGGCAGGAAGCCGAGCTTTTCGCCCGCTTCCACCGCCGGACGGCTCAGGATCAGGCGCTGGACCGAGCCGGTGATCAACTGGCTGACCGCCTGCGCCACCGCGAGATAGGTCTTGCCGGTGCCGGCCGGACCAAGCGCGAAGATAATGTCGCGGCTGGCGAGCTGGCGCATATAGTCGCCCTGCATCGCGCTGCGCGGGGTGATCGTCTTCTTGCGGGTACGGATCATGATTGGCGGGGCCTTGGCATCGCCGGTGATGATGCCTTCGAGCGTCGGCTCGTTGCTCATCGCGATCAGCGCTTCGATGGCGCCTGCGTCCATTTCCTCGCCTTGCAGAAGTTTCTCGTGCATTTTCAACAGAACATCGCGCGCGCGCGCCACTTCGTCTTCGGTGCCCTCGATCACCACCCGGTCACCGCGCGCGGCAATGAACACACCGAGCCGGTTCTCGATATGGACGAGGTTGGCGTCGAATTCGCCGAACAGCATGCCGAGCGCGGCCTGTTCGTCGAAAATCACCTCGAGGCGGGCGCGGCGCGAGGCGTCGCGGCGGTCTTCGGGGTGGGCGATCGCGGCAGCGTGTCCGGCACTGGTGCCACGGTGAGCTTTGCGGGCCATCGAGTCCTTTCTTCGCTTGTCCTTACGAAGATAGGCAGAGTCGGGGCGCTGGCAAGCGCGCCGCCTGTGGAAGGCGGTGGAAAGTCATCGAAATGCCTTGAGCGGTGGCTCAGGCCCGGACGGGCTCAAGCGAACGTGCTATCCATTCGAGCAAGGTCGCTTTCCAGCAACCACTGTCGGAATCGGTCGTATATGGGTTGTAAGGTTGCTCGGGAGGTGGCCACCACATCCATTCCCCGATCATCGTAGGGCCAGACAATGACCTCGCGCTGCCAATCTATGAGGTAAGGCGAAGCTGGAAATGGGCTCACGAGGGCGGGGCAATCGGCAGCAACGGCAGCCAGCAGGCAGGCACTTGTCGATGGCGGTGGATCTAGCGTGACAAGGCTTCTCTGAAACTCGCCATCGACGTAAATCTCGCCGAGCACGCGCAAACCCTCTTTCTCACACCCGTAGATGTTGAGCAGCTCAGGTGCGAATCCGGCAAGACTAGAGGCAAAGTCTTCGCCATAGCTGGCAAGCACCACCTCCCACTCATCGTCAGCGGTCGGGAGACTGTCCAGGATTGTGCGAGCGCGGCTGCACGCTTGCAAAATGCGCGTCGGCCAATCGCCCCTCTGCGAAAGCTCGAACCGCAGCGAAAAGTCGAAATTATAGAACAGCGCCTCTGGCAGGCAATTGCCAAAGGTGGCTTCAAGTCGGGCAAGAAAATCGCTCAAGCCGGGACCTTCGTCACTAATTGCCCCGCCAACGAGTTCGGCCCGGCCTGCACCAGCTCGACCTCGACCAGATCGCCCATCGCGCAGTCGCCTTCGAAGAACACCGATTGCAGCCACGGCGATTTGCCGAGCCACTGGCCCGGATGCTTGCCCTTGCGCTCGATCAGGACCGTACAGGTCTTGCCGACAGAGGCCTCGTTAAAGGCAAGCTGGTGCCGGTTGAGCGCGGCCTGCAAGCGCTGGAGCCGCTCGTCCATTACTTCGGGCGCGATCTGGCCGTCCATGCTGGCGGCGGGGGTACCGGGGCGGGGCGAATACTTGAAGCTGAAGGCGGCGGCATATTTGACCTCGTTCACCAGCGCGAGGGTCTCCGCAAACTCGGCCTCGGTCTCGCCGGGGAAGCCGACGATGAAGTCGCCCGACAGCGCAATATCGGGCCGCACCGCGCGGAACCGGTCGAGCAGCTTCAGATAGCTCTCCGCCGTGTGGCTGCGGTTCATCGCCTTCAGCACCCGGTCCGAGCCTGATTGCACCGGCAGATGCAGATAGGGCATCAGCTTTGCGATCTCGCCATGGGCGGCGATCAGGCCGTCGGTCATGTCGTTGGGGTGGCTGGTGGTGTAGCGAATGCGGTGCAGGCCGGGCAGTTCGGCGAGCGCGCGGATCAACCCGTCGAAGCCCACGACGCGGCCCTTGTCGTCCGCGCCGCTCCACGCATTGACGTTCTGGCCGAGAAGTGTCAGCTCGCGCGCACCCGCTTCGACCAGCTTCTCCGCCTCGCGCAGCAAATCGCTGTAAGGACGGGAAATTTCCGCACCGCGCGTATAGGGCACCACGCAATAGGTGCAGAACTTGTCGCAGCCCTCCTGCACCGTGAGGAAGGCGCTGGCGGCGACCTTGCGGCGCGCGGGGAGCGCGGCGAACTTGGCGTCCTCGGGCATGTCGGTGTCGGTGCTGCGACGGCCTGCGGCGGCGTCCTTCACCATGTCGCCCAGCCGGTGATAGGCCTGCGGGCCGACCACCATGCCCACCGCCGGCGCGCGCGCCATGATCTCCTCGCCCTCGGCCTGGGCGACGCAGCCTGCGACCGCGATCATCGGCTTCCTGCCCGCCTCTTCGCCCGCCTTCACCAGACGGCCGATGTCCGAATAGACCTTCTCGGTGGCCTTCTCGCGGATGTGGCAGGTGTTGAGCACGACGAGGTCGGCGTCCTCGCCTTCGGGCGCGGGCGTGATGCCTTGTGCTTCGAGCAATTCGCCCATGCGCTCGCCGTCGTAGACGTTCATCTGACAGCCGAAGCTCTTGACCCGGTAGGTCTTTGGTGTGGTGGTCGGTTTCATGAGAAGGGGGCCGATACAGGAAAATTGCCTGCGGCGAAAGATCAGGTCGGCGGATCGTCGGGCGCGGGCTTGGGCTGGTAGCGGATCGGTGCGACTTCGTGGGCAAATTCGCGCGGCGGCTTGCCCAGTGCGCGCACCAGCTCGGCCTGGATCATGTCGCGCGCTTTCGCCGCGATCAGCTTGCGTCCGCCGCGGCCATGGTCGTCGGGCGCGAAGGGTTCGAGGAAATGCAGCGCAACCCGGAACGAGCCGGGCCGGGCGAGTATTCGCAGCGCATTGTTCACGCCCGATTCGTCGCCGATCCAGCCGATCTCTTCGCCCATTGCGCCGTAGTCGATAAAGACCGGCTGCACATAGACGCCGGGCGGTGGCGGTTCGAGCATCTTCAGCATCGAGGTCTTGAACGGCAGCAGCGATTGTCCGTCGGTGGTGGTGCCTTCGGGAAAGATCGTCACCGACCAGTTGTCCATCAGCGCCTCGCGCACGGCGTTGATCTGGTCGGCCACGTCCATCCGCGCCTCACGCTGGACGTAGACGGTGCGGTTCAGCCCCGCGAGCCAGCCGACCACCGGAGCCTTCTGCAGTTCGGCCTTGGCGACGAAGGCGGTGCCGCTCGCACCGGCCAGTGCCAGAATGTCGATCCACGAGACGTGGTTGGCGAGGAACACCACGTCGCGCCGCAGGGCGGTGCCGTGGCGCTGCACCCGCGCGCCGCAGATTCGCGCTGCGATGCCCAGAAACAGCTTGGGGAAGGGCGAGCCATAGGCCGTGATCCGCCACAGGTAATGCAGCGGCACGCAGACCAGCAGCGCCAGCAGCAGGCCTGCCGCGCGCAGCCCGATCCGCATCCAGCCGAGCGGCGATATATGCGGCTTCGCACCGGCGGCGATGGCGGCGCGATCAGGCTGCATGCGCGCGGGCGCTCTTAGGCCTTGTCTTCCCGGTCGATCCGCACGCCATAAAGCTCCATGCGGTGATCGACGAGGCGATAGCCCAGCTTCTCGGCAATCTGCTTCTGCAGCGCTTCCAGCTCGGGGTCGACGAATTCGACCACCTTGCCGGTCTCGACGTCGATCAGGTGATCGTGGTGCGCTTCGGGCACAGGCTCATAGCGCGAGCGGCCATCGCCGAAGTCGTGCCGGTCGAGGATGCCTGCCTCTTCGAACAGGCGCACGGTGCGATAGACCGTGGCGATCGAGATCTTCGGATCGATGGCGGAGGCACGCTCGTGCAGCGCCTCGACATCGGGATGGTCGGAGCTTTCCGACAGCACCTTCGCGATCACGCGGCGCTGGTCGGTAATACGAAGGCCGCGCTCGGCGCAGAGGGCTTCGAGATCGATGGTCTGGGGCACGGGGGCGACCTCTTTCAGTCAGACAAAAATGCAAACGCCCCGGACCATAGGGGGCCGGGGCGTTGTGCTCAAGTCTATGCCGGAATTTGTCCGGCAGCAGATCAGGAGGCTGTCGTGGTGGTCTTGCGACGGCCCCGACGCTGGCCGGGCTTGCGGCCAAGACCGATCTTCTTCGCCAGTTCGCGGCGGGTTTCGGCATAGTTCGGGGCGACCATCGGATAGTCAGCCGGCAGATTCCAGCGCTCGCGATATTCTTCCGGGGTCATGTTGTAGGCGGTTTTAAGGTGACGCTTCAACATCTTCATCTTCTTGCCATCTTCGAGGCAGATGAGGTAATCGGGCTTGATCGAGGCGCGGATCGAAACGGCTGGCTCGGGCTTCGCTTCTTCAACAGTTTCGCCGCCGAGCTTGGCAAGTGCGCCATATACAGTCTCGATCAAAACCGGAACGTCACTCACTTCCACCGAATTGTTCGCTACGTGAGCGGTCACGATATCGGCGGCAAGCGTAATGAGCATTTCACGGTTTTCGTTAGTATTTGTATCCATAAATTCCTCGGTTCTGCGACCCTTGGAGTGATTGCGACCACTGGCTTGCCAATTTATTTGACAACTCGACAAATGCAAGCTTTTTGTAGAGTTGTCATGGAAAAGGAAAGTCTTGCGTAGAGTTCCCGTGTAATTCGGAAAACCTTTACTCTATGCTTCACCGCTATAGGCGTTTGGCGAAAGTCACCGCATCGAGCGGGCCGCCAACGGCACCGCGGTAGTAGCCAGGGCGGCGCCCGATCTGTTCGAAACCTAAGGCGCGATACAGGAACTCGGCCGGGTTTCCATCGCGCATTTCAAGGAATACATGCGCCGATCCGCGCGCCTGGGCCTGCGCCATCGCCTGTTCGAGCAGGCGGCGACCAACGCCTTTGCGGCGGTGCCCGGGCGATACTGCGAGCAGCAGCAGTTCTTCTTCACCCACGGCTTCTCGCAGCATGGCAAATCCTGCAGCATCGCGCGGATCGCGCCAAGGGCGGGCGGGATCCGCGCCGACGATCACGCAATGTGTGTTGGCCAGTGTCAGGGCATCGCCCACCTGCCGCCGGTTCCACGCTTCGCCGTAGGCCGGGTCGAAGGCCTGTTCCATCACGTGCATGATGGCGTCGAGCGTATCGTCGGTCATGGCTTGGCTTGGGGCAGGCGCGCATCGGGCGCGCGGCCATAGATCGGCGCCAGCGTGGTGGTGAGCTGGCCGGGCGCAAGCAGATGCGCGGCGCGGGCGTCGGGCAGCAGGTCGAGTACTTGCCGGCTGTCGCCTGTCTGCCCGGCGAGGGCACCGGCGCGGTTGCCGGCAAGAATGGTATGGCGGCAGGCAAGGGCGGCTTCAGCCGGAGCAAGCGAGCGCACCTCGTCTTCCGCTTCGCCGTTGCTGGCGAAGTTCTGCACGAACCATTCGCCGTGGCCGCCGTTCATGCAGACGGTGATGCCGCTGTCGGGCTGTTCGGTCCGCGCCATCGCGGCGACCAGCGTCAGCGTCGGATAGCCAAGCACATCGGCGCCCCAGGCAAGGCCCAGCGCGCGGGCGGCGGCAAGGCCGATGCGTACGCCGGTAAAGCTGCCGGGACCAAGCGAAACGACAATCCGCGTGGCGCGGCCCTTATCGGGCAGTTCGGCAATCATCGGCACCAGCCGTTCGGCATGGCCGCGCCCGATCGCCGCGAACCGGCCATCGACCAGCGCGCCATCGTCGAACAGGGCGACCGAACAGGCCTCGGTCGCGCAGTCTATCGCTAAGGTAGTCACCTGCTCTTCTTACGGATTACAGCAGACGATTGAAGTCCTCGAATGCAGGGCGAGGCGCTCTGGGGAACACTTTTTCCGGGTCGCCATAGCCGACCGAGCAGATGAAATTGCTTTTCCAGCCCGGTTCCTCGGCGAAGAAGTCGGCATCGACGGCGGCATTGTTGAACCCGGACATCGGCCCGCAATCGAGCCCCTGTGCCCGCGCTGCCATGATGAAATAGCCGCCCTGCAAGGTGCCGTTGCGGAAGGCCGAGGTCTTGCGCATCGCGCGCTTTTCCTCGCCCGCGAACACGGCCCTGGCATCGTCCATATGCGGGGCGAAGCGCGGCAGGTGCTCGTGGAACTCCTCGTCCATGGCGATGATCGCGCAGACCGGGGCCTGCCTGATCTTCTCGACGTTGCCCTCGGCAGCATGGCTGGCAAGGCGGGCCTTGGCCTCATCCGACTTGCACCAGACGATCCGGGCGGGGAGCTGGTTCATCGAGGTCGGGCCCATCTTCATCAGGTCCCAGATCGCGGCCAGCTGGCTGTCGGTCACATCGCGGCCATCGAACCACTGACAGGTGCGCGCCTCGCGGAACAGCTGGTCGAGCGCTGCATCAGAGAGCGGTTCGTGCATCAGGCGGCCCGAACCTCGGTGACTTCGGGTACGTAGTGCTTGAGCAGGCCTTCGATGCCGTGCTTGAGCGTCGCGGTCGAGCTGGGACAGCCCGAACAGGCGCCCTGCATCTGGAGGTAGACCACACCGCCGCGGAAGCCGCGGTAGCGGATATCGCCGCCATCGCCCGCCACGGCAGGGCGCACGCGGGTCTCGATCAGCTCCTTGATCTGCGCGACCACGTCTTCGGTGCCCTCGTCATCGCCGAGCATCTCGGCCTCGTCCTCAGCGGGGACGGTGAAGCCGCTGGCATCGCCGCCGGTGAACAGCGGGGCCTGGCTCACGAAATGGTCGAGCAGCACGGCCACCACCTGCGGCTTCAGCGCCGACCAGTCGGCACCCGGCGCGGCGGTGACGGAAACGAAGTCCGACCCGAAGAACACACCGGTCACGTCGCCCGAATCGAACAGGGCTGCGGCCAGCGGCGAGGCTTCGGCATCCTCGGGGCTGGCGAAGTCGCGTGTTCCGGAGGGCATCACCGCGCGTCCGGGCAGGAACTTGAGCGTGGCGGGGTTGGGCGTGGTTTCGGTCTCGATAAACATGGGGTGGATGTAGGGGCAGGCCATGGCGGCGACAAGGGACTGCGCAATAGCGAGCCGGTCGCATTCACTGTCCCTTCATCCGTTTGTCGTCTAGGTGCACGCCATGAGCATTCTTCTGCGCTGCGTCCGCGCTCTCGCCCCGTTTGCCTTTGTCGCCCCGCTGATCGCCCCTGCGGCGGCCCAAGCCCAGGCCGGGGCCTACTGTACGATTCGCGCGAATCCCGGCGAAGATACTCCCCAATACGCGCGCCCGGACGATCCATGGATCTTTCGCGGCACCGATATTCCGATCGACGACGAATGGCTGATGGGCGAGCTGCCCAACGGTGTGCGCTATGCCGTGCGCCAGAACGGCGTGCCGCCGTGTCAGGCCAGTTTCCGGGTTGCCATCGATGCCGGTTCGCTCAACGAAGAGGACAGCGAGCGCGGCTTTGCCCACCTGCTCGAACACATGACCTTCCGCCAGTCGCGCGATTTCGGTCCGGGCGAGGCGATTCCCTATTTCCAGCGCCTCGGCGCGAGCCTCGGGGCCGATACCAATGCCTCGACCGGCCCGACGCAGACGGTCTACAAGCTCGACCTGCCCAATGCCGACCGCGCCAAGCTGTCGGACAGCGTGCGGCTGTTCGCTGGCATGATTCAGGCGCCGACGCTCAGCAAGGACAACCTCACGGCCGACCTGCCGATCGTGCTTGCCGAAATGCGCGATGGCGCTGGCGCGAACCGCCGCATCGGCGAGGCCACGCAAAGCACTTTCTTTGCCGGACAGCGGCTGTCGGTGCGCAACCCGATTGGCACGCTCGCCACCTTGCAGGGCGCCACCGAGCAAAGCGTGCGCGCGTTCCATGATCGCTGGTATCGCCCTGAAAATGCCGTGGTGGTGCTGGTGGCCGATGCCGACCCGCAGGTGCTGGCCGCGATGATCGAGCGCGAATTCAAGGACTGGAAGGTGGCGGGAAAGCCCGCCGAGGCACCCGATTTCGGCGACCCGGTTGCCCCCGCCAATGCGCTGCCGGGAGCTGACGGCGTGCCGGTGGGCGAGGCTACCGTGATCGTCGAGCCGGGGCAGGCGCGGGCGGTCAACTATGCGATCATGCGCCCCTGGGTCGAGGTGACCGACAACATCGAATACAACCGCGGCGTGCTGCTCAATCAACTGGCGGCGGGCATCGTCAACCGGCGGCTGGAAAATCGCGCGCGGGCGGGTGGACACTATCTCTATGCGCAGGTCTCGCAGCAGAAGGTCGCGCGCTCGGTCGATGGCACCTATGTCGCGCTTGCTCCGCTCGATGAGGACTGGGAGGCCGCGTTGACCGACGTGCGCAGCGTGATCGCCGATGCACTCGCCGAACCGCCGAGCCAGGCCGAGATCGACCGGGTGGTCGCCGATTTCGACATCGCCTTCGTGAACGGCGTGGAGCAGGCGCGCATTCAGGCAGGCAGCCAGCTTGCCGATACCCTGGTGGGCGCGGTGGAAATCCGCGAGGCCGTCGCCTCGCCGCAGACCTTCCTCGACGTGTTCCGCTCGATGAAGGACCGCTTCACGCCCGATCAGCTGTTGCAGGCCACGCGCGGTCTGTTCGAAGGCGACGTGGTGCGCGCGATCATGCTCACCCCTGAGCAGGGCGAAGCCACCGCCGACGAACTGCGCGCCGCGCTGGCCGCGCCGGTCGCGGCCAGCGACGTGGCGCGCGACGATGGCTCGTCGATCGACTTTGCCGATCTGCCCGCCATTGGCGAGCCCGCGCCGCCGGCGCAGCGCGCCGAGCTTGGCGTGTTCGACACCGAGGCGCTGGCCTTCGACAACGGTGTGCGGGCGATGCTGTTCTCGCGCGATAACGAGCCGGGCCGGGTGACGGTGCGGGTTCGTTTCGGCGCAGGCTGGCGCGGCTTCAACGATGATGAGGCGGCCTATGCCCAACTCGGGCAGGTGGCGCTGATCAATTCGGGCATCGGCCCGCTGAGGCAGAACGATCTCGACAAGCTGGCCTCGGGCCGCAAGCTCGGGTTCCAGTTCCGCATCGACGATGGCACCTTCGTGTTCGAGGGGGCGACCCGGCAGGAAGACCTTGCCGACCAGCTCTATCTGTTCGCGGCCAAGCTCGCGATGCCGAGCTGGGACGAGGCTCCGCTCGCCCGCGCCAAGGCCAGCGCGCGGCTTGCCTATGCCAGCTATGGTGCCGATCCCTCGGGCGTGCTCAACCGCGATCTCGACTGGCTGCTGCGCAACCGCGATCCGCGTTTTGCCACGGCTGACCCGGCGGCCATCGCCGATGTGACGCCCGAGCAGTTCCGCGCCGTGTGGGAGCGTCTGCTCGCGCAGGGCCCGGTCGAGGTCGACGTGTTCGGCGATATCGACCGCGAGGCGACGGTGGCGGCGCTGTCGCGCACCTTCGGCGCGCTGGCTCCGCGTCCGGCGCTGCCGGACGAGGTCGCCAGCCGTCCGGTCAGCTTCCCCGCCGCCAATGCGGAGCCGCTGGTGCTTACGCACGGCGGCGACGCCGATCAGGCCGCGGCGGTCATCGCCTGGCCGACCGGCGGTGGCTCGGCTGGCCTGTCGCAGAGCCGCAAGCTCGACCTGCTGGGGCAGATCTTCTCGATCCGCCTGCTCGACAACCTGCGCGAACGGATGGGCGCGGCCTATTCGCCGATCGTCAACTCGACCTGGCCCAAGGATGTGCAGACCGGCGGCATGATCTTCGCGCTGGTGCAGATCGAACCGGCACAGGTGCCCGGCTTCTTCGAGGAAGCGCAGTCCATCGCCGCCGATCTCGCCGCCAACGGCCCGACCGCCGACGAACTGGCGCGCGTGGTCGAGCCGATGAAGCAGTATATCAGCCGTGCGCAGACCGGGCACACCTTCTGGCTCAACCAGTTGGAGGGCGCGACCTTCGATCCGCAGCGGCTGATGGCGCTCAACACCCTGTGGAGCGACTATGCCGAGGCGACGCCCGAGGAAATCCAGGCGCTGGCCGAGCGGTATCTGGTCGGCCACGGCGGGTTCAAGGTGGCGGTGATGCCCGCCACGGCCGCCCCCTCCGCCGCGCCTGCGGGGCGCTGAGGGCAGGGCACGAGCGAGCGGGCCGCTTACAGTCATCGCATATTTGCGGTGTCAGCGGCCCGTCGTATCGCATGTAACCTTTGCCACCGCGTCTAAGCGGGCCTATGACGGAGCCTTCCTCGCACAATTTGTTTGAATTGTTAGCGCATGCCGGGCGCGAGGACGGCAATGGCAGGAAAGACACGTGGCACACAACTGGACTCCCGAGAGCTGGCGTGGTGATCGCTTCACGGCGAAGCACATCCCGCATTACGAGGATCAGGCGGCACTGGCCGGCGCCGAACAGACTCTGGCCGGATATCCCCCGCTGGTGTTTGCAGGCGAAGCGCGCGCGCTGAAGGCCGAACTGGGCCGGGCGGCGGCGGGCGAGGCCTTTCTGCTGCAAGGCGGCGACTGTGCCGAGAGCTTTGCCGAGTTCAGCCCCAACAACATCCGCGACACCTTCCGCGTGATCCTGCAGATGGCGGCGGTGCTGACCTTCGCCAGCAAGATGCCGGTGGTGAAGGTGGGCCGCATGGCCGGCCAGTTCGCCAAGCCGCGCAGCGCGCCGACCGAAACGCAGGGCGACATCACCGCACCGAGCTACTTCGGCGATATCATCAACGGGATCGAGTTCGGCGTGGAAAGCCGCGCCAACGATCCCGAGCGGATGATCCGCGCCTACAGCCAGTCGGCGGCGACGCTGAACCTGCTGCGCGCTTTTGCGGGCGGGGGCTATGCCAACCTGCGCCAGGTCCACCGCTGGACGCTCGATTTCATGGGCCGCAGCCCCTGGGCCGAGCAGTACCAGTCGATCGCCGACCGCATCGGCGAAGCGCTCGACTTCATGGAAGCCTGCGGGATCGACACCGAGAACGAGCCTGCGCTCAAGGCCGCCAGCTTCTACACCAGCCACGAGGCGCTGCTGCTTCCTTACGAGCAGGCGCTGACCCGGCAGGATTCGCTGACCGGCGAGTGGTTCGACTGTTCGGCGCACATGTTGTGGATCGGTGACCGCACCCGCTTCATCGATTCGGCGCATGTCGAGTTCCTGCGCGGGGTGAACAACCCGATCGGCGTGAAGTGCGGGCCGAGCCTCGCGCCCGACGATCTGCTGGCCATGCTCGACACGCTCAATCCCGGCCGCGAAGCCGGGCGCATCACGCTGATCAGCCGCTACGGCCACGAGAAGGTCGAAGCCGGTCTGCCGCCGCTGGTCCGCGCCGTCGCGCGCGAGGGCCATCCGGTGGTGTGGAGCTGCGACCCGATGCACGGCAACGTCGTGAAGTCCGATTCGGGCTACAAGACGCGTCCGTTCGAGCGCATCCTCTCCGAGGTGAAGGGCTTCTTCGCCGTCCACCGCGCCGAGGGCACCCATGCGGGCGGCATCCACGTCGAGATGACCGGGCAGGACGTGACCGAATGCACTGGCGGCGCCGTGGCGATCACCGACGAAGGTCTGGCAGATCGCTATCACACCCATTGCGACCCGCGCCTCAACGCCGCGCAGTCGCTGGAGCTGGCCTTTACCCTGGCCGAAATGCTCAACCTCGAGCTGACCGAACGCCAGCGCGACGCGGCCTGACATAGAGCCGTAAACATAGACACTTGGAAGGGCCGGTGAGGAAACTCGCCGGCCCTTTTTGTTGGCTGTTTCGGAACAAGGCCGGGGCCGGTGAATTGGGAAAGGTGGATGCTTTCGGCCAATCGGGCCGTGGGGGCCATCACAGCCATGAGGAGAGGGATTTGGCCACAGCCACCCCCCGTCCTGCTATTGCACCCGCCGGCTCGCTGGCAGAGCGCTATCGCGCCACCCGCGCGCTGACCGAGGCTTTGCTTGCTCCGCTGAGCGAGGCGGATGCCACGCTCCAGTCGATGCCCGATGCCTCGCCAGCCAAGTGGCACGCCGCGCATGTGACGTGGTTCTGGGAGACCTTCCTCCTGCGCGACCATCTCGCCGGATACGAGCTGTTCAACGCGCGCTGGCCGTTCCTGTTCAACTCCTATTACGAGGCCGAGGGCGAGCGGCTGTTGCGAGCGCGCCGCGGGATGCTGTCGCGCCCGACGCTGGCTGAGATCGTCGAATGGCGCGAGGATGTCGATGCGACGATGGAAAGCCTGTTCGACCGGCCCGAATGCGCGGACCTGATCGAACTGGGCCTTGCGCACGAGCAGCAGCACATCGAACTGTTGCTGACCGACATCAAACACGCGCTGTTCTCCAATCCGCTCGGGCCTGCGATGTGGCCCCTTCGATACCCTTCCGTTCGTCCTGAGGAGGGATCAAAGCCGGAGGCTGAGAGCCCGTCTCGAAGGACCGATGACTGGCTCACCCATCCCGGCGGAATTGCCCGCGTCGGCCATCAGGAGGATGGGTTCGCTTTCGATAACGAGGGCCCGGCGCACCGCGTGCTGATCGAACCCTTCGCACTCTCGCGGCGGCTGGTGACCAATGCCGAGTGGCAGGAGTTCATCGCGGACGGTGGCTATCGCAAGGCTGCGTTGTGGCTGTCGGACGGCTGGGCCTGGGTGCAGCGTAAAGGCATTGCCGCACCGCTCTACTGGCGCGGAGAGGAGCATTTCACCCACTCCGGCTGGCAGGAGCGCGACCCCGAGGCACCGGTTGCGCACATTTCCTACTACGAAGCAGATGCCTTCGCCTCATGGGCAGGGGCACGGCTGCCGACCGAGTTCGAATGGGAAGCCATCGCGCGCGGGCAGGATACGAGCGGCGACAACCGACCCGGCTTTTCCGCCAGCGCAGGCAACCAGCTCGATGGCGCCGCTCCACCCTTGCCCCAAGGCGCGGGCGAGCTGTTCGGCGATGTCTGGCAGTTCACCCGTTCGGCCTATCTGCCCTATCCGCGCTTCCAGCCTGCCGAGGGCGCGGTGGGCGAATACAACGGCAAGTTCATGGCCGGACAATGGGTGCTCAAGGGTGCCAGCTGCGCCACCGTGCGCGGCCACTCGCGCGCCTCCTACCGCAATTTCTTCTACCCCCGGCAACGCTGGCAGTTCACCGGCCTGCGGCTGGCAAAGGACCAATGATGGCAGCCCAGACCGATATCCGACTGGTTGACCGCGACGATCACGGCATCGACCGCGCCTTCCGCGCCGACGTGCTCGAAGGGCTTTCCTCCCCGCAAAAGGCGATTCCGGCCCGCTGGTTCTACGACGACGAAGGTTCGCGCCTGTTCGAGGATATTACCCGGCTGCCCGAGTACTATCTCACCCGCGCCGAAACCGAGACCCTGCGCAAGCGGGCTGGGGACTTCGCCCGGCTGATCGGGCCGGGGCGGGCGGTGGTCGAATTCGGTTCGGGCTCATCGCTCAAGACACCGCTGTTGCTCGATGCGATCCAGCCGGGGGCCTATGTTCCCATCGACATCGCGGGCGATTTCCTGCGCGAGTCCTCGGCGGCGCTGGCGGCGAAGTTTCCCGGCCTGCCGGTCCACCCGATCGAGGCCGACTTCACCACCACCGTGAAGCTGCCGCCGGAGTTGCTCGCCATGTCCAAGCTCGGCTTCTTCCCCGGCTCCACCATCGGCAACATGGTCCCGCGCTCGGCGGTCGATCTGCTGCGCACCATGCGGATGACGCTGGGCGGCGATGCGATGCTGCTGATCGGCATGGATCTCATCAAGGATATTGATGTGCTTACCGCGGCTTACGACGATGCCGCCGGTGTCACGGCGGCGTTCAACCGCAACCTCCTGAAGCGCATCAACCGCGAGCTGGACGGCGATATCCCCATCGCCGCCTTCGCCCACCGTGCGCGCTGGAACGATACCTATGCCCGGATCGAGATGCATCTCGAAGCGCGCGCCGAGATCGCCTTCACGGTCGCGGGGCGTTCCTTCACGATGCGCGCGGGCGAAACGATCCACACCGAGAACAGCCACAAGTTCGACCTGCGCAGCGCCAACATGCTGCTGCTGGCCGGACACTGGACCCCGGTCGAGCGCTGGACCGATAGCGAGGATCGTTTCGCCCTGATCCTCGCCCGCGCCAGTGTGCCGCGCAAGGCACCATGACGCGGGGCCGGCAAAGCCAGACAGTCGCAATTCACCAGCTTGGCGCTATATCTCTGGTCTATGGACTGGTCCGCCCTTTCTGAGCAGATCGCACATTCGGTGCGCGAATTGCCCCGCTCGGGGCTGCTGATGGTTGCCGTGGGCGCGATGGGGCTGGGCATCGCCGGGTCGCTGCTGGGGCGCAGCCTGCCCGGCTTCGGGCGGTTGTTGCGCACGGCGAGCACGCTGGGTCTGATGGGCGTGCTGGTGCTGGTGGTGCTGCAACTCTCGCGGCTCGATCCGCGCTTCTCGATGGCGGTGCCGCAGATCGGTCTGCCCGAACAGGTGGTCGAGGGCGGCGAGACCCGCGTGCCGCTTGCGCCCGACGGACATTACTGGCTGCGCGCGAGGGTCAACGGGCATGAAGCGCATTTCCTCGTCGATACCGGGGCCACGCTGACCGCGATCTCGCAGGACACCGCCGAGCGCGCGGGCCTGACCCCGCGCGAGGGGGCGTTGCCGATCCGCATGCAGACCGCCAACGGTTCGGTCGCGGCGCAGGTCACCGCGATTGACGAGCTGCGCTTCGGCAATGTCGCTGCGCGCGGGCTCGATGCGATCATCGCGCCGGGGCTGGGCGAGACCAATGTGATCGGCATGAACCTGCTCTCGCGGCTCGCCTCGGTGCGGATCGAGCAGGGCGAGCTGGTGCTGGTGCCCAACAATCCGCAGGAGCCGATGGAATAGCGCGTTGACGATGTCCGCCCGGCGCGTCACTCTGCCTGCTTGCACAAAAGTCCACGGGAGAGGGCGATGGCGGCAAACAATGCCACCGGAGAAAAGTTCGACGTAGCGCGATTCATCGACGAACGCCCGGTGGGCGCGCGGGAATATTTCCTGCTGGCCATTGTCTCGGTGATCCTGTTCCTCGACGGGTTCGACATGTACTTCCTCGGCAAGATCCTGCCTGCGATCGCCGAGGGGCTGGGCGGAACGCCCGTCGATATGCAGCCGGTGGTGAATTATCAGCAGATCGGCATGGCCATCGGGGCTTTCATCATGCCGCCGCTGGCCGACCGGATCGGGCGCAAGCCGGTGCTGGCGCTATGCCTTGCCGGGTTCGGTTCGCTGTCGCTGTGGGCGGCCTTTTCCGACGGCTTTTCGATGCTGTCGGTGCTGCGCGGTATTTCGGGCGTGTTCTTCTCCGCAATGCTGCCGGTTGGGCTGGCTTTTCTCTCCGAAGCGACCCCCAAGGCGCGCCGGGCGCTGTTCATGTCGATTGCGCTGGTGTGCTTTTCCGGCGGCAACCTTGGCTCGGGGGTGATGGTGGCCTGGTTCCTCGAAGATATCGGCTGGGAAGGCTTCTTCATCATCGGCGGTGCGGTGCCGTTGCTGGCGCTGTTGCTGCTGTTGATGGTGCGCGAGAGTCTCGCCTTCCGCGTCAACCGCAACCCGGCTGACCCGCGCATCCCGGCGCAGATCCGCGCGCTCGATCCGCAGACGCCGATTCCGGCAGGTGCGGTGTTCCATATGGGCGATCAGGACGAGGTCAGCCCGCTCGGCCCGCTGGCGATGTTCGGCAAGCGCTATCTCCCGCAGACGGTGCTGTTGTTTGCGCTGTGCTTCTTCTCGCTTGGCAACATCGCGCTGCTGGCGAACTGGCTGGCGACCTTCATGCACGAACTGGCCGGGCTGCCGATCGAGACCTTCGCCTTCTACATGATCATCGGGTACTTTGGCGGTGCCGCGGGCACGCTGATCATGGGCTGGCTGATGGACCGGATGAACCCCTATTGGCTGATCACCGGCTATTTCCTGGTCGATGCGGCGGCGATCTTCATGATCGGGCAGGTGCCACCGCAGACTGCGGTGGCCTTCGTGGCCGCGCTGATCGTGTGGAACTTCTGCCAAGTCGGCGGGCAGACCGGGATCAACAACATGGCAACGCTGGCCTACCCGCCCGAGATGCGCAGTTCTGGCCTCGGCTGGGCGGGGGGCTTTGGCCGTCTGGGCGGGATCGTGTTCCCGGCGCTGGGCGGACAGGCGCTGGTGCTGGGGCTGAGCCTGCCCGCGATCATGAGCATCACGGCCGTTCCCGCGCTGATGATCGCGGCGCTGGTGTTCGCGCTGGGCGTGGTCAACGGCGGCAAGATCGGCGGGCGCTCGAAGACCGCGCCCGCAGCGCACTAGCCGAGGATCTGCACCAGCTCGATCTGGTGCCCCTGCGGCGAGGCGAGCATGGCGACGATCACCCCGCCGACATCGGTGGGCTCCATCAGCACGCTCGCCCCTTCGGCCTGGGCATGGGCGAAGCTGGCGGCGACGTCCGGGCAGACGAAGCCGACCGGGCCATGACCCGGCCCCACGCTGACGTCGCCAGCGGGCTTGCCCTGTACCAGCATCAGTTGCGGCGCGCCCTCTTCACCGGGAATGGCCATGATGTCCTCGGCGAAGTCGGGCAGATCGTAGCTGCCCACCACGGTAAAACCGAAGGCGCGTTGCCAGAAGCTGCGCGCCTGCGCGAGGTCGGGCACGTTGAGCTTGAAGAAGGCGAGCTTGGCAACAGGGGGCGTCATGGTCGAATTCCTTATCGGAGGCAGATTGCCGAGGCCGGACTGTCTTGCAAACCCGTTTGCACGGCAATCGGTGCAGGATGATTATTGCCGATATCAAACAGGCTGCGCCCGGTAGCGGTCGGGCGCCCCGGATACAAACTAAGTCTATTTCCAGCCGAATAACCAATAAAAAACGGCTGGTTGGCACCATTTTGTCCCATTGTCGTTGAGTTGGGGCCTGCCTATAAATTTGGCTTATGAGGACAATCATGATTCGATCAAACGGATGGCTGCGGACCTGAGGCGCGTTCTTCGCGATCAGACGACGCAGGTTCATGAGGATACCGAAAGTGCCTTCGCAGCGATCGATCTAACCACCCCCGAGGGGCTGGACGCGACGCTACGCGCGCATATCGCGGCTTTGTCTTCGCTGCTTCCCAATCTCGCGCCTTGTCCGGTCTTCGCGGAGGAGATCGGTCGGCTGCGCGATCTGGCGGTGGCCTCGCTCGCCGCCACGGGGGCCGCACCGGTTCCTTCGCCCAGCCGCGATGCCGCTGCACTCGATCCGCTGGCAGTCGCCTATGTCGTGCTTGGCTCGCGGCTCGGGGCGCGGGTGATTGCGGCTCGTCTGCGGGCGGCGCAGGTGCCCGAAGGTTCGGCAGCCTATGCCTATTTCCGCGACGAGGGATCGGGTGCGGCATGGCAGACATTGCGGCAAATGCTCGCCTCATTTCCCGGAGAACACACGGCGATAGTGGCGGATACCAGTGCTGCGTTTCGGATTTTTCAGCAGGAAGCGGCCAGATTTGCGCCTCGCTTCGCGGTTAAGGAAGTTTAGTTGGAAGTCGACCTCACCAATTGTGACCGCGAGGAAATCCATCTTCTTGGTCATGTGCAGTCCTTCGGGTGTCTGATTGCGCTCTCGTCGGACTGGTTGATCATGCATGCCTCGCAATCGGCCGAGCGCTATCTCGGGCTGAAGGCGAACGACCTGATCGGCCTGCCGCTGCATCAGATCCTTACCGCTAAAGCGCTCCACGAGGTGCGCGGCGCGATGCAGTTGCTGGCCACGCGGGATTCGATCGGGCGGCTGTTCGACCTGCCGCTGCTGCCGGGCTCCGACCGCCTGTTCAACCTGGCGCTGCACCGCACCGGCCGGGCCACGGTCATCGAGATCGAACCTGCCGACGAGCAGGGCCAGCGGGTCGATCCGCTGATGCAGGTGCACAACATCGTCGGCCGCCTCAAGACCTGCCCTGACGTGGAGACGCTGTCGGAAACGGCGGCGCGGTTCCTGCGCGCCTTCCTTGGCTTCGACCGGGTGATGGTCTACCGCTTTGCCAGCGACGACACCGGCGCAGTCATCGCCGAATCCGCCGCGCACGGGATCGGCTCCTTCCTTGGCCTGCGATATCCTGCCAGCGACATCCCGCGACAGGCCCGCGCGCTCTATCTGCGCTCGGTGATCCGCATCATCAGCGATGTCGACGACAAGGTCTCGCCGATCCTGCCCGAGGTCAATGCGGAGAACGAGAAGCTCGACCTGTCGCTCAGCACGCTGCGCGCGGTCTCGCCGATCCACCTCGAATATCTGCGCAACATGGGCGTGAAGGCGTCGATGTCGATCAGCATCATCGTCGACGGCAAGCTTTGGGGCCTGTTCGCCTGCCATCACTATCAGCCGCTGGTGCTCGATTACGTCACGCGCTCGGCGGCAGAGCTGTTCGGGCAGATGTTCGGCTTCCTGCTGTCGCATCAGCTCGAAGTGGTGCGCAAGCAGGATGCGGAGCGAGCGCGTGACCTGCACGATGACCTGATGCGCCATTTTGCCGAAAGCTCCTCGATCAGCGGAGACCTTGGCCAGATTATCGACGGGCTGAAGGATCTGGTTGCCTTCGATGGCGCTGCCGGATGGATCGCGGGCACCTTGCAGACGCGCGGGACCACCCCCACGCATGACGAGATCATGGCGCTGGTTCGCTTTCTCAACACCACGACCCCGAGCCAGGTCTATGCCACCGATTGCCTGATGCAGGTCCATCCCCCGGCGGCGGACTATACCCAGCGCGCTGCAGGGGTGCTGGCGATGCCGGTCTCGCGCACCCCGCGCGACTATATCATGCTGTTCCGCGGCGAGGTCGCGAAGCAGGTGACCTGGGCCGGCAATCCTGAAAAGCCGGTGGAGGTGGGGCCGAATGGTATCCGTCTCACCCCGCGCAAAAGCTTCGAGAGCTGGCAGGAAATCGTCCGCGGCCATTCGGCGGAGTGGACCCCGCAGGAACTGGAGGTGGCCGACACCATCCGGGTGACCCTGCTCGAAGTGGTGCTGCGGATGGCCGACAGCGCCAATCAGGAGCGTCAGCGCGCGAGCGAGCGGCAGGAACTGCTGATCGCCGAGCTGAACCACCGTGTCCGCAATATCCTCACGCTCATTCGCGGGCTGGTCGAGCAGAGCAAGTCCGACTTGATTGGCATCGAGGAGTTCACCGCCAACGTCAGCGACCGCATTCAGGCGCTGGCCCGCGCGCATGACCAGATCACGCGCAGCAACTGGAACGCGGCTTCGCTGCGCGAACTGGTCGAGACCGAAGTAACCGCCTACCTCGGCGCCAAGCGCGATCGGGTGGTGTTGCATGGCGGCGATGCGATCGTGAAGCCGGAGGCCTATGCCACGCTGGCGCTGGTTATCCACGAGCTGACCACCAATTCGGCCAAGTACGGTTCGCTGGCGGACAGCCGGGGCCGCGTCGATGTCACCGTGAAACAGGAAGCGGACGGCGTGCTTGGGATCGGCTGGGTGGAATCGGACGGTCCACCGGTCAAGGCACCGGCGCGGCGTGGCTTCGGCTCCACGGTGATCGAACGGTCGATCCCGTTCGAGCTGGGGGGCAAGGTCGAGGTTAGCTACCCGCTGACCGGTTTGCGGGCGCAAATGCACGTGCCGGCGCGCCATATCGAGCGCTTCGAGGTGCAGGCCGAGGATGAGCCGGAAGTGTCAGCGAGTGCCGACGAGGTGAAGGAGGCCCCGCTGTTTGCTGCATCCTCACCCACGGTGCTGCTGCTGGAAGACAACATGATCATCGCCATGGATGGCGAGCGCTATCTGGCCGATCTCGGTGCCGAACGGGTGGTGACGGCCAGCAGCGTGGCGCAGGCCATGGCCATGCTCGATGCGGAACCGGTGGTGTGCGGCCTGCTTGATCTCAATCTCGGAGTGGAGACCAGCCTGCCCGTTGCCCGGCGGCTGCGCGAACAGGGTGTGCCCTTCGCCTTTGCCACCGGCTATGGCGATGCTGGCGAGCTTGCCGAGGAATTTCCCGATGCGCCGGTGCTGACCAAGCCTTACGACCTGGACCAGCTCGCCGACATCCTGCGCCAGATCCTGCCCGATACCGATACCGATACTGGCGGGGCCTGAGCGCATCAAACGCAAATGGGCCGGTCGGGAGGGGATGACTTCCGACCGGCCCGGCAAGTTCTGATGCGGGGTCAGAACTTGAAGCGGACGCCTGCGCGATAGGTACGACCGACCTGATCGTAGAGCGCGGGGTTGTTGAAGATGTAGTTGCGCACCGGTGACTTGTCGGTGAGGTTGTCGACCTTGAAGTAGGCGGTGAAATTCTCCGTCAGGTTATACGAGCCGCCCACATCAATGTAGAGCGCGCCAGGCATATAGTTGCTGCTGATCGTGCGCTTGTTGGTGGCCGGGTCGAACGCCGGGCAGTTGGCCGTGCACTCGATGTAGTTGTTCGAGAACACCCCGTCGCTGAACCAGCGCTCCTGCACGAACAGCGAGAACAGATCGTTCTCGTAGCTCTGGATGGCAAGATACTTCCAGTTCGGCGTCGCTCCGAGGTTTTCGCCCGCAGTGTCGGTCGGCACCGTGCCGGGCAGACCCTGGTCGGTGACGAACTCGATCACGTGGGTCGCCAGCCCGCGCAGGGTCAGCGAGCCGGGCAGGCCGAGCGGGTCAAGCCAGCGGTAGCTCGCCTCGATGTCGAAGCCCGAGGTCTTGATCGATGCCGTGTTGAACGAGGCCACCTGCAGGGTGTTGCCACCGGGCGGGTTGCTGAAGTCGAACGCCTGGCAGGTCGCCGGGATGACGTTGCGGAAGCAGAAGTCGACGATCTGGTTGGCGGTCAGCGACTGCACCGCGTCGTCGATTTCGAGGTTGTAGTAGTCGAACGAGATGTTGAAGCCGGGCAGCCAGCCCGGATTGGCAAGCGCCACGCCGAGGTTGGTGTTGCGGGCGATTTCCGGCTTGAGGTTGGGGTTGCCGCCCGTGCTCTGGATCACAAGGATCGACTGGTTGGTGAACGGGTCGAAGAAGTTGGGCAGGGTGATCGTGACGGGCGCCGCATAGAGTTCCGACAGGTTGGGCGCACGCACGTCACGCGAGGTCACACCGCGCAGGCGCAGGCCGTCGATCGGGGTGTCCCAGGTGCCGCCGACCTTCCACGCCCAGATCGAGCCCGAGGTCGAATAGTCGGTGATGCGGGCGGCGGCATTGAGGCGAAGCTCGCCTGCGCCGTCGGACGCAAACAGCGGGAAGTCGGTTTCGAGGTAGGCTTCCTTCACACTGTAGGCGCCGGACCCGTTCTTGTAGTTGCCCGCATACCAGTTGCCGCCATCCGCGCCGAGGATCGGATCGGCAGGGTAGTTGCCGCCAGCCGGGGTGTTGCTGAAGCCCGCGCCATAAGGGTCGGCTTCCACGGTGTAGAACTCGTGACGCCACTCCCCGCCGAAAGCGAAGGAGACAGGGCCTGCCCAGTTGTCGAACGGCGATCCCGAGATGTTCACACCGGCGACGTCCTGCGTCTGCCGGGTGTGCTGGTAGGGGCCGAAGTCGGGCTGGACATAGCGCAGTGCAGCCTCGGACACCTGCCCGCCGATGATGTTGAGCGGCTGGCAGCCGTTGGCCCGCGCCACGGGATCGGCACAGACGATCGCGCCATTCAGCTCGACCGCGTTGATCGCCTGTTCGAACCGGCGGTTAAGCAGGATGTTGGAGACGTCGACCTTCGTCTTGTTGGTGCCGTGCTGAACGTAGAGGTCGTAGGACCATTCGTCGCCCGCCACATCGAGCGAGCCCTTGAGGCCGAGCACGCCGCGATACTGGCGGCGGTCGGTGTGGACCTGCGTGTTGCCAAGCGCGGCGTTGGAGGTGCCGTAGCTGAAGCTGGTGATGCCCTCGTCGGCGCAGGCGGCCTGGACCGATGCGGGTACGAAGGGATTGGCGCACTGGATCGTCAGGCTGGGCTTGTTCTGCCCGTGGACCGGCTGGTTGTTGCTCTGCACCCAGCCGAAGTTGAGCGTGGTGTAAAGCTCGGCCCGGCTGCCGATATTGACGCCGAAGCGGCCATAGGTGTTGAAGCGCTGGAGGCCTGATTGCAGCGACCGGCCCGTCGACACGTTGCCGCTCAGATCGCCGCCCTGACAGAAGCCGGAAATGCAATCGGTGCCGTACTCGAACTGCCTCGGGCTGCCGGTCTCGTCGAAGGCGATGCCGCGCAGCGGGCCGCCGTTGATGAGGCCGTACTTGGCCCAGTTGGCCGACTGCGCGCGGTCGATCACGAGGAACTGCGGCGCGCCGCCGGCGGTGTTGCCGGTGTCGATGCTGGCGGTTTCGTTGAACCAGTCGCGCCCGCCGGCAAGGCCGAGGCCCCATTCGCCGCCGCCGATGCCTTCGTCGCGCTGATACTCGGTGCTGAGCGTCAGGTGAGCGCCGCCGTTGAACAGGCTGGTGCCATAGGCCAGCTGGCCGACCACAGAGGCGTTGTCGCCATAGGTGGTGATGCCGCCGGCCACATTGCCCTTGATGCCTTCGAAGTGAGTGTCGGTGATGAAGTTGACCACGCCGCCAACCGCATCCGAACCGTAGGATGCACCGGCGCCGCCTGTGACCACATCGACGCGTTTGATCAGCAGCTGCGGGAACAGGCTGATGTCGGGCGTGCCGTTGACGTTGGCACCGACCACGCGTTGTCCGTCCAGCAGGGTCAGCGTGCGGATCGCGCCCACACCGCGCAGCGAGAAGGCGCTCAGGCCTTGCTGGCCGCTCGAGGTCGAGTAGGTGTTGACCTGGGTGCCACTCGATCCCTGCAGCGAGGGCAGCTGGGCGATGGTGGTGAAGATGTTGGGCTGCGCGTTGGATTCGATCGCCTCGGTGTCGAGCACGGTCATCGGCACGGGCGCGCTGAAACCATCGGCCTGAATGCGCGAGCCGGTGACGACAATCGAATCCTTGGTTTGGGTGGGCTGCTGGTCCTGAGCCAGAGCAGGTGCGCCGAGCGCGAGGACGGACAGTACCGTCATGGACGAGGACCCACTGCGCAGAATACGCATGGCTCGCCCGGAAAAATTCGACAACATCAAGCTTTCCCCTCACTTTGGTGACGTTAACGTCACTTCGTTATCGTGCCTCCGGATCTTCCATTCAGGAAGAGGTTCATGCGGTCCGTCAGCAAACTGATGGTATTACGTAGATAATAATGCACTCTGGTGTCTCTTGATGAGCTTTCCAGGTGCGGTGTGGCGCCACCCTCGCTCTCCTGGAGATAGGTAACGTTACCTCAGTGGGTTAGGCATGCGATTCGTCCAAGTCAAGTGTGAAGCAGTGCGGGGACGGCGCGAAATCTTATTTAAATGTGATATTTCATGGAGTTGTGCATTACAAAATTGTAGGAGTTATAGGGGGTTGGCATGGGCGGCCATTGCTGTATTACAAGTCCGAGACGTGAACTTATGCAACGATAACGTTAACTGGAGGGTGGCTTGGTCAACTGGAGGCGTTTCAAGCTGCGGTGGACAATCCTCGCTCTGTTCGTCGCGGCGATGATTATCAACTACCTGTCGCGCTCGATCATGGGTGTGGCGGCGCCGTCGATCATGGACGAGCAGGGGATCAGCAACGAGCAATATGGCTGGATCACCGGGGCCTTTCAGGTCGGGGTGATGCTGCAACCGCTCGCCGGGCAGTTTCTCGATACTTATGGTTTGCGCATCGGCTTTGCCATTTGCGCCATGGCCTGGTCGATGCTGACGATCGGCCATGCCTTTGTCAGCGGCTGGTTCGGCTTTGCCGCCTTGCGCGGTCTGCTGGGGCTGGCCGAAGGCTCGGCGCAGCCTGCCGGGCAGAAGCTCGTCGCCGAATGGTTTCCCGCGCGCGAGCGTGGGACGGCCAGCGGCATTTACAATATCGGCGCTTCGTTCGGTGCGGTCTTCGCCCCGCCGCTGGTCGCTGCGGCGGCCTGGATGGGGGGCTGGCAATGGGCCTTCGTGGTCGCGGGTGTGTGCGGCCTGATCTGGGCCGTGCTGTGGTTCAGGGTCTACGCCGCGCCTGCCGAGCACCCGACCATCTCCGAGGAAGAGCGCGAGCATATCGCCGCCGGGCAGGAAGCCGCGCTGAGCGCGAGCGTCGAGAAGGCGCCGTTCTGGCACCTGCTCAAGCGCCGCAACCTGTGGGGTATTGCCTTGCCGCGGCTGCTGGCCGATCCGGTCTGGGGCATGCTGTCGTTCTGGATGCCGCTCTATCTGGCGCGCGAACACGGCTTCAAGCTGGAGCAGATTGCGCTGGTGGCCTGGCTGCCGTTCCTTGCCGCCGATCTGGGCTGCCTTGCCGGTCCGGCGCTGGCCTTGCGCTTGCAGAAGATGGGGATCGACCTGATCAACGCGCGGCGCACCGTGTTCACCATCGGCGCGCTGATGATGACCTGCATGGCGGCGGTCGGCATGACCAGCAATCCCTATGTCGTAGTGGGCCTGCTGTGCCTCGGCGGCTTCGCACACCAGACCCTGTCGGTGTCGGTGCTGACCATGGCCTCCGACTTGTTCCGCCGTAATGAGGTGGCCACCGCCGCAGGCTTTGCCGGGCTGGCCGCCAATCTCGGCGTACTGATCTTCTCGCTGTCGCTGGGCGGACTGGTCGACAGCGTGGGCTACGGCCCCTTCTTCATCCTCCTTGGCGTGCTCGACCTGTTCGGCGCAGCCATCCTCTGGATAGTGGTACGCAAACCATAATGGGCACTTTCACCAACCCGGTTCTTCGCGGGTTCAATCCCGATCCCTCCATCGTGCGCGTGGGCGAGGATTTCTACATCGCCACCTCGACCTTCGAGTGGTTTCCCGGCGTGCAGATTCATCACAGCCGCGACCTCGTGAACTGGCGGCTGGCAGCGCGTCCGCTCGCCAGCGCGGCGCAACTCGACATGCGCGGCAACCCCGACGGTTGCGGCGTGTGGGCGCCCGATCTCAGCTATGCCGATGGTCGCTTCTGGCTCGTGTTCACCGACGTGAAGCGTTACGGGCAGACCACCGTCGCGGGCGCGCGCGGGGCCTCTATGCGCGACTTCCACAATTATGTGGTCAGCGCGCCGAGCATCGAGGGGCCGTGGAGCCCGGCCAGCTTCCTCAATGCAAGCGGGTTCGATCCTGCGCTGTTTCACGACGATGATGGCCGCAGTTACATGCTCAACATGCTGTGGGACCACCGCCCCGGCACCGACCACTTCGGCGGCATCGTGTTGCAGGAGTTCGATCGCGACTCCATGCGCCTGATCGGCAAACGGCAGTTGGTCTATTCCGGCTCGGGGCTGGGCTTCACCGAGGGGCCGCACCTCTACAAGCGCGACGGCTGGTATCACCTGCTGGTGGCCGAGGGTGGCACCGGTTGGGACCATGCTGTCAGCATGGCGCGCAGCCGCGAACTGACCGGGCCTTACGAGCCGTACCCCGATCGGGTGGTGCTCTCGGCGCGCGGCGCACGCGAAGGCACGGTAACGCGCGCGGGCCATGGCGATCTGGTGGAACTGCCCGATGGTTCGACGTGGATGGCTTACCTGTGCGGGCGTCCGCTGCCGGGCCTTGCCCGCTGCGTGTTGGGGCGCGAAAGCGCGCTGCAACCGATGGTCTGGGGCGAGGACGGCTGGCTGCGGACTGTAGCGGGCGACGCCATGCCCGATCCTGCGCCGCCGCTGCCCGACCTCACCCCCGCGCCGTGGCCGGTCGCCAGCGAAGAGGTGATCTTCGATAGTCCCCAGCTGCCGGGAGAATTCCAGTGGCTGCGCTCGCCCGAGCCGGAGAAGCTGTTCAGCCTCACCGCACGCCCCGGCTACCTGCGCCTGTTCGGGCGCGGGACGATCATGAGCCATTTCGAGCAGGCCCTTGTTGCCCGCCGGCAGGAACACCACGCCTACGAAGCCGAAACCGAAATCGTGTTTGATCCTCAGAACTTCCAGCAGACTGCTGGTTTGGTCTGCTATTACAACACCTCCAAGTTCCACTATTTGCAACTGACGCGGGATGGAGGGCAGCGTGAGCTGCGGCTGATGTCGGCGATCCCCAACGCGGCCTGCACCGACGTGCAGGTGGCGGCAGGCGTGCCCGAGGGGCCGCTCGAACTGCGCGCCAAAGTCGATGGTGCGCGGCTTCAGTTCTCCTGGCGCCCGGCGGGCGAGGAGGAATGGCGCGAGGTCGGTCCTGTGCTCGATGCCTCGATCCTGAGCGACGAGGTTTCGCTGCCGGGCTGGCCCAACTTCACCGGCACCTTTGTCGGGATGGCCTGTCAGGACATGGCGGGCACCGCGATCCCGGCTGACTTCCGCCGCTTCCTCTACCGCCCGGCCTGACGGGCAGCGCCGCGCATCAGGGCTGCTCGATCGGTGCGGTCGAATGGCGCTTGATCAGGCTGTGTTCGAGAATGCGCGGCGGGCGGGCCTGCCTGCTGGTGTTGGGCTGGGCCTTGTCGACGATGATCCCCAGCGCTTCGGCGGCGAGCTTGCGCACCGGCTGGTGCACGGTGGTGAGTTCGGGCCACAGCGTGACGGCGGCCGTCGTGTCGTCGAACCCGACCACGCTCAGTTCGCCCGGAACATCGAGCGAGCGCCGGTGCGCGACCGAGACGATCGCGGCGGCCATATCGTCGCTGCTGGCGAAAATGGCCGTGGGCGGGGTGGGGACATTGAGCAGCAGCTCGCCCGCCAGCAGGCCCGAGGCATAGCTGAAATCGCCCTGCGCGAGCGACACCTGCACGCCTTCCACGCCGCTGATGGCCGCGTGAAACCCGGCCATGCGCCGCGCGCTGGCGGCCTGATTGGGGCTGCCGAGCACGAAGCCGAGCCGGCGGTGTCCAAGATCGAGCAGGTGCTGCGTCATCTCGAAGGCCGCCGCCGCATCGTCGATGCGCACGCAGGTGGCATTGGGCACATCGTAGGCGCCTACTGCGGTGACCGGCAGGTCGTATTTCGCCAGCACCGCATTCACCGCCAGCGATTCCCCCAGCGGCGGGGCGAGCACCAGCCCCGAGAGGCCCGAGCCGATGAACCGTTCGAGTTGCTCGCTGGTCGGCACGTCGCCGGCGGCAAAGCGCATCAGCACGAGGCGCACACCGCGGTTGGAGGCCTCCTCGAACACGCCGGTGAGGAACTCGCTCATGAAAGCAGCGCTGGGGTTGGAGTAGATTACCCCGATCAGAACCTCGCTCGAAGTGACGAGACGGCGCGCGGCCTGATTGGGGGTGTAGGACAGCTCGGCGATGGCCTGTTCGACCTTCTCACGGGTATCCTGTCCCACGCCGGGCTTGTTATTGATGACGCGCGAGACGGTCATCGGCGACACGCCTGCACGTGCGGCGACATCCTTGATCGTGGCTCCGGCGGGAACCTGGCTGGGTGTAGTCATATGACTGATAGTTTGTCAGTTTGACGGTTGGCGCAAGCAGCGATTGCGCGCGGCGCAAATTAACTTGCGAGCGCGCGGTTTCGGGGCATTTGCGCCAGCGTCGAGCGCCCTCGGCCGGGATCACAGCGTTTCGAGGAAGGCCACCAGCGCCTCGCGCTCCTCGCGCGACAGCTCGCGCGCCTTGAGCAAGGGGTCGGGCTGCGGGGGCGGGGCCGTGGTGGTGGCGCTCTGCACCCGCCGGTCGCGCCCGCCACCACGGGCATAGAGATTGACGATCCCGCGCAGGCTCGGGAACACGCCGTTGTGCATATAGGGGCCGGTGCGGCTCAGGCCGCGCAGCGAAGGCGTGCGGAAGCGGCCCACATCCTGCGGATCGCCGGTGATGGCATAACGGCCCAGGTCTTCCAGCCTGCGCCCGTAAAAGCTGATTTGGAGATTGTGATAGCGCTGATCGCTCAGCAGCGGGCCGCTGTGGCAATTGGCACAGCCGGCCTTGGTGCGGAACAGGTGCAGGCCGCGCAGTTGCTCGTCGCTCAGCACCTCGGTGCCGCGGCTGAACACCTGATCGAACCTGCTTGTGGGCAGCACGATGGCGCGCTGGAATGCGGTGAGCGCTGCGGCCACGTCGTCCATCGTGATTTCGTCCCTGCCATAGGCTTTGGCAAAGGCGTCGCGGTAGTCTTCGATGGTGTTGAGCCGGGCGACGATCATGTCCGCCTCGGCGGCCATCTCGACCGGATTGACGATGGGCATATGCGCCTGTTCCTCCAGCGATCCGGCGCGGCCATCCCAGAACAGCTCGTTCATATAGGCGGCGGTGAACAGGCTCTGGGCGTTGCGGGTGCCGGTCTGGCGATCGTGTCCGAACGAGACCGGCAGGCCGTCGCCCCAGCCGAGCTGCCGGTTGTGGCAGCTCTCGCAGGCGATCTGGCCCGAGGCCGAGAGGCGCGGGTCCTTGAACAATCGCTCGCCCAGAGCGATCTGCTCGGCGGCGATGCCTTCGGGCCGGGCCGGGCGGTCCAGCGGGCCGAACTCGGTGAACTCGGCGCCCTCCTCCAGCTCGGGTGCGGGCCAGCTCGCGGGCGGCCCGGCATAGGCCGCCCGCAGCCAGCCGACATTGCTCGCCTCCTCATCGCCAGCCCCCGCCGCACCGAGGAATACGGCAGCGGCGGCGAGAAGGATGGTGCGCGCAGTGATCGCCATGGCGTGCCTCAGTACCGCAGTTTCAGGCCCAGCCAGAACGAGCGGCCATACTGATAGGGCTGGCTGATCGCGACCGAATCCTGCGAGGGAATGGTGTTGAGCAGGTTGGCGACGCGCACATCGGCGGTCAGCGTGCTGGGCTTGTCCTTGAGAATGTCGATCTGCGCGTTGAGGTCGACATTGATGCGGTCCTTGTACTCGACGACATCGTAAACATCGTAGCGCACGCCATCGACCGTCTCGTTGCGGCCGCTGTCCTGGATCTGCGTAAAGCCGTCGCGATAGCGCAGGTTCACATTGGTGGTGACCCGGTCGTTCAGCCACAGCGCGGTCCAGCTGCCATTGATGATCAGCGGCGAGGCAAATTCGAGCCGCTGGTTCTGGTTGAGCAGCTCGACGAGCTGGATGATCTCGCCGTTGTAGATGACGAGGTCGCCTTCGTCTTCAACATCGAAGGTGGTTGTCAGATAGTCGTCGTTGTTCGACTTGGTCTTGCTGAAGTTGGTGTTGAACGCGAAGCTGTGCTTGCCGAAGGTGCGCACATATTCGAGCGACACGCCCTGGTATTCGCTGCCGCCATCGTTGGTCATCACGAAATAGCGGCGGGTGGTCGTTTCGCCGTTTTCGAGCTGATAGCTTTCGGTCTTCTGCAAGGATTTGGCGAACTCGTCATGGCCCCTGCGGTAGATGCCCTTGACCCGCAAGGCGCCACCAAACAGCGGCAGGTTTGCCGCTGCGCTCAGTTCATCGGAGTAGGGGGTTTTCAGCTCGCTGGTGGAATAGCTGGCGGGGATGCCGTTTTTGTAGAGATACCAATCCGCGTTCCCCACCTCGCGGGTGCCGCCCACTGAGGTGGCATTGCGGCGATAGGTGAAAGTCTCAGGATATTGCGCGCGGATCGCATAGGCGAGCATCGAGCGGCCATAATAGCGGTTTGCACCGAGCGTGAGGCTCAGGCCGTCCGTCACATTCCAGGTCGCCGAGAGGCGCGGCGCGACATTGAGATTGCCGAGGAAGCTCTCGTAGTCGGCGCGCAGCCCGGCGCGCAGATCGACCGGGCCGAGCGCGGCATCGGCCTCCAGCCAGCCAGCAATGCTGTCGATGCCGATCTCGGCGCGATAGGCACGATATTCGTTACTTTCACTGAGGTAGTATTCGCCACTGGCGCAGGTCAGATCGTCACCATCGGTGCAGACGATATTGGCGCCGGTCACTCCGCTCTTGTAGGCATAGTTGGACTCGGGTCGTTCGCGCATGGCGTCGACGCGCTGATAGTCGAGCCCGCCACGTAAGGTCACGCCTCCGAAGTCATGGCCGACTTGCCCCTTGATCTGATAGGTATCCTGCGTCTGATCGACATCGCCAAAACCGCCGCGTGTGCAGTTGAGGCTGGCGCAGACATTGCCGTTGGTGGTGCGCGAAGGGATCGAGTAGTTGGTATCGGGTGCGGTGCGGCTGGTGTCTGAGTGGGCAAAGCTGGCCGTAATGTTCCACCAGACGGGCGCGCTTGACGCGAGCTTTAGCTGCGCGGCAAGGCCGCCGCCCTTCGAAACGATAAGGTTGTCGATCCCGCTCTCATGGGCATATTCGCTTTCGTAGGGCGAATAGCTCAGCTTGCCCGAGATGGTGAGATCGCTGCCGATGTCGTAGTTGCCGCTGATCAGGAAGTTGTCGCTGACCGAACTGCGATAGCCTGGCTCGAAATCATAGTTGGCAGAGCGGAAGTAGAGCACATCGGCGCGCGAGCGGTTGACCCCGAGCAGCAGCCCGCCGCGCTCGCCGAGCGGCATGTCGATGCTGGCACCGAAGCGCCATTTGCGAAATTCGGGTGCTTCGGGAAGTTCGTTGCCTCTGTCTTCATAGGCTTTGCGGGTGCCGTCGGAGACGATGTAGTTGACGAGGGCGTCCTCGCTGTAGCTGACATTGGCGCTGGCCCCCCAGGCGCGGCGCGCCTCGCGCGTTTCGATGTCAAGCGCGCCGCCGGTGAAGCGGCCATATTCGGCCGAGACGTTGGAATCGCGCAGGGTGATGGTGCCCACCAGTTCGCTATCCATCCACAGCGTCTGGGCGACGTTGCCTGTCGGCTCATGCAAGTGTGCCGGCTTGGTCTCGGAGATGTCGAGCCGGGTGTTGGCATCGATCCCGTCGATGGTGATGAGGTTCTCATAGATCCGCCCGCCCGAGATCGAAATCGCGGCGGGGCGCAGGTCCTGAATCGATTCGCGGTCGGCAAGGCCTTCGTGGCGCTGGAACTGCACGGTCGGCATGATCTTCAGCAGCTGGTTCACATCGCCCGATCCCGGCGTGCGCGCCTCGATTTCCTTGCGGTCGATGGTCGAGGTGCCGCTGTCGTTGCCGGTGCCCATCACATAGGCATCGTCCACGCGCTCCCCCTCGGCGACCGCCTCGGGCAGCATTTCGGCCTGCTGTGCTGCGGCGATGGAAGGGAAGGCCAGCGCGCAGCTCAGCGCCAGCAGGGATGTCTCGGTGATACGCATGGTGGACCCTCACTCACATTGTCATCGGTGGTTGGCGGCGCGGCTAGCCGGTCACAGAGGTTAATGCAAGTGCGTCGCATTATTATTTGTGTGGTTGACGAGACTGTTCAGGGCTGCCCAACGGTGGCCTGCACAGGGGACGAGAGAAGCGTCACTCGCTCTGGCGATAGGTTAACGGGATCTGGAACGTGCGCTCCTTGCCCTGTGGCGGGCGCGGGAAGGGCGCTGCCTCGGCGAGATGGCGCAGCGCGATCCGATCGATGGCCGGGTGCGGGGAGGGGATGGTCACCCGCTGCCCGCGCAACTGTCCGCGACGGTCGACGGTGAAGGCCAGCACCACCGTTCCCGCCAGTGCGTCCCGCCGCAAGACGGCTTCGTAGCTCTGCTCGCGCCGGATTTTCTCGAACACGCGCCGGGCATAGCGATCGGTCGCCGCATCGCGCGTGGGCGGGCCGACTGCCGCTGACGCCATCTCGCTCGCGGTTCCGTCTGGTCCGCTTGCCGCAGTGCTACCCTGAGAGCCCGTGGTAGTGGAGAATGCCACCGAGGCCGCGGTGTTGGCTTGGCCTCCGCTGGCGGCAAGCTCGTGGATCGCCTGCGCGGCTGGCAATGCAAGCGGCAGCGACAGCTGCGGCGGCGCGTGGCTGGCGATGCGCGGCGGGACGCGCTCGGCTGCCGGTGCAGGCTGGCTCTTCTGCGGCGGCGGCGGTGTCGCGGGGGCTGGCTGCTCAGCCGCAGGTGCGGCAGCGACGGAGAATGTCGTGACTGTCGCAGGCGGGAGGACAGCGCTCCCCTCCTTGCCATGGATCGCCAGCAGCGAGGCCAGCAAGGCCGTGCTCGCGCCAATTGCCAGCAGCGCGGACAGCCGCCGTTCGGATGTGCCCGGCGTGCCGTCGTAACGCCCTCCACCCGGCGGCGCGACCAGCGCGAGGCGTGGCTTGGATTCCCACACAAGCGGCGGGCCGGACAGCAGCATGGCAGGTTGTGCAAACATTGCCGGGGCTCTCTAAGCGATTCTCCATGGAATTGCTATTGCGATTTACATGCAGTAATTGAGCACGAGAAGTTGCCCAACCGGAGCCGCTCTGGCTCGCATTCGAGCTACAAGGCGAATAGCGCCACTTAGCCGCTCACAACCAGATAGCCGATCATCACCAGCCCGGTGCCGATCAGGCCGATGCTGAGCCAGCGCCAGCGCCCCGCGCCGGTCCACATGCCGGCAAAGGCGGTGCTCAATCGCGGCGCGGTGCCGCGCTCGCGCGCGATGCGGAGCGAATAGATCGCCGCTCCCGACAGCGACAGTCCGGTCAGGAGCAGCCCGAAGAGGAACCAGAGCGCCTTGGTCCAGTAGCCGCCAAAGGTGCCGAAATGGAGTGGATCGGCCATCTCGCTGATCCGCTGGTGCACCGTGAGATCGCGGCCATCGGTGATGAGCTTCACCCGGTTGTCCCGCACATCGACCCACACCGCATTGGCGCGAGGGCGGACGAGCATGGCCTCGTACTGGCCTTGCAGTTCCAGCATCGGGTTGTCGGCGTCGGGCAGCATGGCCGCCTCGATGCGCAAGCCCGGCTGCGCGGCAATCCCGGCAGCGAAGGCGGTGGCAAGGCTGCCCTCGGCGAGCGGCGGGCCGTCTGCTGCGGCCTCGAAGCGGCTTTGCGGCGGGGCATCGAGCCCGAGGCTCTCGGCCAGATACCAGATCCCGGTCAGCGAAATCAGCGCCACAAACCACAGCGACCAGACGCCGCTCAGCCGGTGAAAGTCGCCCCACCAGGTGCGGGCATCGCGGCGGCGCAGCGGCTTGGCAAAGCCACGCCACCAGCGCTTGTAGACCACGAAGCTCGACACCAGACTGATCAGCAGCAGGATCGCCAGCGAGGCAACGATCGGCACCCCGATCTTCGTCGGCAGGTTGAGGTGCCGGTGCAGGTTGCGCAGCACACGCGCCGCACCCGCCCAGGGGCCGGTGCCCTGAATGTCCCCGGTCGAAGGGTGGGCGTAGAGGAACCCCGCTCGCTCGTCGTCGAACGTCACCGAAACGCGCGCGGCAAAGGCGGAGGCGGGCGGCGCCTCGATGATCGACACGGCGCTGACGCCGGGATAGGCGGCGGCGTTCTCGGCGATCTGCGGCCAGGCCACCGGCCCTTCGACACTCGATGGGGAGACGCGGAAGGCGGGCTGGGCGAGCCAGTCGATTTCCTGGCTCACCACGGCCAGCGTGCCGGTGAACAGGATGAAGGCCATGAACAGGCTCAGCTTCAGGCCCACCCACTGGTGCACCTGCCACCATAGCCGCGCGGCCTTGGGCGCGGGTTTCGCCCGCTGGGCAGGCGCGCCCAGGCTAGCCCGCGCCGTCGCCATCAGAAGGCGTAGCCCACTTCGAGGAACACCGAGCGCGGCTCGCCGGGGAAGTGGCCGGTGCGGTCCACAAAGCCCGAGGCGGCATAGGTGGCATCGAACAGGTTATCCACCCGCAGCATGGCCCGATAAGGTCCGGTCTCGTAAATGAGCGAGGCATCGAAGGTCATATAGGGTTTGACCCGCTGGCTGCTGATGCTCAGCCGGTCCGACACATAGTCGCCGCCAAGCGCAGCGGCGAGGCCGAGCGCGGGGAACTGGTAACGGGTCCAGAAGCCGAAGGTATGTTCGGGTGCATTGGCGAAGCGGTCGCCGATATTGTTGGAAAAGCCGCCGCCTTCGTTGTCGGCGGTGATGCGTGTGTCGTTATAGGCATAGGCGAGGGTCAGCACCCAGTCGGGGGTGATGTCGGCCGCCAGATCGAATTCGATACCTTTGCTGGTAATCTCGCCGATAGCGAGAAAATCGTCTTCGCCGTCGCCGTCCACATCCCCTTGCGGGTCGGCCTGCAGGATGTTGGTGCGCCGGATCTGATAGGCCGACAGCGAAGACTGGATCCGCCCGCCGAACAGTGCAGTCTTTACCCCGCCTTCGAAAATGTCGCCTGAGGTGGGTGCGAAGGGGCCGCCGGCAAGCGGGTTCTGTGCGGAGGCATCCTGCGGCTCGAAGCTGGTGGCATATTGGCCGAACAGGCTCACCTCGTCGGTCACGCGATAGACTGCACCCGTGCGATAGGTGGTCTTGCTGTCCTCGAACACTATGCCATCAGCATCGTCGCGGAAGCTGTCGCGGCGAATGCCGCCCACGAGGATGAGCTTACCGATGGTCAGTTCGTTGAGGAAATAGAACCCGGTCCGGCGCGTATCGGTGAGCGTGATCCTGTAGGGGGCCTGATTGTAGGTCGCCGGATCGGACTGACCATAGACCGGATTGAGCAGGCTGAGCGGGCTGGGCAGGCCCGGCGTCACCACCGTGCGCCCGCGCAGCGAGCGGCCCTGGAAATACTCGTCGCCCGTGAAATGGTCGAAGCCCACCAGCACGCGGTTGTCGATCGAGGCGGAGAAATTGTGCGACCACACCGCATTGGCGCCGAAGGACCACGATTCCTCGGTGCGCCGCTGGTCGCGGAATTCGCGGACGGTGGCATCGATCACCCCGTCGTTGTCCGAATCGAACAGGCCGCGCGGCTCGTGGTAGTTCTGCACCTCGGTCGCCTTGTTATAGCGCACCGTGGCATCGAAGGTGAGGCCCGCCACCGGCTCGGCTTCGATCCGCGCCTGCACCACGTCGGAATTGAGGTTGAGGAAGTCGCTCGGCTCGTTGTGGTTCCATTGGCGGTCGGCGAGGAAATTGCCGTCATTGTCCACCGGCACGCCGCGCAGGCGGTTGGCGTCCAGATCCTGATCGTAATGGGTGGCCTGCAGGATCAGCGTGAGCGGGCCGGGATCGTAAGCCACGCCGCCATCGGCGATCAGCGTGCGCGAACCGGCGTTATAGCGGAAGGTGCCGCGATCCTCGTAGAACACCCCGCCGCGAGCGGCAAAGTCGCCGCCGAGCGGGGCGTTGAGCTCGGCCGAGCCGCCAAAGCGCCCCTCGTTGCCGACAATCGCGCGGACCTGCCCGCGCAAGCTATCGGTAGTGGGGCGCTTGGTCACGTAGTTGAACAGGCCGCCCGGCGCGCCGGGGCCATAGAGCATCCCGGTCGGCCCCTTCAGAAACTCGACCCGCTCGATGTTGAACAGCTGCGGCACGGCAAACCCGACATAGGGATCGCCGCGCAGGCCATCGTAGAAGATTTCCTCCTGCCGGAACCCGCGCGCTGTCACACCGGCATAGCTGAAGACGCTGACGCCGGAGATGTTGCGATAGAGATCCTGTGCATCGCGCGCGCCCTGATCCTCGATCAGCTTGCGGGTGATGGTGGTGACCGACAGGCTGGATGCGAGCGGATCGGTCGGCAGCTTGCCGACGGTGGTTTCTCCGGGGCGATAGAGCTTCTGGGCACGACCGGTGACAATGATGGTGTCGTCCGCAGGCGGTTCGGTGTCGTCTTGCTGCTCGGCGAACGCAGGCGCGCTGCAAAGCGCCGAGGCGAGCATAAGGGCTCGTGCGAGCGAGGGGAACGGACGATCCATCTTCGGTTAACTCCCTGATGTTTGGCGCGCCAATGGCAATATTGCGACGCAAACGCAATAGCGGGAGCTTGGTTTTTCTGACGGGCGCAAGGCAGGCGATTGTTTCCGGTTTGCTCCCATGAAGGGCGTTGGGGATGGCCTGGGAAGGGCGGGAAATTTGATTGGCGCTGCCACCGGCAGCACTGGGCGCGATCCGGGCACCTCCAAATTCGCAGCTAACGGAAGCTGCTAAGCAACTATAAATAGTGCTGAATTCTCCGGCCTGTCGCAGTCGCAATGCGGGAACAGGATGGATCGGGCAAGGGGAAGTTCAACAAGGAGAAGCCCGCGAATAAGGTCTGGACGCTGCGAACAATTATCATTAGCCGGTCCGCAGAAGGGGTGGTAATGATTCGCAAAATAGTCCCGGCCATTTTGGCCACATGCATCGTCGCGCCGGTATATCCGCTGGCGGCTGAAGGAAACTCCGAGGCAAGCGAGGGGGCTGGCCCGTCGGCGGACATCATCGTCACTGCTCGCCTTGCCAACGCCAGCATAACCGGCAGCGATACCCCGCTCTTGACCTACCCGCAGTCGACCCGGTTGCTTGACGAGGAGGCGCTCGAGAAACTCGACGCGCAACGCCTTCAGGACGCGCTGGACTACGCCGGGGGCGTGTCGCGTCAGAACGACTTTGGCGGTCTCTGGGACAAATATGCGATCCGCGGCTTCTCCGGTGACGAGAACAGCGGGCCGGATATCCTTATCAACCGGTTCGGCAGCAATCTTGGTTACAATGCGCCGGTCGATACCGCCACGATCGAGCGGGTAGAGGTGCTGAAGGGCGCGAGTGCCGCGCTATCGGGACGAGGCGAGCCCGGCGGGTCGGTTAACATCGTCACCAAAGCGCCCCTCGATTACTACCATGCCGCTGTCACCGTCAGCTACGGCAGCTGGAATGCGCTGCGCGTGACCGGCGATGTCGGCGGCCCGATCGACGATCGGCTCTCGGTCCGGCTGATCGGCGTCGCCGAGGACCATGACAGCTTTCGGGATCATGTTTCGGGCGAGCGGCAGCTGATCGCACCGTCGATCGCCTGGCGACCGGCCGAAAGCGTGCGCCTGCTCTATCAGGCCGAATATATGCGCAACGCCAGCGTGCTGGATCGCGGCATTGTCGGCATAAACGGGGATGCCCGGGCGATGGATCGCTCGACCTTTCTGGGCGAGCCGGCAGACGGGCGCATTCATCAGAAGATCTTCTGGCAGCAGGGCAGCGCGTTCATCGATCTGAGCGATACGGTGTCGCTGGAACTGGGCAGCAGCCACCGCGTCGGTTCGCTGCGCGGCTTCGGCACCATGGTGGATTTCGGAGGACGAGGCCTCCAGCCCGACGGCCACACCGTGGGGCGCGATCGTCGCTACCACGACTTTTCCTGGGACGACCTGTCGCTGCGCGCCGAGCTGACCGCGCGGGTGGAGCTGTTCGGACTGGAGCACGATCTTCGCTTGGGCGTTGACCGTGTCCGCCACGCTCTCGACTTCCAGCTCGCTCGTGCGCGCGGCACACCGGCAAGCCCGATACTGCTGATTGATGCGTTCGCGCCTGTCTATGGCCAGCCATTGCCAACGCCGCCCTTAGGGCTCAGCCGCACCGCTTCGTTCCGCAGTGAGAGCGTCTATGTGCAGGACGTGGCGCGCCGGGGCCCTTTGACGCTGCTGCTCGGAGCCCGCTGGAACAGCTTTCGCGAGGATGTCTTCAATCGTGTGACGCTGCGGGAACTCGATACGGACGATCGCGGCGTGACCCCTCGCGCGGCATTGTCGTGGCAGGTCGCAACCGGTCTGTCGCTCTATGCCAGCTGGGGCGAGTCGCTGCGGCTCAACCCGTCGGACGGCAATTCCAGCTTCGATGCCGAGCGCAGCCATTCCACGGAAGCCGGCATCAAGGTGTCGATGCTCGGCAATCGCCTCACCGGCACCGCTGCCGTCTTCACCATGGAAAAGCGCAACGTTCTCAATCCCAATGCCGTCGATCCCTTCGTCAGAGGCCAGATCGGCCAGCAGCGTTCGCGCGGCGTGGAGGCTGAACTGACCTACGAGCACGCCGACGACCTGTTCGTCACGGCGGCCTATACCTATGCCGATGCTGAAATCCGCGAGGATCAGGATCGCACGCTGATCGGTAAGCCGCTTTCGAACGTGCCACGACACAATGCCAGCCTGTTTGCGTTCAAGACACTGGGCAAGTTTGGCATTGGCGGCGGCGTCACGCATGTCGGGAAGCGGGCCGGCGATCCGTTCGGCACCAGCTACAGTTTGCCCGCCTACACCATCGCCCGTGCTGCGATGAGCTATTCGGTGAACGAGCGATTGAACATTCGCGCCGATGTCGAGAACCTGTTCGACACCTACTATATCAGCAGTTCCTACGCGAACGTGTGGACAGTGCCCGGGGCGCCTCGCAATTTCAAGGTGACGCTTGGCTATACCTTTTAGGTACGCGCCGCGTTAATCGCGGCCGGGCAGGCAAAGAAGTCTGAGCTCAGGTCGTGGCCGAGTCCATCGAAAGCTGGCGCTCGTTGACGTCTGGCTGCGCCGTTTTGCAGACTCGTTCGGCCAGTGGGCTGCAGTGACAAAAGGCCCCCTGGGAAGGCCCGCGCAACAAGAGCGCTTTCCTGTCCCGCGCTGTCTCCTTGTGAGATGAAATCCAAGGATTTCTGCGGCCTTGAGCAAGAGGGGCGGGGCTTCGCAAGGCTGCGTGAAACCGGAATTGGCTGGGGCGGCAGGATTCGAACCTGCGAATGGCGGCACCAAAAGCCGCTGCCTTACCACTTGGCGACGCCCCAGCAGCGCTTGCGAGAGCGGTGCCATATAGCGGCATCGCTCTCGCGCGCAAGTCACTGCTCAGACGTCGGCGCGTTTGCGCACCGGATTGAACAGGCTGCGATCCTCCACCTTGTCGAAATCCGCCGCCGAATGCCGCTCGGGCATCGCCTGCGTGTTGACCAGTCGTCCGCGGATCACGCCGGGTCGCGCATCGATTGCCTTCACCCAGCGGCCCACGTTCTCGAACTCGTGCAGCTGGAGGAACTTGTCCGCGCCGTTGTAGGCCCCGTGGTAGAGGTTGCCGAGCCAGGTATAGGCGGCGATATCGGCAATCGAGTATTCGCTGCCGGCAAGATATTCGGTCTCGCCCAGCTGGTTGTCGGCGACCGAGAACAGCCGCTTGGTCTCCATCGCATAGCGGTCGATCGGATACTTGTAGCGCTCGGGCGCATAGACGTAGAAGTGCCCGAAACCGCCGCCGATAAAGGGCGCGCTGCCCATCTGCCACATCAGCCAGTTGAACACCTCGGTACGGCCGCGGCCCGCAGAGGGCAGCAGGAAGTCGTACTTTTCGGCCAGATGGACGAGGATCGAGCCGCTCTCGAACACGCGCACCGGCTCCACGCCCGTGCGGTCGACGAGGGCGGGGATCTTCGAGTTGGGGTTGATGTCGACAAAGCCCGAACCGAACTGGTCGCCGTCGAAAATCTTGATCATCCAGGCGTCGTATTCGGCCTCGGGATGGCCCGCTTCGAGCAGTTCCTCGAACATGATTGTGGCCTTCACCCCGTTGGGCGTGCCGAGCGAATAAAGCTGGAACGGATGCTCGCCGACGGGCAGCTCCTTTTCCTCGCGGGCACCGGCGGTGGGGCGGTTGATGCCGGAGAACTGGCCGCCGTTCTCGGCGTCGGAGGTCCACACTTCGGGCGGGGTATAGGTATCGGACATCGGCTCGTCTCCCACAGGGTCAGGTGTTGCCGAGGTAAATGGGCTGCTCCCGCCGTAGCTGCAAGCATAGCATTTCTTGACCTCGGTGCGGGTGGCGCTTTCACCTTCGGGAACCGGCGAGGCGCGGTGGGGGTTTGAGCCTTTACCATGGCCACCAAGCCTTCTCGCCTTGTCCACGTCGATGACACCATGCCCGGCATCACGCGGCGCCGTGCGGGCAAGGGCTGGGCCTATTACGATCCCGTGGGCGCGCTGATCGCCGACCGGGCCGAGCGCGGGCGGCTGAACGCCATTGCCCTGCCGCCAGCCTATAGCGCGGCGTGGTTTTGCCCGATGCCCAATGGCCATCTGCTCGCCACCGGAATTGATGCACGCGGGCGTAAGCAATACCGCTATCATCCTGAATTCCGCACATGGCGCGAGGCGGAGAAGTTCGATGCGTGCCATGCGTTCGGGCTTGCACTGCCGAAGCTGCGCAAACGGGTAGAGGAAGATCTGACGCAGCGAGGCTTTGGCCGCGAGCGCGCGATTGCCAGCGTGGTGCGGCTGCTCGATCTTGGCGCGCTGCGGATCGGCAATGCGGCCTATGCCCGCACCAACAACAGCTTTGGCGCGACCACGCTCGAACGCCGCCATGCCGAGGTGCGCGGGGCCCGGATCAAGCTCGCCTTTCGCGGCAAGTCGGGCAAGGATCGCGAGGTGGCACTGAGTGACCGCGCGCTGGCCACCTTCGTACGCCGCTTGCACGATCTGCCGGGTCAGCGGCTGTTCCAGTGGCGCGATCCCGATGGCACCTGCCACGATGTGACCTCGGCCTGCGTGAACGACTATCTGCGCGAGACGATGGGCGAAGGCTTCACCGCCAAGCACTTTCGCACCTTCCATGCGAGCGTGAAAGGTCTGGCGCTGCTTGCCCATGCCAGGGAGGTGCTGCCGATCAAGGCCGTGATTGGCGAGGTGGCCGAGCATCTTGGCAATACGCCTGCCGTCACCCGCAAGAGCTATATTCATCCCGCCGTGATCGATCTGGTCGAGCGGCAGGAGGAATGGCGCGAGACGCTGGAAATGCCCCGAACCACGCGCTGGCTGACGCGCGAGGAACGCGCGCTGATCGCTCTGCTCGAGAACGGGCCGGCGGCGGAGGAATTGCTCGCGCGGGCGGCCTGACCCCTCACTGACCCTTGCCGCGCATGGCGACATGCGGCATTGCAATCGTAACGGGAGTTACGATGACCAGAGAGACAGACATTATCGTTGTCGGCGGCGGCTCGGCGGGCCTGCCACTGGCTGTGCGGCTGGCCGAAGCGGGCAAGCGCGTCACCCTGATCGAGGCGGGCAGCGGCAAGTTCGACGTGCGCTCGAAAGTGCCCGCGCTGATGAGCGGGATCGTCCACACGCCGAACTTTGACTGGATGTACAAGGCCGAGCCCGACCCGAGCGTGGGCGGCAGGCCCGATGTCTGGCCGGCGGGAAAGCGGCTCGGCGGGGGCAGCGCGATCAACGGGATGATGTTCATCCGCGGCGCGGCCTGGGACTATGACCATTGGGCCGAGCTGGGCGCGACGGGCTGGGACTATGCGAGCGTGCTGCCCTACTTCAAGCGGCTTGAGGATAACGAGCGCGGCAAGGACCCTTGGCGCGGCACTGGCGGACCGATCGGGGTTTCGGAAGTGCGCTCGCGCTATCCGGTCACCGACAGCTGGATCGAGGCAGTCGAGCAGGCGGGCTATCCGCGTTCGAGCGACCTTAATGGCGAGCACAGCGAAGGTGTCGACTATATCCAGCTCTCGCAGCGCAATGGCTTGCGCTCGCCCACCACGGGCTATCTGAAGCATCGGCCCAAGACGCTCGATATCCGCACCGAGGCGCAGGTGCTGCGGGTGAACTTCAGCGGCAAGCGTGCCACCGGCGTGACGATCCGCTGCATGGGCGCAGAACAGGTGCTCGAAGCGCGCGAGGGCGTGGTGCTCTCGGCAGGTGCGCTGAACACGCCGCGGCTGCTGATGCTGTCGGGCGTGGGGCCGGGCGCGCATCTGGCCGAGCACGGCATTGATGTGATCGCCGACCGGGCAGGGGTAGGGCAGAACCTGCAGGAGCACCCGGCGGTCCACCTTGTGAACGAGGTTTCCGCCCATACGCTCAACAACGATGCGCGCGGTGTCGGCGGGGCGAAGTCGGTGCTCGGATTTCTGGCGAAGCGCAGCGGTGCGCTCACCACCGGGATCGGCCATGCGCAGGCCTTCGTGAAGACGCGCGAGGAGCTGCCCGCGCCGAACATCCAGCTCGCCTTCTCGGCCTTTGCCTTCGACATCACGCCCGATGGCAACCTCGCGCTGCGCGAGGGCAGTGCGGTCACCACGCTGGTGGGCCTGATGCGCCCGGCCTCGCGCGGCGCGATCACGCTGGCCGCGAACGACGCCGATGCGCCGCCGGTGATTACGCACCAGCTGCTCGGCGACGAGGGTGACCGGGCGCAGTTGGTCGAGGGGCTGGAAGTCGCGCGCAAGGTGATGGATCAGGCCGCCATGGCCGGGCTCGTCACCAGCGAAGTGAGGCCGGGGCCGGACTTTGCCGATGCGGCGGGCCTGTCGAGTTATCTCGGCCTGGCGACGATCCCGATGTATCACCCGGTCGGCACCGCGAAGATGGGCGCGGTGGACGATCCGCAGGCCGTGGTCGGGCCGGATTGCGCGGTGATCGGGGTGGAGGGCCTGTTCGTGGCCGATGCCTCGATCATGCCGACGATCCCGCAGGGTAACACCAATGCGACCTCGATCATGATCGGCGAACGCGCCAGCGACCTGATCCTGCGCGCGCTGGGTTAGAGCGGAGAAAAGCCCTTCCCCTTGGGGAAGGGTTGGGATGGGGGTTCCACGCTAGCGTCGAGCCCCCACCCCCAGCCCCTCCCCGAGGGGAGGGGAGCAACGTCGATCTTCGCTATGTCATCCCGCATGAGGTCACTCCACGGCCTCACCGGCGACGCGAAAAAGTCATCGAGTGCAATAAAGCTGTCATCATGGTCGGCTTGAGCGGTGGCCATGTGATGCGGGCGAATCGTCCCGCGCCGGATGGGTTCTCGTTTGATGCGCTTTGGTCTCTGCCTCGTTGCTGCCGTTCTCGCCGCCGCTCCCGGTGCGGCCTTCGCGGGTGAGCTGTCGGGCAGCGTGATCGACGCGCGCGGGCTGCCGGTGGCGGGTATCGCGGTGTCGCTGGGCGATAGCGAGCGCACCACTCAGACTGACGCCGAAGGCCGCTATGCCTTCGTCGATGTCGCAGCGGGCGAGGCCATCATCGCCGTCCACAAGCCAAACGGCGACGTGCAGCGCGCCTTCGCCGATGTCGCCGCCGAGGGCGTGACCCGGCGCGACGTGTTCCTCGTTTCGGCTGGCGCGCTGTCGGCCCTGCTGGCCCCGGCTCAGCCCAAGGCCGAAAGCGAGGTCGACCTTGGCGAGACGTTGCGGCTGGCTGACCGGATGGTCGATGCCGTGCGCGGCAAGACGGCCGCCTGGCGCTGGAACGACCGCGAGGCCTGAGCCTTCCTGCGCGCCGCGAGCGCGATGGACTCGCGCGGCCAAGCGTCCTAGGCAGGCAACAAGTTTCAATTGTTGCCACATGGATGCCTGCCCTATGCGCCGTCTTGCCAAATCGCTCCTGCCGCTGACCCTTGCTCTTGCCGCCTGTTCCTCGGGTGGGGAGCCGGCGGATGGTGGCGGCTATTCGATGCTGGCAAGCCGCGATTCCATCGTCCCGGTGAAGATGGAAGTCGACACCTCCTATCTCACCGACGAGGAACGCCAGGTCGTCAACAAGCTCATCAAGGCGAGCGAGCTGATGAGCGAGATTTACCTGCGCCAACGCGGTGCAGACTTGCCTCTTCTGCGCGAGGAGATCGCGGCTTCGGGCGATAGCGATACGCTCGAAATGTTCGACCGCAATTTCGGCCCGTGGGATTCTGTGGCCGACAACAAGCCGTTCTATGGCGTTACGGAATGGCCCGAAGGCGCGGGCTTCTACCCTGCCGACCTCACCCGCGAGGAGTTCGACGCTTACCTCGAAGCGCACCCTGACCAGAAGGACGCGCTGCTCAGTCCCTACACCGTGGTGAAGCGCGACGGGAAGGGCGGCTTTATCGCCGTGCCCTATTCGGTCGAATATGCCGAGTGGCTGAAGCCCGCCGCGCAATTGCTGCGCGAGGCGGCCGCAATCACTACTAATGCCAGCCTCAAGAAATTTCTCAGCCTTCGCGCCGATAGTTTTGAATCCGATGACTATTTCGAAAGCGAAATGGCCTGGATGGACCTTGAGGGCACGCCCATCGAAGTCGCCATCGGGCCTTATGAGGTCTACACCGACCGGCTCTACGGCACCAAGACCGCGTTCGAGAGCTTCGTGACGCTGCGCAACCCGGAAGAGAGCGCCGCGCTGCGCCGCTATGTCGGCTATCTGCGCGATATGGAGGGCAACCTGCCCATCGCCGACGAGTACAAGAACTTCACCCGCGGGTTCGAAAGCCCGATCTCGGTGGCCGATCAGGTGCAGGGAGGCGGCGACAACGTGCCCGGCGTGCAGACCATCGCCTTCAACCTGCCCAACGACGAGCGCGTGCGCGAAGCCAAGGGCGCGAAGAAGGTGATCCTTGCCAATGTGCTCGGCGCGAAGTTCGACCGCATCCTCGACCCGATTGCGGACGTGGTGCTGTCGGGTGAGCAGGCCGCGCTGGTCAGCCGCAAGTACATGACGCTGTTCACGTTGTTCCACGAGCTGAGCCACTCGCTCGGGCCGGGCACGATCGTGGTCGATGGGCGCGAGACCACCGTCAACGCCGAGCTGAAAGAGCAATATTCGGCGCTGGAGGAAAGCAAGGCCGACGTCATGGGCATGTACAACCTGCTGTACATGATGCAGCGCGGCGAACTGCCCGAGGCGGAAAAGGAAGAGCTGCTGGCGACCTACTTTGCCGGCATCTTCCGCTCGGTCCGCTTCGGGATCGAGGAGGCCCACGGCAAGGGCTCGGCGGTGCAATATGGCTACCTGCTCGAAAAGGGCGCCTTCGCCTGGGACGAGGATGCGGGCCACTACACCATCGACATGGCGAAGCTCGAAACCGGCCTGCGCGACCTGCTGGCCGAAGAGCTGATGTTGCAGGCCAAGGGCGATTACGAGGGCACCAAGGCCTTCTTCGCCAGATATGCCCACCTCGACGAACACGCCCAGCGCGTGATCGCCGGGATGAGCGAGATCCCGGTCGATATCCGCCCGATCTACCCGCGCTCGATCTGAGCGCGATGGCATAAAAGCCCTTCCCCTGTGGGGAAGGGTTGGGATGAGGGGCGCGCCAGCCAGCGTCGAGCCCCCACCCCCGGCCCCTCCCCAAGGGGAGGGGAGCAGGGTGCGTCAGGCGCGGGAGAGCTGTTCCTGACGGCGCGCGATCAGCGGGTCGTTGAGGAAGGTGCCGGTCGGGAACAGCGCGAAGACGAAGGTGCGCAGCCACTCGGCAATGGTGAACCCCTTGCCGGGCAGGCATACCGCCATGGCCGCAAGATAGGCGAGCCAGGCCACCCCATGCGCCATGCCGAAAGGTCGGATCAGCGCATCGTAGTCGAGCCCGTATTTCAGCGGCATGGCGACGAGGAACAGCAGGATCGTGGTGATCCCCTCGATAAAGGCCACCACGCGAAAGGCTCGCAGCATCTTCACGGCAATCAATCCAGCTTCATGACCCAGCCGTGCGGATCGGCGGCCTTGCCGCGCTGGATATCGACGAGCCGCTGTTTGAGGCGTCCGGTCAGCTGACCGGGGCCGCCCGTGCCGATGGTAAAGTTGTGCTCGCGCCCGGCGACGGTGCCGACCGGGGTCACTACGGCGGCAGTGCCGCAGGCGAAGGTCTCGACCAGGTGGCCCGAGGCCGCATCGGCCTGCCACTGGTCGATCGAATAGCGCTCCTCGCGCACGGCCAGCCCCTCTTCGCGGGCGAGCGTGATCAGGCTGTCACGCGTGATGCCGGGCAGGATCGTGCCGCTGAGCGGCGGGGTGATCATGGTGCCGTCGTCGAACACGAAGAACAGGTTCATCCCGCCCAGTTCCTCGATCCACTTGTGCTCGGCGGCGTCGAGGAACACGGTCTGGTCGTGGTGGAGGGCGAAGGCTTCCTTGGTGGGCACGAGGCTGGCTGCATAGTTGCCGCCGCACTTGGCTGCGCCCGTGCCGCCCGGAGCCGCGCGGGTATAGTCCGACACCCAGACGCTGACCGCCGGAGCGCCCGACTTGAAATAGTTGCCCGCCGGCGAACAGATCACGAGGAACTTGTAGTTCTTCGCCGGACGCACGCCGAGGAAATGCTCGGTGGCGAACATGAAGGGCCGGATATAGAGCGAGCCGCCGTCGACCGGGGGGAACCAGTCCTTGTCGGCCGCGACCGCGCGCCGGACGGCCTCGACGAACAGGTCCTCGGGCAGCTCGGGCATGGCGAGCCGCTGCGCCGAGGCGTTGAAGCGCCGCGCGTTCTCCTCGGGGCGGAACAGCGCCATGGTGCCATCGTCGAGGCGATAGGCCTTCAGGCCTTCGAAGATCTCCTGCGCATAGTGCAGCACGCTCGACGCCGGATGCAGCGGGATCGCCTCCAGCGGGCCGACCTTGGCATTGTGCCAGCCGTGCACCTCGTCCCAGTCGATCGAGACCATGTGATCGGTGAACACGGTCCCGAACCCCGGCTCGGCGATGCGCGCGGCGCGCTCGTTGGCGGGGGTAGGGGCCGGGTGGGCCAGGGTCTCGAAGGCAATCGGGCTGTCGGCGAGGGTCGCCATGCTATGTGGTCCTTGCTGTAGAATGGGCGCTAATGACAGAAAATTGCGTCAATGCAAGATAAGAAGAAACTTTCTATCGAATTGGCTGATGTCAGCGCATTGTCTAGCCTGTTGTGACAGGAATTTGAAGGGCACTGTGCGGCGCGTTGGGCTTTGCCCAAATGAGAAGGGCTGCTCCAGCAGTCGCTGGAACAGCCCTTCGCATGGTCAGCGGCCGGAAGTGCCGCTCACGTAACCTCTACCGTGGTGTTTAAACCCGATAGTGCTCCGTGCGGAAACTAGCCGACCTCCCTGCTGAACCATGAGACATCGGATCACCTCCTTTCGCGCTATTAAGCCAACACCCAAAACCGTTTCACCGGGGGCGAAGACCGCGATAACCGCTGGCCTTGAGCCCTTTGTGAATCGTGCTGCAGCGCAAGACAAGGCTTGAATTAATCTTTTTCACAGTCAGAATAGTTCGCCTGCGCAGATGTGGGATATTTGATGGTTTTGTGACAGCGGATGGCCTGTCTTAGGCCGGGCCGCAGCCAGCTTGCATCCGAGCAAATCCACTCAGAATAGACAGCGCCGAGGATGCAGCCCCGGATAGGGCTGCGCAAACCAGCCAACCTACCGTCTGCATTCTTCCACAACCCGCGTGACCTCGGGCCAGGCGGGCAGGTAGTAGGCGGGGACGCCGTTCACCAGTGCGGCAAAGCGGCCCTTCGAAAAGGCCATCGCGTCAAGCAGCGGATCGCGCGCCGATACGACATAGCGGGCATAGCCCGGCCCGCCCGGCAGGCTGGCCGGATCGAGCGTGCGGTCCATGGTCTCGGTGCGGATCAGCAGCGCGCCGCCGCTTGCTCTGGGCGCGTGCATCAGCACTTGCCCGGTCGCCTTCACGCATTCGAGCCCGAACAGCGGGTTGGCCGGATCGCTGCCAAATTGCGCCAGGGCGCCGGTACCGAGCAGCTGGAATGACCAGTCGCCCGGTGTCTGCGGCGCGTCCATCCAGTTGTCGTAGGTTGGGGTCACGACC
>NZ_QXFM01000094.1 GCF_003584015.1 Aurantiacibacter xanthus
TGTCCGTCGTCAGAACATTCGGCACAACTCGCGGCGTAGATTAGCGGAGTGCGGACCTCGTCAGGGGGTTGATGTTAGGCGGCGAACTTGCGGTGCTGCAAGCGCCGATGTTCGATGGTCTGTCGCTTGATCCTTTCGCGCAGTTTGATGATTGCCGGTGCCCTGCCGAAGTAGGCATCGGCGGGCGTCACGTTGCTGAGGCTCTCGTGGTAACGCTGGTGGTTGTAGTGCTCAACGAAGGCCTCGATCCGGGCCTCGAGGTCGCCGGGCAGGAAGTAGTTTTCCAGCAGGATGCGGTTTTTCAGGGTCTGATGCCAGCGCTCGATCTTGCCCTGGGTCTGCGGGTGTAGCGGGGCACCGCGCACATGGCTCATCTTCTGGGCCTCGATGTATTCCGCCAGTTCGCCGGCGATGTAGCTGGGGCCATTGTCCGACAGCAGCCTTGGCTTGTGCAGCACCGTGGCGCTGTCGCAGCCCGATGCGGCCAGTGCCATGTCCAGCGTGTCGGTCACGTCCTCGGCGCGCATGTTGGTGCACAGCTTCCAGGCGATGATGTAGCGTGAGAAGTCGTCGAGCACGGTCGACAGGTACATCCAGCCCCACCCGATAATCTTGAAGTAGGTGAAGTCGGTCTGCCACATCTCGTTCGGCCGGGTGGTCTTGGTGTGGAACTGATCGGCGGCCTTGATCACCACATAGGCCGGGCTGGTGATCAGGTCATGGGCCTTCAGAAGGCGGTAAACCGTGGCTTCCGACACGAAGTAACGCCTTTCGTCGGTAAAGCGCACCGCCAGCTCCCGTGGGCTCAGCTCGGACTGCTCCAGTGCCAGTTCGATGATCTGATCATGGATGTCAGGCGGGATCCGGTTCCACACGCGGCTCGGTGCCGATGGCCGATCTTCCAACGCCTCCGGTCCGCCTTCGAGGAACCGGTCGTACCAGCGGTAGAACGTCCGGCGTGCGATCCCCAGCTTGTCGAGGGTGAGCTTCGCCGGCAGATGCGACTGCTCGACGATCCGGATGATCTCGAGCTTCTCGGATGCGGGATATCTCATTCGTCGTCGCCCCCATCCGCGATCATGCTTTTTTTGAGCAGACGGTTTTCGAGCGTCAGGTCGGCCACGCATTCCTTCAGGGCACGGGCTTCGCGGCGCAGGTCCTGCACCTCGCCGCTGGTCGCGGCACGAGCCGTGTCACCCGCCAGGCGCCGCTTGCCCGCTTCCATGAACTCCTTCGACCAGGTGTAATACAGGCTCTGGGCAATGCCTTCCTTGCGGCATAGTTCGGCAATGCTGTCTTCGCCACGCAGCCCATCGAGCACAATGCGGATCTTGTCTTCGGCCGAAAAATGCCGCCGGGTCTGCCGCCGGATGTCCTTCACCACCCGCTCAGCAGGGGCCTTGGCAGGCGATTTTTTCAAGGAGTGTTGGGGCTTCATCTTCGTTCCTTCGTCACTACGACGAAGCCCCAACACTCCTTAATTCACAACCTCAAATCTGTGCCATTGGCGCTGACGGGGAACAG
>NZ_QXFM01000095.1 GCF_003584015.1 Aurantiacibacter xanthus
CATCCTGCTGGAAAACTACTTCCTGCCCGGCGACCTCGAGGCCCGGATCGAGGCCTTCGTTGAGCACTACAACCACCAGCGTTACCACGAGAGCCTCAGCAACGTGACGCCCGCCGATGCCTACTTCGGCAGGGCACCGGCAATCATCAAACTGCGCGAAAGGATCAAGCGACAGACCATCGAACATCGGCGCTTGCAGCACCGCAAGTTCGCCGCCTAACATCAACCCCCTGACGAGGTCCGCACTCCGCTAATCTACGCCGCGAGTTGTGCCGAATGTTCTGACGACGGACATCATATTGAAGATATGTGATTAATCAAGTATATTGCAGCGGGCAAGGTATGGGCTGTCCCGGAGCCGGCGGAAAGCGAGCTGTCGCAGGCCCGGTCCGAGCGCCGTTACCCGCCTTGTATTTTTCGGATGCTGGTCGATAACACGCACCGTGGCTCTGCCTTGAGAACAAACACCGTGGCGAGCCGGCAACGAGAAAAGATCTCAACGGAGAGGATGGGAGATGATCGGATCGGATGCTCTGCTTGAGCTGTACAGCTGCCCGACTGAGCCGAAGCGATGGTGCTCGATACTTGACTGGGTGTGCAAGAAGGTTGGTGCCCGCAGCGCCGTGGTTCAGCGCTTTCACCGCGCCGATGGCATGCTGGAACAGACCTGGATCGTGCGCGATACGAAGTCGATCCGCGATGCGCAGCTGCACGATACGCTCGTCAATAACGCCTCCAATCCGCGGCTCAATCTGGGGGAGGTGCGGCTCTATCCGGCCAATGGCCTGATCCGCGACAGGGACATATTTCCCGCAGGCTCGCCTCACCTGCTCGAACTGCAGAAGCGATTGCGGGCGGCCGGCCTGGGGGAATCGCTAAGCGTGGATATCCATCGCGACGATCAGCAATCGGTGGCCTTCATTCTTCACCGTCATTCCGGCGATGCCCGCCCCTATACGCGTGAGGACGAGGAGTTCCTGCTCAACCTGCGGCCCCACGTGGGCAAGGCCGCCGAACTGAGCTGGGTCATCGACCGTCAGGCGGAAGAGATCCGGCAGATCGAGACCATCGCCGATGCGCTCCAGGTCGGGATCGTCCTGTGCGACGATGCAGGCCAGGTGCGCTGGGCGAACGAGTCGGCCGAGGAAGTCCTCAGCCGATCGTCCTGTCTTTCCGGTGAGGGCGGACGGTTGCGCGGTGGAAGTCTTGCGCAGGAGAAGGAGTTGCAGGCGCTGCTGCAGACGCAGCAGGGCGGCCTTGCCGAGACCCTCGTATTCGGGGCCGGGGATGAAGGCGAGCTTCATCTCGCCCGCATCCGCCTGACCAACTCGCGCGGCATGTCGGCCTTGCTCATCAGCGAGCCGCGCCGGTCTCTCACCCCGTCGATCAAGGATATCGCCGCGCTGTTGCAGCTGACGCAGGCCGAAGCCCGCGTAACGGCGGCCCTGTGCACCGGCAGCACGCTGAAGGAATATGCGCAGAGCCGCGGGATCAGCGAAGGCAGCGCGCGCAACCAGCTCAAGCAGGTGCTGTCGAAGACGGGTGCCAGACGGCAGACCGAGCTTGTTCTCCGCCTGTGCAGTTCGGTCCTTTTCCAGACGCGAACGCAGCCGGGCTCGCGGTTGCTTTCCTGAGAAAAGACCGGGTTGCCCGGTCCGCCTATCCCATTTGGGACTTCATTGTCCGCCGGTGGATGACCTAGCCTCTGCTGAGATCAAGGAGAGATAATCGTGAGAATGCAAAGAGCCCTTCTTTCGGCTGCGGCTGTGTTCACCCTCGGGGTGGCGCCGCTTACTGCTCTGGCACAACCCGTCCTGCCGCCGCAGGTCGCGAGCGGGGCGCATTCGGATGTGCCCGTCGCGGTTCAGGGACTGCGCTGGGCGATGAACGATGCGAACGTCAACAGCCTGACCTTCCGCAGCATGGATACGTTGTTCACCACCCGCTCGGTGCCGCGCTCTGGCCCGGTGTGGCAGCTGCCGCGCAACGATCACCAGCTCGATTTCACATACGATTTCCAGGGGCAGACCTACACGCCCGAGCAGTTCCTCGACCGCACCTTCACCAACGCCCTGCTGGTGATGAAGGACGGCAAGATCGTCTATGAGAACTATCTCAACAACAGCGACCCCTCGACCCGGTTCATGGGCTGGTCGATGACCAAGTCGCTGACATCGCTGCTGGTCGGGTTCGCGCTGGAAGAGGGGCGCATCCAGTCGCTCGACGATGCCATCGACAGCTATCTGCCCGAACTCAAGGGCTCCGGCTATGAGGGCGTGACGATCCGTCAGGTGCTGCAGATGCGCTCGGGCGTCGACTACGAGGAGCGCTACGATTTCGCCAATCCCGGCGTCGCGGCGACCAATCACATCAATGCCCTGGTCAAGAACACCGAGCGCTTTGTCACGCCCGCGCTGACGCTGAAGCGGCTGCACGCGCCGGGCGAGGTGTTCCAGTACAAGACCATCGACACGGCGGTGCTGGGGCTGCTGGTCGAGCGGGTCAGCGGGGGCAGCACGATTGCCTCCTACATGGCGCAGCGCCTGTGGGAGCCGCTGGGGGCCGAAAGCGACGGCTTCTTCATCATGGACGGCCCTCCGGGTGTGGGGCGCGAGTTCAACGGCGCGGGCTTCAATGCGACCCTGCGCGACTATGCCCGCGTGGGGCTGATGATGATGAACGGCGGACGGGCCAATGGCCGGCAGGTGGTGTCGCCCGAATGGGTCGCCCTGTCGACCGCGCCGACCGAAGCCGCGCCTGAGGGGCAGATGGGCTATGGCATGCAATGGTGGACCTTCGGTGACACCGCCTATGCCGCGCTCGGCTTGCAGGGGCAGTACATCTATGTCGACCCCGAGACACGGACCGTGGTGGTCAAGCTCAGCTATTTCCCGCCAGCCGATATGACTGCGTCCGACGAGACGGCGGCGTTCCTCGCGGCCGCTTCTGCCTGGACGCCGGACTGATCCGCACCGCCATTGACGATCCGATTGAGCCGGGCGGCAACGAGCAATCGTTGTCGCCCGGTTTGCTATGTGGGCTCCGGGTGAGCGGGCCCTTGGTGCGGGGCCTGCGAGCATATCCCATTTGGGACTTACGCGGCCCGTCATCGGGCCATTAGCTTCTTCGCGAATATGGGAGGAGAGAACTAATGGTCGAGTACAACAAGGTGGTCGCTGGGAAGCGTCGTTCGCTGGCAGGCCGCACCCGAAAACTGCTGTTGTCGGCAACGATGGCAGCCATCGTCTGCCCGGCAGCACATGTCAGCGCGCAGGAGGCAGGCAGCGCGCAGCAGATGCCAGCCGGGCAAGGGAGTTCGGCGGACGCCGCCAACCCGCTCGGCACTATCGTGGTGACGGCACAGCGCCGCAATGAGAACCTGCAGGACGTGCCGATCGCGGCAACGGTCTTCGGCGGCGCGCAGCTCGATTCCAAGGCGGTCGATACGGTGGCCGATCTGCAATTTTCCGCGCCTTCGCTGTCGATCACCGACGCGGGCGAGACGCAGTCCGTCAATATTCGCGGCATCGGCATTGCCGCCAATTCGCCGAATATTTCCAACGGTGTGGCGACCTATATCGATGGCCTGTTCCAGCCGCCGATCGTGACCGGCATTCCCTTTTACGACATCGCCAGCATCGAGGTTCTGCGCGGCCCGCAGGGAACGCTGGTGGGCAACAACTCGACCGGCGGCGCGATCTTCATCAACTCGGCCAACCCCACCACGCGGGGGATCGAAGGCTATGCCAAGGCCGGGCTGGGCAACTACGGGCTCTATGAAGGCGAAGGGGCGATCAACCTGCCGCTGACCGACACGCTCGCGGTGCGCGCCGCGGGCACCTATCGCAACCGGGATAGCTTCTATGAAGATATCGGCCCGTTCAAGAACGACGCCGGCAAGCTGGAGGAGATCGGCGCAAGGCTGGGCGCCATGTTCGAAACGGGCGGGTTCAGCGCTCTGCTCAAGCTGCAATGGCACGAACAGGATACGGGCGGCTATGCCTTCAGGCCTGCCCCGAACACCAACTTTGGCTCCTTTGCGCAAGGCGATATCCGCACTCTCAGCTACGACACCGATGTGTCCAAGGTGGAGCGGGCTTTCCTTGCGAGCCTGGAACTGCGCTACGAATTTGCCGGTGGGCTGACCCTGCGGTCATTGAGCGGCTACCAGTACAAGCGCAACGACTTTGTTTCGGATGCCGATGCGTCACAGGCGCCCCCGGCGGTGGGCGGCGGTCAGGTCACCGACTATTTCGCTGGCGAGCGGCAATACAGTCAGGAGATCAACCTGATCTCGCCCACCGCGGGTGCGTTCGACTGGATCATCGGCGGCTATTATCAGCGCAATGATATCATTGTTAATATTGATAATCTTGCGGCTCCCGGAACCTATGTGACGCCGAGGAACAACCGCGATATCATTGGGGTTTTCGCGCAGGGGAACTACGAGCTGACCGACAGCCTCGAGTTCCAGCTCGGCGCGCGCTACTCGCACTACAAGGCGAGCGGCACGGGCACGGTCGTGCTTGGCCGGGGCGTGCCCGGCTTCCCGCCCGAGGGGCTCGTCATCGCGGACCTGACGGGTCAGCACGATGATTCGATGATGACCGGCAAGGCCGCGCTCAACTGGACCGTGGCCGACGGGCACCTGATCTATGCCTTCGCCGCGCGCGGCTACAAGCCGGGCGGCTTCAACTGCCTCCCGAGCCCGCAATGCGACAGACCCGAGTTCGCCCCGGAAACGGTCATGAACTATGAACTCGGGTGGAAGGGCGCGCTGGCCGACCGGCGGATCAATGTCCAGCTCTCGGCGTTCTATAACGACTTCAGCAACCTGCAGTTCGACGTGATCGAGACCGCAACCGGAACGACCGGCGTTCGCAATGTCGGCAGCGCCACGATCAAGGGCTTCGAGGGGCAGATCCAGGGCCGCTTCGGCGGTTTCGGGTTCGACGCGGGCTTCGGCTATCTCGACACCGAGCTTTCGAGCCTCACCTTCGTCAACGCCCGCCTGCTGCCGCCGGGGCAGCTGGGGCCGCAGTGCGCGCCCGGTGTTGCATCCAATCCGCCCACCTGTTTCGACTACGACCCGTTCATCATCACCACCGGCGGCGGCGACAATCTCTATTCGCCCGAATGGACTTACAATTTCGGCGTCGAGTACGAGGCGCTCATCAGCGACCGGGCGTCGATCACGCCGCGCATCAACTATGGCTATCAGGGCTCTCGCTACAATTACCTGGCCTACGGACCGGGTGACCTGTTGGAATCGCGTGGCTTGCTGTCGGCGCTGGTGACGCTGCGGATCGATGACTGGACCATCGAGGCCTACGCCACCAACCTTACCGATAAGGAATATGTGGTCGGCCGCTCGGGCGACAACCTGTTTTACGGCGCGCCGCGTCAGTACGGGCTGCGCACGTCGATCCGGTTCTGAGCCGGCAGGACAGGGACCTCGGGCATCGCCGAGGTCCCTGTCTGCGCCCGGATTAACCTGCCAGTTCGGGCACAGCTTCGGGGCGGGCGCTGTCCATGATTTCACGCCAGCGCGGGAAGGCCTCGCGGGTGGCAATCAGCGCAGCGATCAGGGCGTCTTCGTCCTCGTCGGTGTGGAGCGGGGTGGGCGTGACGCGCAGACGCTCGGTTCCGCGCGGGACGGTCGGATAGTTGACCGGCTGGATGTAGATGCCGTGCTCGGTCATCAGGTGATCGGTGATCGCCTTCGCCAGTGCCGCATCGCCGATCATCACCGGCAGAATATGGCTTGGGCTGGGCAGCACGGGGATGGCGTTGGCGAGCAGCCGTTCCTTCAGCGAAGCCGCCCGTCGCGCCAGTGCCTGCCGGGCCGAACCGTCTTCCTTCAGGTGTCGCAGCGCCGCTCGGATTCCCGCGACCACGGACGGTGGCAGCGCCGTGCTGAAGATGAATCCCGGCGCGAAGCTGCGGACATAGTCGACCGCATCGTGGCTTCCGGCGATGTAGCCGCCGATTGCACCGAACCCCTTGCTGAGCGTGCCCTGAAACATGTCGATCCGGTCAAGCAGGCCATCACGCTCGGCAATGCCCGCGCCGCGCGCGCCGTAAAGGCCGACCGCGTGAACCTCGTCGACATAGGTGAAGGCGTTGTACTTCCCGGCAAGGTCGCAGATCGCTTCCATCGGGGCGAAATCGCCGTCCATCGAGTAGCAGCTCTCAAAGCATATCAGCTTGGGGCGATATTTGCACACGGATGCCAGCTTGCGTTCAAGGTCGCGCCAGTCGTTGTGGGCGAACACGCATTTGTCGGCGCCGGAGTGGCGGATACCCTCGATCATCGAGGCGTGGTTTAGCGCATCGGAGAAGATCATGCAGCCCGGCAGCAACCGGCCCAGCGTGGCGATCGCGGCATCGTTGGCGACATAGCCCGAGGTGAACAGCAAGGCCGATTGCTTGCGGTGCAGGTCAGCCAGCTCCTGCTCCAGCAGCACGTGTTCGTGGCTGGTGCCGGAGATGTTGCGCGTGCCGCCGGCGCCCGCGCCATACTGTTCCAGCGCCTCACGCGCGGCCCCGATCACCTCGGGATGGACGCCCATCGACAGATAGTCGTTCGAGCACCAGATCGTGACGCGCCGCCTGGTGCGGTGATCGAAGGCGTAGATGTCGCTCTCCGGCTCGCGCTCCAGATCGGCGAAGACGCGATAGCGCCCCTCGCGGTGCAACTGGGCAAGTTCGTTGGTGAAGAAATGCTGATAGTCGAAAAGGCTCATTGGATAGTCTCCGGCGGATTTGGCAAGAGCGCGTCGATGACGCTGGCGAGGCGCATTTCCTGTTCCCCTTTGGCGATCATCCGCGCGAGCACTTCGAGCAGCACCCCGGCGGCATCGCGGGCGGCGTCGACAAGCGAGAGTTCGCGCGCAAGGTTGGCGGTGAGCAGGCCGGTGAACAGATCGCCCGTCCCGACCGGAACGATCGGCAGGCGCGGGATGGTCAGGCGTCGGCGGCTGAGGCCTGTAAAGACGATGTTCTCCAGCGAACCCAGCGGCGTATCGGCGAGCGTGCAGCCGGTCACGACCACCTGTGCTCCGCGATGCGCCCGGATTTTCGCCACTGCCGCAGCCAGCTCGGCGATGGTCGAAGGCTTGCTGCCCGCGATCAGCCCCGCCTCGAACTGGTTGGGCGTGAGCACATCGGCCAGCGGCACCAGCCGGTCGAGCAGGCATTCCACCACATGGTCGGCCACGAACAGGCCGAGGTTGGTATCGCCCATCACCGGGTCGCAGATATAGACGATGTCGGGATTGATCCGCCGCGCCCGCTCGACAAAGGCGGCCACCACGTCTCCGTTGGCGCGTGAGCCGAGATAGCCCGAGACGATAAAGCTGCTCGTCTCGATCAGTCCGCGCTCCTCGACCCCGCGCAGCAGGTCGCCGACCAGCTCGGATTCGAGCACGCGCCCGCGCATGGTTTCGAAATGCGGGTTGTTGGAGAGCAGGGTCGTGGGCACCGCCGCCACGGTCAGCCCGCGCACCTGCATCGGCAGGACGGCGGAGCTGTTGCCGACGTGACCATGCACGACCTGGCTCTGGATGGAGATGACGGTGGTCGGCATCGTCATCACTCTGCCGCCACTTCGCGGGTTGCCAGCGCAGCAGGGGAGCGGCGCGGCAGCTGGCCGTTCAGCATGGCATAGGCAACCAGACCGATCACCAGCCCCCAGAAGGCTCCGCCGATGCCGAGCAGGGTGATGTTGGCCGCCGAGGCGAGGAAGGTGATCAGCGCGGCCTCGCGCGAGGCAGGCTCGGCCATGGCGCTGGCAAGGCTGCTGCCGATGGTGCCGAGCAGCGCAAGGCCTGCCAGAGTGGTGATGAAGGTCGCCGGAAAGGCCATGAACACCGCGGCCAGCGTCACGCCGAACACGCCGACCAGCACGTAGAAGACGCCTGCCGCTATCCCCGCGATCCAGCGCTTCGACGGGTCTTCGTGCGCCTCTCTGCCGGTGGCGATGGCTGCCGTGATAGCCGCGATGTTGAAGGCGTGCGAGCCGAACGGCGCCATGATGAGTGAGCCCAGCCCGGTCACGGTGACGATCGGGTTGGCGCTGGTGGTGAAGCCGTCGTTTCGCAGCACCAGAATGCCGGGCATGTACTGGCCGGTGAGGGTGATGAGAAACAGCGGCAGCGCCACGCTCAGCAGGGCGTTGAGGGTAAAGACCGGCATCGTGAAGACGGGCGCGGCAAGCTGCAACTGCAAGCCGGACAGATCGACCCGGTCCTGTGTCAGCAGGAAGGCGAACCCCAGCATGAGGATGCCGACCACCGCATAGCGGGCGGTAAACCGCTTCAGCGCCACATAGGCGACCACCAGCAGCCCGACCAGCGCCGGATCGACGCTCGCCCCGCCGAAAGCCCCGATTCCGAATTGCAACAGGATGCCGGCGAGCAGACCTGCTGCAATACCGGGCGGGATCAGCCGGATGACCTTCTCGAAACAGCCCGAAAGGCCGAGGAGGACGAACGCGAGGGCCGAGAGAATGTATGCCCCGACCGCCTCGGCATAGGAGGTTGTCGCCAGTGCGGTGACGAGGAATGCCGCCGCCGGGGTCGACCATGCGGTGATGATCGGCTCGCGGTAGCGCCAGCTCAGCAGGATCCCCGTCAGGCCGACACCGATGGAGACCGACCACACCCACGAGGCGGTGAATTCGGGGCTGAGGCCAGCCACCCGCGCGGCCTGAAACACCAGAATGAAGGTGCCGCCATAGTTGACGATCACCGAGATCAATCCGGCGACCACGGGATGCGCAAGATCCTTCAGCCCGATTGGCGAAGGTGGCGGCAAGCAACTGGGCATTGGTGTTCCGAGGCTCCTGAATCGCGGGGGGCGATCCCTTCTCTGGCTTGACTTCTAGTGGACAAATGGCCTGATAATACCGGCCATTTATCGGAAGAGGTGCAGACCATTTGTTCAAGCATTCGCAACTGGAGACGGTGAAGGCCTGGCTTGCGCACCCCGCGCATGCGGCGATGCCGCTCCACGCCCGCATTCAGCGCGCCATCCGGCAGTTGATCGTCGATGGTGCGCTTGGTCCCGGCAAGCCGCTACCGGCATCGCGGGCACTGGCGAAATCGCTCGGCGTTTCGCGCGACACCATCGAATCCGCCTATTCCCAGCTTCACGCCGAGGGTTTTATCGAGCGGCGCGTGGGCAGCGGCAGTTTCGTTGCGGAAAAGACCGATTTTACGCCCGGCCGTCGGCTGGCGCAGCGCGATACGCTGCTGCGCAATCAGGCCCCGAACCTCAGCAAGCGCGGTGCGGCGATGTTCCGCAACAGCGGCGTGCGCGAGATGCTGTCGCCGCGCCCCTTTGCCCATGGCGTGCCGGAGACGCGCAGCTTCCCGCTGCAATTGTGGGAACGGCTGGAGCGGCAAGTTCTGAAGGAGAAGGGGGCCCAGGCGCTGTTGCACACCGATCCGCAAGGGGCGGAACCCCTGCGCCGCGCCATTGCCGACTATGTGAACCTCGAACGCGGCGCGCGCGCGACCGCTGATCGGGTTGTCGTGCTGACCAGTTCGCAGCAGGCGATGGCACTGTGCGCGAATATGCTGCTCGATCCCGGCGAGCAGATATTCGTCGAAGACCCGGCCTATTACGGCGCGCGCAAGGCCTTCGATGCCGCGGGGCTCGGCTGCGTTCCAGTTCCGGTCGACCGGCAGGGTATCGTGGCCGAACGGATCATCGCCGATCCGCTCAGGGCCAAGGCCGTGTTCCTCACCCCCTCGCACCAGTTCCCCACCGGCGCGAGCCTGGCGCTCGATCGCCGCCTTGCCCTGATCGAATGGGCCGCGCGGCATCAGGCGTGGATCATCGAGGACGATTACGACAGCGAGTTCCACTATGCGGGCAAGCCCACCGCCTGTGTGCAGGGGCTCGATCCGCATGACCGGACCATCTATGTCGGCACCTTCACCAAGGCGCTCTTTCCCGGCCTGCGGATCGGGTATGTCGTATTGCCGCCGCAGCTGGTCAAACCTCTGACAGTGGCGCGCACCCTGCTCGACGGGCACACGGCCTCCATCGCGCAGTTGACGCTGGCCCGCTTTATCGAGGGCGGGCATTTCGGCGCGCATGTCCGGGCGATGCGCAGTATCTACGCACAGCGGCTTGAGGTTCTGACTGCGCTCGTTCGCCGGCATCTGGCCGACTTCGTCGAACCGCAGGTGCCCATCGGCGGCTTGCAGCTGCCCTGCCTGCTGACGGGCGGCCTTGAGGAGCGGACGGCGGTCGATGCGGCGCGGCGGGTGGGGGTCGAGCTTCTCGGCCTGTCGGCGCTGCACGCCGCGGGGGGCGGGAAGCCCGGCTTTCTGATGGGTTTTGCCGCCTATACCCCACACGAGATCGAGCAGGCCGTAAGCAAGCTGGCCACAGCCCTGCGCGCGGCCACCACCGCCTAGTCACCCATGGTGCCGGCATCGGATTGGTCTGCTCGCCTTGCGCAAAGTGGCGGGGAGTAACCTGCCACACCCATGGTAGGTGCCGCGCCACCCCCGGATGCGGAGTGCAGGGGGCATTCTTACGCTCAGCTCAAAGGGAGACTCGCGATGGGAACATCGGTCGCGGCGCAGACAGTGCACAAGGTGGAAAATGCAGGCGTGAGCGCTGCCAGCCTCGCCATCGCGGATGGCGTTGTCGCCGATGCCATCGCCAGCGAGAAGGAGCGCCAGCGCGAGTCCATCGAACTGATCGCATCGGAGAACTTCGTGAGCCAGGCCGTGCTTGAGGCACAGGGCTCGGTGCTCACCAACAAGTATGCCGAGGGCTATCCGCACCGCCGCTACTACGGTGGCTGCGCGAATGCCGATATCGTCGAAGACCTCGCGATTGAGCGGGTGAACGAGCTGTTCGGCAGCACCTATGCCAACGTCCAGACCCATTCGGGCAGTCAGGCCAACCAGTCGGTGTTTCTGGCATTGCTGACGCCGGGCGATACCATTCTCGGTCTCGACCTGCGGGCGGGCGGCCATCTCACCCACGGTGCTGCGGTGAACCTGTCGGGCCGATGGTTCAACGTGGTTGGCTATGGGGTGGACCCGCAAACCCATCTGATCGACATGGATCAGGTGGCCGAGCTGGCCCGGCTGCACCGGCCCAAACTGCTGATCGCCGGCGGTTCGGCCTATGCGCGGGTGATGGACTTTGCGCGCTTTCGCGAAATCGCCGACGAGGTGGGGGCAATCCTGCTGGTGGATATGGCCCACTTTGCCGGGCTGGTTGCCGGAGGCACCTATCCCTCGCCCGTTCCTCACGCGCATGTGATCAGTTCGACCACGCACAAGACCCTGCGCGGGCCGCGCGGCGGCTTCGTGCTGACCAACGACGCCGACATTGCGAAGAAGATCAACTCCGCCACTTTCCCCGGCTTGCAGGGTGGGCCGCTGATGCATGTCATTGCTGCCAAGGCGGTGGCTTTTGGCGAAGCGCTGCAACCCTCGTTTCGGACCTATGCCCGCGACGTGATCGACAATTGCCGGGTGCTGACGCAGGCATTGGCCGAGGGCGGCCTGAAGATCGTTTCGGGTGGCACCGACTGCCATCTCGCGGTGATCGATCTGCGCCCGCTCGGCGTGACCGGCAACGTTGCGGAAAAGGCGCTGGAAGCGGTCGGCATTACGCTCAACAAGAACGCGATCCCCAACGACCCGGAAAAGCCCATGGTCACATCGGGCATCCGGGTCGGTTCCGCCGCGGGCACGTCGCGCGGGTTCGGAGCCGGGGAATACCGGGAGATCGCCGCTCTCATTCTGCAGACGCTGCAAGCGGTGCGCGAAGACACGTTTGCGGCAGACCGGCAGGCGATCAACGCGAGCGTGCGCCAGCTCGTCGCGCGCTTCCCGCTGCCGTACTAGGCGGCGATGGCGCGGGCCACCATCCGGCCTGTCTGGCAAATGCGATCCGGTTCTCCCGAGGCAGGGCGGCGGTCAATACTCGGAGGATCGGCTGGTTTCGAGGAAATTGGCCGATCAATCAAAGGAGTATCGATCATGGTGGAAAAGGCCGTCTTTTATCACGCGGGCTGCGGTGTTTGCACCGATGCGGAAGAGCGCTTCGTCGAGGCGCTCGACCCCAACCGTTTCGCCGTGGAGAGCGTGCATCTGGGCGAGACCCCGGAGCGGGTGGGCGAGGCCCGCGCGGTGGGTGTCGAATCGGTGCCGGCGCTGGTGATCGACGGTGCGGTCTATCACATCAACCATGGTGCAGACCTGTCGGCACTGGGCTGATGCCGCGGCTGCAACCGGAGTACGCGCCATGCTGAAAGCGGCCGCAGTCATTCGGCATCTCCACTTTGAAGATCTCGGAACCCTTGAGGCCGTACTCACGGCCTCGGGGTATCGGGTCCACTATTACGATATCGGGGTGAGCGAGCTGTGGACGCTCGACCCCGAGAGCCCCGACCTGATGGTCGTGCTCGGCGGCCCGGTCGGGGTCTACGAGACCGAGGCCTATCCCTTCCTTGAAGAAGAGCGCCAGCTTCTCAAGCGCCGCCTTGCCCTGGGGCGGCCCACGCTGGGCATCTGCCTCGGCGCGCAGATGATCGCCCAGGTGCTCGGGGCGAAGGTTGCGCCGATGGGGCACAAGGAGATCGGCTTTTCTCCGCTTCTGCTGACCGGGGCGGGGCGGGCTGGTCCGCTGCGCCATCTGGAGGGCGTTCCGGTGCTCCATTGGCATGGCGACGCTTTCGCCATTCCCGGTGGCGCCGACAGTCTTGCTGCGACGGCACTGTGTGCCACACAGGGCTTTGCTTTCGGTCGCAACGTGCTTGGCTTGCAGTTCCATCCGGAAGTGAATGCCTGTGCCGGGATCGAGCGCTGGCTGGTCGGCCATGCTGCCGAAATCGCCGCCGCCGGGATCGATCCATGTGCTTTGCGGCGCGACGCGGCGGCGCATGGCCCGGCGCTGCGGGATGCAGCCCGCAAAATGCTCACCGAATGGCTGGAGGGGACGGTCTTCTGACCGCCCCCTTTTTGCCTGGGCTTTCCCGCCTCAGCTCGTCTTGTAGCGCCGGGTGCTCTTTCCCTCAGTCAGCCGGGCCAGCACCGTCTCGCCGACGATCGCAGTCTGCCCGACCGTGACGCAGAGCGGCGTGCCGAGGGGCAGATAGACATCGATCCGCGAGCCGAAGCGGATCAGGCCGAAGCGGTCGCCCACTTCGAGCCTATCGCCTTCGGCAACCCAATGCTCGATGCGCCGGGCGATCAGGCCTGCAATCTGCACGAAGACCACCAGACCATAGGGCGTTTCGATCGCGAGGGCATTGCGTTCGTTATGGTCGCTGGCCTTATCGAGATCGGCGCTGAAAAAGCGCCCCGGCGTATAGGCGATGGTCTTGATCCGGCCGCTCACCGGGGTGCGGTTCACGTGGCAATCGAAGATGCTCATGAACACCGAAACGCGCAGCATCGGCTCGGGGGGCAGGTTGAGTTCGCGCGGCGGCAGAACCTCGGCGATCATGCTGATGTGCCCCTCTGCCGGAGCCACCACGATCCCGTCTTCAACCGGCGTAGTGCGTGGCGGGTTGCGGAAGAAATAGCCGGCCCAGACCGTGACGATGGCTGCAATCCAGGCGAGCGAGACCGAAACGAGGCTCAGTCCGACCGTCGCCGCGAGACCGATCGCGATGAACGGATAACCCGCCTTGTGGATCGGAACGAGGCTGTTCCTGATCGATGAAGAGATGCTCACAGCCGGGCTCCCGCATTCGCGGGCAGCGCGCAAGGATCCACCGATAAGGCCGCGTTGGTCGATATCGGCTGTGCGCCGGGTTTCTCGCGCTGGCTTTCGCGACAGAGGTCGGCCGTCATTTCAATGCGCCGGATGGCGTCGCCGATCTCCTCGGGCAGAACGGTCAGGGGCGGGGCAAAGCGCACTACGTTCTCCCGCGCGGGCACCGCCAGCAGCCGATGTATGCGCAGCAGCTCGACGAGGGGCGCGGTCTCGCCGTGCAGTTGCAGCCCTTGCAGCAAGCCTGTGCCGCGCACCTCGGCGACGATATCGGGGTAGTCGTGTGCGATCCGGTGGAGCCCGTCGTGCAGCAGTTGCGCGGTCTCCAGCACCCGGTCGAGAAAGGCCTGATCGAGCACGATGTCGAGCACGGCGTTGCCTGCGCTCATCGCCAGCGGATTGCCGCCGAAGGTGGTGCCATGCGCGCCCGCGGTCATGCCGCTGGCGGCCTCGCGGGTGGCAAGGCACACGCCCATCGGAAAGCCGCCGCCAATGCCCTTGGCGAGGGTGGCGATGTCGGGCTCGATGCTGCTCCATTCATAGGCGAAGAACTTGCCGGTGCGGCCGACGCCCGACTGCACCTCATCGAAAATCAGCAGAATGCCGTGCTCGTCGCAGAGCGCGCGGAGGCGTTGCAGGGTTTCGGGCGCGAGGCAGTGCAAGCCGCCTTCGCCCTGAATCGGCTCAAGCAGGATCGCCGCCGTCTGCGGGGTGATCGCCGCCTCAAGCGCATCCCAGTCGCCCAACGGCACCTGATCGAAGCCATCGACGCGCGGGCCGAAGCCTTCGAGATAGGGCGCATATCCGGTGGCCGCGATCATGGCCAGCGACCGCCCGTGGAACGCTCCGGCAAAGGTCACGATGCGATAGCGTTCGGGCGAGCCCTTGGCCGAATGATAGCGCCGGGCCATCTTCACGGCGGCCTCGTTGGCCTCGCCGCCCGAATTGGCGAAGAAAGCGACATCGGCAAAGCAGGCGTCGGTCAGCCGGGTGGCCAGCCGCTCGCCATCGGGGATGCGCACGAGGTTGGAGGTGTGCCAGAGCTTGTCGAGCTGTGCCTTCACGGCGGCGACAAGGTGCGGGTGGTTGTGACCGAGCGAATTGACCGCAATGCCGGAGGCGAAGTCGAGATAGGCCTCGCCGTCCTCAGTGTAGAGCCATGATCCCTCTCCGCGTTCGAAGCAGAGGTCGATCCGCCGGAAGACCTTCAGCAGCGGATCAGGCATGAGCGTGCCGCGTCGTCTTGTGGGGTGTAGCTGGGTGGTGAAAATGGGGGGTGTCGGTCACAATGACGCTCTCCTGCAAATGCCGGAGTGTCTAGCGCTGGTGCGGACTGCCAATCAGGTGCGGATCGCAGATGTTATCTGGGCCGGATAGGATAGGGCCACGCGCTGTGGCGCCAGCCGATGTTCTCAGCGGGGCATGGCCCGCGTAAACAGGTCGATGGCGCGGGTCAGCTCCTTGTCGTCGAGGCTCGCGAACCCGAGCCGGAAGGCTTCAGCCGGCTTCACCGTCTCCAGATCGAACTGGATGCCCGGCATGACCGAAAGGCCGAGCTTGGCGGCATTGGCGGCCCATGTCTCGGCGCTCAGGCCGTCGGCGATGCGCAGCCATATTGCCAGCCCACCGGCGGGCAGAGCGAACTCGACATGGTCTGACAGCCGTTCGCGCAGCAGCTCGGCCATGAGGTCGCGCCGTGCGTGATAGACCCGGCGCGCCTTGCGGGCATGGCGTTTGATCGTCCCCTCCTCGATGAGGTCGGCCAGCGCATATTCGAGTGGCAGATCCCCCTGCCGGTCGAGCGCCTCGCGGCGGTCGGCCATCTGGGTGAGGATTTGCGGGGAAGCGACCGCGTAGCCAAGGCGAATGCCGGGCGCGAGCAGCTTGGACAGCGATCCGATGTAGATGATCGGCAGGTCGCTGTCGGCCCGTGCCGCCAGCGGCAGGATCGGGCGGCCATCGAAGCGGTATTCGTTGTCGTAGTCGTCCTCGATCACGACCAGGCCATAGCGGCGCGCGACTTCGAGCAGCCGCAGGCGCCGTGCGACGCCCATCGTCACGGTGGTGGGGTACTGATGGTGCGGGGTGACATAGACGGCGCGCAGGCGGCCATTGGCGCGGGCGATCTGCTCCAGCGCCTCGACATCGATCCCGCCCGCATCGACCGGCACGCCGACGACATCCGCACCCGCTGCGCGAAAGGCCGACCATGCGAGCGGATAGCCGGGCCGTTCAACCGCGATGAGCGAGCCGGGATCAGCCACCGTGGAGGCCGCCAGAAAGAGCGCCATCTGGCTGCCGCGCGTTACCAGAATTTCGGAAGCGGCGGCGGTCAGCCCGCGCTCGTCGCGCAGATATGACGATAGGGCATCGCGCAGCTTGCCGTTCCCGCGCGGGTCGCCGTAGCCGCCGCCCGAGGTGAAGGCGGTGCTGGCGAGCGCGCGGCGGAACGCCTGCGCAAAGGCGGTGGTCGGCACCAGCCGCACGTCGGGGGACCCGTCGGACAATCGCAGCAGCGACCGCTCCGGCGTGAGGGCAGGGTTGCTGGCTGGGGGCACCGGGCGTGTGGGCAGCCGGTGCAGCGCCATGTCGGGAAGATCGGTGGCGACGAAAGTGCCGCGCGAAGGCTCGGTTACAAGCCAGCCCTGCATCGCCAGCTCGTGATAGGCGGCATCGACCGTGTTGCGATTGAGCTTAAGGCTGCGCGATAGCGCCCGCGTACCGGGCAGGGGATCGCCCGGCTTCAGACGGCCCCGCTCGATCTCCTGCACGATGGTGCGCGCCAGCGCGAGGAACACCGGCTCGCGCGCCTGCGGACTGACTTCGATCGTGAGCGTGGTTCCCTTGCCCATCCGGCATGCTTTCCTGATATGCTGGACGCCATTTTGGTGGGCCAGACTTCGATGGCCAGACTAGGCGCGCCCTGTCGCCGGTGCAATCCGCCCGGCGGGCCGCATGGCCGCCTGCGCCGGGTCAGGCCGATGCGGGCGGCGTTTCGTTGAGGCGGCGCGACCAGTCTTCGACCTTGCGCGTTGCAAGCCGCTTTCTGGCATAGCCGCGCCAGCCTTCGGGCAGATGCTCAAGGTCGACCATCGCGGCCAGTTCGTCATGGTTCATCGTATCGATATAGAGCACGCGCCAGAGCCGCTGGATCGTCCATTCGGGCGAAAGGCGATCCACCAGTTCGAGCCCGTCACCCGGCTCGACATGGCCGGTTTCCAGCACCCGGTAATACCATCCGGTAAGACCCGACTTCTGGACCTGAATGGCCATGTCGGCGGCATCGAAGCGCGCATTGAGCTTCCAGCACGGCTGGCGTCCCTGACTGACCTGAATCACCGCCTCGCCAAGCCGGAAGGTATCGCCGATGGCGACATCCTGTTCGGTAAGGCCACGGGTCGACAGGTTCTCGCCGAAGGCACCGGGGCGGGTGAGCACGTCGCGCTCGCCAATCGCGGCTATCCAGTAGGGGTAGTGCTCATAGGCATAGTGGTGGACAGCTTTTTCGACGCCGCCATGATGCTTGCGATCGCCCTGAGCGTCGCCTGTGAAGCCCTCCGGTCCGAGGAAGAGGCGGCCTTGCACCGGGCTCTTGGCGATCCCGCTGGGCGCGGCGCGCAGACCGAGCGGCGCGATTGCCCCGACCAGAATTTCGTCGACTGGTATCATCTCGCGAGCCCTTAGCCATGGCAAACTGGTGGAGGCCGGACCTGGAATTGAACCAGGCTGCACGGACTTGCACTCCGCTGCGTAACCACTCCGCCATCCGGCCTCGTCGCCCCCAACTAGCGGCATATCCGGCTCTCGTTATCAGCCGGTTCAGCAATTGTGGGTGGGCCGGATGGACCACCGGCCCAGTGCGCTTGCCCAATCCGGCACTCCCGCAAGGCGCGGCGGCGATCATGGCTCGCGCGGCCGCACTTATCGCCGGTCTCGCTTTGTCAGGAAACCCCCGTGCCCATCGATCTGCCCAAACCGCAACGACGCCCCGAGCGCCCCTATTTCTCCTCCGGGCCATCGGCCAAGCGACCGGGCTGGGAGCCGCGCGCGCTGGCGGAGGCTACGGTCGGCCGCTCGCACCGCTCGGCCGCGGGCAAGAACAAGATCCGGCAGGTGCTTGACCTGACGCGCGAGGTGCTCGGCATTCCCGAGGACTATGGGATCGCGATTGTGCCGGGGTCGGATACCGGCGCGATGGAGATGGTGCTGTGGTCGATGCTCGGGCAGCGCGGGGTCGATGTGCTGTCGTGGGAGAGCTTCGGCGCCGAATGGCTGCACGATATCCTGCGCGAATTGCGGCTCGACGACGTTCGCAGCCTGACCGCGCCCTATGGCGCACTGCCTGTGCTTGCGGATGTCGATCCCGCGCGCGATACGGTCTTCACCTGGAACGGGACGACCTCGGGCGTGCGCGTGCCCGATGGCGACTGGATCGCCGACGACCGGGCGGGCCTCACCATCTGCGACGCCACTTCGGCGGCTTTCGGGATGGAGCTGCCCTGGCGCAAGCTCGATGTCGTGACCTGGTCATGGCAGAAGGTGCTGGGCGGGGAGGGCGCGCATGGCGTTGTGGTCATGAGCCCGCGCGCGGTCGAGCGCCTTGAAAGCTATGTTCCGCCGCGGCCGCTTCCGAAGCTGTTTCGCGTGGTCAGCAACGGCAAGGTCGCGCCCGGCTTTTTCGCGGGCGACACGCTCAACACGCCGTCGCTGCTGGTCATCGAGGACGCGATCGACGGTCTCTTGTGGGCGCAGTCGATCGGCGGTCTGGCGGAGCTGGTACGCCGCTGCGAGGCCAACCTCGCCAGTGTCGACGAGTGGGTCCGCCATACCGACTGGATCGAGTTCCTCGCGCAAGACCCGGCGACCCGGTCCTGCACTGCGATCTGCCTGCGCATTGCCGATCCCGCGATTGCGGCGCTTGGTGCGGAAGAACAGGCTGCTTTCGTGCGCACCATGGTGACGACGCTCGAACAGGAAGGCGTCGCCTATGACATTGCCTCCTATCGCGCCGCACCGCCCGGACTGCGGCTCTGGAGCGGAGCGACGGTTGAGAATGGCGACATGGTCGACGTGCTGCCCTGGCTCGACTGGGCCTTCCGCGATGCAATGGCAAAACAGGCGATCCGGCCCAGAGGACTTCTCTAACCCGGTTCTTAGTAGCCCTCCGGATGGGGGCTAATGAGCGAGCGACAGTTAGTCGCGAACTGTTGTTGGTGGTGCGCAGGGTGCGTGTGAGGTCTCTGTTTCCGTGGGGTCCTCGCCGCCATTTGCTTTGGCAAAGGGAAACACCGAGGCTGATGAAGAACCTGCGCACCAGCTTCCCCCGCAATGAGCGCGATGGGCGTGAGCGGGGCATCCCGCGCCTGGCCATTGCGCTGCAGACGGCGGCGTCGTTGCTGTGGATCGCGCAGGCGGCGCTGATCGCCATTGCGATTGGCACGATTGCCGATGACGCTGGTGCTCAGGCTGCGGCCTGGCCTGCTGCGGGGGTCTTCGCTCTCGGTCTGGTGCGCGCCGCGCTTGAGCGGGCGGGCACCACGCGCGCTTATGACGTTGCCCGCTCCTATCTCTCGGCTTTGCGCGCGCGCGCCGCTGTGGCCGTTGCCGGTCGCTCGCCGCTTGATATCACGCGCCCGTCGTCCGGGCTGGTTGCCAGCGTGCTGACCGAGCAGGCCTCTGCCATTGTGCCGTATCTGGCCCGGTTCGGGCCGCTCCGTTTCCGCGCCACCGTCGTGCCGGTGGCCATTCTTGCCATCGTTTTCGTCTTTTCGTGGGTAGCGGCGCTGGTGCTGCTGGTGGCCGCGCCCGTCATCCCGATCTTTATGGCGCTGATCGGCTGGCGGGCGAAAGCTGCCAGCGAAACGCAGCTCGAACGCGTGGGCGATATGAACGCCTTTCTGCTTGACCGGCTGCGCGGGCTTGCCACCATTCGGGCCTTCGGCGCGGTCAACCGCACGGCGGACAGCGTGCGCGCCAATGCCGAGGACTTGCGGATCTCGACGATGGCCGTGCTGCGCATCGCCTTCCTCTCCTCTGCGGTGCTGGAGCTGTTCGCCTCGCTGGGGGTGGCGCTGGTCGCGGTCTATGTCGGTTTTCACTACCTTGGCGAGCTGAACTTCGGAGCCTGGGGCGAAAAGCTCACGCTGGCGCAGGGCCTGTTCATCCTGCTGCTGGCTCCCGCCTTTTTCGAACCGCTGCGCGATCTGTCGTCGGTCTGGCATGACCGCGCGGCAGGCGAGGCCAGTCTCGAGGCGCTGGAACGCCTCGCCGTTCCCGGCCCGGCGATTGTCGGTGCGCTGGAAAGCGTGGCCGCCTCGGAGGAAGGGCCGCTTTCGGTCGAGGTCGTAGATCTCGCCTTTCGCCACGCCGGAACTCGCCATCCTGTGCTTGACGGCCTGAACCTCTCCATCCGTGCCGGCGAACACGTTGCCTTCATGGCCCCGAGCGGCAGCGGCAAGTCGACCTTTCTGGCCCTTCTCGCCGGGCTGGCCGAGCCGCATGCCGGCGCGATCCTGCTTGGCGGCGAGCCGATGGACGAGGCCAATGCCGCGCGCCTGCGCGCCCGCATCGGCTGGCTTGGCCAGCCGCCGCACATTTTCTCAGGCACGCTGGCCAGCAACATTGCGCTGGGACGGCCAGCTCTGGGCCGCAAGGAGATCGACCACGCCGCGATGCTGGCGCAGATCGGTCCGCTGGCGGCACGGCGCGGCGGCGCTCCCATTGGCGAGGGCGGGGCGGGGCTGTCGGGTGGTGAGGCGCTGCGTCTCGCATTGGCGCGCGCGGCGGCGGGATCACGGCCCGGCCTCATTCTGGTCGACGAGCCGACCGCCCATCTCGACCGCGCAACCGCTCACGAGATCACCGAACGGCTGCTTGCACTGGCGCAGGAAAGCACGCTGATCGTTGCCACGCACGATCCGACGCTCGCTGCGCGCGTGGACCGCATCATCGCCTGCCCCACCGGTGCGCTCGCACAGGTGCCGGCATGACCGGGCGCGCCAACCTGCTGCCGATTGTCGCTCTGGTCAGGGCGAGCGACCGGCGGGCGCTCCTGCGGGGCGTGGTGCTGTCGCTCACCACTGCGCTGGCCGGGATCGCGCTGCTGGGGTTGTCGGGCTGGTTCATTGCCGCCACCGCTCTGGCGGGGGCGACGGTGGCGAGCGCGCTGGCCTTCGATGTGTTCATGCCCTCGGCAAGCATCCGCTTGCTGGCGATCGACCGCACCGCCTCGCGCTATGGGGAGAGGCTCGCTACCCACGATGCCACTTTGCGTGTGCTGGCGGGGCTGCGCGAACGCCTGTTCCGCGGTTTTGCCCAGCCCGATGCGGCCCATGGCCTTGCCGCCAACCCGTCGCGGCGTCTGTTCCGGCTGACAATCGATATCGACGCGCTCGATTCCCTGTACTTGCGTGTGATCGCTCCCTTGTGTGCCGCAGTCGGCGCGGCACTGGCTGTCGCTCTTGCCCTTGCCTTTGTTCATCCGCTGCTTGGGCTTGCTGTCGGCGGCGCGCTGCTGGCCGGTGGGCTCGGCATTCCCTTGTGGGCGGCGAAGCGTGCGCGCACCGCGGCTCGCCGGCGGGGGCACGGGCTTGAGATCCTTCGCTCGCGCACGATAGATCTGGTGCGCGGACAGGCCGACCTTGCCGTTGCCAATCGCCTAGGCGCGCAGGTGCGGGCGCTGGCAGCCGCCGATACGCGTGTCGGCGAAGCCGACCGGGCGCTCAACCGCACCGAGGCCGATACCGGCTTTGGTTTCGGCATCGTCTCGGCGGCCCTTCTGGCAGGCACATTGCTGGCGGCGGCATGCCTTGCCGAGGCTCAGGCAATCGGCGCGCCGATTGCGGCCTTCGCCGTGCTGCTCGTGCTCGCCGCCTTCGAGCCGTTCGCACTTCTGCGGCGGGGCGCTATCGAATTGGGCGGCACCCTTCAGGCGGCATCCCGGCTCGGGCCGCGTCTGCAAAGACCGGCTCACCAAAACGCGCCCGCGCTCACGCGGGAGGGTTTTCCGGTTGGCCTCGACAATGTCGATGTCCTCTATCCGGGCGCGGCCACGCCGGTCCTCTCGCGAATATCGTTATCCGTCCGAGCGGGCGAGCGCATTGCGCTGGTCGGGCCGAGCGGGGCGGGCAAGTCCACGCTTCTGGCACTGCTGGCGGGCGAGCTGGCAGCCACCAGCGGCCAAGTCCGCACCTCGCAATTCGCGCTGCTTACCCAGCGCACCGAGCTGTTCCGCGACACGCTGCGCGGAAATCTCGCGGTCGCGCGCGCCGATGCGTCCGACACCGAAATGCTGGATGTGCTGGCGGCGGCGGGCCTGTCCGATCATGTCACTGCTCTGCCCGAGGGGCTATGCACCATGCTCGGCGAGGGCGGGGCGGGGCTTTCGGCGGGGCAGGCACGGCGGCTTGCCCTCGCGCGGCTGCTGCTGCGCGCCGCACCGCTGTGGCTGCTCGATGAGCCGACCGAGGGCCTCGATGGCGACACCGCGCGCGACCTGCTTGCGCGCCTGCATCAGCGCGCAGCCGGACGCACGCTGGTTATCGCCACCCACACCCGCCGCGAGGCCGCTCTGGCCGACCGCATCATCGTGCTGCGCGACGGCCGCATCGGCGCCGATCTCGCGCGCGGCAGCATGGCATTCGATACTCAGCTCAAGGCGCTGAGACCCGATTGATATGACCTACCGGAGCCAGTCATGGACCTAAATATCGTCGACTTGTCGCGGCTGCAGTTCGCCATCACGGTGCTGTACCATTTCCTGTTCGTGCCGCTCACCATCGGCCTGTCGGTGCTGATCGCGAGCATGGAGACGGTCTATGTCATGACCGGGCGCGAGATCTGGCGGCAGATGACCAAGTTCTGGGGCGTGCTGTTCGGCATCAACTTCGTGCTCGGCGCGGCCACCGGCATCGTGATGGAATTCCAGTTCGGCATGAACTGGAGCTATTACAGCCACTACGTCGGTGACATCTTCGGCGCGCCGTTGGCGATCGAGGGGTTGATGGCCTTCTTCCTTGAGGCAACCTTCGTCGGGCTGTTTTTCTTCGGCTGGGACAAGCTGTCGAAGCTCGGGCACCTCGCCGCGACCTGGGCGGTGGCGCTCGGCTCCAACTTCTCGGCGCTGTGGATTCTGATTGCCAACGGCTGGATGCAGAACCCCGTCGGCGCGGTGTTCAATCCGCAGACCATGCGGATGGAGGTGGAAGACTTCGCCGCGGTCGTGTTCAACCCGGTGGCGCAGGCCAAGTTCGTCCACACGGTTTCAGCCGGGTACGTCGTGGCGTCGATCTTCGTGCTGGGGGTCTCGGCCTGGTATCTGCTCAAGGGGCGGCATACCGCGCTCGCCAAACGTTCCATGACCGTGGCCGCCTCGTTCGGCCTCGCGTCATCGCTTTCGGTGGTCGTGCTCGGCGACGAGAGCGGCTACCTCTCCACCGAGCACCAGAAGATGAAACTCGCCGCGATCGAGGCGATGTGGCACACCGAACCGGCTCCCGCCGCTTTCACCCTCGTCGGACTGCCCGACAACACCGAGCGCAAGACGCATTACGCCGTCCATATCCCCTGGGTGATGGGCGTGATCGGGACGCGCTCGCTGACCAGTGAAATTCCCGGCATTCACGATCTGGTCGACCTCGCCGAAACGCGCATCAGGCAAGGGATCGTCGCCTTCGATGCGCTGCAAGCGATCCGCAAGGCGGGGAGCAGCGAGGCGATCCCGAGCGATGCCGCCGCCGCCTTCGAGGATACCGGCCACTACCTCGGCTATGCGCTGCTGCTCAGGCCCTATCTTGACGATCCACGCGAGGCCAGTGACGCGCAGATCAGGCAGGCGGCCTGGGACACGGTGCCGCATGTCCCGACGCTGTTCTGGGCTTTCCGCACCATGGTCGGGCTCGGGTTCTTCTTCATCGTCCTGACCGCGACCTTCGTCTACCTGTCGGCACGACACCGGCTCGACCGGCATCGCTGGCTGCTGAAGGTTGCCGTCGGTGCGATCCCGCTGCCGTGGATCGCCGCAGAGTGCGGGTGGATCGTGGCCGAGGTCGGTCGTCAGCCCTGGGTTATCGAGGGCGTGTTGCCGACCGCTGCCGCCGTGTCCGATCTCGGCGCGGCGACCGTGCTCTCGACCATTGCCGGCTTCACCGTCATCTACACGATCCTCTTCATTATCGAGACGAAGCTGATGCTCGCCGCGATCCGCAAGGGACCGGAAAAGGACAATTCCCCCAACCAGAAGCTCGTCCCCGACGCGCTCGCACCCGCGGAGTGATCCGGCATGATCCTGCACCAACTCATCGATTATGAAACCCTGCGCCTGATCTGGTGGCTGCTGCTGGGCGTCCTGCTGATCGGCTTTGCGGTGATGGACGGGTTCGACCTCGGCACGCAGATCCTGCTGCCCTTCGTCGCCAGCGACGACCTTGATCGCCGCGTGGTGATCAATGCTGTCGGCCCCGTGTGGGAGGGCAATCAGGTCTGGCTCATTGTGGGTGGGGGCGCGATTTTCGCGGCATGGCCGCCGCTTTATGCGGTGTCGTTCTCGGGCTTTTATCTGGCGATGTTCGCGGTGCTGGCCGCGCTGATCCTGCGCCCGGTCGGGTTCAAGTACCGCTCCAAGCGCGACAGCCAGCGCTGGCGCAGTGGCTGGGACTGGGCGCTGTTTGTCGGCGGCATCGTTCCGGCGCTGATTTTCGGCGTGGCGGTGGGCAATGTGCTGCAGGGCGTTCCGTTCCATCTCGATCAGGATCTGCGCATTTTCTACGATGGCACCACGCTGGTCGAACTGCTCAATCCGTTTGCGCTGCTGTGCGGGGCGCTGTCGGTTGCGATGCTGACCATGCACGGAGCCTCATGGCTGATCCTCAGGACCAGCCGAGCGGTCGCCTGGCGCGCGCGCCGCCTCGGGACTTTCGCGGCGCTTGCCACTTTCGCCCTGTTTGCTCTGGGCGGGGTGTGGGTCAGCGACGTCGACGGGTTCCGCTTCGCTTCGCAGATCGTCACCGATGCGCCGTCCAACCCGTTGACGAAGGTGGTCGAACAGGGCCCCGGCTTCTGGTTTGCGAACTATGCCGCCTATCCCTGGATGATGGCCGCCCCTGTGCTCGGCTTCGCCGGAACGCTGTTCATGCTGCTGTTCTGCTTCCTGCGCCGGGAGGTGCTGACGCTCCTGGCGAGCGGGCTTTCGGTGCTTGGAATCATTGCCACGGTTGGCCTCGCGATGTTCCCGTTCATTCTTCCCTCCTCGGTCGATCCGCGTTCGAGCCTCACGGTGTGGGATGCCTCCTCCAGCCACCTGACGCTGTTCGTCATGCTGGTTGCGACGGGGATCTTGCTGCCGCTGATCGTGCTCTACACCACCTGGGTTTACCGCGTTCTGTGGGGGAAGGTGGATGCGAAGCAGATCAGCAGCGGCGACGGCCACGCATACTGAAAGCAGAGATTTTAGGAGAACAACGATGTGGTATTTCGCCTGGCTGCTTGGCTTTCCGCTGGCCGCCGCTTTCGCCGTCCTCAACGCCATGTGGTACGAACTGATGGCCAGGGAAGACGACGCAGAGCCGGTTCAGCCCGCCAAACCGGCCTAGCAACGAATCAAAAAGCCCCAGGGGTGCAGAGAGATGCCCCTGGGGTTTTTGCATGCGGATCGGGTGACCTTCAGATGATCTTCAGCGCGATCAGCAGCGAACCGATGAGGGTTACCACCACGGTCGCGATGCCAAACGGGAACATCGTGCGATAGGCCTCCCGTTCGCGCCCCGGTGTCCCGGCCATGCCGCACACGATCGACATCCGAACCGGCGAGATCATGTTGAGCGACTGCGCGGCCGCCTGCTGTAGCGCGACCACGGCTTTCACATTCAGCCCGGTGCTGATGGCGAGATTGACCTGAGACGACATGAACAGCCCGTTGGCCGCGTTGCCGCTGTTGGCGAGCGCGCCGAAAATCGCCGAAAGCTGCGGGGTGAGGACGACTGCCCATGCCCCGAGCGCCGAGGCCATGCCCGTGGCCAGACCCTCGGCGACACCCGAGCCGGTAAGTAGCTCGGCCATCATCGCAAAGGTCATGACGGTGACGATGGCCAGCCGTCCTGTCTTCCATGCCGACCTGATCTCCGCGCCGAAAATCGCCGCGTCTCCGCGCAGCAGGCCGGTCAGCACAGCGCCGACGATCAGCCAGGTGCCCGCGTGGAACAACGGCGACCAGGCGGGCAGCCCTGCGAACGGCGCGATGCGGATCGCCTGTTCGAGGACATGGGTGAGAGGGGCAAACAGCCTTGTCGCCACCAGCCACCCGATCAGCACCACGAACGGCATCATCCGCTGCACGGAGCGGGCAAGGGTGCGGCGGTCGGGCCGCTCATCGACGAGATAGCGCAGCACGATGATCGGTCCATAGGATGCGAGCATCGCCGTCTCCGGCCCCAGCACGGCAGTGGCGGCAACGACGCTGACGAGGCAGAGGCCAAGCCATGCGGCCTCGCTCGCGCATTCGCGCGGGTCGGCGGCAATGCCGACCTTGTCGGCCATGCGCCAGTAGAGCGGCAGCCACAGGATATTGAACACGACCAGAAACAGGCTGGCGTTGACGGCCAGCGTTGTGGGATCGGCGCGCGCGAGTGCTGCCGCGATGATGGAACTGCTACCCATGCCTCCCCACAGGATCATGGTCTGGCTGAGCAGCGCGAAACAAATGAGGTAGACAGGCGGCAGGTCGAGCCGCCGGATCAGCACGATCGTGCCGATGATGCCGATGCCAAATCCGGTGGCGGACTCTGCAAATGGGCCGATGAGGAAGCAGGCCGAAAACAGCAGCCTCCGCCGCGCGCGCGGATCGCCGGGGCCGCCGTCGACCGGCATGGCGGCGTTGCCGGGGCGGATTGCCATCTGCCAGAACAGGAGCCCGCCCAGAATGTAGGGCAGCACGTTCCAGCCGATCCAGATCCCGCGCAGCAGCGAGACAGCCGCATGTGCGGCCAGAAACTCGTGCGGTGCGCTGCTGAGCGTTACAACAAGCGCAACCAGAAGCCCGACGAAGGAAGCTGCCAGCGTCCCCAGTCGCCCGCTTGCGATCAGGGTAATGATCGCGAGGGCAGGCATTGCCCAGACAAGATAGATCAACGGTCTGACCCCCGGCTGGTGAACGTGGTGGTGCGGATGCCGTTCGGTGAGGGCTGGGCGTGCCAGCGGTCGTCGCACCCTTTGGGGGACCGGTTAGAAGGCGGGGCAGGAGATGGGAGGGCCGGTTAACAAGGACAGCGCAGGCCGGTGCTTTGCCGTGCGCTTTTCCGAGAGCAGGCCGGTCTTGTCCCCGCACCAGCGCGCCGTTTTCGCCTGCGTGCGCACGAAGTCGAACACCTCCGGGGCGGTCAGAAGAGCGTTCACACCGCCACGCGCCAGGCCGGGCTCGGCTCGGCGGAGACCATGCGGCGGGTGTTCCTGCGCCGGTTGGGTGTGGGGCCGAGGGAGTGGCAGCAGCGGTTTTACGAGGGCGGCTAGGCTAGGCCTTCGCACCCGGCCATTCTGCACGCAGCAGGCCGTAGATCAGCAGGTCGCACAGGCCCTTGTGGGTCACTTCGTGTTGCCGCAGGCAGCCCTCGCGGGTGAACCCGAGCCGCTCAACCACCCGCACCGAGGCGAGGTTCTCGCCGTCGAGTTCGGCATAGACCTTGCGGTAGGGGCCCTCTGCAAACAGATGGTCGATCAGGCCGCTCATACACTCGGTCGCCACACCGTGCCCCTGATATTCGGCAACGGTGATATAGCCCAGTTCCAGTACGCCCTCGTCAAGCCCCGGATAGGCGACGTAGCGTCCGGCCAGCGTGCCGTCTGCCTTGTCGATGGCAACCCATGTCCTGCCGGGCCATTCCGGGTCGGTCAGCCAGTCCGCCAGTTCTTCCACCGAGGTGAAATGCGGCCGCGACAGATATCGGCATTGGGTTTCGTCCGCCAGCGTCGCGAATAGGGCGGCGGCATCCGAACGCTCCAGAGCCCGCATTGTAAAGCGCTGCGTACTGAAGCTCGGGGTGGGGAGAGGGGATGGCATCTGACTATTCCTGTATCGACCGTCGACTGCGCGAACCTTGTCCGCGGCGCTCCTATCTGCTGACTGGCCGAAAACAGCAACGGCACCGCTACGCCGCTGGCGAAGCGATGCCGTTGCAAACGGGCACCCGAAGGGCGGGCCGTTGCCGCGTCAGTCCTTGTGCAGATCCAACGTATCGAGCAGCGCGCCGGTTGCGTCGTAGGCGCGATAGGCGAGGTCGGCGCCGTCGATGTCGATCACCTGATAGGCCTGCGTGCGCGAGGCCGTCTTGCGCGCCCAGGCGAGATTGCCGACTTCGTACATTTTCGGCCCGGCCACCGAGACGACATAGGTCGCCCCCGCATCGTCCGCGCTCGGACCGTCCGGGCCGACCGCGCCGCGGGCGTAGCCATGATCGTGCCCTTGCAGCACGAGATCGACACCGTACTTGTCGATCAGCGGCTTGAGCGCATCGCGCACCTTCGGATTGTCGCGATCCGGGTCGCTCGAATAGAGCGGGAAGTGCAGGAAGATCACCGTCCAGCGGTTGGGGTTGTTGCTGAGCAGGCCATCGAGCCAGGCGACCGTCGCGGTGCGCTCGGTTTCGTTGCGGTCAAGCTGCGGTGCGTCGACCGAGATCAGGCGCAGGCCCTGATAGTCGGTGTACCAGTGCGTTTCGAGCGCCTCGGGCACCGAGGCGGGGCCGTTCTCGGGCAAGGTGAACTGCCGCCGCCACTGGCCGGTGAGCGACGATCCGGCGCGGGCGCTTTCATCCCGCACATATTCGTGATTGCCCGGCGTGGGCATTTGCGGGGTCTGGGCATAGAGGAACCCGCCAGCGGCAAACCACTCGCCCCATTCGCGATCCGAGCTGTGGCGGTTGATGAGGTCGCCCGCGTGGATGGTGAAGGCCGCGTCGCCTGCCGTGCGGAAGGCCATGCGCAGCGTGCGCGAGGCTTCCGACAGCACCTGGTTCTGCATGTCGCCCATGTAGATGAACCGGAACGGCCTGGCCTCGGCGGCGGCGGTGCGGAACTGGAACCATTCGGACCAGTGCGTCCCGTCGCCCACCCGGTAGGCATAGACGGTGTCGGGTTCGAGCCCGGTCAGTACGGCGGAGTGGTAGGCGGCGGAAAAGGCCGGATCTTCCTGCACCGCGAAGGTGGCGTCGTCGGTGATGGCCTCCTGTGTTTCGGGGTTCTGCACGAAGTCGGGCCCGGCCGTGGCGCGTGCATATTGCACAATACCGGCAAGGCCCGGTGCGCTGCGCCAGGTGATCGCCATTTCGTGCGCCGTGTCGGCGGTGAGGTTGAGGATAATGCGCTCGGGCTGCACCGTTGCGGGCGCAAGCGCCGGGGCGGGCGCGTCCTGCGCCGCCACGGGGGCGGCGCAGGTTGCAAGAAGGGCGGCGGCGAAGAGGGCTTTGCGAATGCTCATGATCACTTCCATCAGAAGATCAGGTTGAAGCCGAGCGAGATCGTCCGCCCGTTCTTGATATAGGCGCGGCTGGCCCCTTCGCTGCTCGACACGGTCTGCCAGTAGGTGTGCGAGTCGAACAGATTCTGCACCTGCACCTGCACCGACGACTTCTTCAGGAAGCTGCGGCGGAAGGTCAGGTCGACGAAGCTGTAGGCCTGCTCGTAGGGGTCGTTGCCGAAGTCGTTGATGCCGGCCATGAACCGCGACTGATAGTTCCACGCGCCGTAGACTTCCCAGCCATTGCGCTCCCAGAACAGCTGGAGGTTGGCGATGGTCTCGGGCGTCTCCATCAGCGGCAGGGTATAGCCATCCGGGTGCCACGAGAGCCCCGTGGCCGCCTTCGAGCGTTGCAGCGTGACGTTGCCGCCAATGCCCAGCGAGCCGAACACGCCGGGCAGCCAGTGCAGCAGTTGCTGGCCGCTGATTTCCACGCCGTAGACCTCGGCCCACTTGCCGTTGTTGGGCATGGTGATGGCGACGCCTTCCGGGTTCACGTTCACGCCCGCCGTGCCGTGGCGGATGTTGCTGGAGGACGAGCGGAACAGGAAGTTCTCGATATCCTTGTAGAACACCGCAATCGAGTAGGCCCCGGTGGTGCCGTTGTAGCGTTCGAGCGAGATATCGAAGTTGGTCGAACGCAGCGGCTTGAGGTCGGGATTGCCCATCTCGATGCCGGTCAGGATCCACTCGCTGGTGGGGTTCTGCACACCGTTGCCATCGGGATCGCGGTCGTAGGAGTACTCGCGGGCCGAGCTCATGCGGGCGATGTCGGGCCGGGCAAAGCTGGTCCAGATCGCCGCGCGCAGCTTGGTCTTGCGGTCGATGTCGTAGTTGACGTGGACCGAGGGCAGCCAGTTGGTGAAGCTGGTGCGGTCGCGGGTATAGCGTTCGCCGTTGACCGGGTCGGTGTTCCAGGCGTCGATGGTGTTGCGCGTGTTCTCCATGCGCACACCGGCGATGATCTGCGCGCGCCCGACATAGGCGGTGCCCATCAGGTAGCCCGAGATCACCCGCTCCTCGAAGGTGAAGCTGTCCTCGTCGGAGATTTCGGCCTGCGACGGGTCGACCGCGAAGCCATCGAACAGGCTGCTGTCGCCATTCTCGGCGCGTTGCAGCTCGGCCATCATGGCATCGTTGTCGAGCGTGGTGCCAAGGCGATAGTCGCCGGTATAGGCCCCGCCGAACAGGCTGGTAATCTCTTCGCCGTAGAGGTCGGAGAAGTCGGCCAGCGTGCCATCGGCGTTGAGGTCGAGGAACGAGCCTTCATAGGTGCGGCGGCGCGAGTTGTAGTACTTGGCGCCGGTGCGGATCGTGTCGAGGAAGCCCGAGCCGATCTCCCATTCGAGGTTGGCCTGGCCCTGCCACAGCTTCTCGCTCGAACCGCCGATCTCGCCTTCGAGGCCGCTGAAGTTGTATTCGGCCGGGTCCTGCACGCCCGCAAGTCCGGCCGGGTTCAGCAGCCACTTGGGGAAACGCGCATCTTCGGCGGCCGAGAACAGCACGCCGCGATTGCCGCGCCAGCCATACTTGTCGCTGCGGAACTCCAGTTCGTAGCCATCGTCGAGGTTGTCCTCTGACTGCGAGTAGGACACGTCGTAGTCGATCGTCACCGCGTTGAAGCGCGAGACGCCGCCGATGTTGGCCGAGGCGAGGCTGCCGGTTTCGTTCTTGCCTTCCCAGAACCGGCGCAGGCGGAAGCCAGCCGGGTCCCAGGTGCCCGACTTGCCGACCAGACTATAGGTCGAACGGGATGAGCGGTCGGCATCGGTGATGCGGCCATCCTTGTCGCGGTCGACGATCTGGGCGGTGGTGTAGCCATAGATCCGGCCCAGCGTATCGTCGAAGCCGACCACATTGTCATCCGGCTGAAGCAGGCTCGTATCGTCGCGGTTGACCTGCGAGAGGCGGGCCGAATTGCGGCTGGTGTCGTTGCGGAAGTTCAGGCGGTTGAGAAACTCGGTCTTGCGGAACCGGTTATACTGCCCGCGCAGGTGGAGGTCATGGTTGTCCGAGCGGAAATCGAGGCTCGAATTGACGCCCCAGCGCTCGACTTCGGTTTCACCGAAGCCCAGGTTCATCCCGCGCAGCACGAAACGGTTGGGGTCCCAGCCCAGCGTCTCGCTGTCGGCATACCAGGTGTCGGGCTGGTTATCGCCGTCGACCCCGTTGCGCTCGAACCGCGACTGGCGGCGGCTCCAGCTGCCCGAAACGAACAGGCCGAGCTGATCCGAGAACTGGCGCGAGGCTGCGCCCGAGAACTGACCGCTGAGCGGGGTGTCGTACTTGTCGAGCATGCTGGCCTCGCCCGACAGGCGCAGATAGGTCGGGTCCTGATCGAAGGCGGTGGGGGTGGAGATATCGACCGAGCCGCCCAGCGCGTCGCCGTCGCGGTCGGGGGTGAGGGTCTTGAAGACGGTGATTTCCTTGATCCCGTCCGGCGGCAGGACCGAGAGGCGCACGCCGCGATAGAACACATCGTCGCGCGAGCCGGCGCCTCCAAGGCGCACGCCGTTGATCGAATAGTTGTTCAGCTCGGTCGAGAGGCCGCGCACGGTGATGCGGTCGCCTTCGCCGGTGGTGGCATCGCGCACCGCGTTGACGCCGGGCAGGCGGGCGAGCGCTTCGGAAACGTTGTTCGCGGGCAGATCGCCCATGTCATCGGCACTGACGGTGTCGGAAATGACATCGGAATCGCGCTTCTTGCCGAGCGAGGCCTGTACGGCTTCGAGATAGCCGGTCACGATGATCTCGTTGTGCTCGCCCGGTTCGACGGTCTGCTGCGGGCTCGGCGCGGTGCGGGTCGGTGCCGAACGGGCCGGAGCAGCGGCAGCGGACCGGGTCGCCCGTGCCGGGGCGGGGGCGGGATCGGCGAGCGAAACGATGATGGTGCGGCCCTGACGGCGGGTTGCGACACCTGCGCCCGCCACGATGCGAGCCAGCGCCGTTTCAGCCGTCAGCCGGCCCGAAATCGCGCGGCTGGTGCGGCCACGCAGCACGTCGGACGAGGCGGCGACCTGAATGCCGGTGACGCGCGAATATTCGCGCAGCGCGCTCGCCAGATCCTGCGACGGGATCGCGAAGCTGAAAGCACTTTCCCCCGAGGCGTAGGCCGGAGTCGAAACCATGGTGAGCGGAATGATGGCGCACGAAAGTGCAAGCGCCGTGAGATTGGCGCGACCGGTTTTTGAGCGAAGCATTTTGTCCCTGTCCTTGTGCTTGAAAGCATCGGGATGACGGCGGGAAATATAAAAACCCGACAAAAAATTTTTGTTACATTTCAGTGAAATTATTGCAGGTTTTCGACGCGGTCATGGTCTGTGCTCAAGAGCGTGAGACAAGCAGCTGATCGCCATCGTCTTGCCAGCGCAGGCCGTAGATCAGAGCGAGCGTGTCGAGCACTTCGCGCGGGTGATCGAGCTGGAACCGCCCCGAGATCCGCAGCGCGCCAAGGCCGGGGTCGGTGAGCACGATCGGGCTGTCCGCGCTGCGGTTCACCTGCTCGACCAGATCGTCGAGCGCGGTGTCCTGCGCGTCGAACCAGCCATCGATCCAGCCCGGTCCGTCGCCTTCCACATCGTCGAGGCTGCGCATGTGCGAGCCCATGATGGCGACCCCGACTCCGGCCGGAACGCGCCATTCGCCATTGCCCGCCTCGACATTGACGAGCCCGCGATAGACGCGAACCTCGCGCTCGCCATGATCGCGCAGGTTGATGTCGAAAGCGGTTCCGAGCACCGACACGCTGGCGCTGCCGGTATCGACGGTAAAGCTGCGGAGCGGTTCGTGGGCGACATCGAAATAGGTCTGCCCGCGCGCCATCGTCACCTTGCGCGACCATGGGGTGATGCGCACCGACAGCTGGGTCCCGCCGCTCAGGTGCAGCTGCGAGCCGTCGGCCAGTTCCACGATCCGGTCCTCGCCGCGGGGCGCGGAATAGGTGGTGACGGGGGCGAGCGCACCCTGTGCGATGAGCGCGGCAGGCACGAGCACGATAGCGGCCAGCGCCGCCAGCCGCGCAAGGCGCTTGAGCGACCCGAGCGGCCCGCGCCCGGTCTGTTCGGCAAAGCCGGGCAGGTCGAGCTGGCCCTCGTCGTTGTCGTTGTGCGGCACGCCCGCTGTGAGCGCGCGGGCAAGGCCATCGGCGTTCCACACCGAGGCCAGACGCGCATAGCTTTCCAGGTGGCGGGGATCTTCGCTAATCCAGCGGTCGAACTCCGCTGCGATCTCGCTATCCAGCACCGGGCGGCTCATTCTCTCGATCCAACTGGCTGCCTGGTTATCGAGATCTGCCGTATCTCGCAGTCTCATCCGTCCCATCCCGGCCGGTCTATGCCAGCCTTTTCCATTGCGCGGCGCAGGTCGATCAGGCCGCGTGTGATGTGTTTTTCCACCGCCTTCGGGCTGAGCGACAGATCCTCGCCAATGGCCTGGCAGCTTTCCTGACCCAGCCGGCGGCGGACCAGCACCTCGCGCCGCAGCCGGGGCATGCGGTTGAGACAGCGCTGGAACACCTCGACCGCGCGGCGCGAATCCATCACCCGGTCAAGCGAGGGGGTATCGCCCTGGATTTCCGGATCGGGCGCGAGGCCGTGGCGGCTGTCCCAGCGATGGCGGTCGATCAGCAGGTTGTCGGCAATGCGGAAACCCAGTGCGAACAGGCTGACGATCTCCTTTTCGCGGCTGATTGCGATCAGCCGGGCGAGCGTTTCCTGCGCAATGTCCTCGGCGATATCTATCCGCGCACCCTGCGCACGCAGATAGCGCACGAGCCCGGACTGGACTTCGGCCCAATCCGGAATGCGTGCAGGCTCGCCCTTGGCGAGTGGTCTGGTCTCGTTACGCGGCAGAAATCGCCCCCGATATGATCGGCCCGAAGGCTGCCGCTAGCCGCGTTTCATGACAGTTCGGCGACGATTGGAGGAGGCTGGCGCGCCAGCGGGGCGGACGCCTCTGCTTCAGGGTTTCGAAATGGGCGCTGATGGCCGCGCGTCCCCGATCGTCGGGCACTGCCACCAGCATCTGCGTGCCGGGGATATCGGCGCCCGATAGGGAGATCCTGAACGTCAAGGTCGATCTCACCATCGTCGATGGCGCGGTGCTGGTCGATCGCAGGCAGGCGCTTTCCTCTCGTTGGAAACATGATATTCGGCGGCTACGTAACGCGCATGTAACGGCGGCTGTTGCCGTAAATAACTTACCTCTGCCCCTGTCTTCCGGCCATGAGAGCGCGAGAGAGAGGGCATTCTGACAGCTTTGGTACTTGCGTTGGCGCTGGAGTGCTGGCGCTAGGCGCCTGCGGGTTGAAATCCTTCTCCGCCAGGTACTGAAACAGAAAAAGAGTTGTCATGAGGAAGTCCTTCACCCTTGCGCCGCTGTGCGCCTTTTCCCTGCTGCTGCCTGCTACGGCACAGGCCAGCGAGGATGTCGGCGCAGCCCCCGACCAGAACGACGAGCGCATCGTCGTCACTGCGAACCGCACGCCGGTTTCGCTCGATCAGGTCGGTCAGAGTGTGACCGTGCTGACCGAGGCGCAGATCGAGGCCAGCCAGAAGATCGGCGTGACCGAGCTGATCGCGCTGACCCCCGGCGTGCAGTTCCGCCGCAACGGCGGGCCGGGCACGGTGACTTCGGTGTTCATCCGCGGGGCCGACAGCGGCCAGACGCTGATCCTCTACGACGGCGTGCGCCTGCACGACCCGTCGAGCACCGACGGCGGCGCGACGCTCAGCGATGTCACCACCAGCGGCCTGGGCCGGATCGAGATCCTGCGCGGCACCCAGTCGGTGCTCTACGGCAGTCAGGCCATCGGCGGCGTGATCAACATCATCTCGAAGCAGCCGAGCGAGCCGTTCGAAGCCCGGTTCCAGGCCGAAGCGGGCGAGCTGAACAGCTATCTCGTCAACGGTTCGGTGGGCGGCAAGAGCGGCGGGCTGACCTGGAATGCCGGTGCCAGCCATTCGACCTCGGACGGCGTCTCGGCCTTTGCCGCGGGCACCGAGCGCGACGGCTACAAGAACAGCTCGCTCAATGGCCGGATCGGTTATGCCTTTTCCGACGATGTCTCGCTCGACCTGCGCACCTATTATGCGGAAGGGGATGTCGAATATGACAGCTTCAACGGCGACGGCGCCAACCGCGGGCTGAACGATAGCTGGGCCAGCTATGCCGGGGTCAACTTCCGCCTGTTCGACCGGCTCTCCAACCGCGTTTCCTATGGCCGCACCGAGATCAACCGGATCAACCTCGACGAGACCAATCCGATCAAGCCGGTGCAGACCTTCGACGGCCATGGACGCAGCGACCGGTTCGAATATCAGGGCACCTTCGACCTGGCGGCGGGTAGCTTCGTGGTCTTCGGCGTCGAATATGCAGAAAACGAGTTCGACGGTTCCTCGGCGACGGTCAGCGTGGGCGACAACACGCTGGGCTTTTACGGCAATGTCACGGTCGAGCCGGTCAAGGGGCTGACGCTTACCGGCGGCCTGCGTCATGAGGACCACAGCAACTTCGGCGGGGCCACGGTGGGCGCGGCATCGGTTGCCTATACGCCCAACGATGGCGAGACCGTGTTGCGCGCCAGCTATTCGGAAGGGTTCAAGGCTCCCGGCCTGTTCCAGCTCTATGCCCCCGGCTACGGCACGCCCGATCTTCGGCCCGAAGAGTCCAAGAGCTGGGAAGTGGGCGGTGAGCAGATGTTCGGCGATTTGTTCCGGCTCTCGGCGGTCTATTTCAACCGTGAGACCGAGAACCTCGTCTCCTATGTCGGTTGCGGTGCGATCCCCGATAATCCGCGCTGCGCCTCCGATCCCAACCTCTACGGCATTTACGCCAATCAGGGACTGGTCGATGCCGAGGGTGTCGAGCTGGGGGCTGGGCTTGAGCTGGGCGGCCTCAGCCTCTCGGCCAACTATACCTATCTCGATGCGCAGTACGCCACCCCGGGCGATCCCAACAAGGGCAAGCAGCTGACCCGCCGGGCGAAGGACACCTTCAACGCCACCGCCAGCTATACCGCGCCGTTCGGACTGAACCTCGCGACCACGGTGAGCGTGGTGGGCGACCACTTCAACGATGCGGCCAACACCGTGGTGGTGCCCGGCTACACCACGGTCGACCTGCGTACATCTTACCCGATCAACGATGCGGTCGAGATCTATGCCCGCGTCGAAAACCTGTTCGACGAGGACTACCAGACCATACTCAACTACGGCGCGATGCCGCGGATGATCTACGGCGGGGTGCGGGTGCGGCTGTGAAGCGGCTCGCTCGCTAGATGCGCAAGGCCCTGTTGATCGCGCACCGGTGGACCGGGGTGATCGTCGCTCTGGCGGTGATCATCACCGGGCTCACCGGGGCGATCATTCCCTATCAGGACCAGATCCGTTCGCTGGTGGCGGGCGAGGTATGGGACGCTGCGCCGCCCGAGCCGGGCGCGCGCGTCCTGTCCGGGCTGGAGCTGAAGCGCATCGTCGAGGCGGAAACGGGCGGCGAGGTTGGCTTTATCCAGCTCGTGCCCGCCTCGGATCATGCCCATTCGGTCTTCGTCAGCGCCCCAAGCGGCGAACCCCCGCTGCCGTTTCGGCAGTTCTTTCTCGACCCCTACACCGGCGAGATCCGCGCGCGGGTGAACTTCGCCGAGCTTGCAGACGGCCCGATCAATATCGCCCCGTTCCTCGTCTCGCTGCATTACAGCCTTGCCGCCGGACAGACCGGACGACTGCTGCTTGGTGTGGCGGCGCTGGCGTGGCTGCTGCTGTCGCTGGCGGGGCTGGTGCTGACTTTCCCGCGCAAGGGCCCGCGCAAGGGAAGCCCGACCTTCTGGCGCGACTGGGCGGGGGCATGGCGCTTGCGGCGCAAGGGCGCGCGCAAGGTGCGCCTGTACGACTTTCATCGCGCGACCGGCCTGTGGCTGCTGCCGTTCACCGTGGTCTTCACCTGGTCGGCGGTCGCCTTCAACCTCGATGCGGTGCATCAGCCGGTGCAGGCGATGCTGGGCGGGAAGGGGCTGTTCGCGCCGGTCGACAATCCCGCCCCCGATCCGGGCGCGGCGATGTCTGCCGAGCAGGCCGAACAGGTCGGCGCGCGGCTGATGCGCGAGCAGGCCGAGGCGCGCGGCTTCACCATTCGCGGGCCCGAGGCGCTGAGCTTCCGGCCCTATGCCCATGTCATTGGCTACTACGCGCGCACCAGCCTCGATGGGCCGACCGGGAACGGTTCGACCGCGGTATGGTTCGATCAGGCTTCGGGGCGGCTCATCGCGTTCCGCCATCCCTATGGCGAGACCTCCGCCGATACTTTCGATAAGGTGCTGCGGCTGCTGCACACCGGCGAGATGTTCGGCGGGGTCTACAAGCTGGCGATCAGCCTGTTCGGCCTGCTGATTTCGGCGACGACCATTGCGGGCGTGGTGATGTGGTTGAAGAGCAAGCGGCGGCCTGCGCGCAGTCGGAGAGAGGTCCGGTGATGCTTCCCTATACCATCCCGCTGATCTGGCTGCTCGCCCTGCTGGCGGCAGCGATCCATCTGCGCGACGGCGGGCGCACGGTTCGCTCGGCGCTGTGGGCAGCGGCAGGCTTTGCGCTGGTGCTGCCCGCTGCGCTGTGGCTCGCGCCGCAGCCGAACTGGATCGCGGTGCTGGTCACGATCGGGGCGATGGCGCGCCTGATCGCCGGTGGCGGCAAACGAAGCGGGCCGTTGCTGGCGGGGATCAGCGCCGGACTGGCTGCCTCCCTTGTCGCGGCGGCAGGGATTGAGCCGTGGCCGGCAGCGATGGTGACCTTCGCTGCCTTGCTGGCGGCCTTCGGCTTGCAGTCCGGCTCAGCCAGGGCCAGCCCGCGTGACGAGCATCTGCTGGTGGGCGTGGCCCTGATGCTGCCGGTGGTCGGCCTTTCGGGCGATCTCATATACGGCTGGCAAGCAGCTGGAATGCTGGGGGAAGGTGCCAAGGCTGCCGGTGCATTGGAGCCGCCGGTCTGGGCGCTGGCAATTGTGGGGCTGGCCATTGTGGCCGGACTGGTGAGAGGATTGTGGGCAAGCCGATGAATTTTGGAGACGTGCTGGAACAGGGCCTGTTCGCCCTCGGTCAGGTGTTGCGCCTGCCGGTGTTCATCCTGCTGTGGATCTGCGTGGCGGCAACGCTGTTCTATGCGGCGAGCTATCTCGTGGTCGCCGTCAGGCGCCGCAAGCAGCGCGCCGGGTTCGATATCAAGCAGTGGCTGCAACAGGACCGGGTGCTCGATGCCGATCCCGCGCGCCGGGCCGAGCTTCCCGGCAGCCTGGGCGCGATGCTGGTCGATATTCAGGCGCTCGATGCCCATCAGGCATTGCACCATGGCGGGCTCGAAAACGTGGTCGCCGAATATGAGGAGAAGCTGCGCCACGGTCTCGACGGGCCGCGCGCGCTGGTGAAGATCGGGCCCAGCCTCGGCCTGATCGGCACGCTGATCCCGATGGGCACCTCGCTTGCGGCCATGGCGGGCGGCAACCTCGGCGCGATGGCGGGGCAGATGGTGGTGGCCTTCACCAGCACGATCATCGGACTTGCCACCGGCACGGTCGCCTATGGCCTCGTGGCGCTGCGGCAGGGCTGGGTCAGCGCCTCGATCCGCGAGCAGCGCTATCTCGCCGAAGTCGCCGCCGCCGAGCTGGAGAACCGCTGATGGGCCGCTTCATCAAGCTTGCCGCCCCCGATGAGCCCGCCGAGGAAGATCCGCTGGCGGGCGTCGCCAACCTGTTCGACGCTTCGATCGTGTTCATCGTCGGGCTGATGATCACGTTGTTCTCGGTCTACAACATGGGCGATCTGATGAGCGGCGAGGGCACCGTCACCATGATCAAGACCGACGCAAACGGGATGCAGGAGATCGTGGTCAAGGAAGGTGAGACGATCACCGCTTACAAAGTCACCGGCGAGGAAGGCTCGGGCGACGGCGAGCGGCTCGGCTCGGCCTACCGGCTCGCGAACGGCCAGATCATCTACGTGCCCGACGGCGAAACCCCTGAGGCGGAAAACCCCGAGACGGCGGCAGGCAGTGAGCAGGCTCCTTAAGTCCTTCTTCCTGCTGTGGGCGCTGCTGGCCCTGCCCGCCGCGCTGGCCGCGCAGGACGAGCCGGAGGTGATCCGGCTCGGCTACCTGTTTTCGGATGGGCAGACACCGGGCACCGTCGCCGCGCTGCGCGCGCTGTTCGCGGAGCGGCCGGACCTCAGGGACCGGATCGAAGTGCGCATTCTCACCGAAAGCTCGTTTTCCGACACCGATGCCGCTGCCTTCCGGCAGAACGACGTGCTGGTGTTCGACGTCATGAACCAGCAGATGCTCGATCAGTTCGACGAGCAGAACAAGGCCGACCTGCTGGCCGAAACGGGCCGCGTTCTCGGGGTGGGCGTGGGGCTTCAGGGCGAGGGGCACTACACCGAACTGGGCGTCGAATGGGATGCCCGCGCACGGGCCTACTGGGAGCATGGCGGGCTCTCGAACCAGCTCGGCCTGCTCAAGCTCGCCTTGCAGCGCGCGGGGGTCGAGGGGCTGGAGCTGCCCGAGCCGCAGCTCTCGCTCGATTTTGGCTACTACTATCCCGATGGCGGCACGGGCCGCGTGTTTGCCGACTGGGATGCCTTCCAGCAATGGCGGGCCGAGCACGGCAAGCTGAAGCAAGGCGCGCCGCGGGTGGCGATCGGCTTCTTCAAGGCGAACTACTATTCCGGCGACATGGTGCTGATCGACGCGCTGATAGCCGAGGTCGAGGCGCGAGGGGCCGAGGCGGTGCCGATCTTCGGCTATCCCGGCGCCGTGGCCTTCCGCGAACTGCTCGGCACGGGTGACACTGCGCGCGCCGATGTCGGGCTGGGGCTGTCGTTCCAGTTCAACGATGCCGAGGCGGCAAAGCTGCTTGAAGAGGTCGGCATTCCGGTCATCAACCTCATCAGCCTCTATGGCCGCAGCGAGGAGGACTGGCGCAATTCGCCGACCGGGCTTTCGGCCTTCGAGGGCACCTTCAACCTCGCCTCGCCCGAGCTGGCAGGCACCGTTGCGCCCACGGTGGTGGGCACGAAGGAGCGGGTGAACGATCCGGCGACCGGGCTGACCTCGGTCGTCACCAGACCTATCGCCGAGCGGGTCGACATGGCGGTGCGCCGTGCGCTCAACTACGCCGACCTCTCCCGCACCGCCAATGCGGATAAGCGCCTGGCGATCATGTACTACAGCTACCCGCCGGGCCGGGCGGGCATCGCCGCAAGCTATCTCAACGTGGCGGAATCGCTTGAACGGATTATGCAGCGCCTGTCCGAGGAAGGCTACGACATCGGCGGCGAACCCCCGAGCGCCGAGGCGATCCTCGCCGACATCACCAGCCGCGCACGCAACGTGGGCAGCGATGCGCCGGGTGAACTGGCCGAGCTGATCGCGCTGGGCGGCGCGCAGCGGGTGCCGCTGGCGCAGTATCGGGCCTGGCTCGATGCGCTCGATCCGTCACTGCGCGAAAAGATGCTGGCCGACTGGGGCGATCCGGCCGACAGCATGCTGATGACCGAGCATCGCGGCGAGGAGGTCAACCTGATCGTCCCCGCGCTCGAATACGGCAATATCCGCCTGATGCCGCAGCCTTCGCGCGCCTGGGGCGAAGACCTCGAAATGCTCTACCACGCGCAGAACCTCGCGCCGAGCCACCAGTATCTCGCCGCCTATGCCTGGGTGCGCGAGACATTCGATGCCCATGCTGTGGTCCATGTCGGCACCCACGGCACGCTCGAATGGCTCGACGGGCGCGATGCGGGGCTTGGCCCCGACGATGCTCCCGATGCCATGATCGGCGATCTGCCCGACGCCTATATCTACAACGTCGACGTGGTCGGCGAAGGGCTGGTCGCGCGGCGGCGCGGGATGGCGACGCTGGTCGATCACATGGTGCCGCCCTTCGTGCGCGGCGGCCTCACCGAAGACCTCGCCCGCCTGAGCGAGCTGATGAACGACCACATCCAGAACGAGAGCAAGAACCCCGAACTGGCCGCGATCTACGCCCGGCAGGCGCGCGATCTGGCGGTGGAGCTGGGCATCGCCAAGGATCTCGATCTCGATCCGGCATCATCGTGGTCCGACGAGGAACTGCACCGGGTGGAGGATTACATGATCGCGCTGCGCGGCCAGATCATTCCCTATGGCCTCCACGCCTTCGGCCGCACCCCTGCGCCCGAGGCGGTGGACAGCACGGTGGAAGCGATCCTCAGCATCGACCGCTCGGCACTGCCCGAGGCGGTGAACCTGCTCGGCGAGGAGATGGAGCAGCGCATTCTCGCCTCGGGCCCGCGCGAGCTGGACGGGCTGATGCTGGCGCTTGGCGGGCGGTTCGTGCCCGCAGGCAAGGGCGGTGAGCCGGTGCGCAACCCCGACAGCTATCCCACCGGCGCGAACTTCTACGGCATCGACCCCGACAAGATCCCCAAGCCCGCCGCCTGGGAGATGGGCAGCACGCTCGCGCAGCAGATGCTTGACGATCACGTCGCGAAGCACGGACGCTACCCGGAGAAAATCTCGTTCGTGATCTGGGGCGACGAGACAATGCGCCACGAGGGCGTGCTCGAAAGCCAGATCTTCTACATGCTGGGGACGCGGCCCGTGTGGGATGCGCGCGGGCGGGTGGTGGACGTGAAAGTGATCCCGCGCGAGGAGCTGGGCCGACCGCGCGTCGATATCGTGATCGCCTCGACCGCTTCGGGCCTGTTCGGCGGGCTGACCCGGCTGATGGACAAGGCGGTGCAGGCGGTGCGCGTGCTCGACGAGCCCGACAACCAGATCCGCCAGCACTATATCGAGATCAAGCAGGCGCTGATCGCCAGCGGCGTGCCCGAGGCCGAGGCCGACCAGATGGCGGGCGTGCGTATCTTCGACGAGCCGCCCGGCACCTTCAACCTCAACACCTCCGACATCGTCGCCACCAGCGGATCGTGGGACAGCGACGCCGGCTTCGCCAACGAATATATCCGCAAGATGGGCCACGCCTATGGCAACGGTTACTGGGGCCAGCCGATGCCCGATGTGTTTGCGCTGAACCTCTCGGGCACTGAGAAGGTCGTCCACTCGAACTCGACCATGCTCTATGGCACGCTCGATAACGACGACATGTATATGTACATGGGGGGGCTCTCCTCGGCGATCCGCAGCATCGACGGGGCCGACCCCGAACTGGTCATCACCGACACCCGCGATCCGGGCAATCCGGCGATGATCGGGCTTGAACAGTTCATTGGCCGCGAGTTCCGCTCGCGCTACGTCAACCCGAAGTGGATCGAGGGGATGCAGGCCGAGGGCTATGCCGGGGCCGGGGCGATGCGCGAATTCGTCGAATATCTGTGGGGCTGGGAGGCGACCACCACCGAAATCATTGACGATTCGATGTGGAACCAGACCTACGAAACCTATGTGCTCGACCGCCAGAACCTCGGCATGAAGCAGTGGTTCGACGCAAATTCGCCCTATGCCTATCAGGACATCACCGCACGAATGATCGAGACGATCCGCAAGGACTACTGGAACGCCGATGAGGAGACCCGCGCGACGCTGGTGCGCGAATATCTGGAGAACGTGGCCGAGCACGGGGTGAACTGCACGGCGGTGTCCTGCGGCAACGGGCGGATGCTCGAATATGTCTATGCCGAGGCGGAGCGGACGGGCCTTCCGGCCGATCTGATCGCGCGCACCAAGGGGGCCTTCGAGACCGCCATGGGCCGCACGATCAGCGAGGCCGCCCGCGAGTTGGAGGCCTTTGTCGCCAGCAACGATGCGCGTGCCGAAGCCGAACGGGCCGAGCGGCGCGAACTGGTCTCGCGCCTGCCGTCCTCCACGCGGCCGAACGACGCAGCGCGCGAGGCAAGGGGGGAAGGCACCGAGCCGGTGAGGGCACCCACGTCGCGCGCTGCATCGGGCGGGCCGACTGCCCCGCCTGCAACGGGCGATGCAGCCCCCGCCGGGCAACCTGCGCTGACCGGTCAACTCATGTCGGAGGAGATCACAAGGCGCGAAATTCCATTGCTGAAGGAGCCTGTGGTTGCGGCGATTTCGCTGCGTGATCTTGCCGGGGCTCTGGCGCTGTTCCTGATCGTGTTGCTTGGCTGGCAGTTCACCGATCGGCGGCGTGGCCGAGGCTCACTCGCTTCTGCCTGATAGCGCGAAATGCGCGGTTGAACTGGTGACAGTGTCGTGGCCGCCACCTTCGGTCATCACGTAGTCGTTCCATGCGAGGAGAAACCCCTCGCGATAGGCGCGGATGGCGGGGACCGAGGAGTTTTCCGCGCTCTGGCTGAGGTTGCGCGGCGGCGAGAGCGGCTTGCCCTTGCTGTCGAAGGTCTGCAGGAAAATATCGCGCTGGCCGTTGTCATCGTCGCTCCAGGCAAGACCGAGCCTCGGGCCATTCCAGGTGAGATAGGCGCCGATGGACTGGGCTGGCCCATGGGTGATGCGTCGGGCCTCGCTTATCGGCGAAAGCTCGCCATCGCGCAGCGCGAACAGCTGGAGGTAGACTTCCTGATTGCCGTCGCGCTCATCGAACCAGGTCAGTGCAGCCGTGCCATCGGGCCCGAATTGCAGGTCGGGGTACAGCGAGGCGTGGCCATCGGGCGGCGTCAGCGTGATGGCTTTGGCGTCGTCGCCCTCGACCATGGCCAGCCGCGCTTCGTCGCTGCCGTCATCGAGCGCAGCATCGTAGATGACGAAGAACCGTTCGCCCAGCACCGCGGCATTGAGGTTCCACGTATCGTGATCGGCGCGGGCAATCTGCCGGGGCGCGCCAAGCGGGCGTCCATCGACGCCGAACCGTCGATGCATGACGCGCATCGCCCCCGTATCGTCCTGCGAGAGCCACGCGACATGCAGGGCTTCGCCCATGTGGCGCACCACCGGATTTTTCGCCTTGCCGCCATCCTGCAACGGGACGAGCCATTGCCGGGTGCCCGAAAGGTCAAGCCCGGCCAACCAGGCCTGAAGGCGTCCGCTCTCCCGGTCGCGGCCATACCAGGCGACCACCAGCCCGCCATCCACGGCGATCAGATCAGGCTCGTAGGCGTCAAATCCCGGTGGGCTGATCCGCCTTGGAGAGCCGTCGGGCCGACCAGCCGGATCGAGCGCCTGCAGGTAAATTGCGGCCTCGTCTCCGCGCCCGCCGTGCCAGGCGGCGAAGGCGGCGGGGTCGGCATTGGCAAGGCTCAGTTCGTGTGCGCGTGGCGCTGTTTCCTCACCTCCCTGACAGCTGGCGAGCAGGGCCAGAGCGCCGATGCTCGCCAGGGTTTGCGATGGGACGGCGAGCGTGAGGATAGTCCGCAATTGCATGGCCGGAAACTAGCCCAACGTGGGGTACAAGTCATGCAATCCCGCGTCAGGTGGCAGCGCGGGGATGCAGGCTGGTTTGACTGGTTTTGTCCCCACACCCTCGCTGAACGAGTTGGAGGACTTGAACCGCCGACACCCTTTGATGCTTTTCTATAATAACGATGTCTGTACATATGATTCACCGCGATCGAAGGGCAAAACAAGGGGTGAGGATCGGATGACCATGCGTGTCTGGCTGGGGCTTGGAGCTATGGCCGCAACTGGGTTTGCCGCTGTCCCATTGCTCGGAGCATCGGAGGATGCCCGCGCGGACGAGCGGATCGCTGCGAGCGAGACGATGGCACGGTGTACGGCGCTCGCCGATGCCGCTGCGGATGGTCTTGCTTTTTCCGCTGCCGAACTCGTCTCCGCAGGCCCCGGACCGGCGGCTCCCGGCGCGGATCCCGCGCAACTGCCCGAGCATTGCCTCGTTCGCGGCACAATCGACCGGCGCGTCGGCGTGGGCGAGCGCGAGTTCGGGATCGGCTTCGAGATGCGCCTGCCAAGCGACTGGAACGGCCGGTTCCTGTTTCAGGGTGGGGCGGGCCTCGATGGGCAGGTCATGCCTGCCGTCGGCACTGTCGCCAATTCCGCCAAGCCATCGGCGCTGGCGCGCGGCTTCGCGGTGGTCTCCACCGACAGCGGGCATACCGGCTCGATTATCGACGCAAGCTTCGGCCTCGATCAGCAAGCGCGGGTGGACTACGCCTACAACGCGCTCGACAAGGTGACCGCGCAGGCCAAGCGGCTGGTGCATGCCTATTACGGCGCGACGCCCGACTATTCTTACTTCCTCGGCTGTTCGAACGGCGGGCGACAGGCGCTGGTTGCCTCGCAGCGTTTGCCGCTCGAATTCGACGGGATCGTGGCGGGCGATCCGGCCATGAGCTTCTCGCGCATCGCGCTGGGCGAAGTGTGGAACATGCAAGTGCTGGCCCGCATCGCCCCGCGCGACGAGGCAGGCCGCCCGATCTATGCCCGCGCCTTCAGCGAGGCCGATCTCGGCCTAGTGCGGAGCCGGGTGCTCGCGCAGTGCGATGCGCTCGACGGGCTGGCCGACGGCATGATCAACGACTGGCAGGGCTGCGCCTTCCACCCGCGCGAACTGACCTGCACCGGCGCAAAGACCGCGCAATGCCTGAGCGCCGATCAGGTCGGCGTGCTGCACGATCTGATGCAGGGGCCGATGACCAGCGCCGGAAAGCATGTCTACGGCCCGTTCACTTACGACACCGGTATTGCCTCGGGCGCATGGCGCGGGATGCGGCTCGGCACCTCGCAGACGGGCGAACCCAATTCTGCGGATTCCACCCTCGGCCTCGGCCAGTTCCGCTATTTGCAGCTGACCCCGCCTGAGCCGGAATGGAACCCGCTCACGCCCTATAGCGTCGATGCCATGCTAGATCGGCTGCGCTATCAGGGCGGCATCGGCGATGGCGACAGCCCGTTCCTTTCCACCTTTGTGCGGCGCGGCAAGATGATCGTCTACAACGGCCTGTCGGACCAAGGCATGTCTACGCCCCACATCGCCCGCTGGTACGACGCCATGGTCGCTGCCACCGGCGAGGCGGCGCGCGATTCCGTCCGGCTGTTCGCCGTGCCGGGAATGCTCCACTGCGGCGGCGGCGAGGCGACCGATACGTTCGAGATGCTCGATGCCATCACCGACTGGGTCGAGCGCGGGCAAGCGCCCAACCGCGTGATCGCCACGGGCAAGACCATGCCCGGCATCTCGCGCCCGCTGTGCCCCTATCCGCAGGTGGCGCGCTACGAAGGCGGCGACCCGGAGCTCGCCGCCAGCTTCTCCTGCCGCAGCTAAAGCGGGATGACATAGCATCGACCTGCAAAGCCCTTCCCCTTGGGGAAGGGAGCAAGGTGTTAGCCTCTAGAAGCCCTTGCTTTCGTAGTCCCAGCCCGGAACGAGGCACAGGCGGCAGTTCGCGCCGACGAAGGTCCGCCCCGCGGCCTCGTCGCCGCGCAGGCGCCAGTCGAGCCAGTCGACCGAGATACTGGCCGCCGCGCCGCCATAAGGTTCGCCGAAGGTGCCGCCGTGGCCAACCGGCAGGTTGACGATGGCGGCGGGCACGTGGTCGATCCGGCGGTAGTCGTCCATGCCGTTGGCATAGGCGATGTCCTCCTCGCCGCCCTGCACATAGAGGATCGGGTGGGTGAGCTTTGCGAGATGCGCCTTCTCCAGCATCATGCCGGGAATGCGCGGATCGCCATCGGCGAGAATGCCGGTGTTGTTGCCGATCACGGTCTGGACGCGCGGATCGGTGCCGACTTCGAGCGCCTGAATGCCGCCACAGCTATGCCCCGCCGCAGCCACGGCAGACAGATCGAGCAGTCCGCGATATTTGCTGCTCGCCATGCCGTTTTGCGCGAAGGCCCAGTCGATCCCGTCGATCATGTCCTGCGCGGTGGTGGGCTGGGTGGGGAGTTCGCCCTCCTTGCGCGGCGGGCGGGCCTGCGCGCGCCGCTCGGCCTCTTCGGGTTCGTAGCCCGAGGCGATCACCAGATAGCCGTGGCTGGCGATCTCCAGCAGGTGCGCGGCGTGCGGGGCCGGGTTGTCGCTGCAAGCGCCGTTGCCCCACACCAGCACCCCGAGCGGCTGCGCGGTGGGGCGCGGCAAGGTGGCGGGACGGAAGATGACATGGCCGGGCAGTGACGGGTCGACCTCGCTGATCGCAGCATAGGGGCCGCTGCCGCCGTGTTCCCCGTTATGCGCCGCTGCCCCCGCCGCGATCAATGCCAGTGCCGAGCCAAGCAAAACCGTCGATCTGCGCATTCCTCACCACCCTTCGATTCTTACCCTGGAGAATCATTACTCCGACTTGAAGATAGCAAGATCGACGGCCTGCGCCATGGCCGCGTTACCGGCATCGTTGGGGTGGACGTGGTCGCCGGGGTCGAACGCGGGGTTGATCCGGAGCGGATCGGCCGGGTCGCGGGTGGCGGCGTCGAAGTCGATCACGGCATCGAAGCGACCGCTGGTGCGGATCCAGTGGTTGATCTCGGCGCGCATCGCTTCGCCTTCCTCGCTGTAGAAGAACAGGCCCTTGGTCGGCATCACTGTCCCACCGGCGATCTTGAGGCCATGCAGGTGCGCGCGGGTGACAAGCTGGTCGAGCCCGGCGATGATCTCGGGCGCGGTAGCGGCCTGCGTGGCGGGCATTCCGGGCATGATCGACATGTTGATGTCGTTGATCGCCTCCAGCACGATCACCCAGCGCGCGCCGGGGCGGCTGAGCACGTCATCGGTGAAGCGCACAAGGGCGGCATCGCCAGCGCCTGCTCGCAGCACGCGATTGCCCGAAATGCCGGTGTTGATGACCGACCAGCCTTCGAAGCCGGGGGTGGCCTGAAGCCGCTCGGCCAGCAGGTCGGGCCAGCTCTGGTAGGCGCCGGGCGTGGTGGCATAGCCTTCGGTGATCGAATCCCCGAAGGCTATGATCGCCCCGCCGTCCTGCGCGTCGGCATCGACGGCAAGCCCGCGCAGCCAGAAGTACGATGAGGCAATTTGCGGATCGGGAAGCGACGTGCTTGCCACAAGGTTGCCTTGCGCGATGTAGGTCGGCGCGAGGCCGATCTCATCGACGGTTTCGGTGGGCGTGGTGTCGGGCAGATAGATCGAGACCGCCAGCTCTGTGAGCGGCGGAACGGGCAGGTCAACGGGATCGCTCACCATGCGGGTGCCGGGTTGGAGGACGATCTCGTCCGCGCTGCCGAAGGTCACGACCCGGTCGGTGCTTTCATCGATCTGGCCGTCGCTTCCGGCGATGGCGACATGGACCGCGCCGAGACGCACTGGCTGTGCTCCGTTGCGGTTGGCGAATTCGAGCCGCAGGCGTTCGCCGCCAATAGTGGTGCGCAGGGTCATGCGCACGGTCTGGTTATCGAGCGTTGCGGGATAGGGCAGGCGCGGATTGGGCGGCGGAGGCGCGTCTTTCGGCGGCGCGGGTGGCGGGCCGGGGGGCGGCCCGTCACCGAAAGGCGAGGGCGGGGGCGGCTGCAACGGCAGGGCCGTGCCCCAGCTTTCCACCCAGCGCTCGGCTTCGGTGGCATGGAGCGGTGCGCCGAGCAGGGCCAGCACAAGCAAGGTGATAAAGCGCACGTGTCTCATTCGTCTCTCCCAGTGGCGATGGTCTAGCCAAGCCGAGCAGGGGCTGCAAACGATTGCTCAAAGCTGGCGATTGTCTATGTTCGCATCGTCTGATGCGGGAGGATGGCATGACGATCTGGGTTCTGGCGACAATGGCTGCGGGGGCGATGATGGCTCTGGCAGGGGCGGCAGTGGCGCAGGACGTTGCGCCAACGCAGGCCTTGGGGCGGACCTTCGACGCGGTGAACGGCACCGCGATCCAGTGCCCCTTGCCGCAGCCTCGCCCGCAGGAGGTGCTCGACCGGCAGTTCGAAACGCGCCCGCAGGATCTCGACGCGCTGTCCGAGCAGGCCGCCGCCTTCTTCTCCGGCGACAGCGAAGTGGCCATGGCCTTCCGCGCCCGGCAGGCCGAGCAGTTTGCCACCGACTGGCCGTTCCGCTGCCGCTACCGCGACGCCAATGCCGATCTGGCCGAGCGCAATGTCAGGCCGCGCGTGGTGTTCATGGGTGATTCGATCACCGAGGGCTGGGTCGAGGCGGACCCTTCGTTCTTCGCCGACAACGGCTATGTCGGGCGCGGGATCAGCGGCCAGAGCAGCCCGCAGATGCTGGCGCGCTTCTGGCAGGACGTGGTCGCGCTGAAGCCGCAGGCCGTGCATATCCTGGCGGGTACCAACGATATCGGTGGGGCGACCGGGGCGATCACCGAAGACGAATATCTCGGCACGATCGCCTCGATGATCGCCATTGCCCAGGCGAACGACATTGCGGTGATCCTCGCCGCCATGCCGCCGATGTCGCGCCTGTTGCCGCGGCCCGAGTTCGATACGCGGCCCGTGGTGCCTGCGCTGAATGCCCGGCTTGCCCTGCTGGCCGAGGAAAAGGGCGTGATCTTCGTGGATTACTTCACGCCGTTGAAAGCGCCCGATAATGCGTTCGACCCGGCCTATGCCAACGATGGCGTGCATCCGACGCGGGCAGGCTACGCCGTGATGGAGCCGCTGGCGCAAGCTGCGATAACAGCGGCGCTGGCGCAGGACTGATCGGTCAGTCGCAGGTCGTGCTGCCCCGCGTCACGATCTGCGGCTTCAGCATCACCGTTTCCACGCTCTTTCCGGCGATCTTGCGGAACAGCAGGTCGACCAGCGCATCGGCCCCGGCCTCCAGATCCTGCCGGATCGAGCTGAGCGCGGGCACGGTGCGGCGGGCGATTTCGAGATCGTCGAACCCGATCACCTTCACATCTTTCGGCACTGCGCGGCGGCGGTCGAGCAGCGCTTGTAGCGCGGTCATGGCGATGGTGTCGGAGGTGGCGAAGATGCCATCCACCTTGTCGGCCATGTCGAGGAAGCCGGAAATGTCTTCCAGCGCCTGTTCGGGCACGAAGTGGACGGGCAGGGTGGTGCCCACCGCGCCGTTGCCCTTGTCGCGCAAGGCGTCGCGAAAACCTTCGAGGCGTTGCTCGATCTCGGGCACCGAGGGGTCGCCGAAGAAGGCCAGCTTGCGGCAGCCGAGCGACAGCAGGTGTTCGGTCGCCATCCGCCCGCCGAGGCGGTTGTCGCTGCCGACCGAGCAATAGATCTGCTCGTCCAGCGCCGCGCCCCAGACCACCAGCGGATCGTAATAGCGCGCCACCGAATTGATGACATCGGACTGATTCGACTGGCCGATGATGATCATCCCGTCGACTCGCCCGCTGTCGACCTGCCGCGAGAGCCACTCCGGATCGTGCGGCACGACCTTGCTCAGCAGCAGGTCATAGCCGCGCTCGGCAATGCGGTCGGCGATCAGGGCCAGCAGGCGCATGAAGAACGGGTCGGAGAAATGCTGCGTCTTCTCGTGGCCGAGGGGAACGACCACGCCGATCGTCCCGGTGCGGCCCATGCGCAGGTTGCGTGCCGTGTTGCTGGGGCGGAAGTCGTACTGATGGGCAAGCGCGCGGATTTTTTCGCGCGTTGCCGAGGAGATATTGCCCGTTCCTGCCAGCGCGCGCGACACGGTTGCCGCCGAGACTCCGGCGATCCTGGCAAGATCCTGAATGTTCTGCGGCTTCTGCGCCTTGGCGGCGGCGGCCTTCTTGCTGCCGGACGACTTCTCCGCCCCGCCAACCTTTTTCACGCCCTTGCCACCCATCACCTGACCCTTCGAATACCGGCCCGACCATAGCGGACTTGCCCAAGTGAGCAATGCACAGTAAGAAGAGTGCAATCGATTGCAAAAGTCGACCCAACGGGAGGAGACACGATGCTGAATTTCAGGCGCTCTGCCGCATATGTCATCGCCAGCCGCATGCTGGCATTTGTTGCACTGGTGTTTCTCCCCTTGTCTTCGGCTTCGGCGGAAGGTGTTTCCGGCCAGCTGCGTGCAGGTGCGGCGCGGGTGGACGTGACGCCTGCCGCAGACGATCTGCCGCCCGGATCGCAAGGCGTGCTCGATCCGCTCTATGCCCGCGCCATCGTGGTCGATAACGGCCATGAGCGTGCGGCCATGCTGACGGTCGATGCAGGTGCGCTCCTCACTCCGCTGTGGGAAGAACTTCGCCTGCGCGCCGAGCGCGAGCTCGATATTCCGCGCGAGAACTTTCTCCTCACCGCCACCCACACGCATAGCGCGCCGTTCGTCCGCAACGACGGCTTTGCCGACAAGGTGTTCGAAGCGCTGCGACAGGCGAGCGGGAAGCTTCAGCCCGCGCGCATCGCCTTCGGCACGGGCAAATCGTGGATCAACGTCAACCGCAACATCATCAATCCGGAAAATCGCCGCTGGTGGGAAGGCCCGAACTACGACGGCCCGTCTGACAAGACCGTCGCCGTCATGCGGGTGGAGTCGCTGGATGGCGCGCCCATCGCAGTCTATTACAACTATGCCGTGCATCCGGTGGTGACCGGCAACCTCGACATGATCAGCGCCGACATTCCCGGTGCCACGTCCAACTATCTCGAAGCCTCGATGGGCGGCGATGCGGTGGCGCTGTGGTCGAGCGGCGCCTCGGGCGACCAGAACCCGATCTTCTTCAACCAGACCTATGACCTGCGCGAAATCCGCATTGCCGACTATGCCGCGCGCGGCGAGGATATCTCGAACGCCATGCCGCCGGGCGGGATGGGCCTCGATCGCAGCAATCCGCGTGTGCAACTGCTGCTCGACCAGCAGAAGCAGGTGAACGCCGCGCTCGGCCTGATGCTGGCGGAAGAGGTGCTCCATGTGATGCGCTCCAGCCTGCAACGGCCGCAGGAGGACATGGTGATCGCTGGCGGTTTGCAGACCGCGACCTGTCCGGGCCGGCGGCGGCTCGACAGCGGGCGCGCGGGCTATGCCGGCACCTATGAGGATGCCGATCCGATCGACCTTCAGCTCTCCATGCTGCGGCTGGGCGATGTCTATATCGGCGGTGTCGATGCCGAACTGTTCACCGTGATCGCGCAGCGCTTCAAGAGCGAGTCGCCCCACGCCAACACGATGCTGGCGACGCTGACCAACGGCGTGGCGCAGTCGGGCTATATCCCCAACGATGCCGCCTATGGGCAGTACACCTTCGAAGTGGTCTCCTCGCGTCTCCAGCCAGGCTGCGCCGAGAGCGCGATCGTCGACGGGCTGACCGATCTGATCGCACAGGTCGAAAAGTGAGCAAGCTGCGACGCCTTGGCGCGGTCGGTCTGGCCGCTCTGGTCGGCCTGTCCGCGCCTGCGATGGCGCAGGGTGACGACCGGATTTCCGAAAACGGCACCGTGCGCCTCGACGGGGTGGAGGTGCCGCTGTCGAGCTTCCTCAGCGAAGAGGGACGCGAATATCTGCGCCACCTCATCGTCGATAAGCCCTTCGGCAATGCCGTGCCCGATATCGCCGAGGAGCGTCTGCGGCAGGACGGCATCATGGCCGCCTTCCTCAAGCCGATGCGTGAGCGTTACGCGGTCGATATCCACGAGGATCGCATCGGCGGGGTGGTGGTCGATGTCGTCACTCCGGCCGAGGGCATCGCGCCGGAAAATGCCGACCGCCTGCTGATCAACGTCCACGGCGGCGGGTTCACCACCGGCGGGCGTTCGGCCTCGCTGGTGGAATCGGTGCCGCTGGCGGCGCTGATGAAGATCAAGGTCGTCTCGATCGACTACCGCATGGCGCCCGAATACCAGTTTCCCGCCGCGAGCGAGGATGTGGTGGCGGTCTATCGCGAGCTGCTCAAGAGCTACGATGCGACGAAGATCGGCCTTTATGGCTGCTCGGCTGGTGGTGTGCTGGCGGCGCAGTCGGTGGCGTGGTTCCAGGCGCATGAGCTGCCTGCACCCGCTGCACTCGGGGTGTTCTGCGCCTCGCTCGGCGGCTATTTCGGCGGCGACGCGACGATGACCGCCGGTGCGCTCAACGGCTATCTGCCGCCACTCGATCCGCCGCCTGCGGCCAATGGGCCACCGCCCGTGCCGGGCTATCTCGACGAGGCCGATTCGTCCGACCCGCTGGTCTATCCGTTGTCCTCCGACACGGTGATGGCGCAGTTTCCGCCCACGCTGTTCATCAGCGGCACGCGCTCGTTCGAATTCTCCGCCGCGCTCAATTCGCACAACGCGCTGGCGCGGGTCGGGGTGGAATCGCAGCTCCACGGTTGGGACGCGATGTTCCACGGCTTCATCTACAATTCCGACCTGCCCGAAGCACGAGAGGCCTACGATATCATGGTCCACTTCTTCCAGACTCACCTGGCCGACTGAGCGATGACACAGCCCCGCCAATCCGTTGCCGCTCACGGCAGCCCGCTGCTGCTCAAGCTGCTGGTGTTCAGCATGTTCGCGATGTTCGCGATGACGACCGACTCTGTCGGCACGGTGATCCCCGAGGTGATCCGCGAGTTCGAACTCGGCCTCACGGCGGGCGGCTCGTTCCAGTATGCGACCATGTCGGGCATCGCGATTTCGGCCATCGGACTGGGCTTTCTGGCCGACCGGATCGGTCGCAAGACCACGATCCTGCTCGGGCTGGTGATGTTCGGGCTCGGCTCGGCGCTGTTTGCGGCGGGGCATGACTTCCTGTTCTTCACCACGCTGCTGTTCATTTCGGGGCTTGGCATCGGGATCTTCAAGGCGGGCGCGCTGGCGCTGATCGGCGACCTGTCGAAGTCGACCACCGACCATGCCCGCACGATGAACCTGATCGAGGGTTTCTTCGGGGTCGGTGCCATCGTCGGTCCGGCCATTGTCGCCTACCTGTTGCAGGTGGGGGCGAGCTGGAAGTGGGTCTATCTGGTCGCGGCGATCATGTGCGGCTTGCTGATCCTCGGCACGGTCTTCGCCCGGTTTCCGCAGCCAATCCGCACCAATGAGGAGCCGACGCGCGCCACCGACGCGATCCGGCTCGTGGGCGATCCTGCTGCAATCTTCTTCAGCCTTGCGCTGATGGCCTATGTCGCGGCGGAGGCGGCGATCTACGTCTGGGTGCCGACCTACCTTGCCGGTTACGAGGGCTCGTGGCTGGCGCTGGCGGGCTATTCGGTGTCGATCTTCTTCGTGCTGCGCGCGGCGGGCCGCTTCCTTGGCGTGTGGCTGTTGGGGCGCTTCAGCTGGCCCCTGGTGCTGCTCACCTGTAGCGGCGCGATGACACTGCTGTTCTGGGTCGCCGTATCGGGCGGGATGGATGCTGCGGTCTTCGCCTTGCCGGCGACGGGCCTGTTCATGTCGGTGCTGTACCCCACGATCAATTCGACCGGGATCAGCTGTTTCGACAAGGGACATCACGGCTCGATTGCCGGACTGCTGCTGTTCTTCACCTGCGTCAGCGCGGTCTTTGCTCCCATGGCGATGGGCGCGTTGGGCGATGTGATGGGCGACAGCCGCTATGCCATCGTGCTGGGCGCGATCTTTTCCACCCTGCTGGTAGCGCTGTGCCTGTGGAACGCGCTGCGCCAGCCTTTCCGTGAACGACTGGAGGCAAGAAATTCCGCCGATTACCGTGATGCCGAACTGCGCTCGGCCGAAGCCGAGGTGACGATTCCATGAGCACTGCACACATGACATGCGCCGACACCGGACTTGGCGGGAATGGCCCTGCCCGGTGGACGCCGCCGCAATCGGGCGCGTTCGAGGCGCCGACCTCTTCGGTCATCCCGCTGATCGCTGCCGACGATTTCGCGCCCGTTGACGAGGATCTGGGCATCTGGGACGCTTGGCCAATTCAGGACCCGGCGGGCTATCCTGCCGTGCTGGCCGATGGCGGCACCTTGTGGATGGCGCTGGGCGCACCGCATTTCGACGATCCCGACAAGCGCCATCACCATGCGCGTATTCACCTGCTGCTCAAGCGAGACGGGGGCTGGACGCACCTCGGTCCGGCGATGCCCGACGGGTTTTCGCCCGGCAGCCGCGAGTGGTCGGGCTCTGCCGTGCTCGATGCCGAGAGCGGCATGGTCACGCTGTACTTCACTGCCACCGGACGGCGCGGGGAGGGTGAACCGACCTTCCTTCAGCGGATGTTCCGCGCGCGCGCCACGCTGGTGCAGGGCGAGGCACCGCGCCTCACCGACTGGCGCGATCTCGACGAAGTGATCGTGCGCGATCCGGCGCACTACATGGCGAGCGAGAGCGGAACCGGCACCATCGGCACGATCAAGGCGTTCCGCGACCCGGCCTATTTCCTCGATCCGAAGGGCGGGAAGAGCCACCTGCTGTTCGCTGCTTCGGCTGCCGATGCGGGGTCGGACTACAACGGCGTGGTCGGCATCTCGACGGCGGACGATGCGAGCCTCGATGCCTGGCGCATCGGCGCGCCGATCGTCACTGCCTGCGGACTCAACAACGAGCTGGAGAGGCCGCATGTGATCCATCACGGCGCCTTCTACTATCTGTTCTGGTCGACCCAGCGCCACGTCTTCAACCCGGACGGCGTGACCGGGCCGACCGGCCTTTATGGCATGGTGTCGGACAATCTGCTGTCGGGCTGGCGTCCGCTTAATGGCACGGGCCTTGTCTTCGCCAACCCGCCTGAAGCGGCGGCGCAGGCTTATAGCTGGCTGGTGATGCCCGATCTGCGTGTGATCAGCTTCGTCGACAACTGGGGGGCGGATCGCGCGCCGGACGCACCGCGCCGGTTCGGGGGCACCTTTGCGCCTGATCTGAGGCTTGTTCTCGAAGACGATCAGGCGCGCCTGATACCGTCCTAAGCGGCGGCAATACTGAGGGAGTTAGGCAATCGCCTGCGGATGCAATCGATTGTCTAAGTTTAGTGAGGAAGACGTGAAATGATTGACGGTGAAATTTTGGATTGCCGCAAGACGCAATCGATTGACTTGGGGAGAGTCGTGATGGGTATCGGACGGTTTTTGGGTGCTGGCAGCGCAATGGCGCTCGCCATGGCCAGTGCAACGGTGCAGGCGCAGTCCACCGATGGGGCGGGCAGTTCCGGCTCGCGTGATGAGAGCGACATGATCGTCGTCACCGCGTCGAAGACCGGCGCGCAGAACATTCAGGACGTGCCGCTGGCGATCCAGGTGTTCAACGGCGAAGCGCTGAAGGAGCGCAACATCTCCAACATCGGCGATCTCGTGTCCGCCGTCCCCGGCGCGCAGGAAGGTTTCCGCCAGTCGAACGGTGCGCGCTTCTACAACCTGCGCGGCAGCGTGACGCAGAACGGGGATTCGCCGATCGGCTATTACCTCGACGATACGCCCTTCGTGGTGACCAACTTCGGCATCGCCCCGCCGGTGCGCTTCCTCGATATGGAGCGCGTCGAAGTTCTGCGCGGGCCGCAGGGCACGCTTTACGGGCAGGGCTCGTCGGGCGGTGTGTTCATCTTCCACACCCGCGATCCGAACCTCAACGGCGTCGATGTCGCCTTCGAGGCGGAGGCGTCGCACACCCGCGGTGCCGATCAGCTGAACTACGGCTTTGCCGGGGCGCTGTCGCTGCCGCTGATCGAGAACAAGCTGGCCGTGCGCGTCAGCGGCGGTTTCTCGCGCGATGCGGGCTATGCCGATGCCTATTTCGGCGAGTTCGACGGCACGCCGGATCAGACCAACGTCAACGAAGCGCGCAACGACGATCTGCGCATCGTGGCGCTGGCGCGCCCGACGGACAATCTGGAGCTGCGCGCGCAGTACTGGCGCTTCCGTCCGCGGCAGGATTTCACCGGCTTCACGTCGTCGGTCGATCCGGTGTACTATGAGAACACCGCCGGACAGGACAGCTTCTCGAACGGCGACTTCAAGCTGCTGAGCTTCACCGCCACGCTCGATCTCGACGCGTTCACCATCACCAGCGCGACCAGCAATCTGGAAGGCGAGTTCGGCATCAACATCCCGATTTCGCCCGAGGGCTTCTTCTCCAGCCAGTTCATGCCCGAGATGTTCGCGCAGGAACTGCGGATCAATTCCAACGGCGCAGGCCCGCTGCACTGGCTGGTCGGCGGTTCCTATCAGAACGGCAGCGGCCCGCAGGTCAATGCTTTGCAGATCCCGCCCTTCGTCGACATCAATGCCGATAACGACACCAAGACCGAAAACTGGGCGCTGTTCGGCGAGGTCAGCTACGAGCTGTTCGACGGCAAGCTGATCCCGCTGGCGGGCATCCGCACTTACCATGATGACCGCACGTTCAAGGACGGCGACGGCACAGTTCCGACCAAGGCGAACAAGGAAACCTGGCGCCTGAACCTCACCTATATTCCCACCGACAGCCTGACGATGTTCGTCTCGGCCTCGACCGGCTTCCGCCCCGGCATCGTGCAGTCGCGCGTGCAGGTGCAGTCGCTCGAAGCGGCGGGTGTCCCGGCTTCGGTGGCGCTCGAACCGGAAAGCTCCACCAACTACGAGTACGGGCTCAAGTGGCGCTCGCCCGACAATAACCTCAATGTGGGGCTTAACCTGTACTGGCTCGAATATACCAACCTGCAAACTTCCGTGACCGGCGGGATTCAGGGCGTGGACGGCTTCGCCAACTTCGGCGATGCGACCACCAAGGGTATCGACCTTGAGCTGTTCTGGCGCACGCCGTTGGACGGGCTGAACTTCAGCCTCGCCGGCAACATCAACGACAGCGAGTACGACACCGTCAACGAGACCATCGCCGAGGCACAGCCGCTGCTGCGTCCGGGTGCAAGGCTGCTCAACACGCTGGGCAACAACCTGCGTTTCGATGCCAACTATGCCACCGACATCAGCAACGATGTCGAGGCCTTCGGCAACTTCTCGGTGAGCCACAGCGGCGACCGGTTGCAGGCCAATGGCATTACGGTCGATCCGTACCAGCTTGTCGGCCTGACCGCTGGCCTGCGCAAGGGGCCGTGGGAACTGGCGCTGTTCGGCAACAACCTGTTCGACGAGCGTGGCCCGATCTTCATCGGCACCGGTGCTCAGGCGTCTGTTTCGGGTCCGACCCCGCGCACGATCGGCCTGCGCTTGCGGATGACTGGCTACTAAGCGCAATTGGTTGCACAATGTCTGCGCGCCGGCTCCTCCCGGCGCGCAGGCATTCAGGGGAGCGAGCGATGCAGATCGACAGGCGGAATTTCGGGCGGCTCGGGGCGAGCCTTTTGGCGGGTGCCATGCTGGCGCGTTCCGGCGTCGGGCTGGCGCAGGGCGCGAACAGCGGGGCAGCGCCAAGCGTGGCCGAGCGGCTCGCGCCGATCGCGCCCGAACTGCGCCCTGCCGCGCGGATGATGATCGAAAGCGGCTTTCCGGCGCTGACCGAGGAAGCCTTGAGCACCATCGGCCCGGATTCCGGCCCGCCGATGCCGGAACTGCTGCCCGATATCCCGGTTGCCGAACGCGATATCGAGGCACGTGGCTCGCTTCCGGCAGTCAAGCTATTCGTGGTCAATTCCGAGCCTACGCTGGCTCGACCGGCGATCCTGCATATCCACGGCGGCGGTCATCTGGTGGGCAGCGCGCGCGGCGAGCTGCTCTATTTGCAGGAGACCGCCCGAGCGCTCGACTGTACGATTGTGAGTGTCGAATACCGGCTCTCGCCCGCCGCGCGTTACACAGAAAGCACCGAGGATACCTACGCGGGCCTCAAGTGGCTGTTCGACAACGCTTCGGCTCTGGGCGTCGATCCCTTGCGGATCGCGCTGATGGGCGAGAGCGCGGGCGGCGGCCATGCGGCGATCCTTGCGATCAAGGCGCGCGATCGCGGCGAGGTGCCGGTGCTGTTCCAGTCGCTGGTCTATCCGATGCTCGACGATCGCACCGGCAGCACTGGCGCTGTGCCCCCGCATCTCGCCACCGTCGGCTGGAGCGCGCCGGAAAACCGGCTCGGCTGGCGCAGCTTCCTCGGCATGGAGCCGGGCGGGGCCGATGTGCCGGTGGCGGCGGTGCCCTCGCGTCTGGCCGATCTTTCCGGGCTTCCCCCGGCGTGGATCGGTGTGGGCGCGGTCGACCTCTTCGTCGGTGAAGACATCGATTATGCCCGTCGGCTGGCGCTTGCCGGCGTGCCGGTCGAACTGCTGGTGACGCCCGGAGCCTTCCACGGTTTCGACCGTATTGCCGCCAGCACCGTGCTGGCGCAGACCTTTACCCAATCGAAGCTCGCCGCGCTGGCGCGGGCATTCTCGCAAGGCTGAGGCCGGAGGCACCCATGGGGCTGGTTGGAATAGAACTCGGTGGCACCAAGTGCATCGTGGTGCGCGGGGATGCGGCAGGCATTGCCGAGCGCGTCGTCTTCGCGACGCTTACGCCGGAACAGACGCTCGGGGCCGCGCTCGACCAGATCGCGCTCTGGCACGCCGAGGCACCGGTCGCGGCCATCGGCATCGCCAGTTTCGGGCCGGTGCGCGTCAATCGTCAGGCGGCGGACTATGGCACCATATTGAACACGCCCAAGCCCGGCTGGTCAGGGGCAGAGGTGCTCGCCATGGTGCGCGAGCGGTTCGCCTGCCCGGTCGCGCTCGACACCGACGTGAACGCGGCTGCGCTGGCCGAGCATGCCCATGGCGCAGGGCAGGGCTGCGCAAACCTCGTGTACCTCACCATCGGCACTGGCCTTGGCGGCGGAGTGCTGGTCGAGGGGCGTCCGGTGCATGGCAGCATGCATCCCGAGATCGGCCATGTCCGCCTGCGCCGGGCTGCGGGCGACGTGTTTGCCGGGGTGTGCCCATTTCATGGCGACTGCATCGAAGGCCTGATCGCAGGCCCCGCGCTGATCGCGCGCCTGCCTGTCGCGCCGGTCGAGCTTGGCCCTGACGCGCCGGAATGGGACCCGGTGGGACATGATCTGGCCGAACTGCTCGCCCAACTGATGCTCACGCTGTCCCCGCAGCGGATCATCATCGGCGGCGGGGTGGCCAACCGCCAGCCGCATCTGCTGGCGCGGGCGCGCAAGATTGTGCCTAAGCTGCTGGCCGGCTATCTCGAACCCGCGGACGCGGCCTATTTCGAAGCGCTGATCTGCCCGCCTGCGCTCGGTGACGATGCCGGGCCGATGGGCGCGCTCTGTCTGGCGGCGCAAGCGCTGGCCGACGCCCAGGGTCGCCCCTGAGCGCCAGCCTGCCTTATCCGGCGCTCAGAACTCCGACCAGTCTTCGGCTGGCTCGACCACCTTCAGCGCGACATTGCCGTGCGTCATGGGGGCGCTGGCCATAGCGCTTCTGGCGACCGGCGCGATCCTGCGGCTTGCGAGCGTGGTGCCGGTTTCGAACTTGCTCACCACCTTTGACAGCTCCCCGGCCTCGTCGGCCAGCGAGCGCGCCGCAGCGGTCGATTCCTCGACCATGGCGGCATTTTGCTGGGTCACGCGGTCCATATCGCCCACCGCGCTGTTGACCTGCTGGAGGCTGGCGGCCTGCGCCTGCGCGCGGGTGCTGATTTCGCCGATCACGCTGTTGATCTCGCCGATCCCGGCCACGATCTTGGTCAGCAGGCTGCCGGTCTCGCCGACCAGCGACACGCCCGAACCGACCTGTTGGCTCGATTCGGTGATGAGCGCGGCGATGTCCTTGGCCGCATCGGCGCTGCGCTGGGCGAGGGCGCGCACCTCGGTTGCCACGACGGCGAAACCCTTGCCCGCATCGCCCGCGCGCGCCGCCTCGACCCCGGCATTGAGCGCGAGGAGGTTGGTCTGAAACGCGATGCCGTCGATCACGCCGATGATCTGGCTGATCTTCTCCGACGATTGCTCGATCGCCGACATGGCGGCGACCGCGCGTTCGACCACGGCCCCGCCTTCGCTGGCCTCACGGTGAGCGCTGGCGATGGTCTGCTGCGCTTCGGCTGCGGCGACGGCGGTGCTGTTCACCCCTTGCGTGACCTGATTCATCGCCGCCGAGGTCTCTTCAAGGCTGGCGGCCTGCTGCTCGTTGCGCTGCGACAGGTCGTCGGAGGCGGTGTGGATCTCCTGCGCGCCGGTCAGCACCGAGTTGGCACTCTGGTTGACGGTGCTGATCGCCGAAGCGAGCGAATCCACCGCCCGGTTGAAGTCGCGGCGAAGCTCCTCGTAGGCAGGGGGGAACTCGCGTTGGATCTGGCAGGTCAGCTGGTTGTCGGCGAGCGCCTTCAAGGCGGTGCTCAGAGACTCGACTACGTTCTTCTGCGCTTCGCGGCTGCTGTGCACCTCCACGGCGTTGTCGCGGAAGGTCGCCATCGCCTTGGTCATACGGCCGACGCAGTCGTTGTAGTCGACATAGTGGATCTCGCTCAGGGTATCCCCCGCTGCCAGTGCCTCCATCCGCATCACGGTATTGACGTAGGGCGTGCAGACCTTGTGCGAAGCGGTCCTGATTGTGGCGAAGGTCAAGGCCAGCGCCAGCGCGCCGATGCCGATGCCGACATAGCCGGGCACGAGACCGGCTGCGAGCAGCAGCACAGCGCCAAGGCTCAGCGCGGAAAGCCCGGTCAGGGCTACTTGCAGCGCCTGGAATTTCGTCAGGATCGGAGCTTCTTTTTCAAACCAATCGAGCATCGTGTTGCCCCCACATTTCGTCTGCTGCCAGAATCACGCCAGAAAGCGTTGAAGATGCGGTGGATTTATCGCGAGCGGTTAACGATTCCCGATGCCGCAAAGCGAGGTAGAAATACCTAGTCCAGGGCTTTGGCTTTTTTGCTTTTGCGGGCCTCGATCGGCGATGGGCACCAGCGCGTCGAAGGCCGCCAGCAGGGTGAGGCCAAAATTCCTATCAGCACAAGTGATGGATAATCAGAAAAAGAATAAATTGGACTGATTAGCGCGCAGTTGGGATGGTATGTCGCGGCCCCGATCGAACAGCATGACCGAGAAGTCAGGCAGCGTCGTGGACCGACGATACAGAGTTTGACGGGACGGGATGATGCAAAACCTCACTATCTTGATCATCGGCGGCGGTATTGGCGGGATGACGGCCGCCATCGCGCTTGGCCGCGAGGGCCATACCGTGACCGTGATCGAGAAGGATCCCGAGTGGGCGGTCTATGGCGTGGGCATCATCCAGCAGGGCAATGTCCTGCGGGCAATGCATCAGCTGGGCCTGCTCGACGCCTATATGGAGGCCTCGGTCGGGTTCGATTTCGTCGCCATCCATGCGCCTGACGGTACGCAGGTGGCCAAGGTGCCGAGCCCGCGTCTGGTGGAGGGCTATCCGGCGAATGTCGGTATCGGTCGTCCGGCACTACACAAGGTGCTGAGCGAGCGCACGCTGGCCTCGGGTGCCGAGGTGCGCCTCGGCGTGAATGCCAGCGAGATCATCGACGATGGCGAGGGCGTCACCGTGCGCTTCTCCGATGGGAGCGAGGGCCGCTACGACATCGTGGTCGGCGCGGACGGTGTCTATTCCGACACCCGCCAGAAGGTGCTGCCCGAGGCGGAAAAGCCCGAATTCACCGGGCAGGCGGTGTGGCGCTACAACCTGCCGCGCCCGGCCGATCTCGATTCGCTCCATGTTTACAACGGGCCGACCGGGGTGGGCCTCGTGCCGATGAGCGCCGACCTCATGTATATGTATGTCACCACGCCCGAGCCCGGCAACCCGTGGTACGACAAGGAAGGCCTCGCGCAGACCATGCGCGGAAAGCTCGCCAACACGTCGCCGCAGATCCGCGAACTGGCCGAGCAGATCACCGACGACGACGGCGTGGTCTACCGCCCGCTTGAGGGGATGCTGGTGCGCGGGGACTGGAGCAAGGGCTGCGTGGTGCTGCTGGGCGATGCCGTCCATGCTACCACCCCGCATCTGGGGCAGGGCGCAGGCATGGCGATCGAGGACAGCATCGTGCTGGCCGAAGAGCTGGCCAAGGCCAACACGCCGGAGGAGGCCTTCGCCGCCTACCGCGAGCGGCGCTTCGAGCGCTGCCGCTACATCGTCGAGAGTTCGTTGGCGATTTGCCACGGCCAGCTGGGCAAGGGCCCTCCGGTCGACAACCACAAGGCCACCGCGGAGATGTTCGAAGTGACCGCGCAGCCGATCTGATCTCACCCGTTCGAGGATACGCATTATGAGCCGAGTTACCGAGATCCGCTATGTCGGATATGGCGTCGAGGACTTCGACGCCGAGCGCGCCTTTTACGCCGACAACTGGGGCCTTGTCGAAGTGGCCGCCGAAGCTGGCATGGCCTGGTTCAAGACCCATGGGCATGACGAACACCATGTCGTGCGCATCCACCAGTCCGCCACCAACTGCGTCGAGGTGATCGCGCTTGCTGCCGATAGCCGCGCCGATGTCGATGCGCTGCACGGCAAGGTGGCTGAGGCCGGATGCAAGATCGTCCACGAGCCGCGCGAACTCACCGCACCGGGTGGCGGCTATGGCTTCCGGTTCTTCTCGCCCGATGGCCTGCCGTTCGAGATTTCGGCCGATGTCGGAAAGCTCGAAAAGCGGGCGATGGAGCGCTGGGAAGGCCTGCCGGTGAAGATCAGCCACATCGTGCTGCATTCGCCCGACCATCAGGCGGCGGTGAAGTTCTTCACCGATGTGCTCGGCTTCAAGGTGTCCGACTGGCTGGGCGACTTCATGTGCTTCCTGCGCTGCAACAGCGCGCATCACCGCATCGCGCTGCTGCCGGGGCCGCCGTGCCTCAACCACGTCGCCTACGACATGCTGGGCGTTGACGACATGATGCGCGGCATCTCGCGCCTGAAGCAGCGCGATATCGAATGCCGCTGGGGGCCGGGCCGCCATACGGCTGGCGACAACACCTTCAGCTATTTCGTCACGCCCAATGGCTTTGCGGTGGAATATACCGCCGAGCTGGAAGAGGTCGACTTCGAGACCTTCCAGCCCACCGTCTACGAACCCGCCCCGCGCATCATGGACCAGTGGGGTGTAGGTGTCGGCGGTCCGCAGACCATGCCCAAGGCCGTGCCCGATCCGTGCCTGTTCCAGCCGGCGGAGGTGTAAGCGCGTGGCTCTCTATTCTCCGTTCAAGAACTATATCTGGAACCTCAGCGTCGCCATCGCGATGGAGAGCGGCGGGCGCATCGGCGAGATCGTCGACATGTGCCAGCCGATCCTCGACGCCGCCGACCGCGGTGCTGACGCAGGCACTCCGCAGTTCATGCAGGCATGGGCGGCGATGGGGCAGAAGCTGCTGGAGCTGGCGGCAGAGGATGAGGCCAAGGGCCGCGATTTCTCCGCCTCCGACAAGCTGGAGCGCGCCTCGCTTTACCTGCTGGTGGCCGAGCGCATGCAGGGCCATGGCACCAAGGGCCGCGAGGAAACCTATGCGCTGGCCCGCGAGACATTCGATCGCTCGACCAAGCTCGGCAAGATCAACCGCGAGCGGGTGGAAATCCCGCTGGCCGAGGGCACCATGTCGGCGCTGTTTACCCGCGCTCCGGGCGAGGGCGCAAAGCCTTGCGTGGTGTTCTGCAACGGCCTCGATAGCTGCAAGGAGATGCTCTACTGGACCGGCATGCCCGCTGCCCTCGCGCGGCGGGGTATCTCGACCCTGTGCGTCGATCAGCCCGGCACTGGCGAGGCCCTTCGGCTGCAAGGGCTGCCGGTCGATCCGCATTCGGAAAGCTGGGCCAGCAAGGCGGTCGATTGGCTCGAAACACAGCCAGAGGTCGACAAGGCCCGCATCGGCATGACCGGCATTTCGCTGGGCGGCCACTTCGCCCCGCGCGCGGTGGCTTACGAGCCGCGCTTTGCCAGCGGCGCGGTCTGGGGCGCGAACCACAACTGGCGCGAGGTGCAGGACAAGCGGATGGAGCGCGAAGGCGAAAACCCCGTCCCGCACTATTGGGCGCATGTGCACTGGGCCTTCGGGGCGAAGGATCAGGACGATTTCCTTGCGAAGTCCACCGACATGAACCTCAACGGCCATATGGACCGCATCACAGTCCCGTTCCTCGTCACCCACGGCGCGCAGGATCGGCAGATCAGCCCCGCCTATGCCGATGATCTCTACGACCAGCTAGTCAACTCGCCGCGCCGCGAGAAGGTGATCTTCACCGAGCGCGAGGGCGGGGTCGAGCATGTCGGCGCCGACAACATGAGCTATGGCCGCGATCTGATCGCCGACTGGTTTGCCGAAACGCTCGGCGGGCATACGGCCTGAAGACGAGAGGATAGAGCAGATGCTGACAGGACCGACCCGACGGATCGTCACCGGCCACAATGCTGAAGGGCAGGCGATCATTCAGGAAGATGGCCCCGTGCCGCGCTACCAGCGCATCGGCGGCGAGGCCGGGCCGATGTTCCACGAGGTCTGGAACACCACCGAAACGCCCGCCCGCATCGATGCCGCCAGCGGCGAACCGGCTGAGGAGGGCATCAAGCTCGCCCCGCCGAAGGGCGGCACGCGCATCCGCGTGCTCGACATTCCGCCCGATGGCGACAAGCTCGACAGCGTCACGCCCGAACAGGCGCAGGCGCACTTTGCCGAGGTGGGCGCGGGCGATGCCTCTTCGCACAAGGGCGCGGGCTCGAAACATGCGCATATGCACCGCACCCAGACCATCGACTACGGCATCGTGCTCGAAGGCGAACTGGTGCTGATCGTGGACGAGGGCGAGACCGTCTGCCGCGCGGGCGACATCATTGTCCAGCGCGGCACCAACCACGGCTGGGCCAACCGCACCGACAAGAACTGCCGCATCGCCTTTATCCTGATCGACGGCACCTTCGACGAGGGGTTGGCCTGATGCGCCTCGCCACGCGCGCGAACGGCAAGCCCGATGGCGAGCTGCTGGTGGTCTCGGTGGACGGCGCGCGCTGCCTCGCCGTCGGTCCGCAGCTGCCGAACCTGCTGGCGGCGATGGAAGACTGGGCGAGCGCCCAGCCGCAGCTCGAAGCGCTCGCCGTGCGGCTCGCGGCGGGCGAGGGCGATCCGCTCGATGAGAGCGCTTTGCTCGCCCCGATGCCGCGCAGCTGGCAGTGGCTCGACGGCTCGGCCTTCCAGACCCATGCCGACCTGATGCAGGTCGCCTTCGGGACCGATCCATTGAAGCCCGAGCGCCCGCTGATGTATCAGGGCCAGTCCGACCGCTTTCTCGCCCCGCGCGAGGATGTCGAATTTCTCGACGAAGCGGGCGGAATCGACTTCGAGGGCGAATTCGGCGTGATCGTCGATGCGGTGCCGATGGGTGTAACCCCGGCCGAGGCGATGCAGCACATCAAGCTGGTGGTGCAGATCAACGACTGGTCGCTGCGCGCCTATGCCGTGCCCGAGATGAAGACCGGTTTCGGGTTCATCCTCGCCAAGCCCGCCTGCTCGGTGGCGCCCTTCGCGGTGACGCCCGAGGCGCTGGGCGAGGGCTGGCACGACGGCCGCGTCTGCCTCGACCTTGCCATCGACTGGAACGGCGAGCGCTTCGGCCATGCCAACGGGCGCGAGATGGCCGTGGGGTTCCACGAGCTGGTCGCCCATGCCACCACCACCAGAGACCTTGTGGCAGGCACGATCATCGGTTCGGGCACCGTGGCGAATGCGGGCTATGCCGAGGTCGGCTCAAGCTGCATTTCCGAGCGCCGCGCGATCGAGATCATCGCCGGGGGCAAGCCCGAAACGGGCTTCATGCGCTTCGGCGACACGGTGCGGATGGAAGCGCGCACCGCCGATGGCGAAGCGCCTTTCGGTGTGATCGATCAGAAGACTGTCAAACGTGCCTAAAAACACAAAAGGGAGAGTGAGAATGACCCAGATGCCGAAGCTCCACGCCGCCATGATCGCCGCCGCGATGTTGGCGATGCCCGCTGCCCATGCGCAGGAAACGCAGGAGGCGAGCGCAGAGGTGCAGGCCAAAGGCTATTCGGTCGGCACCACGCAGGTTGCCGTGCTGCTTGACGATCCGAAGGCCGCCGCGATCCTCGAACGGTTGATCCCTACGGTCTATGCCAACGATCTGTTCCAGACCATGGGCCGCAGCCAGACGCTCGCCGCGATCCAGCAGTACGAACCCGCCGCTCTGACCGACGCCAAGCTGGCCGAGATTCAGGCCGAGTTCGACCGTCTCGCCACCGAGGGCTGACGCGCCGGCGAGCGCCGCAGCCGTACCCAGCCGACATAGACTGCCGTCACCGAGCTGATCAGCCCGGCGATGGACATCAGCCAGATGACCACGTCGCGCGCGGGGAAGGCGCTGAGCAGCAGGTTCAGGTCCCAGCGGTGGAACAGGTCGAACAGCCAGCGATAGACGCGCCGCCGCGTGTCGGAATGGCCGAGCAGTTCTCCCGTAACGGGATCGATATGGACCCACGTGTGAGCCGGGTCGGTGAAGCGGATGCGCAACACCGGCAGCGGCGCATCGCCCTTCACCGAATACCAGTAGGCGTCGGGACGGGTGAGAGTGGTGACGCTGGCGATCTGCGCCTCCGGCACAAGCTTGGCGGCGGCTGCGAGGATGGTCTGCTCAGGGACTGCAAAGGCCGCCCCGGTCCGCGGATCGAGCGCGGGGCTGTCGCTGGCGGGCTGGTACAGGCGAACCAGTGGCTGGCCCACGGCAGAACTGACCTCCACCCGGCGCGCGTCGGGGGCGAGACGCTGCATCAGCGCCAGATCGGGCACGGGCAGGGCAGCGGCACCCATATAGTCGCGCCGGGCCTCCTGCGCGATACCCTCGCTGGCGAACAGGCGGAACGGATCGACCGACAGCCAGCCGGAGAAAATCCACAGGATCAGGAACACGCTGCCCACCAGCCCCGACACGTGGTGCCATTTCATCCAGCCGCGATAGGGCGTCATCCGCCCGCCCTTGAACCGGCGCTTGCCCGCGCGCAGCCGCATCAGGCCGATCCAGATGCCGGTCAGCCCGACCACGATACAAGGGCCGGAGACCCACAGCACCACCTGTCGCCACAGCGGTTGATCTTCGCGCAATGCGCGCGGGTAAAGCCAGTGCGGGACCGAGCCGAGCCAGTTCCAGAACCGCTCGTTCCTGTCGGTATCGAGCACCACCTCGCCGCTGGTCGAGGACACGTAGAGCACCCGCCCGGCATCGCCCGCCAGTTCGGCCTTCCACAGCGGGCGGTGCCGGTCGAAGCCGCCGGGCACGCTCCACTGGTCGTTGTAGATGCGGCGCATGGCCTGCACCTCTGCGCCGCCGAAGCCCGATGCGATCCGCAAGGCTTCTGCACGTCCGACCGGTGTGGGAGACCGACCGCTATCGGCCCATATCGAATAGCTTTCGCCCTCCCACGGCGCGACCCGCCAGATCGGCCGCCCGTCGCGCATTTCCAACACGACCTTGCGCAGACCCGAGCCCTGCTCAAACGGCCCATGCTCCACCTGCTCCCAGGCGATGGGGGCAAGTCCGGCCAGTTCCTCCTCCTCGTCAAGCGAAGGGAAGGGTATGTAGAGCATCACCAGCCCCGAGACGAACCACAGGACGAACAGCAGGCAGGTGGCGATCCCGATCCAGCGATGGGTCAGGTACAGCCAGCGCTTGGTCGCGGTCCAGACCACGGCGGGCTTGTCAGAACCCGGCGCGCAGGGTCACATCGACCGAGCGCGGACGGCCAAGAATCCACTGGCTGGCCCCATTGGTGCTCCACGCATAGTCCTTGTCGAAGGCATTGAGCAGCCGCAGGTCGAGCGCGAGGTTATGGCCGAAGGCATAGGACGCGCCGAAATCGACCACGGTGTACGACGGAACCTTTACCGTATTGGCATTGTCGCCCCAACGGCTGCCGACATAGCGCAGGTTCGCCCGCGCCGAGATGGCGGCTCCATCGCTCCAGCGCAGTTCGATGTTGGCCGCTTCTTCTGGCACGCCTGAAGGTGTGTTGCCCACGTTGCCGCCGAACTCGTCGAAGTTCGCGTCGAGCACCGTGCCGTTGGCGGAGAAGCCGAAGCCTGCCGGCAGGGTGAGGTCGATGGTCGCCTCGATCCCCTGCGAGGAACGCTGGCCGACCTGCTCGATCGGGCCGCCCGTCACCTCTTGCGTGAAGAGGTTCTTCTTCACCAGACGATAGCCCGCCAGCGTGAAGCTGCCCTTGCCGCCCATGAACAGGCCTTTCACGCCCGCCTCGTACTGGTAGCCATCGGCAAAGCTTAGCTCGAACTGGCTGGCCGAGCCCGAATAGGTGGTCAGCGTGCCGAGCGGATCGACCGCCGTCGCATACTGGGCATAGAGCGACACATTCTCGACCGGCTGATAGACGGCGCCCACCCGCCAGGTGGTGGCGGTGAAGGTCTTGTGCGCATCCGCGCCGCCGTTCAGGGCCGGTTTGTCGCCGGTGATCCGGCCATCGGTATAGACCCAGTCCCAGCGTCCGATCTTGTTCTCCTCGTGCCGGATTGCGCCGATCAGCGAGATCCGGTCGGTCAGCGCCAGCCGGTCCTCGGCATAGATTGCCCAGGTGAATGTATCGGTGTGATAGCGCGGCAGCAGGCCGACCGTGTCGAGGAACCGCCCCGGATCGAAGCCCGTCAGCGGCACCTTGTCTTGCTGCGGCAGGGACCCGAACTGGTGAGAGTAATTCAGTTTGAAGTAGTTGACGTCGTAGCCGACCAGCACATCGTTGCTCATGCCGCCACCGAAATCGCTCGACAGGGTCACGTTGCCCTGGCTGCCGTACTGGTCGACATCGTGGACGATGCCGATGTTGTCGGCGCGTGCGATCAGGCCGTTGCCTGCATCGGCATAGCTTTCGAGGTTGCGCCACTTGCGATTGCTGGTGATGTAGTAGGCGGTGTTGGTGACACTCACCGCGTCGCTGATCTGCCAGTCGATCTTCAGCGCGGTGCGGTTGTCGCGATAGTGCATCCTGGCATCGCCGACGTTGTAGTTTTCCTTGCGGATCGAGGTATCGAGCTTGCCGTCGATCAGCGGCGTACCGAAATATTTCATCGGGTTGGCATCGCCGAAGTCATTGCGCAGCGTGACCGAAAAGGTGTCGCTCGGCGCAAATTCAAGCGCGGTGGACAGGGCAAGGTTATCGCTCTCGCCGCGGTCGACGTAGCCGTCGGACTGGCGGTAGCTGGCGTCGACACGGAAGGCGAACATGTCGCCCAGCGGGCCGCCTGCGCCTGCCGCCATGTGCCAGGTCTCCTGCGAGCCATAGCCTGCCTCGGCCTGCAACTCGAACCGGTCGCGGTTGGGGGCCTTGGGGATGACATTGACCACGCCGCCAAGCGCACCCTGTCCGAACAGGACCGAGGCGGGGCCGCTCAGCACGTCGATCCGCTCGACGTTCCACGGATCGGAGGGGAAGGTGATCGAGCCGTTGTTGGGATAGAGCCGCACGCCGTCGTAGAGCTGCAACACCGAGCCCTGACCGCTGAACCCGCGCACCGCGAAGGTGAGCCCGCCATTGCCGGGTGCGCCCGCATTGGTGACGCCCGCCGCGCGTGACACGGCCTCGACAATGCCGATATCGCCGCGTGCGCGGATGTCGTCTCCGGTCACCACGTTCACCGTGGCGGGTGTTTCGAGGATCGACAGGCCGAGGCGGCTGCCGGTCGGGCTTTCCTCGCTGAGAATGGGCAGGCGCTCGCCCGTCACCACGATGTTGTCATCGTCGTTGGTGTCGGTCTCGGCTGCCGCAGGTGCCGAAAGGCCCAGGGCGAGCGACAAAAGGGAAAGGCCGCTCATCCAGCGGGTTGTGGGGCGCATGTCAGGTTTCCTCATGATCCGATTGGTCCCGGCAGGCAGCGAGGGCGTCCGGCCGCAAACTTGAGGGATCACTTGGCGAGGAAGGGGTGGGGGCGGCAGGTTAATTACGGTCACAACCGGCTGGTGTAACGTTACATTCAGGAAGTAGGCGCCGTTTCGGAGCTGTAAGATGCAGCGTTACCGGACGCGCAGGACGCGGCTATGTCGCGAGGGCCTTTGCCGGGTGACTATTGGCCCTGCGCATCCTCGCGCTTGACCACCTTGTGCGCATCTTCGGTGAGGCCAGATTTCCAGTAGGACGAGATATAGAGTTCGTCTGGCCCGAGGCCACGCTCGTCGCGCAGCAGGCTGCGCAGCGCCTTCATGGCGGAGAACTCGCAGGCCGCCCAGGCATAGACGCTCCCTTGCGGCCATTCGCGCGCGGCCAGCGCCTCTGACAAAGCCTGCGGCTGGAGGCCGGGTTGCGGCGCAATCAGATAGTCGAGCGTTACCCCCGCCGGGCGCGGCAGGTCGAGGCGGTCGTCATCGCTCATCACCTCGATCACCGCATGGCCGCGCGCATCGGCGGGCAGCGCCGCGAGATTGACCGCGATGGCGGGCAGGGCGGTCATGTCGCCTGCGAGCAGATAGGCGTCGTATCCGGCAGGAAGCGGCTTTGCCGGGCCGGGGCCGCCGACCTCGATGGTTGCGCCGGGCTCGACCGACAGCGCCCATTCGGTCGCCGGGCCGGCATGGCCGCTGGCCGTTTCGGCATGGAGCGCAAAGTCGATGTCGAGCGCGTCCGCGCGCTGGGCGCGGATCGTATAGGTGCGCACGGCGGTCTTGCCGTCGGACAGGGGCAGCCGCAGCTTGACGTAGCCGCCTTGCTGCCCGGCCGGAAAGTCGGCGAGGCCCGCGCCGCCAAGCGCGATGCGGCGCATGTTGGGGCTGACTTGCGTGGCGGCGAGGACGGTGAGGACCCGCGGGGCGGGGCGGTTTGCTGTAGCCATGTGGCCTATCTAGGGATCATGGCAGGGCCGGCGCAAGGATAGCCGCCCAAACTCATCGCTTTCATCGTAAGAGATGTTGTAACATCTCCTAACCAGACCTATATGCGGCGCGACAGTTCAGTTCCAATCGAGAGTCCTTTTATCCATGTCGCAAGGTCAATCGCCCGACGCACCCGCAAACCGCCCGCACGATGGCGCAGGTGGCTCGCCGCTCACCATTCCCGCGCACTGGTTTGACGGCGTGGCGATCTCGCTCTCGGCGGTTTGTGTGGTGCACTGCCTCGCGTTGCCGCTCATTATCGCCTTGCTGCCCGCCCTGTCGCAATGGCTGCACCTGCCCGAGGCCATCCACGCATGGCTGCTCGCCTGTGCGATTCCGGTGAGCATGCTGGTGCTGGGCAAATCGGCCCATCGCCACCGGGCGGCGCGCGGAACGCTGTTGCTGGGGATCGCGGGGCTGGCCCTGATGGGAGGGGCCTTGATGGCTCCGACCGAAACGCTCGAAACCGTTATCACCGTGAGCGGAGCGGCGCTGCTGGCTTCGGCCCACGTGCAGAACTGGCGACGGCGCGCCCGCTGCGCAGCTCCGGCCTGATGGAGCCTTGCCGCGCCCGCCGATAATGTGCTTGCGGCGGGGCGGCTGTCTGGGCCAAGCTCGTGGCTTCACGCCTTGGGAGGGGCCAGACCGGAATGAGCGAGGCCATCGGCGCGCGTCTGCAGGCAAAGATCACGCTGCGGCTGATCGTGCCGATTGCCATCATCACCTTCGTCAATTCGATCGACCGGGTGAACATCAGCTATGCCGGCAGCGCGATGTCGGCGGACCTTGGCCTGTCGCCCGATCAGTTCGGCTGGGGCGTGAGCATGTTCTTCCTCGCCTATCTGCTGTTTCAGTACGTGCATGTGCGCCTGCTGCGGGCTTGGGGGATCAAGCGCTGGATTTTCGTTTCGATGATGCTGTGGGGCGTGTCCGGCTTCTGGATGGCGCATATCACCAGCGCGGCGGAGTTCTATGCCGCCCGGTTCCTGCTCGGCATGGCCGAGGCCGGGTTTGCGCCGGGGATGACCTGGCTGATCTCGCAATGGGCACCGCCTGCAATGCGGGCGCGAATGCTTGGCGGGGCGCTGGTGGCGGTGCCACTGTCGATGGTGCTGGGCGGGCCTTTGTGCGGCTGGCTGCTCGAAGTGAGCAATCCGCTGGGCTGGCCCGCATGGCGCTATATGTTCCTGCTGCTGACCGTTCCCAATGTGCTGCTGGCGGTACTGGCTGCGTTCTATCTGGTCGACCGGCCGGACAAGGCCCACTGGCTCGATGGCGAAGAACGCGCCTGGCTTGCCGCCGAATTCGCCCGTCAGGAAGGCACCAACGACGCGCCGCCGCGCACAGTGCGCGAAATTGCGTCCGACCCGTGGCTGTGGCGCTGTTCGCTGACGTGGCTGCTGGTGATGACCGGCTCCTATGCGCTGGTGTTCTGGCTGCCGCAGCTGGTGCGCGCGCTCGATCTGGGCGACAGCGAGTTCCTGATCGGCTCGCTCAGCGCTCTGCCACTACTGGCGCTGGCGATCGGGTTGGTGGTCAATGGCCGCCGCTCGGATCGCAAGGGCGAGCGGTTGCTTCACACCGGGCTGCCTGCCGCCGCTGCGGGCGTGGCGATGATGATCGCCGCTCTGTTGCCACCGGGTTTGCCAGTATTGCTGCTGCTGTGCGTGGCGGGGCTGGGCATCGGCGCGGCGCAGGGCGTGTTCTGGGCCATCCCCGGCTTCGTGAAGCTGGGCGGGGACAAGGTGCCGGTGGGGGTGATTGCGTTGATCAGCATGTTCGGCACGGCGGGCGGCATTATCGGCCCGTGGCTGACCGGCGTGCTGGTGGCGAGCGAGGGCAATTTCTCGCTCGCGATTGCGCTGCTCGCCTCGCTGCTGGTGCTGGCCTTGCCGGTGATCGCCTGGCGAGGCCGCGCAAATGCAGGGCCGTCGCAGGCATGACCAGTTTCCCTTTTCTCGCCTTCCAACGGACACCTTAACCCATGCTCACGCTCGATACAGCCGACAGGCTCGCCATTCACGAGCGGCTCGCCGCCTGCGCCTGGGCGCTCGACACTGGCGCGGTGGAAGATTTCGTCGCCTGTTTCTGCGCCGAAGGCACGCTCGAATGGGATGCCTTCGAACAGCCGCAAAGCTGGCAGGGCCACGCCGCCTTGCGCCATTTCGCCAGCTTCCTGCGCGACCTGCCCACCTCCGCCGGAAGGCAGCACCATATCTCGAACACCATCGTTACGCCGGGCGAGGGCTGCGCCGTGGCCAAGTCCTATGTCACCGTGGCCTTGCGGCAGGGCGACGGGCCGCATCAGCTCTATGTTATGGGCTGGTACGAGGACGCGCTGAAACGCGAAGATGGCGACTGGCGGCTGTGGCGCCGGGTAATCCGCGACTGGTCGGGCCCGGTGCTCGCCAATTTCGCCGGGCAAAGCGGCGAGCGGGTCGCCCGACCGATGCCCGCGCCATTGCTGCCGATGCGCTACCGGCCGGACGGGGACTAGAACACCGAGGTGGTCGCGCCGCCGTCGATCACGAGGCTCTGGCCGGTGATGTAGTTGGCCTGCTGGCTGCAAAACACCGCCACCATATCGCCCACATCGTCGCAATCGCCGAAACGTTCGGCCGCGATCCGCCACTCGCGCGAGAACTCGGCCACCTCTTCCGCATAGGTGATGCCCTTGGCCGCCGCGCGCTCGGTGAACTGTTTTTCCACGAAGGCGCTGTGGTGCATCCCCGGCAGCAGGTTGTTGATGATGACGTTGTGTTTGGCCACCACCTTCGAGACAGCCACGCAATAGTTGGCGAGCGCGGCGCGGGTGCTGCCCGACAGGGCGCGGATCTCACCCGGATACTTGGCCGCGACCGTGGCGATGTTGACGACCCGTCCCCAGCCGCGCTGCGCCATCCCGTCGACCACCGCGCGCATGAAGGCGATCGGCGATAGCAGCGAGATGTCGATGGCCTCGCGCCAGTCGGCATCGCTGATGGCGCGATAATCAGGTGTCATCGGCGGGGGCGAGCAGGTGCCGACGAGAATGTCGGGTTCGGGGCAGGCGGCGAGGATTTTTGCGCGCCCCGCCTCGGTGCTGTGATCGGCGCAGATCGGGTGGACCTTGCTGCCCGTTTCCGCTGCAATTTCCTCGCAGGCTTTCACCAGACGATCCTCGGTGCGCGCCGAAACGAAGCACTCCACCCCCTCGCGCGCCAGCGACAGCACTGCACTGCGGCCCATGCCCGCACTGCCGCCGTTGACGATGGCCTTGCGCCCTCTGATGCCCAGATCCAAGCTGCTCTCCCTCGCTATGTGTGGCCGCCTGCATGCGGCTTTCCCGGTCGAGCATAGGGCGGGCCGAGGGCCTGTCCATCCTCGACGAGTGCCGCGTTACTCCTTGCCGTAGTTGCGCAATGCGTCGAGCGCCGGGATCAGATGGGCGCGGTGTCTGGTCGGGACCGTTTCCAGCAGATCTGTCTCGAATTGTTCGATCACCTTGCGGGCTTCGGCAAGGCGGGCTTCGCCCTTGTCGGTCACGATGATGGCGATGCGGCGGCCATCGAGCGGTTCGCGCCGGATCAGCCCCTGGTGTTCGAGCGGATCGAGCAATTTGGGCATGTTGGCGCGCTTGATATCGGCAATCTGGCCGATCTCGCTCGAGGTCAGCTCTTCGCCCGAGCCGGCCACGAACAGCACCGTCAGCTCGGATATCCTGAGGTCGAGCGGGGCCAGCCGGGTGGCGAATTCGGCCATCATCACGCTCGCCGCACGGCGCAGGAGATAGCCGGGAAGCTCGGCAAGAGCGGCATCGGCCTTCGGCTCGATCACGATGGGCAATCCTCTCCAACAAACCGTCATAATGGTCGGACAAAATCTACTTCGATAGCTAATTATTACGCGACACTATGTTGGCTGGAGAGGAAAAATACAAGCGGGGCGCGGATCAGCCGCGCCCCTATCGCATCAACGTTCGGCAACCCCGGCGCGCTGATCGCGGGCGAGGGCCTGCGATTCGGCGCCCATGTAGTTGCGGATCGCTTCCACTTCCTCAACCGACAGCTTCCCGTCGAACTTGGGCATGCCCCGCGAGAGGAACGCGCCATCGTGCACCACCGCGCGCCATACCTGCGCGTTGGCGACGACGGGCGAGCGGCGCAGGTCGGTGATGATGTTGCTCTGCTGGCGGTTCATGCCGTGGCAGAAGATGCAGTTGCGGCCATAGACCTGCGCGCCGAGTGCCACCTTGTCGGCGGGAAAGACCTCGTCGGGATCGGTCGCCGGACCGGCCAGCGGCGGGGGTGCGGGCAGGGTGGCGGTGCCGTTCAGTTTGAACACGACCATGCGGCCCGGCTGCTTCTCGCGCGGCGGGTTGGTCGAGCCGAGCAGCGGGTTGCCGCCGCCGCCGCCGCCGGTCGAAACCGCGATATATTGCTCGCCATCGATCATGTAGGTGATCGGCGATGCCATCACTGCGTTTGGCGTGGCATAGCGCCACAGCACCTCGCCGCTGCGTGCATCGATGGCGAGCATCTCGCCGAGAATGTCGCCGCGGCCCTGGAACACCAGATCGCTCGCGGTGACGAGCACGCCGCCGCCGCCCGTGTCGGGCTTCCAGCCGTTTGCGTCCACCCGCCAGCGCTCCTGCCCGGTCAGCGGGTCGAAGGCCTGGAGGTAGGCATCGGACTTGGGCAGTTCGGACGGGTCGATCACCTCGCCCTGATGCGGGCCGCTGGTGGCCGAATAGGTGAAATAGTTGCGGACCGTGGGGATATAGGCCAGCCCGGTGCGCGGGCTGAAGGCCATCGGCTGCCAGTTGTGCGCGCCGCCGACGTGCGGCGAGTTGAGGAAGGGCCGGTCGACATAGCGCGCGCCCGGCACCTCTATCGGGCGCCAGAAGGTGGTGTCGATCCCGGTCGCCCAGCGGATATCCTCGGCATAGGGGCGGGCTGAGATCGGCTGGCCGCTCTCGCGGTCGATCACGTAGAAAAAGCCGTTTTTGGGCGCGTGGAGGATCACCTTGCGCGGGCGTCCGTCGATCTCGAGATCGGCGAGGATCATGTTCTGGACCGAGGTGTAGTCCCAGCTGTCGCCCGGCGTCTGCTGATAGTGCCAGCGATATTCGCCGGTATCGGGATCGAGCGCCAGCACCGAGGCGAGGAACAGATTGTCGCCTTGCCCGGCCGAGCGCAGATAGTGGCTGTGCGGCGAGCCGTTGCCGGTGCCGATCAGCAGTTGGTCCAGCTCCTCGTCGTAAACGATGGAATCCCACGGCGCGCCGCCGCCGCCGGTGGTGTGCCAGAGGTCGCCGAACCATGTCGGACGGGCCATTTCCTCCAGCACCCGGTCGGACACCTCGCCATCGACCACACCCGGCGGGGGCGGGGTGAGGTAGAAGCGCCAGGCCTTCGCGCCGGTCGCCACGTCATAGGCGGTGACATAGCCGCGCACGCCCTTTTCCGCGCCGCCCTGACCGATGATGACCTTGCCCTTGAACACGCGCGGGGCGCCGGTGCTGGTATAGTCCATCGCGTGGTTGGCGATGGTGTCGGCCACCCAGAGTTCGCTGCCGGTCTTCGCGTCGAGCGCGACCATGCGCCCGTCGAAGGTGGTGATGAAAACGCGCCCGTCGCTCACCGCCACGCCGCGGTTGACCACGTCGCAGCAGCCCTTCGGCCCTGCCTCGCCGGGCACCTTGGGATCGTACTTCCACAGCTCCGCGCCGGTCTTCGCATCAAGCGCATAGACCTTAGACCAGGCGGTGGAGATATAGAGCACGCCGTCAGCAACGATGGCTTCGCCTTCCTGCCCGCGCACGGTGTCGTATTCGAAGAACCACGCTGGCTTCAGGTCGGCGACATTGCTCGCATCGATCTGGGTGAGCTGCGAATAGTATTGCTCGTTGGAGCTGCCGCCATGCGCTGCCCACTCCTGCGCTGAGGGCTGCACGCCCTGCGAATAGGCGGCGGTCACCCCAACCAGCGCCACGGCCGCAATCGCAGCCCCGAACCATCCACGCATCGTCTTCCCCTCACACCGGCTGCGCACCGGGCGCTGCCGCTAATGCCCACTCGCCGTTTCCGCGCCGCAGCTCATCCCCGTACTGGCCCCCGTTGGGCAGTGCAACCTGCCCGTGCGAGGTGCGATCGGTCGTCGCGATCCGGCGGCGGTGGCGCTGAGCGCCCCGGCCCGCGAATTTGGCTCTGGACTCATTCGTTCGAATGAATTAATTAATTGACTCGACCCATGCGGGAACGACTCCTCGATATTGCAATTGATCACTTCGGGCGGCGCGGGTTCGAAGGCGCGGCCACGCGCGCCATCGCTGCCGATGCCGATACGGCCATGTCGCAGATCACCTATCATTTTGGCGGCAAGGAAGGGCTTTACCTCGCCTGCGCCGACCATATTGCGGCCGGTATCTCGCAGTGGGTCAAACCCGGCATTGCCGCGCTTGGCGATATCGATGCGCTCGCCCCCGAGGCCGCGACCGATGCGATCTGCCGGATGCTGAGCGGCTTTGCGCATATGATGCTCGATCCGGGCACCAGAGCCTGGGCCAGCTTCATTGTGCGCGAGCAGCAGGCGCCCACCGAGGCGTTCGAGCGCCTGTTCGAGGGCGCGATCCGCCCGGTGATGGATGCGGGGCTGACCCTGATCCGGCAAGCGCGGCCCGATCTTGCCGAAGAGGAGGTCCGCGCCGCCGCACTGCTTGTCTGGGGGCAGGTGCTTATCCTGCGCACCGCTCGCGAGACGGTCAAACGGGTGATGCGGGTGGACGATATCGACCCCGCCACCGCCACGCTGCTGATCGCGCGCCTGATCGAACATACCCGTTGCCTGATCACCCAACCGCCGGAGAAGACACGATGAAACGTCTGCCTGTCGCCATCGTTGCCGTGCTTGTCGTGCTGGCCATTGCCGCCTTTGCCACCGGAGGCTTCGGCCTGTGGCGCGGGGGCGACAAGGGGCTGATGCTTTATGGCAATGTCGATATCCGCGAGGTCGACATGGCCTTCGAAGTCGGCGGGCGGATCGATGAGGTCGCGGTCGAAGAAGGCGACCGGGTGAAGGAGGGCGACCTCTTGGCGGCGGTCGATCCGGCGCGCGGTCGCGACCGGCTGGCGCAGGCCGATGCCCAGATCGCTCAGGCCGAGGCGCAGCTTGCCCGCCTGCGCAACGGCAACCGTCCGCAGGATATCGCGCAGGCTCGCGCCC